>JASJBI010000054.1 GCA_030066595.1 Alphaproteobacteria bacterium | reverse complement strand
TGGAAGGGCGGTCGTCCATCGCAGGCGACGTCGTCCGGTCGTCCGGCTTCACACGACAATATCGTAGCTCAGGCCTTGAACGGAGATTGGCATGTCATCCTCCGAGTTCACGCTTCGTCTCGCTCGCATGAGAGATGCGCACAGCATTCGGTCGTTACAGCAGGCATCCTTCTACAAGATCGGATCCGAGGTCTACACGCACGAACAGATCGAGGCGTGTATCCGCCATCTCGATACCTTGGATACCCGGCTGATCAAGGACCAGACCTACTATGTGGCCGAAGCTGGGGGCGAACTGGTCGGCTGCGGCGGTTGGAGCTTCCGCGACCTCGCGGTGCGGGCAAGGCCGAGGCGGACGAACGGAACGCCGTCGCGGCTGGATCCGTATTCCGATGCGGCCGTCATCCGCGCGGTCTACACCCACCCCGAGCGGCTGCGCTGCGGTATCGGGCGGGCGCTGGTGACGCGCTCTGAGAAGGCCGCGATCGAGGCGGGCTTCCGGATCATCAGCCTGGCGGCCACGTTGTGTGGGGCCCCGCTTTACGGCGCCCTCGGCTATCGGGTGACCAAGTGCTTCAACGTGATCCTGCGGGACGGGTTGCACCTGCCCGCGATCGAGATGCAGAAGGAGCTGGGAGCGACTCCGTTTGCGATCGCACAGGAAGCGCGGGCGCGGTGGGAGCCGCGCGAGAGGGAAAGCGTGCCGATGGACGGATTGTGAAAGGTTTGCGCGGCGCGCTGGCTAGCCGAAGCGGAAAGCGCGCGCGCGAGCGAGTGACAGCCGCTTCTCGATCGGACCGCCCAAGGCTAAGGTGCCGAATTGCTTCTTCCCGATGCCGACGTCAACCTGGGCTTCGACAATGGAAGACGACATTCGGAACAGGGCGCGGGCCGCGATTGCGGATTTCGACGCCGCCGCCGACGCCTATGACCGCGCGCGACCAGGCTATCCCGGACAGCTGGTCAAGGACATCGTCAGGATTTCCGGACTGAAGAGCGGCGGCAGGATTCTCGAGATCGGTTGCGGAACGGGCCGCGCGACCGAGATGTTCGCCAAGCTGGGATATCGGATTCTGGGCCTGGAGCCGGGGCCCAACTTGGCCGCGCGGGTTGCGCGCAAGTGCGCTCGCTACCCGAACGTGGAAGTTCGGAACGAGGCGTTCGAGACCTGGCCGGGTGCGCCCGCGACATTTGATCTGGTCATGTCGGCTCAGGCATTCCATTGGGTGGACCCCACGGTCGGTTTCGAGAAGGCCGCCGCGAGCCTCGGCCGAGGCGGAGCGCTCGCGGTCTTCTGGAACGTACCCGCGTTCCCGGATGCAGAGGTCGAATCAGCCATTGAGGAGGTGTACGCGAGAGAGGCGCCTACGCTCCTGGCCCGTCTTCCCGCCTGGCAGGCGTTTTCCGAAGAGCTGCCCTACGACCAACAGATCGATCTTTCCGGCCATTTCAAGACCTGCTTCGTCCGAACCTATCCCTGGACCACGCAATACACCGCGGCCGAGTATGCTGACCTTCTCGGCACCCAGCCCGAGCATCGCCGGCTCTCCGGCGCGGTCCAAGCACGGCTTTTTTCCGACATCGGCGAGGCCATCGAGGCGCAGGGTGGGCGGGTTTCGGTTCGATACGAAACCTGCCTGTTCGTGGCGGAACGGTGCGCGGATCGACGGGAAGAGTCCGGTGTGACGGCGTAAAAGCCGGGGCCCGACCGTCCTGGCCTGCCCGGCGACCCCGATCGAAGGAAAAACAGCCTATCTGGTCGGCGCCGACCGGCCGATGACCGATTGCTCTTTGCGCGTTTTCGGCCCGGGAAAGAGCTCCGCCCGGATGCGCGCGACGATCGCGTCCACTTGCTCGGCGCAGTCGCCCAGATAGTTCTCTGGATCCAGGAGAGCGTCGATCTCCGCCTCGGACAGGACGTTGCGGATCTCGGCATTCGCCAACAGCTCGTCCTTGAGCGGCCGTCCCGTCTCCTGGGCGCTGAGCGCGCAGTCGTAGCAGATCCGGTGCGCCCAGAGCTTTCGCCCGGTTTTCTCGTAGAGGCCGAGCATGACGGCTTCGCTCATCGCGAGACCCTGGGTCAGGTTCAGATTACGCTGCATGTGCGCGCGGCTCACTTCGAGACCGTCGAGAACGGTCCGGGCCAGGCGGGTTCCAGCCGCGCAATTCAGAAAACACTCCGGAAGCGTCGCATAGGCGACCGCCATCCAAGTGGCATCCCGCTCATGCTGCATCTCCACGCTGGCCAGAGAAGCCGCATTCGCGCGCAGCAACTTGGCGAGGCCGTTCAGCCATTCTGAGCGGTCGGGGTTGCGCTTGTGCGGCATGGTGGAGCTCGACATGTTCTTGCCCGCGACCCAGGGCTCCGAGACCTCCGCGACCTCCGTGGCCTGCAGATCCCGGATCGCGAACCCGATCCTTCCGAGAGTGGTGCCGATCAACGCGAGCACGTTGGCCAGTTCGACAAAGCGATCCGTCCTTTGGTGCAGATCGATTGCCGGTTTGGACAGATCGAGGTACTGGGCGACGCGTGACCGGAACGCATCGGTCTTTTCCTTCCCGAAGAGATAGACAAAGCTCGCATTCGTTCCCACCGCGCCGCTGAGGCTCAGCAAATGCAGCCGTGCCGAGCAGTCTTTGAGCCGCTGGATGTGATCGAAGATCTCGCTCGCCCAAATGGCCACCTTGAACCCGAATGTCAGGGGCGCTGCGTGCTGGGCATGGGTGCGGCCCATCATCGCCGTGGTCTTGTGCTCTTGCGCCAAGGCGAGCAGGCGCAGCTCCAGCGACAGAAGCTCCTCCAGGATGATCTCCAACGCCTCCCTGATCTGCAGCGTCAGGCCGGTATCAAGGATGTCCTGCGTGGTTGCGCCGAGATGGATCTGCTCGCCATGAACGCCGCATTTCTCGGCAAAGGCCTGCAGGACGGAGACCATCAGATGTCTGACCTCTTGCTTTTTCTCGTAAATGCTCTGGACGTCCAGGCGCTCGACCGAGCAGTTGCGAACGATCGCCTCGGCGGTGTCCTGCGGCAGCAATGCCAGATCGGCCTGTGCCCGGGCTATCGCCGCCTCCACGTCCAGCCATTTCTGGACCATGTTGGTCTCGCCCCAGACGGCCCGCATCTGTTCGGTGCCGTACAGGTCTGTGAACGTGAGGTAGCTGTGCTTCATTGTTCCGGCCTCCGCTGACCGGTACGCCGCAGCGGGTTCGTGCCCTGCACGTATACGTCCCGCAACAGGTTCTCAAGGCGCATGCGCAAGCTGGCCTTGAACTCCCAGTCGGCGTCGAGGAAGGCGGTGCGTTCTTGCCGCCAGGTGGACGCATCAAGGTCGCCGCGCAGATCGTTCATGGTGGTTTCCACCACGTCGGCAACATCCGACCAGAAGGGCCGTTCGCTCACCCGCAGATGGCGACAAATGCGGCTGATCAGAAAGCCCAGGTGATAGTGCAGCCCAGAGGTTATCAATTTCTTGCGGACGGCCGCCCGCTCGTCGACCACCGTCAAACGGTCGGGATGCACCGTCAGGCTTAGGCCCGCATCGCGCAGCGTCGGTTCGTGGATTCGGATGCCGCCGAAGTCTCTGAAAAGAAAGCGCTTTAGCGTGCCGGAACGCGTATAGACCGCGAACGTGTTCTGCTGGTGCGCCTCGAGCCCGATCCCGTACCGGAGATAGAGCGTCAGGAGAGGCCGCAGAAGCGTCTCCGCATAATGCCTGAACCGCGCTTGGGTCGTTCCGGCGCTCGCTTCGCCCGCGGCTCGCGAGATCTCCAAGAACAGGGGCGCGTCGGTCATCGGGGAGCGCGCCGTCAAAGCCGTGGTCGGAACGAGGCTCTCGTCGGCATCGCAAGTCCGAACCGGGTTCGCGCGCAGCACTGCCGCGAGGTGCTCGGCGTGCCCGGATTCGTCCGGGTCAGTGGACAGGTAGTATAGGCCCAGCTCCTCGGGCACGATGTCGATGGCGGAGGACAGCGTACCGTCGCCAGCTATCGCGTCTTTCAGCAGTTTGCCGATACGGGGCCCCATCTCGCAGGATCGGGGCGAGATCGTCCGGGGCACGCTGGTCAGCCTGACACCCAGCGAAAGCTTGATGTGCGGCGAAACGGAGCTTGCAGTCGGAACCAGGGTTCGGACCGAGGTCGTCGGCCTGGACGGGATCGTCGGAGCGGCGAGCGGGATCAGGTCGCCATTTGCAATCGATCGGCCAAAGCGCTTGGGGATCTCGTGGGCCGCCTGCCAGGGGTGAACCGGGATGGCAACATAGGCGTCCGGATCGCCACCTTGCTGAACCAGCGCGTCCCGCCATGCTTCGGCACAGGCGGGGAAGTGATGTTCCAGCCAGCGGTCGCCCGTGGGCGCGCCCGGCAAGGTCTCCGAGCGGGTCAGCTCGCGGCGCGCGGCGACCAGACCGACCTGAACCTCCGGCTCGAACTCCGGAGAGAAGGCCACGACTTCGGCAGGCGTCATGCCCAGTTTGGCCTTGTGCGTCGGGTGATAGGGGTGGCCCACCGCGCTCCACTGCTCGAGCATGAGCGGCTCGTTCGCTGGTTCCGACCGGTCCTTAAGCCACTGCCAAAAGGTCGATTTTCCAGCTCTGCGTGCGGCATCGCGGAGTCGCGTGTTCCAGCCCGCCCGATACGCGCTGCACAAGGCGTCGTTCAGCACCGCATCGGTCAGCTCTTCTGCAAGCCGCAGCAGGTCGCCGGGGGGTGCCTGATCGGCGCCCCGGGCAACCAGCTCAAGCAGCTCGACCGGGTCTTCGATCGGTGTGAGGCCCTGATCCGCGCCTTGTCGAGACAGCTGCAGCCTGGGGAACAGGCTCGAGGTACTGGGCGTCAAGCCATGCAAGACATGCACGGCCGGCTGGGCTGTCGCCTGCGCGGGCACGACGCGCGACTGGCCTGCGACGGGCGCCTCGACGCGGATCAGCCCTTCCTGCAGCATTGCACGGGCGATCCGCTCGACCGCACGCCGGCCGGCGTCGGCGATCGGGCGCGCCATGGCGTCGGGCGCGACGTCCATGTGCCGCACACAGCACTTGGCGAGCGCCGCCTGCCAGCGTTCACGTTGATCGTGGGCCTGCTCCAAGAGGGAAGGGATGGCGGCCGTGGCCCGATCCGGTTGCTGTTGCTCTGTGTGAGGGAATTTGCTGGGCATGGGACGGCATCACCGCAGGCGGAAGAGGGCCAGAGCGCGGCCTATTCAGCGATCTCGGAGCGGAACTCCTCGAACTTCCAGCCCCCGGACCGTTCCAGGCGATCCGTCTTGACCATCTCGATCGCCATCTCGCATCCGACGTTTTCCAGGATCATTTGCCTGACGCTTGCCGCTTCCGCCTCGGTCAGGTCCCGCTCAGCGACGAACCGCAGTTCCAGGGAGGTTCGGGCCTTTTGGACGATCTGCGACTGGCGTATCGGCGCGACCTCACGGAAATGGGCAAAGCCGAGAGACGGCCAGGTTCGCTCCCCGGAGGGCAGCGTGAGCATGTTGCGGACGCGCCCTAGGATGCTCTCGAGAACCGGGAGACCGCGGCCGCACGGGCAGGGATGGCCGACCCGGGCATAGTCGCCAACATCATACCGGATCAATGCCGTCGCGAAGTTGCTCAGCGAAGTGACCAGCACACGGCCGATTTCGCCGGGTTGGCAGGGCCGGCCTGTCTCATCCAGGATTTCGACCAGCACATTCTCCGCCTGCACATGGTAGTGCTCATGTTCGGGGCATTGCAGCGCGACGTAACCGACCTCCTGGGTGCTGTACATGTCCCGTATTTCGACGCTCCAGACGTCGCGGCAAAGTGTCCTGAGTTCCGGCTTCAGCAGCTCGGAGATCGTCACCAGTTGCCTGACTGAAGGCAGCTCGATGCCGTGCGCCTGACAGTGCTGTACAAGGGCCTCGAGATTTGACGGAAAGGTCAACAAGTAGTCCGGGGCGCTCCGGACAAGCCACTCAGCTTGCTGTTGGACCGGGGTTCTGAGGTTCAGCGTCATGGCAGGACCGGTCGATACGCCTCGCGTGAACCCCCCCCAACTGGGTTTTTGCGCGCCGTCGGGATAGGGTGCCGCACTCTTGTTGGGCAAGAACCTGATATCGGCGAAAGTTCCCGAGAGATCCCGATTGGCCCATATCGTCTCTCGGAGGGTTACGGCTTCCCAGGCAAGCTGAGAGAGTCCAGTCTTGACGACCCGGACCGGCGTTCCCGTGGATCCGGAGCTGGTCAGCTCGAAGGTTCGCCCGTGGGATCTGGGAACGGCCTCGCTGACCAGCGCTTGGAAATGGTCCTGCAGATCCCGTCTGCCGAGCGACGGCAGGCGCTGCCAATTGGTTTCGGTCAGGGTTTCGTTGGGATCGAACCCGAGCAGAGCGAAGCGCTGGCGGAAGAACGGCACCGACTTCGCCGCATGACGCAAGAGCATCTCCAGCTGACGGAACTGATGCCGCCGGATTTCTTCGGCCGACCACCATTGGCTCTGCTCGAGCTGATAGGCGAGGCTGAGCAGCATGCCGCCGTAACGCTCTGGCACGCCAGGCCAAACCAGCCCTTCGATGTTCGAGACAACGTCGCCGGGCGTCCGGATATCAACCTTGTCGGCGTCGGGTTGCGGACCCGGTACGGGGCGGTTTGCGCGGCCATCTCGCGCGCCTCGCATGGACCGCTTGAGTGGCTTGGTAGCGATGCGGAATCCCCTCTTCCGGCGGGTCAGCCTCGCCCTGACCTGGCTGGCATCGGTGCCCTCACCGACATTTCCAGCGCACGCCCGAAACCTGTCAATTCGGAGTTGGAAGTGCTGCGGTGAGAAGCCTGCCCTCGGCGATATCCTCTGCCTTCTCGTGCTGCGGATTTACTATGGCTCCCGAGACACCGAAATGCAATCTGCCCCATAGGCGCGGTTGTGCTATTGGCGCCTAGCGACGGGCCCGGCGCAGCGGGCGGATGAGAAAGGCCAAGAGCGACTTCGGGGACAGAACATCCACGATCAGATGGACGCGATCCTCTTCGGAATCGTTGAAAGCCTCGTGCGGAACTTGGCTCTCAAACCACCACAGCTCGCCCTCCTTCATGCGAACCTCCTCCTCGCTACAGCGGAAGCGACTTCCCGCGACGCTCTTGAGGACGATATGAAAACGGTCCCGCAGACGATAGTAGAGTTCGTCGTCCGTATGCCGGTACACCTGCCCTCCGGGCTTGAGCCGCACGACAACAGCCCGTCCCGGCAACCCGTTCATGCGCCGTACCAGTCTTTCGACGAACGCCAAAGTCGCTGGGAACAAGGCCGAGACGGATGTCGGGCGCCCGACATATCGGAGCGGCATGTCTTCCCGCGCCTTCCGATCGCCCATGGCGTGGTCCGAGTGGCCAACCAGGAGCACCGCTTCTGTGTCGCGCTGAACCGAGACCTTGTTCTGGCGGCTCGAATCGAGCGACCAAACCTGTGGATGATCCAAGATCTCTTGAACCATCGGCGCCACGTCGATGTCCCGCTCGATCAGCCTGAAGTGCTTCATCTGCCCGCCAGTCCGCAACGGCCCGTCCTTCAGAGGGAGCATTCGAGCCCGTGCGGCCCGCAGCAAATCATTCAAACCTTAAAAAACGTCCTGCGCCCGGGCCGCTTGCACCGGGGCTCGTGTTCGAAAAGCCCGCGGCACGACAGATCCTGACCCGAACGGTTCTCCCAGGCAACGCTGACTTGCCGACGTCCGGTCCCGGCACAGAGTCGTATGGAGCCAGAATATGCCCTGCCGATCACTCTCGACAGGGTTGGACCCGTGCCTTGTCCAGGCCAGTCGGATCCGATATCTTCCAGGAATTCCTTGGTTTCCTTGTGCTTTGGGCAGCACCCATATCATGACCTCCGACCCAATCCCTTCCTGCGGAATTGGGCCCGGCCTGCCATGACGTCGGGGCCTCATCGCCGCGGTCCAACCCACCCGCCGCTGGACCGGTTCGATGACCGAGCGGCGACGTACACGCCGGAACGCGTAGGTCGCTTCAACGAAGCCAACCGGGCCTATCCAGAGGCACGGGATGCGGAACGACGGCTCCTGCTGGATCGGCTCCGGCTGGCCCCGGGCCTGACCCTGTGCGACGCGGGTGCGGGCGGTGGCTATCTGGTCGAGGCTGCGCTGGAGCAGATCGCTGACCCGGGGTGCATCACCTGTGTGGAGAATTCACAGAGCTTTCTCGACACCATCGACCCCAAGTTCAACCGGGTGCTCAGCTCGCTCTCCCGCATCGACCTTCCAGACGAGAGCGTGGACCGGGTCAGCAATCTGGCCGGCCTCCATCACCAGGAGCACAAGGATGCCTTCTTTCGCGAAGCCTTCCGCATTTTGAAGCCCGGTGGGCGCGTCGCCGTGGCCGACGTCCTGGCCGATTCGCCCCAGGACCGATTCCTCAATATCGCCGTGGATCGGTATACACCGATCGGCCATGACGGGATGTTCGTGCACCCAGGTGAGTTCTCCGCCATGCTCGGGGATGCGGGTTTCGTCAACGTGGAAGAGGAGGTCATGACCTACAACTGGGACCTCCCTGACCGCGAAATCCTGGTCTCGTACTGCAAGACCTTGTTCCGCATGGACAAAGCCTCCCGAGAACAGGTCGCGGAGTCGATCAATCGGTACCTAGCCGTTACCGACTCCGAAACAGGCGCCCATCTCGAATGGAGCCTGGTCCACGCTGCGGCGGACAAACCCGTCTGACGAAACCTCGTGTTGGGCAGTGGCGCTGCGGGTTTGACGGGCGGGCGCCGGGATGTCTTTCGGAGCAATCGTGCTTAGAGCAGCCGGCTGGCGCCGACAGGCTCGTCCCGGGATTCGAGGACCCGGCGCAGTTCCCGCAGCGCCTTTTTTTCGATCTGGCGCACGCGCTCCTTGCTGATGCCGAATTCTTCCCCCAGCTCGGCAAGGGTGGTTGATTTTTCACGCAGATGGCGGGCGCGGATGATTCGCTGCTCACGCTCGGTGAGGGTTTGCAGGGCTTCGGCCATCCACGCCGCCCACGCTGTGCGGTCATTGATTTCGATGGCCGTCTCTTCAGGAGTCGGCCCGTCGTCGACCAGCATATCCTCGAGCGACATGTCCGAATCCGCTGAGGTAGGCGCATCCAGCGACTGGTCCGGGCCGCGCTCGTTGGCAAGCCTGCTCACGTTGAGGCGAGACCCGTTGTGCACGATCGAGGTGTTGCGCGCCACAAAGGCGCGGATCGATGCTTGGATCCACCAGATCGCGTAGGTCGCGAATCGCACGCCCTGATCCGGGTCGAACCGTGACGCCGCCTGCATCAGACCGACCACGCCTTCCTGCATCAGGTCGTTGCGCGGAAGCCCGAAACGCCGGTATTTGCCGGCTACGCTGGCCACGAGGCGCAGATGACTGTTGGCTAGTTCTTCGACCGCGGCTTGGTCCCGCTCATAGATCCACCGACGAGCCAGCTCGTACTCTCTCTCCCGCGTTAGGATCGGCGCAGAGAATGCTTGACGAAGAACGGAGAATCCGACCACGGTTGCCTCCTGGCCTGTGTATGGGCACCTCGTGCAGTGCCCTATCTGCCCCTCCAATATGGTTTATACGAGGGTTCGAACTGGCCGGATCAGCACGGTTCAGCGGGAAGTCAGCTCCGAATAAAGGGATTGAACAGACGCGCGATCGGCCCGGTCAGTTTTAAGGGTGCATCGGTCACGGCCAGGCAGATGCAATCATGCCCCTCGTCTGCCACGGGCTGGTGGGAGAGCGCGTCGTCCGCGTAGGCGACGTCGCCAGGAAGATACTGACCCGTAGAGTCCGAGAAGCCGCCTTCCAGGACGAGCGTCAATTCCATGCCGCCATGCGTGTGCGCCGGCACCGCGCTCCCCCCTGCGATCCGCATCAAGCGCGTCTGAAAGCCGGGAAAGCTGTCGAGCAGGGTGATCTCGCCCACGTCCTTTAAGCGCTTTTTCCAGGGCAGATTTGCCCAACCGCCACCGCGAGCAGACCCCAAACGGGCCAGGTAAGGGCGCAAGGGATACGGCACCGCCGGGTCGCCGCGATCCATGACCATCGGGCGCTCCTCCTCGCCCTCCCTGTCGAGACGCCGCAACAGGCGGCCCAGGCTACCCGCGCTCATGCGCTCTCGAGGAAGACCCTCCATCAACGACCCGCCCAATGCCTCCAGGCGCGCCACTTCAGCACGGCACCTGCCACAGAAGCTCAGATGAGTCGCAATCAGAACCGCCAGCGGTTCCCGCAAGGCGCCACCCGCATAGTCCATCAGGAACTCGGAGTCGGGGTGATGCTGCGGCGTGCGCGCGGTGTGCTCCATTGTGCCCGTCATCATATCGTCTCTCCCACCAAGCCGCGCAGCCGCTGGACGGCCAGCCGGATGCGCGACTTCACTGTCCCTAGCGGAAGCCCCAGTTCCTCCGCGATGACCGTGTGCGACTTGTCCTCGAAGTAGGACATCCGCACCAGCTCGGCCTGCGCCGCGGGGAGCTCGGCCACGGCCGAGCGGACCCGATCTCCCATTTGAGAAGCATGTACCACGTCATCTGGCGCCGGATCCTCGTCCCCCTTGATCGCCGGATCTTCCGGGTCGATCTCAGGGCGGCGCTCTCGCCGGATCGCGTCGATGCGCTTGTTTCGGGCGATCGTGAATATCCAGGTACTCACGCCGGCCTGTGCGCTATCAAAGAGTTCCGCTTTCCGCCAAACGGTCAACATGACCTCTTGGACAAAATCCTCCGCAGCTTGGTCTGACACACCGAGCTTGAAGAAGTATGACTTCAGGCGCGGCGCAAAATGATCGAACAACAGAGCAAACGCTTCGCGGTCGCGGCGATTCGCAACGTCGGAAATTAGGTCCGTCAAGGAGGGCTGAGGCTGCATCGCCCTGGGGGAATAGCGCGTCTGATTGACGTTATGTAACGCTTCAACCGCCACGCCAGCAAGCATTGATCCCTCCCATCCCCGCTCGTGCGGGCAGATGCATCGGACCCGTAATTGCAAGCTCATACGAGGCAGGCCACGGACTGGATCACCGGCTAGGCCAAACCGCCGCCTTTGCGCCGCATTTTCTCCCCTGATCCGGGCCAGGTGATCCGTACGCGTGGAGCGCGCGTACGAGTAAACCGTTAGGCGCAACGTCGGGGAAACCATGAAAATAGCGATTATTGGCGCGGGCATTACCGGGATGGGTGCTGCCTGGCTTCTTAACCAAAAACACGCCATCACGGTCTACGAGGCAGCCTCCCGGCCTGGCGGTCACAGCAACACCGTACTGGTTGAGGCCGCGGGCACGACCATTCCCGTCGACACCGGCTTCATCGTCTACAACGAAGCGACCTATCCCAATCTCATCCGCTTGTTCGCGACGCTGGGCGTAGAGACGGAGGCGAGCGACATGTCCTTTTCGGTCAGCGCCCGCCGCGGCCAGCTGGAATATGAGGGGAGCCTCCGCGGCCTGGTCGCGCAGCCCAGCAATCTCGCTCGGCCTAGCTATTGGCGCATGTTGAAGGACGTGGCGAGGTTCTACCGGGAGGCGCCAGCGCTGCTGCAAGATCCTGCCGAAGAGACCTTGACCCTGCGCGACTATTTGTCCACGAACGGGTATTCGGATGCCTTCGTCGAAGATCACCTGCTGCCCATGGGGGCGGCCATTTGGTCGTCCTCGCTGGACGACATGCTCGAATTTCCGGCCGTCACCTTCATTCGCTTCTCCCTCAACCACGGCCTGCTCAAGATCGCGGGCCGGCCGCAGTGGCGCACCGTCACGGGCGGCAGCCAGGCCTATGTAGAGAAGCTGACCGCGGCCTTCGCAGATCGCCTGAGGCTGGGATCGCCGGTCAAGACTGTCCGACGGACGCAGCATGGGGTCCTGGTCCGCGATGCCGCCGGCGCCGAGGATCGGTTTGATCACGTTGTCCTTGCGTGCCATGCGGATCAGGCGCTGGCCATGCTCGGCGACGACGCTACACCCGACGAACGTTTCGTGATGGGCGCCTTTCGATATGCCGCCAACCGGGCGATACTGCACCGGGACGCCGCACTTATGCCGCGACGACGGGCAGCCTGGGCAAGCTGGAACTATCTGGCTGGCGACAGACGGGACGGACGTCGAAAGGTTGCGGTGAGCTACTGGATGAACAAGCTCCAGAATATCGATCCGAAGGTGCCTCTGTTTGTGACCCTCAATCCGTATGAAGAACCAAGACCAAGCACCGTGATCGGAGAGTTCGTGTACCATCACCCACAGTTCGACGCAGGCGCACTCGCGGCGCAGCATGCGCTGCCATCCATCCAGGGCCGGTACCGGACTTGGTTCTGCGGCAGCTATTGCGGTTACGGTTTCCACGAGGACGGGTTGCAGGCGGGCTTTGCGGTCGCCGAGGCCTTGGGCGCGCCCGCCCCCTGGGCGGGCGAGATCGTCCCGATGAGCCCGGCCGCGGTCACCGCAGCCCCGTTGCCCATGGCGGAAGCCGCAGAGTAGCTCAGGGATGGACCGCAGCCCCGCAAGGACCGGCCGGACCTTTCGATCCTGCCTTTACATGGGCCGGGTCATGCATCGCCGACTCGGCGCCGTCAGTCACAAGTTCACCTACCGGGTGTTCTCGCTGCTCGTTGATCTGGACGAGCTGCCGGCTCTGTCCGGTCGTCTCAAGCTGTTCTCGCATAACCGTTTCAATCTGCTGGCCTTCCTGGACCGCGACCACGGGCCGCGGGACGGCCGGCCGCTGCGGCCCTGGATCGACAAGGTGTTGGCTGATGCCGGACTGGACCTTGCCGGCGGGCGGGTGCGGATTCTCTGCTTCCCGAGGCTGCTGGGTTACGTGTTCAATCCGCTTTCGATCTGGTTCTGCCACCACCGGAACGGACGTTTGGCGGCGGTGCTCTATGAGGTCAAGAACACCTTCGGCGAGCAGCATTGCTACCTGATCCCGGTGGACCCGAACCACGAGCCCGGGGCCCCGCTGCATCAGCATTGCGACAAGTGCTTCTACGTCTCCCCGTTCATCGAGATGCAGGCGACCTATCGCTTCCGTTTGACGGAGCCCGACGAGCGGTTCGCCTTGGTCATCCGCCAATCGACGCGGGAAGGCGAAATCCTGGTCGCCACCCAGACGGCCCGACGCGAGCAGCTTTCGGACGGCGCGCTGCTCCGCGCGCTCGCCGGCAACCCGGCCATGACCGGCAAGGTGATTGCAGGCATTCACTGGGAGGCGTTCCGCCTGTGGCGCAAGGGGGCGCGCTATTCAGGACGTCCGCGGCCGCCGGCGCTTCCGGTGACGGCCGTGGCGACGACGACGGGGCCGCAACTGCCGACGGCGGCCGAGTGACAACAAGAAAACCGAGCTGAGGACCATGTTCACTGATTCCACCATGCCGCCGGCCCCGGCTTCCGTTCGGGACTCCGTGCTGACCGTCCTGGGTCAACAGCTGCAGAAAGGAGCTCTCCACCTGGAGTTCCCTGACGGCACGAGTCACCGCTTTCAGGCACCGCAACCCGGTGCGGAAGCGTCCATCCAGATCCGCCATCGGCGCTTCGTCCGCCGTGTGCTGTTCGGGGGCGATATCGGCTTCGCCGAAGCGTATATTGACGGCGACTGCGAAACCCCGGATATCCGGGCGGTGGTGGACCTTGCCCTCGCCAACTGGGATTCCTGGGAGAAGACGCTCAATGGGATGGCGACGGTTCGCCTGCTGCGGCGACTGAGTCATCTGGCCCGGCCCAACTCCCGGCGCGTCGCCAAGCGCAACATTGCCCGTCACTACGACCTCGGCAACGCCTTCTACGAAAAGTGGCTTGATCCCACGCTGAGTTATTCGAGCGCCGTCTTCTCCGATAAGGATGAACCGCTGGCGGCGGCGCAAGAGCGCAAGTTCCGCCAGATCGCGGAGCTCGCCGGGCTGGCGCCGGGTCAGCACGTCCTCGAGATCGGCTGCGGGTGGGGCGGGTTCGCGCTGTATGCCGCGAAAGAAATCGGCTGCCGGGTCACCGCCATCACGATCTCCCGGCAGCAGCACGAATTCGCGAGGCGACGCATAGCGGAGGCGGGTTTGGCCGGGCGCGTCGACGTGCGCCTGCAGGACTATCGCGACTTGGATACGCGGTTCGACGGGGTCGTCTCCATCGAGATGTTCGAGGCGGTCGGCGAGCGCTATTGGCCGGCCTTCTTCGCCAAGCTGCGAGACTGTTTGAAACCCGGCGCGCGGGCCGCGCTGCAGGTCATCACCATTGACGACGACATCTGGGACGTCTACCGGCGGAGCACGGACTTCATCCAGCGCTATATCTTCCCCGGCGGCATGCTGCCGTCGCCGGAAGCATTCCGTATCGCGGCCCGGTCGGAAGGGCTGACGGTCGCGGAGCAGAACTCCTACGGGGCCGACTACGCGCGCACGCTGGATCTCTGGCACGATGCGTTCGATGCCGCTTGGCCGGCGATTGCTGCGCTCGGCTTCGACGAGCGCTTCCGGCGCATGTGGAAGTACTACCTTGCCTATTGCGAGGGCGGGTTCCGGTCCGGCCGCATCGACCTGCGGCAGATTTGCCTGCAGGCGGCCTGAACGCGATGACGGCGAAGCTGGGCCGATTCGTTCTGTTCGCGTATGGGGCGCCTGGGCTGCCGCTGGCCGCCCTGTTGCTCCCGCTCTACGTTTTTCTCCCGGCATTCTATGCCGAACATGTGGGGCTCGGCTTTGCCGCCGTGGGCGCGGCGCTCCTGGCGGCGCGGCTCTGGGATATGGCGACCGACCCGCTGATCGGTATGCTCTCGGACCGGATGTCGTCACGCTGGGGACGCCGGCGGCCGTGGTTGTTGCTCGGGACGCCGGTGGTCATGATCAGCGCCTGGTTCCTCTTCGTGCCCGGATCCGCGGTGGGCGTCCCGTATCTGATCGTTTGGAGCGCCGTTCTCTATCTCGGTGCGACCATGATTCAGCTTCCCTACCAGGCATGGGGCGCCGAGCTCTCCGCCGACTATCACGGCCGGACGCGAATCGCCGCAGCGCGCGAGGTGCAGGTGGTGTTCGGAACGCTGCTCGCGGCGGCGCTTCCCGCCCTGCTTGCCGGCGGAACGCCGGCGGCGATGCGCGGACTGGCCTGGATGATCCTGCTGGCGTTGCCGATCGCCGTCGTGCTGGCCGTTCGCTTCGTCCCGGAAGGGCCGCTCGTGCGGCCGAACTGGCTGGGCTGGCGCCGCGGTGTTCGGCTGCTGGCCGCGAACCGGCCGTTCCGCCGTCTGATTGCCGCCTATTTCCTGAACGGCATCGCCAACGGCCTGCCCGCGAGCCTGTTCCTGCTGTTCGTTGCCCATGTGCTCGAGCGGCCGGACAGCAGCGGTCTGCTGTTGTTCGTCTACTTCCTGTGCGGCATCGCCGCCGTGCCCTTGTGGTTGGGCTTGAGTCGGCGGTTCGGCAAGCATCGGGTCTGGATGGGGGCGATGATCTGGGCCTGCGCGGTCTTCGTCTGGGTACCGCTGCTGGGACCGGGCGATCTCTGGTGGTTCGTAGTCGTTTGCGTGCTCACCGGCGCCAGCCTCGGAGCCGATCTGGTGCTGCCGCCCTCCATGCAGGCTGACGTCGTCGACGAAGATACGCTCGAGAGCGGCACGCCGCGCACCGGCCTCTATTTCGCGCTCTGGGGCCTGGTGACGAAGCTGGCGCTGGCCCTGGCGGTGGGCCTCTCCTTTCCGCTGCTCGAGCTGGCCGGATTTGGCGGCGCCGATGGCGCGGGGCTGTTCGCGCTGGCGGCGCTCTACGGCCTGGCGCCGGTCGTCTTCAAGCTGGGTGCCGTAGCGCTCATGCGCGGCTTCCCGATCACTGCGGAACGGCAAGCGGAGATACGCCGCCTGATCGCCGCCCGTGCGGTCGCCGCGGCGGGAAATTCAGCGGCAACAGGGATGAACAGGAATGCTGAGATGGGCGAACAGCCTCTGGAGTCTGGTTCTGGTACTTACAGGATGTGGCGGCATGCAGGTTGAAGAGTTCAGTGCTGAGACACCGCGCTTGGTGCTGGAGGAGTATTTCTCCGGCAAGACCAAGGCGTGGGGCATTGTCGAGGACCGCTTTGGAAAGGTGCGGCGGCGCTTCGTGGTCGATATCGACGGCACCTGGCAGGACGGCGAGCTGACGCTGGTCGAGGACTTCGTCTACGACGATGGCGAAGAGGAACAGCGCATCTGGCGCATCAAAAAGCTCGACGACAACAGCTACGAGGGACGCGCCGACGATGTGGTCGGACCCGCCAAGGGCAAGGCCTTCGGCAATGCGCTCAACTGGCAATACACGCTGGCGCTCAAGATGGGCGACAGTGTCTGGAACGTTCGCTTCGACGACTGGATGTTCCTGCAGGACTGCGAGGTGATGATCAATCGCGCCCGAATCAGCAAATTCGGGATCGAGTTGGGTCAGGTGACACTGTTCTTCCGCAAGCTGGACGGGGCGCACGGCCCCGACTGCCGAGACAACGTCACCTCCTTGGAGCCGAGCCTCCGGCGGATGGCGCGCAGCACGCTGCCGAGAACCGGAACCGATTCGTAGAGCTGGGCCGCCGGATCCCAGTGATCGATGTGGATTTGGACCCGCCCGTCCGCGGCGAAATGGACTTCGCTGACGCCCTCGATCAATCTCTCGGCGCCGCCTGGAGCACTTGCGAAGCTGAATTGCCAGCGCAGGTAGCAGATATTGTCGGCGCAGGCCCAATGGTGGAGGCGGAACCGGGGCTCGACCACGTCGTCAAACATCTTCTCAAGGATCGCACGCAGGGCGGCAATTCCCGTCACGTCATTGAAGGGATCGCGAAATCTGATTGTCGGCTGGAAGTAGGCGTCGAGGGCAGTCAGGCTGTCTGGGGAAAGGGTCTCCCAAAACGCCACGTAGCGATCCACGGCGTCCGTTATATTGTCCGTCATGTTGAAGGAGGCCGCCCGTCCCCATTGCCCGGGAGGAGCCGGCGGGTGACCGAGAAAAAGGCGCCATAGGGCAGGACGCGCAACAACTTCATGAGATAGGCGAAGCGCCGCGGGAAGACAATCTCGAACCGGTCCGATTCCAGACCCTTTGTAAAGGCCTGCGCCGCATCCTCCACATCCATCAGGAACGGCATCGCGAACTCGTTCCTGTCCGTCAGCGGCGTGCGCACGAAACCCGGGTTTGCCACCTGCAACGTCACGCCGTAGCGCGCCAAATCGGGGCGCAGCGATTCCGCCATGTTGATCAGCGCGGCCTTGCTGGCGCCATAGGCGGCTGCAGAGGGCAGCCCTCGATAGCCTGCCAGGGACGCGACGATCGCCACCCTGCCGCCGCCATGCTCGATCATTCGAGGCAGGACCGCCTCAAGCCCGTTCACGACTCCGAAGAAATTCAGCTCCATGATCGAACGGAGCCGATCGGACCGCAGATCGGCGGCCGTGTCCGGGGAGTGGGTCCCGGCATTCAGAACCGCGACCGCGACCCGACCAAGCTGGTCCTCGATTTCGGCCGCGCTCCGGGCGACGGCGTCGCTGTCCGTGACATCGAGTGGCCACGCATGGATGGCGCCAGGCAGCCCGTCTGCTTCTCTGGCCAGCCGGTCGAGCTTGTCGCCACTCCGCGCCGAGGCTACCACCGTCCTGCCGCGACCCGCCAGGGTGAGCGCCAGTGACCGACCCAGGCCGGTGCTGGCGCCCATGACCCAAACAACTTCGCGGTCTTCGTTTGGCGTCGACACCCGATCCTCTCCAATGCCAGCCTGCGTCGACCTAGGCTGCGGACCGCTAGGCGACGCCCTGTTACCGAGAGGAAGTGGCGCCAGGCAACTGCGCGGGACTGCCGTCTTCCGGGCGGCTCGCAAGGTTGTATTCGACCTCTGCGCCGCGCGCCTCGAAGGTCGTCTTGACCCACTGTTTGCCGGGCCCGTACCACAGGGTCATGGTCAAGTCCCCTGACAGGCTGTAGCGCTCGGCAGGGACCTGCACGCCGTCCATCTCGATGGTCTCGCTCCCTTCGGGCTTGACCGCCACCTCGAGGATGCGCCCGCTCTGGGTGTCCAGCAGCCGATCCTGGGCAACCGTTTCGGGGTGCCAGTAACTGGTCGGAATGATATCTGCAGGCGCCATAAATCGTCCGGACGACCCCTCGACCATCAGACCCCCATCCACCGCGCGCGCCGAAACCCTGTATTCCTCACCGTCGTCGTCGGTCCAGCTCTCCAGGGCAATCAGCCGGCCGTCCTGCCAGACCTCCCGGTTACGGTGCTGATACCGGAACAGTGTGACGAAAGCCAAGGACACTTCGATGTCTATGACGACGTCGACCTGCGTCTCCTGGTCGACCCGACGGAAGCTCACCGAATGGTTTCCGATCGGATCGCCGTCGCGCATCATCACGAATTCCAGCGCTTGCGTGCCGTACAGCGACGCGACGGCAGGCGCTGCCATAAAGGCCGCCATCACAGTGCCTAGGACGATCGCTCGCTTCCGGTTGGCGCTAGCCATCACTCTCTTTACAATCATGCCGTTTGGCTCCCGTCAATGCTGCACCGCGCTTTGCTGCCGCGCTCGAGGTCGCTAGCAGCCCGATCTACCGTAAGTACGTGCGACAGGTGCAACTGGATGTCCGCGCTTGCCGTCGGTTCCGGCCCCTTAGTTGGGCCGGTGTGAAATACTCCGATGGCGTAGATCCGGGCTTCCGCTGTTTCCCTGCCGCCGGTATGCTCGATCCCGCTATGGCTGAATTAGTGGTTCGATAAGCTGGGAAAACAGGGTGGATCGGAGGCATGCGGATCTTGGGTAAGGGCCGGGGCCGGAATGAGGTCAAGGAGATCAAGGCGGTCGCTCAGGCTATCTATCGACAGGCAGCCGGCGGCTGCGCGGTCATCCGGCGGCGATCCCTCGCCGGCTGTTGCGCGGCATTGCTGCTGATGGGGCTGACCGCCTGCGAGACGCCAACTGCGTCGGACGAACTGACGTCTGGGCTGTCCGAGGAAACCGTCGTCGAAATCATGGGAGAGGCGCCACTGAGCCGGACCGAATTCACGATGCCGGACAACCCGGATACCAAATTCGTGGTAGTTGAATACCGCATGGTGGGGCAGGCGGACTGGTCTCCGATCCCGCACTGGATCCTGTTCGACCGGGATGGGCTGGTGACCTATGGGGAAGGCGGCACCCGGGACGCCCAGGTGCGCGCCTACGAAGCCTACTACGACTGGATGGCGACCCATGGCAAGCTCAAGCGAACGGAGGCCGAACGGCTGATACGGGACCAGTTTCGCGCGCTCTATGGGCAGGATCTCAACCCAACGGTGGACAGCTACCTCAGCTACCGCGTGAGCGTGATGGAGCAGGTCGACGCCGGCAAGATGACGATCCAGGTCGCGGAGCAGTCGATCCAGGACAAATACGTCGAACTGTCTCGGAGCCCGCTGGCCCTGTTTGCGGGGCAGCCGGCAAGCGTGGGCGATGATGGCAGCGCGCTTGGTCGGGCGACCGCTGTGGCCAAGCTGGGTCCGGACCTCACCGCCACGGTCCGTAATCGTGGCCCGCGTGCGGCGCGCCCGCCGCGAGGCTTCTGCGGACCCAAGGCCGGTCGCTCGCTACGGTGCTTTTAGGTCCTAAGAACGTGTTCCTATGTTGATTTGTGACTTTTGGTCGTCCCCGGCAGTCGGCTGAGTCTGGTGATTCCTGCGTGATTCTAATGTCACGCCTTAACGTCCATGGTTAACAAGTCATGAAAAACCCTTTGCGGCCACATAACGAGTCAGTGTACTCTGCAACAGAATAAGCAGGGGATTTTCCTGTCTATTATTAACGATTTGCCAAGCAGGCACACAGGCATAGGTCCTGGCGCGCGGCGAGATACAGGAGGTGGATGTAATGTTGCGGGATTTGCGGAGAGGGATCGGGCCAGCCGCCGTGGCGGGTGCCGTGCTCTTGGGGGTAGCAGGAGCTTACCCCGCAATCGCGGCTTTGGACCCGAACGTTCGATTGCAGCTGGACAATTCAGTCATCGAGGATCCGACCAGCGCGGCTGAGATCGCCGGCGAGGCGGCCGCTGCGGCGTGCCCCGAGACGGGAGCCTCTGCCGAGGCCGTCGAAGCGGGGCTGGACGACGTGCGTGACATCTTCCGGACCGTGGCCGAACGGGCCATCGTCGAGCAGGATCCATCCGATCCTTCGCCGGCGGCAGCTGTCGCCGATGCGGTGCTGACGGCCTGCCCGCAGGCGGATGAGGTGGTCGCCAGCGAACTGGAAGCGCTGGTGCAGACAGCCGCCGGCGGCGGTCTCGCGCCTCCGGGCCCAGGCGCGGATGCACCGGACGTCAACTCCCCGGTCGAGCAGAACCGCGAGGGATTCGTGAAGTCCCCCAATACGACGCGGCTGGGTCCGACGGAAGAAGAGCTGGTTGAGGCTGCCGCAAGCACCCCGCAATTGAGCCCGTCCTCACCCAATTTCGACTAGAAAAACAAGGGGTGTGGACGACAGGCGGCCCTGAGGCATGAGATAGCGGCGGAAAAACTCGGCGAAGCGCCACCTCGGGCGTTTGATGAGACCAGAAAGGCCGGCCGGCGGATCAAGTCCGCCGGCCGGTTTTTTTGTGGGTTGGCGGGATATGCGGTGGATTCGGCGCGAAACGTGGAAATCGGTCCGGCGGGCGCGGTGAAGCTGGCCGAGCCGATCCGACTGTGTTTGGGCCGGTCGGTCGTATGAGAAATCCTTTGGCAAATTAGTCACAGTGCCTAGAAAAAATGGACCTTTCTGGGGCCGATGACCGCCGAAGGGCGTGCAATCCCGAAAAGGATCGGTGTAGTCTTTGCACGTTCAATTCGGCTGGGCACCCAGCGGCGACCTGCCGATTGGGCCGATGTGTCGGCCGGGCGTGGGCAACCTACAAATGAAGCTAGCGTGCGGGCAACGCACTCGATAACACCAATACTCGCAAAGGGACTCGGGGGTAGCATGCGTTCGCTGGACGGTAAGATCCTGATTGCTGCCATTGCTGTCGCCGTCGGTTGCGTCACGGCGACTGCTCCGGCGCACGGGCAAACGTCGACGCCGGCGGTGACGCCCGGTGTCAGCCCGGGCGTCAATCCCGCCGTGCGGCCGGGGGTCCGGCGCGCGGTGCAGCCGGGCGTCCAGCTGCCCTCTACGCCTCCGCCGACATTCCAGCAGCCGACGGTGGAGCCGCAGCGCGGCGAGACCGTGACCACGCGCCCGCGCCCGGATTTCGACCCGGTTGGCATTCGGTGGCGAGATGCGTCCGCCTTCATCTATCCTAGTTTCTCCTATACCCAGCTTTTTGACACAAACGTCTTCGCCGATGAGGACGACACGATCGGCGATCACATCTCGATCTTCTCGCCGGGGGTTCAGGTCCTTTCGGACTGGACCCGACACGAGGCAAACATCAACTTCCGGGCTGATCTCGGCCGCTACATAAGAGAGCGGACCGAGGACTATCAGGACGTGCTTGCCGAGGCGACGGGACGGTACGACATCACCGGCGACAGCAATGTATTCGGCGGCCTGCGCTGGGCGCGCCGGCATGAAGACCGCGGCTCGCCCGACGAAGTGAGAGGGGAGTTCCCGACGATCTTCTTCACGCTCGAACCACAGATCGGGTACTTCCAGCGGTTGAACCGCTGGACCTTCCGCGTGGATGGCAATGCCCGCAAGTTCGACTTCCGCGATGCCACGACGCCGTTCGGCAAGATCAACAACGACGATCGGGACCGCACCGAGTATCTGGGTGCCGCAACCGTCAGCTACGAGATCATTCCAAACTACGATGCCTTCCTACAGTTTTCCGGGAACGTTCGTGACTACAAGACGAATGTCGACGACTTTGGTGTCGATAAAGATTCGGACGGTTTCGAGATCGTCGGAGGCACGGCGGTCGATTTGACCGGCCTTCTGTTCGGCAATATCTTCGCGGGCTACCGTCGCCAGGAGTACGACGACGGACGCCTGCCGACCATTGAGGGGCCGTCTTTCGGCGTCGATTTGACGTGGACGCCCACGGGCTTGACGACCGTCAAGGCGTTCGTCAACCGGACCATCGAGGAAACGACGACCTTCGGCAACGCGGGCTTCTTCGCCACGCGCGCCGGAGCATCGGTCGACCACGAACTGCTGCGCAACCTGCTGCTGAGCGCGAGGGGCAGCGGACAGTTCAACCGTTATGAAGGCACGGATCGCGACGACGACATCTACCGGGCAGCCGCGAACGCGAGATATTTCCTGAACCGGAACTTCTACGTCACAGGCGGCTACGAATTTACCCGACGCGACTCAAACGTCTCGGGCGCCAGCTTCAATATCCACCTCTTCCTGCTGAGGCTTGAGGCGCAACTCTGATGGTGCTATTTACGGCTTATTAAAGGCCGGCGTGTTAAAGCGCGCACGCGTTGGAAGTGGGTCAGGTAGACCGTGAACGTCCGAGACAACATGCAGATCTTGGTGGTTGAATCAGCCAGGCCGGTTGGTCTTGGCGCCATGGCGACGTGGCTGCGGAGGCTCTTCATCGGCCTCGTGTTCGCTCTGGCGGCGGCCTCGGCCTCGGCCCAGCAGGAGCAATCCGGCGATTACACGCTCGGCTCCGGAGACCGGCTACGGGTGACCGTGTTCGGCCAGGAGGACATGTCGGGCGAGTTCTCGGTCACTGGCGCTGGGGATATATCTTTACCTTTTGTCGGCAAGGTTAAGGCGGGAGGGCTCACCGTCACCCAGCTTGAGACCAAGATCGTGAACTTGCTGCAGCCGGACTACTTGAAGAATCCGCGCGTGAGCGTGGAGGTGCTGAACTACCGCCCCTTTGACATCATCGGGGAGGTCCGGCGTCCGGGGAGCTACCCGTATCGCAACGGCATGACCATCCTGAATGCCGTGGCCATGGCTGGCGGCTTCACCTACCGCGCCAAGGAAGAAGAGTTCCTGATTCAAAGGGCGACCAATCCGACGGGCGGAAAGGAGCGGGCCGGGCCGAACACCGTCGTGCTTCCAGGCGACCTGATCGAGGTTCAGGAGCGTTTCTTCTAGCGGATTGTTTTCCCCATGCATGTCAGAATCTGGTCTAAGATGGCGCCTGCCTGCGCCTTGAGGATGTGATCGTTTCGTAGTGTTCCGAGCCTAGTAACCCATTGCGGCAGACAGCGACCATGTCATCGAACCCAGGACTTACCGCAGGGCAGGACCAAAGCTGGCAGAGCTGGCACCAATTGTTTGGGATGCAGAGCTCCGGTAGCGAAATCGACCTGCGCGAAATCCTGCGCAAACTGTGGCGCCGGCGCCGGATCATCATCGGGACTGTGACGCTGCTGACGGCGCTCTCGGTCTTGGTCAGTTTTCAGCTCACTCCCCTGTATAAGGCGACGGCCCTGGTGATGCTCGAGCCTCGGGAGTCGCAGGTCATCGAGATCGATTCCGTCCTTTCCGGCCTGCCCCCGGGTCTGGAGACAATGAACAGCGAGATCCAGGTGATCAAATCGCGCCGGCTCGCGGGGCGGGTGGTTGATGCCTTGAAGCTCGATCAGGATCCCGAGTTCAATGGCGCCCTGCGAGAAAAGACCATCCTGTCCTTGGTCGTGGGATGGATCCGCGCCCAGAAGCGGAGTCTACTGCCGCCAGATGAAGAGGGCGTCACCACGAGCTCGGAAAAGGCGAGCCCCGAGGAGATGGCTCGCATTCGCATCGTGAGCAACCTGCTTGCGGTGGTCTCCGTGCTCCCCAAGGAGCAGTCCCGTGTCATCGAGGTATCCGTCGACTCCGAGAACGCTGTGAAGGCCGCGCGAATCGCCAACAAGCTTGTCGATGAGTATCTCGTGGACCAGCTCGAGGCGAAGTTCGAAGCGACCAAGCGGGCCAATGACTGGCTGCAGGGCCGCTTGACCGAGCTTCGCAAAGGTGTGGTCGTGACCGACCGTGCGGTCGAGGAGTTCCGCAGGCAGTCCGGCCTGGTGAAGGGCAAGGACGACGTGAATCTGGCGGCGGCGCAGATCTCGGAGCTGAGCTCTCAGCTGGTCATCGCGGGCGCGAAACGCGCGGAATCAGAGGCGCGGTTGCAGCAGATCGAAGACCTGATGAAGCGCGGCGGGGCCGAGTCTGCCGCCGACGTGCTGCAGTCGCGGTTGATACAGGCGCTGCGCCAACGGGAGTCGGAAGTGCTTGGCCGCGCCGCGGAGCTGTCGGTGGAGTACGGCCCCAAGCATCCGCGCATGATTGCGGTTCGGACCGAGATCAACGACCTACGCGCAAAGATCGCGGCCGAGGTCACGAAGATTGTCGAAGGACTTCGCAACGAGGTGGACGTGGCCCTGGCGCGCGAGGCGTCGTTGCGGAAGAGCCTCGAACAGCTGGAGCAGCGTGTTGGGGAGCTCAACGCCAAGGACGTCCAACTGCGTGCCCTGGAGCGGGAGTCGGAGGCCAATCGGACTCTGATGGAGACCTTTCTCGCGCGGTTCAAGGAGACCAGCGCACAGCAGGACATCCAGGCGCCGGATGCTCGCATTATCTCGGCGGCGGATGTTCCGACTGAGCCGGATTTCCCGAGAAAGAAGCTGATCATTGGCGCAGCCTTGATCCTCTCAACGCTCCTCGGCGTCGCGTTGGTGTTCCTGGTCGAGCAGCTTGACGCCGGGTTCCGCAGCATGGAGCAGATCGAGACCCTCTCGGGATATCCGGCCCTCGGCCTGATCCCTCAGATCAAGAGCAAGACCGACCCGATCCAGTACGTGCTGGACGAGCCGTCCTCCGCCTATGCGGAGTCCCTGCGCAATCTCCAGGTGGGCTTGACCCTGTCAGACGTTGACAGGCCGCCAAAAATCGTCCTGCTGACCTCTTCCGGGGCGGAAGAGGGAAAGACCACGGTGTCGCTGTCCTTGGCCCGGCTGCTGGCTCGCTCTGGCAAGAAGGTGGTCATCATCGATTGCGATCTGCGCAAGCCAACCGTGCACACTCGGCTCGGGCTGCCGCGCAGTCCTGGACTGGTGGAATTGCTCGCCAAGAAAGCAGACGCGGTCGATGTGATCCGCAGGGACGAGCCCTCCGGCGCAAGCGTCATCACGGCCGGGGAGCATGCGGCCAGCCCGCCCGATCTGCTCGGCTCCGAGCATATGAAACAGTTGGTCGGCGAGCTGGCTAAGGCCTACGACATGGTCATCTTGGATAGTTCGCCGGTCTTGGCGGTCACAGATTCGCGCGTCCTTTGTAGACATGCGGACAAGACCATCTTCGTCATTGAATGGGAGAAGACCCGCCGGGAAGCCGCGCTGCATGGCTTCAAGCAGATGAGGGAGGCGGGCGCGAATCTGGCTGGTGGCGTGCTGACGCGCGTCGATGTCAAGCGGCACGCACAGTATGATTTCGCCGATTCCGGCTACTATCACGGCCGCTACGAGAAATACTATACAACCTCTTAGGGGACGCTTCACTTGGCCACGCCGGAACGGATCGCGTCGCTGCTCTTCGCGCTGGTTCTGGCAGGGGCACTCCTCTACCTCTCGATCCCACGCAGCGTAGCCGCCCTCTTGGCGTTGCCCGACGATCGGCAGATGCGCCAACTGCGCAAAGATCCGGTGCCGGAGCTCTCACAGGGCGAGCTTGAGGCCCTGTTTAACTCCCGGCGCGCCGCATTGCAGTGGACCGAGAATGGCCGGGCATTCTCAGATCTCGGATTAGTCCAGCTGCTTCAGGCGGTGCGCCACTCCCGGTTCGATGGCAGTCGCTCGGCAACGGCCGAAGCTTGGCGCACCGGCGCCGTCGCGTCGTTGGAGACCGGGCTCTCCGTCGCGCCGGTCAATCCGCATGCCTGGACACAGCTCGCCTATGCCCGGGCGTTGTCTGAACAGGCGACCGCCGACCACCTGGTCAGATTGCTTGTCATGTCGATCTACACCGGGCCTTACGAGCCACAACTGGTTTTTGCCAGGCTGAAACTGTTCATCGATGTGTGGGACTATCTCACCGATGAACAGCAGTCCGTCATCTACGGTCAAGTGCGCTTTGCCTGGAGTATCTCCCGTGACCGGCTGGTGCGATTGGTCGCGCCTCTGGAGCAAAAGCAGGTCAACATCGTCCGCGTTGCGCTGGCCGGCAATCCCTCGTATTTCCTGAGTTTCGAGCGCCGTCTCATATGGGCCCGGCGCAAGTTGGAGGAGGAGACGTCTTCCCGCTGAGGCGTGCCGGCAAGAGCGGGCCGGGGATGCAATCAATCCCGGAAAGGATCTAGCGGTCCGCCGCTCCCAACCGCAACGGAATCGAGTCCGGACGGCTGGAAAGTGCTCTAGGCGCCAGTGCGCCAGGACTGCGCGCAGGCAGCGGCGAGCAAGACGCAATAGGTCAGGGCGACGGCGGGGATCTGCATGCTGAAATCCGGAATGGAATGCAGACCGATCAGGACTGTCGCCGCAGCACCGGTCGCCGGGAAGTATGTGTCCCGCTGCCGCCGTCGCAGCCCGCGCAGGCAGACGACGGTCAATATGCCGATCACGGCAAACAGGGTCACGGCCGCGGGTATGCCCATCTCCAGGGCGTTCTCCAGGTAGGTGCTGTGGGCTTTGTCCGCGCGCACGCGAAACACCGAGTCCTCGCCGCGATACAGCCGATAGACATCCGGATAGGTGCCGTACCCCATGCCGAGGACCGGTGAGTCCCCGATTGCTTCCAACGCTGACGAATAGAGTGCTTGGCGCGTGAGCGCCGAGCCCTCTCCCAGCCTCCCAAGCCGCTCGCCGAGTTCTTCTCCACTAATCGCAAGGATGCCGGCCATGGCGGCGGCGACCGCCCCGGTCAGGATTTTCTGGCCCAGCGTGGAACGCTTCCGCGCGAAGTACAACAGCACGACCAGAAACAAAACGCCAAGCATACCGCTCAACACGCCAGCCCGGGAGTCGGTCAGCACGAGCGCAGTGGCGATCACGAGCCAGACCAGGAACATCACCCATTCCCGCTCGGCAAACTTGCTCAGATAGAGCCGGAGCTGCTCCCGACGAGAGAGATCTGGCATCCGCAGCCTGGACAGGCGGCGGTTGATCAAGGCAGTGGCGCAGATGAGCCCAAGACCAGCATATGTGGCGAATGAGTTGCGGTTGATGAAGGTGCTGGTCAGGCTTTCCCGATAGGCCTGCTTGTCGACCCAAAGCACCATCTCCAGCCCGCTGAACTCGATCATGAGGCCGTACACGGAATAGACCAGCACCGCCACGGTGATCGCGTAGAAGACGTAGAGTGCTGTCTCCCGCTTGCGGCAATATTGCAGGGTCAGCCAGAAGACTGCGCCATAGGTCAACAGACGCGTCAGTGCGGAACCCGTCTCGTAAGGATTAACCGAAACGCGGCTGCTTACCGGAGTATCCAACGCGGCCGCAGCCTCCTGCCAGATCGGGTGATGCCAGCCGCTCGGCGTGAACGGCGCCAGCTGCACGACGATCCACAAGGCCGCGGCCGAGAACAGCAGCGCAGGCAGCCAGATCCGCCGGATCGAGACCGCAACGTCGCACCGGCCGATCACCACCAGAGCGATCCAGAGGACCAGCAGAGCCCCGGTCGTCGCCGCCATGACGGCCCAGGACCATGCAAGCACGCTGGCAAAGGGCAGAGGGGACAGGAGGACAAGGCCGAGCAGGGGCCAGAAGACCAGTTTCTCGTCAGTCATACTCGGGTCGGCCCTTCGCGTTGCTGTGTGTCCGTATCGAAATCAAGTTCGCCCAGACTGGCCGGCTTGTTCATTCGTGATGCCCAGTTCGCGCGAGTGCAACAGCATACGCCACAGAGCATAGGGATTTGTCGTCAGGTACCGCCAGGCGAGACGGCGCGGTTCGAGGGCGGTGCGATAGAGCCATTCTAGACCCGCAGTCTGCATCCACATGGGGGCCCTTGTGGCTTTGCCGGCAAGGAAATCGAAGAGGCCACCACATGTCTTGACCCATGAGACGCCTGTCAGATGAGCGCGGTTTCGCACGCAGAAATACTCCTGTCGTGGGCGCCCCAGTGCTACCCACACCACGTCCGGCTGTGCCGATCTGATTTCTTCGATGACTCCCGCTTCTTCCTCCGGGCGGAAGTACCCGTGTCTCCGGCCGGCGAGTTTCAAGCTTGGATAGCGATATCCCACCGCCTCAAAGGCGGCCCGATTGATGTCTTCCTGGGCTCCGAGCAGGTAGAAGGACATTCCCGATGATTCGGCCTCCTGGGCAACGTCGTGAAAGAAGTCGGTGGTGGCCACCCGCTCGGGCAAGGGCCGCTTGAACAACAACCGGCTCATCAAGACCAATGACATGCCATCGGCGTGAATGAGATCGGCCTCCCCAATCGCTGCGCGGAAGTCCGGGTCCGTTCCGTACATGGCGATGCTCTGGCCATTGGCGGAGAACAACAGCTTGGGCGGGTCCGATCGGCCGGCCGCAACGTTGCGGCGCCAATGGTTCACCATCATGCGAGCCAGCTGCCTCCGGTCAGCGACGGCGATTTGGATTCCGCCGATCTGCAAGAACCTCGACGGCATAACGATCCCTTGCGCGGTCATTGGCGAATCCAATCATAACCTGACTATACGAATGGTTAACTCCAGGAAGCGGCTGGGACCGCCGGGTTCCGAAGAGACGGGATCCGGTCGCTCCCGGGCACCCGGCACCGGCACGCTTGTAGCACGGTAAGTAGTTGTAGACGACTGGCAGCCATGGCCGCTAGAAACCATGTCTTAACAGCCCCCGCTTACTGTGCTGGGCGAGTGCAATACCGGAATAATACGGCGGGTCCTGTTCTGGGCGGGTCGCGTGTGAGCCGGGGAGCGACGACAAAGGCCAAGGGAAATCGTTGCTAGCCGAGGCAAGGCGCCGGTTCCTTCGGGTGTCGCCATTTGCTGGTGGGACCTGAGGCAGTTGGGTCGCGCGTCACCGAGGCCAGCCAGCACGGTTCTGGGCCATGGCGCGTCGAGCGGCCGGTCAAACGAAGGGAGAGACAACCGTGGCTATGGCCGGTAGAAATGAACTTCGGGCTCTGACGATTGTACGGGCCGTTCTGGTCAGGGTTCGATGAGGCCAAGCGTACTCGTCACGGGCGGGGCAGGTTACATCGGCAGCCACGCCTGCAAGGCACTGGCCCGCGCAGGTTACCTTCCGGTTGCCTACGACAATCTCGTCAGTGGACATCATTGGGCCGTCAAATGGGGACCCTTGGAAGTCGGCGACGTCTGCGATCCCGTTCGGCTGATCCAAGTGATCCGCAAACACCAGCCGGTGGCCGTTATGCACTTCGCCGCCTTTATCTGTGTCGGCGAATCCGTGGTGGATCCGGCCAAGTACTACCGTAACAATTTCACGGGCGCCATGACCGTGCTTGAAGCGCTCCGCGCCACGAATCTGATACCATTTTTGTTTTCAAGCACCTGTGCCACGTATGGCGTCCCCGAGAGAGTGCCGATTGACGAATCACACCCAAAGGTGCCGGTCAATCCCTACGGCCACAGCAAGTTCATGGTCGAATGTTTGCTGCAGGACTATGCGCACGCCTATGGTCTGAGCTTCGCTATGCTGCGCTACTTCAACGCGGCCGGTGCCGATCTGGATGGCGAGATTGGCGAGTGCCACGATCCGGAGACTCATTTGATCCCGCTTCTTCTGCAGACCGCGGCCGGTGCCCGTCCCGCCCTTGAGATCTATGGGCACGACTATCCCACCGCTGATGGCACCGCGGTGCGAGACTACGTTCATGTCTCCGACCTGGCGGACGCACATGTGCGCGCTCTGGTTTATCTGCTGGACGGGGGGCAGCCCATCGCCCTCAATCTCGGAACGGGTCGGGGGTATTCGGTGCGCGAGGTGGTTGCGGAGGCGGAAATGGTGACCGGGCGTTCGATCAAGACGGTGCTTGCACCCCGGCGTCCTGGCGATACGCCGGCTCTGGTTGCCGACGGCAGGCTGGCGCGCGAGGTCCTCGAAGCGACGTTCCCCTTGTCCCAGAATCTCACCACGATTCTCGAGACCGCCTGGCGCTGGCAGTTGCGCGGTCTCTCGACTGGTGCCGCCGAATGATCGCGCCCCTTGCGCGTCCGGCAATCGCGGCTGGTCGCCCCGACCTCGGAGCCGGGACACAGCGATCGCGCCCCTCGCCGCATAGTCCAACGGTCGGCCAACGCTTCGCGATCGGGTCCCGCGGCGGCCTGTTGCGAGGCGACTGATGTCGGTGCGAGACGAACTTCCCGTTCCAGTGATCCTGGCAGGCGGCGTCGGCACTCGGCTCTGGCCGGTGTCCCGGGCGGATCGACCCAAGCAGTTCCAGGCGCTCGCGGGAGACATGACGTTGTTTCAGGAGACGGTGCGCCGGGTAGCCGACAAGGCGCGCTTTGCCCCGCCGCTCATCGTGACCGGCACGGAATACCTGCACACCGCGACGCAGCAGCTTCGCGAGATCGGTGTGGCGCCGAGCCGCATCATCGTGGAGCCGGAAGGCCGGAACACGGCCCCGGCCATTACCATCGCGGCTCTGGTCGCGAAGGAGCAGGCGCTGGGAAACAGTCTGGTCGTGATGCCATCGGATCATCTCGTTCGTGATGCGGCGCGCTTGGGCGACGCCATCCAGACCGCCTGTACCCTGGCCGACGTGGAGAATGTACTTGTCACATTCGGCATAACACCGGACGGACCGGAAACCGGCTACGGCTACATCCGGCGCGGCGCGCCCCTGGCCTCGGCGTTTCAGGTGGCAGAGTTCACCGAGAAGCCGGATTCCGCCACGGCCGAACGCATGGTGGGGTCCGGCGACTACCTGTGGAACAGCGGAATGTTCGTGTTTCCCCTGTCGGCCTTCCTGGAGGGCATGCAGGCCGCTCAGCCGGAGATACTGCGCCTCTGCAGGGAGGCGTTAGACGCCGGCAGCCAGGTTGACGAGGTGATTCGCCCCGCCGCGGACGCGTTCGGCGCAGTGGAGAAGATTTCGGTCGACTACGCCCTCTTGGAAAGGGCCGCTCGCGTGGCCGTCGTGCCCGTTGATCCAGGCTGGAGCGATGTCGGATCCTGGACCGCCGTCTGGGAGGCCTCGGAGCGGGACGATCAAGGAAATGCGGTTCGTGGCGACGTCGTAACGATCGGAAGCAAGGGCTGCTATGTGCGTAGCGATGGTATGCTGACGGCAACGGTCGGGCTCGAGAACGTGATCGTGGTGGCGACGGAGGACGCCGTCCTTGTGGCCGCCAAGTCCGCGGCTCAAGACGTTCGCGCTCTGGTCCAGGAGCTCGAGCAGCGGGGGCGCGGCGAGGCGACAGGGCATGCCCGCGTCTATCGCCCCTGGGGTAGTTTCGCGAGCCTCGAGCAGGGGCCCGGATTTCAGGTCAAGCGCATCACGGTGGCTCCCGGCCAGAAGCTTTCCTTGCAGTATCATCACCACCGCGCCGAGCATTGGACGGTGGTTGCTGGTACAGCACGCGTAACCGTCGACGATACGGTGCAGGACCTGCAGGCAAACGAATCCGTCTTTATCCCCTTGGGGGCCGTCCATCGCCTTGAGAACCCGGGGGATGACCCTGTTGAGGTCATCGAGGTCCAGTGCGGCGACTATCTCGGTGAGGACGACATCGTACGTCTGGAGGACACCTACGGGCGCAGCGACAGGGGGCCTGCAGCCGAGTCCTGACAACTGGCCCGCGATCCAAACTGAAGCGGCTTCCCGGTCCCTAGCCGGGCGCTCTATCAGGGATCTTGGCTGTCGCTCATGTGGACGCCGGCTGGGCTGGATCCGTGGCGGCCCGGCAAAGCGACGCGTAGAGCGCAGCGATCCTCTTGGCATTCGCCTCCCAGTCGTAGTTTTCCCGCACCAGCCGGCGGGCGTTCTCGCCCATACGGTTGTCCCGGTTGGAGTCAGCCAGACGCCGCAAAAGGGCCCCCATGCTGTCGGGCTGGTCCCCGCAGAAGAAGCCGGTTTCACCTTCTCTGATCAGGGTTCGCGTACCGCCTTTGGCGCTTGCGATGACGGGCTTGCCGAGGGCCATGGCTTCCAGAACCACGGTCGGCAGGCCTTCGTGCAGGGAGGGCAGCGCAAACACCGTGCAGTCTCGGTATGCGCCCATCAGCTCGTCGAAGGGCACCCGGCCTGCCCACAGAATCCGGTCGCTCACGCCGAGCTCCTCGGCGAGCCTCTTGAGCCGGCCCTCGTCACCGTCATCTGGACCGATGACGACCAGTTGCAGGTTCGGATCCGTTGACGCTATGCCGCGTACCAGCCATTCCACGTTCTTGATTCGGGAGACGCGGCCGACATAGAGGACATAGTCGCCCAGCCCATGCGTCGTCTTGAACGAGGACTTCGGCTGATAGGACGTGACTTCGGAGACGTTGATGCAATTCGGAATGATCACCGAACGAGACGGCGACTGGCCTCGCTTCAAGCCGTCTTGCCGATCGACTTCGGTAAGATTGACGACCCGGTCGGCGGCCATGATCGAGCACCGGCCGAGGGTCGTATCGTAGGCAAATTTCGTCAAATAATTCAACGGGTTACGTGCAGGATAATAGGCATGCGGTGTAAAGATGACCGGATAGCCGAAGAGTTTCGCGGCCAGCATACACACGGCAGTTTTGGGTCGGCGCGATGTGTGGGCGTGGACCAGGTCGAAATCAGCCCGCCTGCGCGCCAGGAATCGGATTGCGCCCAGCAGCGACGACGCCCGATAGATGCTGACGCCCAAGTGCATATCCTGCTCTTTGAGCGAACTCTCTTGCCGTATGGTCAAGACGGAACAGGAGATTTCTTGCGCGACGAGCCGTTTCGCCAGGTTCAGGATGTGGATGCACACCCCGCCCATATGCGGAAAGAAGTGCTCTTCGATGAACAGGATTCGCATCGATGCATCAATCCCTACCAACCGGTGTGGCACACCGTCTCCACGGATCATAGTGCGGGAGCACAAAGACATCATTAAGTCCTCACCCATAGGGTGGGTGACCGGAGCCGACGCTGGGCATTGCCTTGGTCGGCCGTACGGGTCGTAGCCTCGGACTTGCCTGATTGCCCGGCAAACCAAAAGTCCGCAGTTTGGCGACCCCATACGAAGCGTTTGAACGCGGCAGTCCACCCTGGTTCAGGACAACACCAGGTCAGCACGT
>JASJBI010000109.1 GCA_030066595.1 Alphaproteobacteria bacterium | reverse complement strand
CCGCGCTTTGCCCATTTCCCACTGCTGGTCGGGGCGGGCGGGGAAGCGCTGTCGAAGCGGCTCGGCACGCTCGGCCTGGGGCATTTGCGCGGGGACGGGTACGAGGCGATCGCGATCGCGGCGCTGTTGGCCCGGCTCGGCACCTCCGACGCGGTGGCGCCGGCCGCGAGCATGGCCGAGCTGGTGGAGAGCTTCGATCTCAGCCATTTCAGCCATGCCTCGCCGCACTACGACCCGGCGGAGCTGGACCGGCTGAACGCGGCCACCCTGCACGGGATGGCGTTCGAGACAGCAGCGGCGCGTCTGGACGGGCTGGATGCGGCACTGTGGGAGGCGGTGCGCCCGAATCTCTCCAAGATTTCCGAAGCCGAAGCCTGGAAGGGGATCGTCGCCGGGCCGGTCGACCCGGTGATCGAGGACCGCGCGTTCACCGGCAAGGCCGCTGACTTACTGCCACCGGAGCCGTGGGACGAGACCACCTGGTCGACCTGGATCGGGGCGGTGAAGGACGAGACCGGGGCCAAGGGCAAGGCGCTGTTCATGCCATTGCGTAAGGCGTTGACCGGCCTCGACCACGGGCCAGAGCTCGGCGCACTGCTGCGTCTGATCGGCCGCGAAAAGGCGGCCGCCCGGCTGCGCGGGGAGGCGGCTTAGAGCGCTCTCCGTTGAGTTGGAATCGACTTCGCCACCCGCGGGCCCGATTCTTCCCTCCCCGCGTTGGGGGAGGGAGGAGTTGGGCCGCCCCTATGGATCAACCTCATGGAATGATGCGCTAAGCGCCGTGGCCGCCGGCCGCGAAGCCGATGAGCTGAAAGACCGCGAAGCCGATGCTGATCACCGCGCCCAGAACCGGCACCCACATCGGCACGGTGATCGCGGTCGGGGTCGAATGAATGCCGGCTGCCACCTGCCGCTTTATGGCGACCAGCGCGAGGTTGATCATGGCGAACACGCTCAGCGTGACGAGCGAGGTCAGCCGAGCCAGGGTCTCGATCGGAAAGGCCAGCGCCAGCACCAGTAGCAGCCCGGTGACCAGTCCGGTGGCGATCACCGGCGTGCGGAACCGCGGGTGCACCCGGCCCAGCACGTGTGGCAGCGAGCCCTGTCGGGCCAACCCGTACAGTACGCGCGAGGCCATGATCACCTGGATCAAGGCGCCGTTCAGCACCGAGACGATGCTGACCGCGCTGACCCATTCCGACGGCCGGCCGGTGGTGCGCTCGTAGATGAACGCGAGCGGGGCTTCGGAGGCGGCAAGCTCGGCGCTGGGCGCGGCGAAAACGGCCACCAGGGCGATCACGACATAGCACAGGCCGGTGAACACCAGCGCGGTCAGGATCGCCAAAGGTAGGGTCCGCCTGACGTCGTGCACCTCCTCGGCGACGTTGACCATGTCCTCGAAGCCGATGAAGGCGTAGAAGGCGAGCACCGCCCCGGAGCAGATGCCCAGCCACAGGCCAAAGTCGGCGCCAGGCCAGAGCTCGCCAGCGCGGGCCGGCAGTTCGGACAATGCCCCGCGGCCGGCCCAGGCGATCACCACCAGGACGCCGACCTCGGCGATCGTGATGACGGCGGCGATGGAGACCGATTCCATGATTCCCCAGATCGCGATCGCGCCGAGCAGCAGGGATAGGGCGATGATGATCAGCCAATCCGGAAGATCAGCGAACTCGCGGAAATAGCCGACGAACCCGTTGACGATGGTGCCGGCCGAGATGATGCCGGCCAAGACCACTCCCAGGCCGACGGCCAGCGCCAGGTCGTTGCGGCCGAATGCCTCGCGCACATAGAACGCCTCGCCGGCACTGTACGGAAAGCGACTGGACAGCTCGGCGAAGGAGAACGCGCTGATGCCGGCCAGCACGGCCGCCATCAGGAAGGCCAGCGGCCCCTGCATACCGGCCACGCCGGCGACCTTGCCGATCAGCACGAAGATGCCGGCCCCGATGATGGTGCCGACGCCATAGAGCGTGAGCAGCGGGAAGTTGAGGCTGCGTTTCAGCTCGACATCGTCGTTGCTCATCTGGCCGGTTCTCCGGGTCCGCCGGGTGCGATCAGGGCGTCCATTCGCGTGGGCCCGCCCGTTGTGCTTCAATAAGGGCAGGGGGACAAGAACGGGGGGTACAAATGTTCGGCTCGGCAAGCCGATCCATCGGCGCGGTGGTGGCCGTGCTGGTGGCGATATCGATCTATGGCATCTGGCAGCAGGCGTTCGGCGGCGTGGCTTCGCCCGAGACGCTGAGCGGCTATCTGATCGGGCGCGGGGCGCCGGTGATCCTGGCCGCGGGCTCGGCCATGCTGATCGCGACGGCCGCCGTGGGGCGGCGGTGCACGGCGGCCGCGACCTTCGCCATCATCACGCTGTTGCTGGCCGTGTTTCTGAGCGACAGCCTGGTGCGGCTGGAGGCGCCGACGGCTGGGGGCTGGCTGTGGGTGACGGCGGATGCGGTCACCTGCGCGCTGGCGATCGCGGCGGTGAAGTACCTGGGCCGGCGGGTCGGCGCGCGGGGCTAGCGGCGCAGCGGCCAGGCAAGCCCGTCAATAGCAGGGGCGGTCCTCCAGCCGCCGGAGATCCTCCAGGCGCCGTAAGCCGACGCAGCGCTTCAGCAGCAACTGCATCTCGGGATTCTCCACGGTCTCGCCGATGGCCGCGAGCCGTTCGGCGATGAAGCGCAGGATTTCCGCGTTGTTCGGGTCGTACTCAGCACCGGCTTGCTGGTGCAGCATGGCGGCGAGATTGCGCAGCCGGCGGCCGTTGACCGGGTGTTCGGCGGTGCCGCGCATCCACTCGAAATAGGCCGCGTCGCTGGCAAAATCGGACCGGTTTTTCATGTAGCCGGCCGTGGCCTGAAACCAGAGGATCATGCCCATTGGGATGGTGCCAGAGCGGCCCAGCAGATCGACGGCGAACGCGTCGGCGACTTCCTCCTGGCGCTGGATCTCTTCCGGCGAGGCCTCCTCCTCGGTGTGTCCGAACCGCAAATGCCCAAGCTCGTGGGCAAGGATGAAGGCCCAGGCCGTGTTGCGGAACCGAAGCGACAAGTCGTCGACCCGCTGGTCCTGCTGCCAGATTCCCGGCGGCACGCCGAGCGCGGTCATCGGGTCCGGTGCCGGTCCGCCTTGGGGATTCGCAGCCTCCTGCTGCTTGAGCATGCCGAGATACTCGTCCATCGGCTCAAGGCTGTAGCGATTTTGGTAGCGCCAGGCATAGGCGACGCTCAAATCCTCGATGAACTTGAGGGATTCCAAGGGCGCTGTGACCACCGGCGTGCCGTCGATGACCGACGCGAAGAATGCGATCGGACTCTCGCCGCGCGTCCAGTGCCTGATGAAAACACCCTGCAGCGCGCGGCGCTCGTCGGGGGTCATGAAGTCCAGCAGGCCTTTCTGCAGCAGGAATTGGAACCGCTCTGAGTAGCGCTTCTCGTCCTGGGCCAGCTGCTGATCCGAGTAGATCTGCAGCTGGGCCGCGGCGGATGGGGCCCATAGAACGAACAGAATCAGGAGAACGAAAATGCGTTTCATCGATCGTCTCCGTCGAACCGGATGATCAACGTCGCTGACTCACTCGGTTATCTGCGGTTGGCTGGTTTCTCGTGCTTTCGTTCGTTGATCATCGTGTTGCAGGGACTGGCTGAAGGGCGAACAGGTGTGCGCGGCAACTTCTCACTCTCCGATTGGCGGAGGGTCGGGCAGGGGGGCCATTTTCTTGGACTTGTCGCCGATGCCGCGGACCTGAGCTCTGCCGCTGCACCGGCCGATCACCTCCTGCACGTCGAAATAGAACGTGCGGTGCTTTTCCTTGACGTACGGATGATCGCGCAGGAAGGCGGTGAAATGTTCGACCACCGAAACGCAATCACCGCGGAGCTGAGCGGCTCGTCCCGCGTAGTAGTTTGGGTACTTGGCGGCAGCTCCGGTGTCGGCGCCGGCCGCGACGGGGATGGCCATCGCCAGACAGGCGGCAAGGGCTTTAGCGAGGTGTTTCATCGGTCACCATCGGGGGATGCTCGGGCAGAACGCCGAGCGCATCCCGGGCCACGCCCGGCAGCTCAACGTCGAAACCCTGAAAGATGGTCGCGGCGATGACGGCGGCACCGAACAGAGCGAAGAACGTGCCCGGCGCGGCGCGGCTGAGCTTGAGCGATCGGGACCCGGATGAGGCTTCCAGGTCTCCGGCCGGGTGCTCGATGCCGGCCAGGAACAGGCGGTAGCCCATGTACCCGAACCCGAGGCCGACGAGCAGGCTCGCGACCTTGTAGCCGGCCACGGTCAAAATCGCCCAAAACGCCAAGTCATTCGAAGCGGACATGGACTGTTCCACGCCTTGCAGCAAAGCTCGGCGGGACCAAACGGCGCCGCGGCCCGCACCGGTCCCGTCATGACCGCATGCGCCATGCCAGGCGATCGATCAGACCACCCTGCATGCTTGCATAGGATACGACCTTCTTCTCTTACGACCAAATCCAGGCATCGCTATGGCAGCGTGACGCGACCGCCGCTCGGCGAGGAAGGTCAGGCCGTGCGAGACGCCAGGCTGTTGCGTGATGAGTCCCGTGGCTTCACCCTGTGGATCGGCCTGTTGAAGGGGGGGCTCCGTTGTTCCGGCACCTGCTGTTGATCGTGCTCGCATTGTGTCTCGCCGCGCAGCCCGGCATCGCCGATCCGCGCGACCCGCTGCCTGAGGTCGCGTTGGAACTGGTCGCCGATGGGCTGAACGCGCCGATCTTCCTGGTGGCGCCGCCCGACGGCAGCGGGCGGCGGGTGATCGGTGACCAGATCGGCGTCGCCTACATGCTGGCGGCTGACGGCGCGCGGTTGGAGGTGCCGTTTCTCGATCTGCGCGACCGGCTCACACCGCTGCTGGAGGCGTTCGACGAGCGCGGCCTGTTGGCGCTGGCGTTTCATCCGGAGTTCAAGCGGAACGGCTTGTTCTACGTGAACTACAGCGCCAAGCGGCGGCCGGATTCGCCGTTCACCGGCAAGACCGCCTACACGTGGCGGCTGTCGGAATTCAAGGTTTCCGCCGACGATGCGAACCGAGCCGACCTCGCCAGCGAACGCGTGCTGCTGGAGCTCGACTGGGTCAACCGCAAGCACAACGGCGGCGGCCTCGCATTCGGGCCCGACGGCTTCCTCTATGTCGGCGTGGGCGACGGCGGCGGGGTGCACGGGGTGCCGGACGTCTATATCCCGCCGAAGCTCGACGAAGACGAGGAATTCCGCCACGCCAAGGAGATCAAGGAGGATCCCTACAGGCTCCCCGAGCGCTTCCACCACTACGACCGCTATGCGCAGGACACGACGCGGCTGCAGGGCAAGATCCTGCGCATCGACGTCGACCGGGGTCATCCCGGGTACGGCGTTCCGCCGACCAACCTGTTCCGCGGCAAAGAGGAGGGGCGCGACGAGATTTACGCCTGGGGCTTCCGCAACCCGTTTCGCCTGTCCTTCGACCGGATCGGCAACGGCGACCTGTTCGTCAGCGGGGTCGCGGAGTCCTTGTGGGAGACGCTCTACATGGTCGACCGGCCGGGCAATTACGGCTGGGCAGTGCGCGAGGGCACCCATTGCTTCGAGCGCGC
>JASJBI010000108.1 GCA_030066595.1 Alphaproteobacteria bacterium | reverse complement strand
TCGTCGGAGGGATGGCCGAACTTGAGGACTCCGCGCGGAAGGATCACTGCCAGGGCGGCAAGGCAGCCGAGCAGGGCGCGGCGTGTCGGGGAATGGCACATCGGCACCGGGTTTCTTGGCAAGGTCTCAATCTCCCGCTCTCGTTTGGCTACAGGGCTCTCGGCGACATCGCCGCAGGCGTGCGAACGCTCATTCATGGTTTCCGACAATATCAAACCCCTAACCTGAAATCATGGTTAAAAGGATCTTGCAGTTTGGTAACAAAGATCGCCAAGGAGGGCGATCAGGACTTGGCGGCGCCATGGTGAAGGCGCAATGCAATTTCCAGCCTATTCATACTCATACTAATAATTATACAAACGTCGTCGCCCGCGCACGGCGTCGGCCCCGCCCTCGATCTCGCTTCTCGGCGGCCTTCATCAGCTATTCCCTGGCCGTCGCCGATCCCGCCGCCGCTACTTGATCAGCCCCATGCCCTCGAGCTTGAGGAGGATCCGTTGCGCCGCCTCCTCGGGGCTCTGGTTACCCGTGCTGATCTCCAGCTCGGGGTTCTCGGGCTCCTCGTAGGGGTCGTCGATGCCGGTGAAGTGATGGATCAGGCCGGCGCGGGCCTTGGCGTAGAGGCCCTTGGTGTCGCGTTCCTCGCAGACCTCGATTGGCGTGGAGACGTAGATCTCGACGAAGCCGCCATTCGGCTCGATCAGATCGCGCACGCGCCGCCGGATCGTGGTGTAGGGCGCGATCGGCGCGCAGATCGCGATGCCGCCGGCCTTGGTGATCTCGCTCGCGACGTAGCCGATCCGCAAGATGTTCAGGTCGCGGTGCTCCTTTGAGAAGCCCAGCTCGCTCGACAGGTGCTGGCGCACCCGGTCGCCGTCGAGCAGCGTCACCGAGCGGCCGCCCAGCTCCATGAGCTTGACCATCAACGCCTTGGCCAGGGTCGACTTGCCGGCACCGGAGAGGCCGGTGAAGAGCACCGTGAAGCCCTGGCGGTGGCGCGGCGGATAGCTCCGGCGCAGCTCGGTGATGACCTCGGGGAAGGAGAACCACTGCGGCACGTCGATACCCATCTGCAAACGCCGCCTCAGCTCGCTGCCCGAGAGGTTCAGCACCGTCTCGCCCTCGGCGACCTCGTCGCCGGGCACGTACTGCCCGCGCTCCTGGACGTAGACCACCTCCTTGAAGGGCAGCATCTCGATGCCGAGCTCGGCCTCGTGCTGGCGCACCAGCTCCTGCGCGGCGTAAGGGTCGTAGAAGGCCGTCCCGTCGCTGTTCTTGGCCGGGCCGGCGTGGTCGCGGCCGACGATGAAGTGGGTGCAGCCGTAGTTCTTGCGAATGATGGCGTGCCACAGGGCCTCGCGCGGGCCGGCCATGCGCATGGCCAGCGGCAGCAGGCTCAACATGGTGGTTTGCTCGGGATAGGACTTCAGCACGTGCTCATAGCAGCGCACCCGGGCGAAGTGGTTGACGTCGCCGGGCTGGGTCATGCCGACCACCGGATGGATCAGCAGGTTGGCCTCGGTCATCTGCGCCGCCCGATAGGTCAGCTCCTGGTGCGCCCGGTGCATGGGGTTGCGGGTCTGGAAGGCGACCACCCGGGTCCAGCCCCACTGCGCGAAGAGCCGCCGCAGCTCCGCCGGATCGTGGCGGTGGTGCTTGAAGTCGTAGTCGACCGGCGGCTCGACGCCGGTCAGCCTGCCGCCGAGATAGACCGGGTGCGTCTGGTTCAGGACATGGTCGACGCCCGGGTGCGCCGGGTCCTCGGTCCCGAAGACGCTCTTCGCCTCCAGTTCCCGGTCGGGCCGCCAGATCGTCTCGACGGTCATGACCGCGATCAGCCAGCCCTCGGGGTCGCGCAGCGCGAGCTTGTCGCCGCGCGACAGCGCCTCGGTCGCGTCCTCCGTCACGTCGAGGGTGACCGGCATGGGCCAGAGCGTGCCGTCGGCCAGGCGCATCTCCTCGACGACGCGCCGGTAGTCGTCTTGGTTCAGGAAGCCCTCGAGCGGCGAGAAGCCGCCGTTGAGCAGCAGTTTGACGTCGCAAATCTGCCGCGCCGTCAGCGGCCAGGACTTGTGCTCGACGGCCGACTGCTTCAAGGCGACGGCCTCGTCCGGCGCGCTGTAGAGGGTCTTGAGCTCGCCGCCGTGCGGCTGGATGAGTTGCGTCATGCTGATCTCGGTTCGTTATGAGCGAGAGGTGTTCGTGTGGTCGGGTGCGCAAGGCCCCGGGCGGCAACTCCGCAGAGCCGGATCCTAAGCGATGCTGGTTAACGATCCAAATACCCTGCGCCCGTTCATTGCCAGATCAGGCGAAGCCGGCCGTCCTCGCCCGGCTCGATGCCGGTGCCCAGGGCCCGACCCTCCCGGTCCAGGACCTCCGCGAGCCAGCGGGCGTCCTCGGCCGGCGCTCGAGCGAGCCGGAAGTTCCGGATCCGCAGCGGCGTCATCTCGAGCGAAATCAGGCGCCCCCCCGCCGGCTCGAAGCGCGCGAAGTACATCAGCGAGAGGTCCTTGCGGTATTCCTCGTGGCCGGGGATGCCCTCGTAGTCGTTCAGGAAGTCGCCGCAGCCATAGAGAATGGGCCGCTCCCGGTGTACCTCGATACCTTTGACGTGATGCGAGGAGTGCCCGTGCACCAGGTCGACCCCCGCCTCTTCGATCAGCATCCGCGCGAAGCGGCGCTGCTGCTCCGGGACCTCATAGCCCCAATTGCCGCCCCAGTGGATCGATGCCACCACGATATCGCCGGCCCGCTTGACCTCGCGGATCTGCCGCGCGACCGGGCGCAGGCTGCGTTCCGAGAGCTCGCTCAGCAGATTGATTCCGGGCCGGCGTGTCGCAGCGGTCCAGCGCCAGGGGATCTTGCAGGTAATGCTGCCGAACGAGAAGACGACGACCCGTCCTTTGCCCGCAAGCTCGAGGATCGCCGGCGCCGCCGCTTCGCGGCTGTTCCGCCCGGCACCCGCGGTCTTGATTCCGGTCTTGCCGAGCGTGTCCAGGGTCTCGGCGAGACCGGCCTCGCCCCAGTCCAGAACGTGGTTGTTGGCAAGCGTGCAGCAATCGATTCCCGCGGCCGCGATGCAGCGGACGTTGTCGGGGTGCATGCGGTAGTTGATGCGCTTGCGCGCACGATCGGCGCTCGTCGTGACGCTGGTCTCGAGGTTGACAATGCGCGCGTCCGGCCGCATCCGCGCCAACTCGGCCAGGGCGTCGCCCCAGACGTAGGCGAAATCGACGGGCCGGGGGATCGGCCCGTGGGCACGTTCGGCGCGCTCGACATAGTGCAGAGCCGACTTCTTGCCGTCATCGCTGAGACGCGGATCGCTCGGGTGCGGCAGCACCTGATCGACACCCCGCCCGGTCATGACGTCGCCCGCGAGGAACAGGGTGATATCTCTGGATCCGGATACGGCCGGCGTCATGGGGCGGGCGCCCCGATGGTTGCGCTCGCCATGACCACTGTCGCATCAGCGGTGCGCGACGAAAAGCTCCGTTGCTCGAGCCCGGTCATCCGGCGCCGCCGTCACCCCAGCCCAGTCTCAGCCTGTCGTCCGCTTCCAATCGGACTGCCGTGCCGAGTTTACGGCCTTCCCGGTTCAGCACGTCCCGCAGCCAACGCGCATCGTGCTGCGAGGCGCGGTTAAGCCTGAAGTTCTTGATCCGTAGCGGCGTCATCTCGAGCTCTTCGAGGCGTCCGTGCGCCGGGTCGAAACCAGCGATATACATCAGACTGAGGTCGTCGCGATACGCCTCGTAGCCGGTAATGCCTTCGTAATCGTTCAGGAAATCGCCGCAACCGTAGAGGATGAGCCGGTCCCGGTAGACCTCGATCCCCTTGGCGTGGTGCGAGGAATGGCCATGCACGATATCGACCCCGGCTTCATCGATCATCATGCGGGCGAAGCGGGATTGCTCGCGCGGGATCTCGAAGCCCCAGTTGCCGCCCCAATGGATCGACGCGATCACGACGTCGTTCGCGCCCTTGACCGCGCCGACTTGCCGCGCGATTTGGCGCGCGCTGCGCGTCGAGAAATCGCTCAACAGGTTGATGCCGGGCCGCCTGCTCGCCGCGGCCCAGCTTGGAGGGATCCCGCTGGTCGGGCTGCCGAACGAGAAGACGATGACGCGCCCCTTGTCCGCAACCTCGATGATGGCGGGCGCGGCGGCTTCGTCGCCGTTCCGGCCGGCCCCGGCAGTCTTGATCTGCGCTCGACGCAAGCTATCCAGGGTTTCCAGGAGACCGGCCTCGCCCCAGTCCAGCACATGGTTGTTGGCGAGCACGCAGCAATCGATCTTCGCGGCATTGAGGCAGCCGACGTTCTGCGGATGCATCCGATAGTTCACGCCTTTGGGCGCGCAATCGCCGCTCGTCGTGACGCTTGTCTCGAGGTTGATGATGCGTGCGTCCGGCCGCGCTCGCTCCAGTTCGGCCAAGGCATCGCCCCAGATGTAGGCGAGGTCGACCGGTTTCGGGATCGGCCCGTTGGCCTGCTCGGCGAGATCCAGGTAGCCCAGGGCCGACGTCATGTAGCGCTCGCAAAGACGCGGATCGCTCGGATGGGGCAGCACCTGATCGACGCCCCGTCCAGTCATGACGTCGCCGCAGAGGAACAGGGTCAAAGCGGGTGAGCTCTTCCCGGACGGCTTCACGTCTGCAGGTGCCTCGGCCGTTGTGGTGATGAGTCCTATCGTCGCACCACCGGAGAGCCTCAAGAAAGCGCGCCGGTTGATGCCCCTCATGGGGCTTGCGGCCCTTGGCCTTGCTGAACCTCTTCCGGTGCGTGTCCCGTGAGGCGCCGGTAGATCTCCGGATCGGTGGCGCCCTCGGTGCCGAAGACCAGCGCGACGGAGTCGGCGCCGAGACCCAGCGCGTCGCGCCATTCGCCGTTTCGCGCGGCGGCCATAAGGCCGGCCAGTCCCGCCGCGCCGGACTCGCCGCAGACGACCGGGGGATCGCCGGGGCTGGGCTCGGCCAGCCTGCGCATGGCCTCGATGGCGGCCGCGTCCGGCAGGTCTAGGAAGGCGTCGGCCGTCAATTCCAGGACCCGCCAGGCGACGTAGGAAGGCTCGCCGCAGTCGAGCATGCCCATCACGGTCTCCGGGTGGGCACCGATCGAGACGCAGTGCCCCCGTTCGGCGCTGCGCAGCAGGCAGTTCGCGGCTTCGGGCTCGGCCACGACCATCGTCGGCCGGGCCGCGCCGAGGCGCTCGGCGGCGTAGGCGAAGACCGCCGCCGCCAGGCCGCCCACGCCGCCCTGGACCAAGATATGGCTGGGCGTCGCCCCTCGGGCCGCCATCTGGTCGAGCGCCTCCTTGGCCATCACGGTGTAGCCCTGCATCACGGCGAGCGGCGTCTCCTCGTAGCCCGGGCGCGAGGTGTCCGAGACCAGATGCCAGCCCTCGGCGGCGGCGCGCGCCGCGGCCTCCGCGAC
>JASJBI010000107.1 GCA_030066595.1 Alphaproteobacteria bacterium | reverse complement strand
GCCGAGCCTCGCTCGCGCGCGGCCTGTCAGCCGCCGGCCAGCGTCAAACCGCTCTGGCCCAGTTGATCGGACAGCGCCGCCTTCAGCTTGCTTAGCCCGGCCTCGTCAGAAGACTCGCAGCGTGCGACCAGCACCGCCTGGGTGTTGGAGGCGCGTAGCAGCCACCAGCCGTCCTGACTGCGCACCCGCACCCCGTCGACGTCAATGACATCGGCCCCGCTGGCGTTCAGGCGCCCGCGAACCTCGTCGATGACCGCGAACTTGCGCTCTTCGTCGCAGGCAAAGCGCAGTTCCGGGGTATTCACCACGGCCGGCAGGGAATCGCGGAATTGGGCAAGGTCGCCGTCATAGCGCGAAAGCGCGCTCAGCAGCCGGACCGCGGCATAGAGCGCGTCGTCATAGCCGTAGTACCGGTCGGCGAAAAAGATGTGCCCGCTCATCTCACCGGCCAGCGGCGCGCGCGTCTCGGCCATCTTGGCCTTGATCAGCGAATGGCCGGTGCGCCACATCAGGGGCTGGCCGCCGAGCTCGGCGATCCGGTCGAACAAGGTCTGACTGGCCTTTACGTCGGCGATGATGGTGGCGCCCGGGTGCTGGCGGAGCACGTCCATCGCCAGCAGCACCAGAAACTGATCGCCCCAGAGAATCCGCCCGCGGCCGTCGATCAGCCCGATGCGGTCGCCGTCGCCATCGAACGCGATGCCGAGATCGCATCCCTCATTCCGCACGGTCGCCTGCAGAGCGGCCAGGGTCTCGGGATCGGTGGGATCGGGATGATGGTTCGGAAAACGGCCGTCCACCTCCTCGAACATCAGGATGTGCTCGCCGGGCAGGCGCTCGGTCAGCGCCTTCATCGCGGGACCCGCAGAGCCATTGCCCGCATCCCAGGCCACCTTTAAGCCCCGCTCACCGTCGAAGTCGCCGGCCAGCCGGGCGACATAGGCGTCCAGCACCGGCTGCTTGTCGATCGTTCCGGCGCCCTCGGCATAGTCGGCAGCAGCGCAGATCTCGCCCAATCCCCGGATATCGGCGCCGAAGAACGGCTTGCCGCGCTTCATCATCTTGAAGCCGTTGTAATTGGGCGGGTTGTGGGAGCCGGTCACCATGATCCCGCCATCGGCGTCGAGATGATAAGTCGCGAAGTACAGCATCGGCGTCGGGCCCAGCCCGACCAGCGTCACCTCCAGCCCGCACGCGGCCAGGCCGTCGGCCACCGCGGCGGCCAACCCGGGCGAGCTTTCCCGGCCGTCGCGGCCAACACAGACCGAGCGCCCGCCCTCGCGGGCCAGAACGGTGCCGAAGGCGCGGGCGAGCGCATAGGCGTCATGGATGCTGAGCGTCTCGTCGACGATCCCGCGCACGTCGTATTCGCGCAGCACCGAGGGGTGGAAGTCGTGCGGTCCGGCCATGTTCAGATGCCGTTTTCCGGCCGCCCGACGCTGGTATAGCGAAAGCCGGCGGCCGCCATCTCGGCAGGATTGTAGATATTGCGCAGGTCGATCATCAGCGGCTCTTTCAACAGCCCTTTCATGCGGCCCAAATCGAGCGCCCGGAACTGGTTCCATTCGGTCAGGATGGCCACAGCGTCCGCGCCGGTCATGGCGTCGTAGGCGTCGGCGCACCAGACCAAGCCGTTCAGCAGGTCCTTCGCTTCGTCCATGCCTTCGGGATCATAGGCCCGCACCGTGGCTCCGGCGTCTTGCAGCGCCGGCACGATATCGAGCGACGCGCTCTCGCGCATGTCGTCGGTGTTCGGCTTGAAGGTCAGGCCCAGCACCGCGATCGTCTTGCCGGCAACCGAACCGCCGCACGCGTCGATGATCTTCTCCGCCATCTGCTTCTTGCGCGCGTCGTTCACCGCAACGACCTGCTCGATAATGGTCAGCGGCGCGCCGGCGTCGCGCGCAGTGGCGACCAGCGCGCGGGTATCCTTGGGAAAGCACGATCCGCCATAGCCCGGCCCCGGGTGCAGAAACTTCGCGCCGATGCGGCCGTCGAGGCCGATTGCCTTGGCGACTTCCTGCACGTTCGCACCGACCCGCTCGCACAGGTCGGCGACCTCGTTGATGAAGGTGATCTTGGTGGCCAGAAAGGTATTGGCCGCGTACTTGATCAGCTCGGCGGTCTGCAGCGCGGTCCAGACGATCGGCGTCTCACGCAGGAACAGCGGCCGGTAGAGCTCGGACATGACCGCCTGGGCGCGTTCGGACTCGGTGCCGATCACCACCCGGTCCGGACGCATGAAGTCCTCGATTGCCGACCCCTCGCGCAGAAATTCCGGGTTCGAGGCGACATCGAAATCCGCGTCCGGTCGGGCTTCCCGGATGACCCGCGCCACCTCCTGGCCGGTGCCGACGGGGACCGTCGACTTGGTGACCACCACGGTATAGCCGTCCAGCGCGGCCGCGATCTGGCGCGCGGCCTCGTACACATAGCTGAGATCGGCATGACCATCGCCGCGCCGCGACGGCGTGCCGACCGCGATGAACACGGCCTCGGCGGCCTTGACCGCGGCCGCGAGATCGGTGGTGAAGCTGAGCCGGCCCGATTTGGTGTTGGCCTCGATCAGCGCATCCAGCCCGGGCTCAAAGATCGGCGTCTCGCCCCGGTTCAGCCGGGCGATCTTGTCGGCGTCGGTGTCGACGCAGACGACGTCTATGCCGAACTCCGAGAAGCACGCGCCGGAGACCAGCCCGACATAGCCTGTGCCAATCATCGCAACGCGCATTGACGGGGTCTCCTAAGGCTCAAACGCTAAGGGCAGTCAGGCGCATAGCCGCCGGACGACGGCGCGCATGTCGTCACCGAGGTCCTGGTGGGCCAACGCGAAGGCGACATTGGCCTCGAGAAACCCGACCTTGTCGCCGCAGTCGAACCGGGTGCCCTCGAAACGCAGGCCGTGAAACGGGCGATTACCGATCATCTTGGCCATCGCATCGGTCAGCTGGATCTCGCCGCCCGCACCGGTCTCGTGGCGTTCCAAATGGCCGAACACGTCGGGCATCAGGATGTAGCGGCCGATCACCGACAGGGTGGAGGGCGCGTCGGCGGGTTTGGGCTTCTCGACCAGCCCGCCGATCTCGACCCGCCGTCCATCGGGATCGCCGTTCACCTTCAGAATTCCGTAGCGATTGGTTTGTTCGCGCGGCACGTCCATCACCGCGACCACATTGCCCTTCGTCTCGGCCGCAACGTCCACCATCTGCGCCAGGCACGGGGTTTCGGCCATGATCAGGTCGTCGGCAAGCAGCACCGCGAACGGCTCGTCGCCGACCAGGTGGCGGGCGCACCACACGGCGTGGCCAAGGCCGAGCGGCTCCATCTGGCGAGTGTAGGCGACTTGGCCGGGGCTCGGCATGAAGCGGCGCACCTCTTCCAATGCCTCGGTCTTGCCGCGTGCGGTCAGCGAGTCCTCGAGCTCGTAGGAGCGGTCGAAATGGTCCTCAATCGTGGTCTTGTTGCGGCCGGTTACGAAAATGAACTCCTCGATCCCGGCCGCCTGGGCCTCTTCGACCGCATATTGGATCAGCGGCTTGTCGACCACCGGCAGCATTTCCTTCGGCATCGCCTTGGTCGCCGGCAGAAATCGCGTGCCAAGGCCGCCGACGGGGAAGATCGCTTTCTTGACCCTAGAAGACATGGGGGAGCCTGAAGATGGTTGGCAGCCGCGGCCAGGACCCGACCGGCCGGCGAGGCGCGCTTATCTGCCATAGGGCATGGGTGGATTGCAATGGCAGGGCGGAACGCGGCGCGGCTCTGGCAGCTTGACCCGTTCCTAGTCTTCGTTCAGGAGCACCGACTTGGCTTCGTTGATCTTGGCCGCCAGATAGTCGGATCCGCCGTGGTCCGGGTGGGCCTGGCGCATCAGACGACGATGGGCCGCCTTGATTTCGGCGCTGTTGGCGCCGGGCTCCACACCGAGCACCTGGCACGCCTCTTCCACGCTCATGCGCTTGCGGCCGGGTGGCCGGCCGGGTTCAGCCTGTTCTTCGCCCGCCGGGCCAGCCGCGCGCCAGTCGGGGAAGGTGCGGTCGAGATAGCTCTCCAGAACCTGCGCGGAATCCGGATCGTGCGCCTGACACTCGCCGAGCAGATCGAGCAATTGCTCCGGCTCCAATTCTTCGACCCGCCGGCCCCGCCAGCGGCCGGCGATCACCTCTCCGCTCATGCGCCCGGTGTCGTGGTCCAGCCGCATGCGCAGATAGGCGGTGGCGATCTCGGAGGCCTGACCGGGCGCAGGCCCGGCGGCAGTGCGCCAGACGCCGGACTGGCTCATACGCCGCATGAACTCCGGCAGCAGAAAGACCAGAGCCATCAAGGCCAACGGCAGCCGCCCAGAGACGATCAGGTAGAACGCCAGCACCCCGCCGATCACGGCGAAGGCAATGGAAACGCCCTTGACCAGGCTCTGCGGCGGGGCCTGCAGGAACCAGTGGAAGAACAGCCAGCCACCGAGGACGAGCCCGAGCGCAAGCACGAGATACGGCATGCCCTAATCCCCGTCCGTTAACCCGCCGCGGCGCCTTTGACCTGATTGGTGAGCTGCAGCACCTTGCCGCCACGCCGCTTGGAGAAATCGCTCAGCGCCGGCCGGCCACCGGCGGCGAATACGGCCACCGCCGACAGCAGGTCGCGCAGCTGCGCCGCACTGCCGCTGTCGAAGGGACAATAGGCCCCGCCCGACAGCCTCGCGATCTGCCGAAACGCCATGGCCGCGCTGGGCTCCCCGCCCTCATGGAACAGAAACACCGGCACGCCGAGCACGCCCAGCTCGCCGGCCTGGTGGCAAAGCTGGTCGACGCTCTCTTCCATATGGTCGCCGACATAGACCAGAGCGTTGACCTTCTGGGCCTTGGTTTCCTTCACACAGTGCTTCAGGACCTTGGCGATCTGCGTGTGCCCGCCCATGCAGCGCACCGAGGTCATCCGGCGCAGCAGAGTGGCGGAATCGCACATCCACTTGGAGGCCTTGCACTCGCCGAAGCCGCGGAAGAACACGAGCTGCAGGTCCAGCCCGCCGAGATCCGCGGTCTCCTTAAACATCTCCGCCTGAATCTGGCACGCGGTGTCCCAGGTCGGCTCGCGGCTGGCCGTTGCGTCCATGGCGAAGATCAGCCGGCCGCGCTGGCCGGTGCGCGGCGACGGAGTCGCTGCGACCTTGGCCAGAAAGGCGGATACCTCGTCATGCGCGGACTTCGGCGCCGGTTTCTGGCCCGGCGCCTGGGTTGGCACGCTGCGATCGTCCTTGCTCATGCCTATAAGATGTGCCTTTCGCGCCCGCCTGCCAATGGGCAACGAAAACGGGCTTGAAAGCCGGCTTATGCGGCCGGTGGGGCTGCGCTGGCCGGTGCGGCCGCCGAGACCAGGCCCAGCGCCTCGATCAGCTCGCGGATCTCCTGGCGGGCCGATAGATGTGACAGCGACAAACCGACCCCCTGCTCGTCGGCGCCCGGATCGAG
>JASJBI010000106.1 GCA_030066595.1 Alphaproteobacteria bacterium | reverse complement strand
CAGTTTCTCGACCAGGATGACGTCATCCTTGGCCACTTTGTATTGCTTGCCGCCGGTCTTCACGACTGCGTACATGGCGCGACACTCTCTCGGGTAAATAGACTGGCGTGAGATCGTCCGGGCGCAGTAAACCGCCCCGCGGCGACCCCCGCCGGAGCGCCGGACTATACGCATGGCCCGGGCGAAGTCAATCCGAACTCAATCACCGCGCGGAGGCCGGCCGAACGCGGATGCGCGAGCAGCCCTTGCAAGCCAATCCGACCCCTGATAGCTAAGCGCCGAGCCCGTGTTCGGAGAGGTGCCGGAGTGGTCGAACGGGGCGGTCTCGAAAACCGTTGTGCGCTTTGCGTACCGTGGGTTCGAATCCCACCCTCTCCGCCACCCTACGCCTTCGGCTTCGGGCGGCAGGCCACGCAGTGGGCCGAGGTCTGAAGGCGCCTAGGCGTAGGAGTGTCTCCCGAAATCGTTCGGCACACCTTGCCTGGCCATGTCTTCCCAGCGGACCTCGAACTGATCCCAGAGCTGCTCTTCCGGCCGATCTGTGTGGCTGAACGGGAACTCCATGATCTCGACCGGACCGCCCAGATGGTTGGCGATGGCGAAGACGGTCTTGGCCGGCACGACCACGTCCTCGAGGCCGATGCCGACCAGCGCGGGACAGCGGACGCGCTCGGCGAAGTAGGTCGAGTCGAAATAGCGCATCACCAGCATCAGGTCCTCGGTGTGGTCGGGATGCGCCTGAAGATAGGCGTTGATCTGTTGCCCGCTGCCCTCCTTGACGAAGAAATAGCGGCCCTCGGTCCAACCGAAGCTGGGCACGCCCAGCGCCAAGAGATCCGCCATCTGGCCGACCGCTTCGGCCATGAGGGCAAGCGCCCCGCCGAAGCTGCGGCCATAGAACACGGTGCGCCTTGCATCGGGCGCCAACAACACCCGGCCGATCTGGGCCGCGCGCAGGTAGTCGCAGATCGCGCCGCGCAGGACCGAGGTCTCCGGCGCGCCGGAGCCGGTCAGCACGTAGCCCCATTTGGACGGCTTCGGCACCGCGCTGTTGGACTCGCCGTATCCCCTGACATCGATGCCGACCACATTGAGGCCGGCGCGCGCCCAGTCCCATTGCACGGTGCAGACCGACCCATAGCCGTGGGCATGCACGACCAGCGGGGAGTCCGCACCGTTCACCGAGTGCAGGAAGTAGCCGTGAATGCGCTCGCCCCAAAGCGAGTCGAAGGCGATGTGCTCGAGACGGGGTTCCGGCGCTCCGCCGGCGCCGCCGGGGTCGCGCTGCAAGCCAAACGGGACCGCATCCAGCTCCTCGAGGGTGCCGGTCCAGAAGCTCAGAAAATCCCGCGGCGGCGGTGTGACGGATCTCAGTTGCTTACGCATTGCGCTGCAAAGGCACAACATGGAAGCATCCCACTTACTACGCGGCACCGCACGAGGCTAGCCAGGGGCATGATTCCGCTCGCAGACATTCGCGATCTGAAACTCTTCGAGGCGCTCTCCGACGCCGCGGTCGAAGCCCTGTGCGCCGATGCGGAGATGCGCGACTTCGAAGCCTGCGACTATCTGCTGCATCAACACGACGAGGCCCATTCGCTGTATATCCTGCTGTCGGGGACTGTGGAATTCCTGATCAAGGTCGAGGGCGTAGACGACCTGTTCGTCGGCATGACCGCCGAACGCGGTCCCTTGCTCGGCTGGTCGATCGTTCGTGAACCGCACCGCTACACGGCGACGGTCAGATGCGCGGAACCCTGCCGGGTCATCAGGATTCCGCGCCGCGCCTTCGCCGAGGTTCTGAAGAACGACCCCAGGGCCGGCTACGCGCTGTTGCAGACCATCGCCGAAGCGGTCGCCGATCGCCTTCAGGACGCGCTCGGGCTGCTCAGTGGGATCCCAAAATCCGGACCGCGGGCAGCGACCTGAACCATGAAGTCCACGCTCGAGTTCCTGCGCGACACGGCGACCCTCGGCTCGCTCGAACCGTCCCAGCTCGCGTTCTTGGCAGAGCATGCGCGGATCGAAAGTTCCCAGCAGGGCGCGCGGATCTTCGAACAAGGCCGGCCGGCCGAGGCTTGCTACATGCTGATCGACGGAGCGGTCGCCTTGTCATTTCAGTCGTCGGTCAGCCCGGAAGGTGGCGAAGACAGCCAAGGCAAGGAGATCCGACTGCGCCAGTTCGACGACCCGGGACGGTTGCTCGGCTGGTCATCGGCGATGGTCGCGCCCCACCGCTACCGCGCGACGCTGATCGCGCTCGCGCCCACCCGCTTGCTGGTGATCGAACGGGCCGCCCTGGATCGCCTGATCGAGACCGATCCCGGCTTCGGCGTCACCTTGATGGAACGGATCATCTGGGTGCTCGGCAATCGCCTGCGGGAAACCCGCACGCGCCTGGTGGCGCAGCGCTACGACACGGAGATCGTCGCCATCCAGTCCTTGCTGGATCAAAGCTCGGAGGTGCTTCACGTCGACTCCCCGCTGCACAAGATTCCCTATTACCTGCGGAACCGATTGACAGTCGCCGACGCCTTTCAGGCCCTGGAGCTGGTCAAGTCGCATGGCGACGCGCACGAACAGGATCTGGCCGGGCTGTGCCTGGAAATCTTGCAGCAGGTGCGCAAGGAGCTGACGCTCTACCAGGACCTGCAGCACGTCTACGAGACGGTGGTGAGCGCGCCTCCCGATACGCCGGCCGAGGACATCCGAAACCGGTGCTGCGAGGAATTCGTCAAGCTTTACGACAAGCTGGACTACGTCATCCAGGGCAGCGAGAACCTACCGGACCAGCCCGGGCACATCTTCATCATGAACCACCTGTTCAATCACCCGGACAACACGCTGCCCAACCGGTTTCAGCTCACCTTGGACACCCACTTCGTTTCGTCGATGATCCTGCTGCGCAAATATGGCGACGCACCAGTCCGGGTGATCCGCAAGTCGAGATCCGATGAGTTCGGCCATCAGAAATACTATGACCGGCTCGGCTACATCTATGTTCAGGCGGGCCAGGTCGACGGGTCGGGGGAGGGCGCTGGCCTTGACCCGGCCGAACAGCGCAAGCAGTTCGTTGACAGCGCGCGGAAGTGCCTGCAAGCCGGCAAGAACTTGGTCATCTGTCCCGAGGGAACCAGCGTGGCAACCGAGAACTCGCCGGTCGCCATGAAGACCGGCGCCTTTCACTTGGCGGCCCAGATCAAGCCTGAGCCGCTGATCGTCCCGATCGCGGTTGCCAATTTCGACAAGAACATCACCCGCACCCGACTGGCTGCGATCGTGTGTAAGCCGTTCAAACTGTCCGAGGCCGTCCCGTTTCCGATCGACAGCCTGAAACTGTTCGAGTTCGTCAACCGGTTCAGGCGCCAGTTCGGCGACCATGTCCGCGCCGCGGTCAAGCTGGCCGCATGACATCTGCTCGCTTGACGCCCAAGGGCGCGGCGACACATTGCCGCATCAGATCCCGCCGAGCCGGCGGCAACCCGACGCGGCTTTTGTCTTTGGCGAGACGATTGAGGTTTTTGTAGATTTTCCGCCCGTTGCGCTTCCCTGCCCCCCGATGAGCGGTGATGCGGCGTCTCGCTCTCCAGACGGGCGGCGGCATTTGCCGGGTCCGCAAATCGCTCCGGTGTTGATCAGGATCAATACTTCGGCCATGGCCACGCGTATCCTAGTGAGTGGGAGAATGAGGAGCAGCCCGGCGGGGGACAGGGCCAGATGAGGACAAATCCCAGGCAACCGAAGTCTGCGCGACTCAGCCGACCGGCCAGAGCATTGAGGTTAGACGCGGCCCGGTCGATACGGTCATGTGCGCATCGGAGAGTTTCGCTTGCCGTTCGAGATCAATAAACCTTATCCCCGCCGAAATAATCGACGAGGAACGCCGTGACGTATACCGAGATCGACTTCGATTGCCAGCCACGCCAACTGACAGAGTTGAAGGAACGAGCGTTGCAGGGACCGCGCTTTGAGTACGGTGTTACGCCGTTTTATTTCCTGCGTCATGGCGAAACCTATGAAAGCCGAGAAGGCATCCTGCAGGGCCAGAACGAAACCGAATTGAGCACGGTCGGCCGCCGTATGGCCGAAGACGCGGCCGAAACGGTGTCGAACCTGTCCCTGGCGTCGATCTATGCCAGCCCGCTGAAACGCGCGTGGAGCACGGCCTCGATCGTGTCCGGCAGGTTGGGGGTGCCGGTCCATTCGCTTCCCGGCCTGATGGAACGCCACTGGGGTTCGTTCCAAGGCACTCCTAAGGCCGAACGCCCGATGGTTCCCAACCCGGAAACGGTGGAGACGGTCGAGGATTTCAGAGGCCGCGTCATGGACGCGATGCGGTCGATCTCCGGACCGGCGCCGGTCTTGGTGGTCGCCCATTCCGGGGTGTTCCGCGCCATTTGCGAAAGCGTCGGTATCTCGAAGGACGGCCGGGTGAAGGTGGCAACCGGTCAGGTGGTGAAGTTCGAACCGCCGACGGCTTCAAGCACAGCTTGGCGCCTCAGCACGGTCTAGGGTCCGGACTCAATTAGGTCAGCACAGGCGGGTGGTTTAGGCATTGCATCGGCTGTAATGACCGCCTCGCAGCCCCTTTGCCGTCATTGCGAGCGCAGCGAAGCAATCCAGAAGTCGCCCGCCGAGGGGCATCACGCTGAGGCCCCTGGATTGCTTCGCCCTGCTCGCAATGACGTCGTGCAGCTCAAGCCTCCAATCGTCCGCAAGCCAGTCTCATCATTCGCCCGCAGACCAAAATCTCCAATTGAGTCCCGACCCCAGTCCCCTCGCCACCAGGATGATGGAACGCGATCGCGGTGTGGCCGCACAAAGGGTGCCGCATCGCAGGGTGGCTCCGTCGTCCGCAACAGTGAACGAGCGCACGGGGGCGCGGCGGCCAGCGTTCGCCGAATGTACATGCCGCTGCCGCATTCGCTAACTCCTCGATCGTTCGAAAGAACTGCGTCGAGTTTTCTTGACTTAAGTCAAAGAAACCGACTCTGACCTGCGCTGAAATAATGATCTCAGTCCGCGTATTGGGTGCCCGATACGTGGAACGCCGTTGCACGAGCATCAGTTTTGTTTGGGACAACCGGGATGATTGCGGTTCGACCCGGGATCTCAGGCGGGCTGACTTGGCCACCTCGGTGACCGGCACTCAACGCTTAAGGGGGAACAGCCCATGGTCAGATCCAGCGCCCTGACGAACCTGTTCGGACGTTCGCCATTCAAGCCCATGCAGGAGCACATCGGTGTGGTGGCAAGCTGCGCTGCGCAAGTGCCAGAGCTGTTCGAGGCCTTGGCCGCCGGCGACCAAACCAGGGTCGTCTCCATCAAAGACCGAATTTACCAGCTGGAGCAGGAAGCCGACGAAATCAAGAACGAACTCCGGGCGCGTTTACCCAAGAGCCTGCTCCTGCCCGTCGATCGGCGTGATCTGCTGGAGGTCCTGGACATGCAGGATTCCATTGCCGACACCGCGCAGGACATCGCCGGGCT
>JASJBI010000003.1 GCA_030066595.1 Alphaproteobacteria bacterium | reverse complement strand
CGCAGGATCTGGGTCCGGAGATCCGCGCCGGCCAGCTCGGCCGCCTTGCCCGAGACGAAGGCCTGCCGCGAGGCCGAGGTCTTGCCGGCGTCGGCCGTGCGGTCGGTGTCGCCCAGCACGTAATCGAACGCCGCGACCGGCACGCCGAGCGCGTCGGCGCAGATCTGCAGCATGATCGTGGCCGAGCCCTGGCCGATGTCCTGGGCTCCGTTATAGAGGGTGAGCCGCCCGTCCGCGGCGAGGCCGACCTGCATGGTCGACGGGTTCGACATCGACGTGTTGCCGATGCCGTACCACATGCAGCCGATCCCGACGCCGTGCTTGACCGTCTCGGAGCCCTGGTTGAACGCCTCGGCCGCGGCGCGCAGCGCGCGCCAGCGCGGCTCTAGGGCTTCAAGGCAGCCGGCAAGGCCGGCGCTCGCCTCGAGGGTCTGCCCGGTCGCGGTGTCGTCACCCACCCGCAGGGCGTTGGTCAGGCGGAACTCCAGCGGATCGAAGTCGAGCTGGTCCGCCAGCTCGTCCATGAGCCCTTCGTGGACCAGCGCCGCCTGGGGCACGCCGAAACCGCGAAACGCGCCCGACGGCGGGCCGTTGGTGAAGATCGCGCGGGTCTTGGCCTCGAAGGCCGGGAGATAATAGGGGCCCGAGGCGTGCACCGGCACCCGATCCGCCACGGTCGGTCCCCAGGATGCGTAGGCCCCAGTGTTGAAGTCGCCGTCGAACACCGCGCCGACGAGCTTGCCGTCCACATTGGCGCCGAAACGCGCTTGCAGGCGTGCGGGATGGCGCTTGGTCGAGGCGGCCATGGACTCGGGTCGGGTGTAAACGCAGCGCACCGGCCGGTCGAGCAGCCAGGCCGCGACCGCGATCAGAGGCTGGACCGACAGATCGAGCTTGCCGCCAAAGCCGCCGCCGCAGGCGGTCGGCACCACCCGGACCTGTTCCGGCGCCAGGCCCATCACCTGGGCGACCTCGTCCCGGTCCATATAGGGCGTCTGGGTGCAGGCGTGGATCTCGATACGATCGTCGCGACGCACGGCATAGCCCGCCTCGGGCTCGATATAGGCGTGCTCGACATAGGCCGTCCGCCAGCTGCCCTCGGCGACCGCGTCGGCGCTCGCCAGGGACACGTCCGGGTCGCCCTTGCGCACATAGCCGCGGGTCAGGACGTTGTCGTCCCGGTCGGCGTGCAGCGCGGGCGCGCCGTCGGCGAGCGCCGCGTCCATGTCTGTGAGCGGGGTTTCAGGCTGCCAGGTGATCGGCACATCCGCGTCGCGGATCGCCTCGATCGCGGCCCGCTCGCCCACCAGCGCGAGCACCGCCTCGCCGCGATAGCGCACCCCATCGCGCGCCAGGACCGGCTGGTCCTTGATGTCGGGATAGATGCCAAAGCCGTTGTTGCCTGGAATGTCGGCCCAGGACAGCACCCGCTCGAGGCCGGGGAAGCGCCCGAACAGCTCGTCGAGCGGGCCGACCTGGAACTGGGCCCGGGCATGCGGTGCGCGCACGACCCGCAACCAGAGGGCATCTTCCGGCGCGACGTCGTCGCCGAACCGTTCGCCGCCGTCCAGCTTGGCGCGTCCGTCCGCGCGGGGCAGCCGGGCGCCGACCGCGGCCCCGGTGGGGCAAGCGTCATCGTCGGAGGGGGGTGCACCGACGTTGGCCGCGTCCAGCACCGCCTCGACGATCTTGCGATAGCCGGTGCAGCGGCACAGCACGCCCCCCAGCGCATCCATCACCTGCCCTTCATCGATCGTAGCGCCATTGCCGTTCAGCAGGTCGGCCGCCGCCATCAGCATTCCCGGCGTGCAGATGCCGCATTGCGCCGCGCCATGGCGGTGGAAGGCGCTCAACAGGCGGGCGAAGCCGTCGTCTTGGGCCAGGCCCTCCACGGTGGTCACGCGCCGGCCGGCCGCCTGGCCGAGCGGCACCATGCAGGCGCAGGTCTGGGCACCGTCCAGCAGCACGGTGCAGGCGCCGCAGTCGCCCGCGTTGCAGCCGACCTTGGTGCCGACCAGCCCCAAATCGTCGCGCAGCACGTCGGCCAGTCGGGCAATCGGAGACCGGGCGACCGCAACCTCGCGGCCGTTGACGGTGAAGGCGACCTCGGGGAAGCGCGGGCTCACGGGGCACTCCCCAGCGCGCGGAGCAATCGACGCACCAGCGTCAAGGCAGCCTCCTGCCTGTATTCCGCCGTTCCGCGAACATCGTCGATGGGCGCCAGAAGTTCGACATGCTCCTCCATGGCGGCCGACCCCAGCTCCGGGCCGATCGGGCGGCCCGCGAGGACGCGTTCGAGCCCGAGCATACGCCGGGCCACCTCGGAGCAGGATCCGACAGCGAGGCGGGCCGCCGCGACCGTGCCGTCCGGTGCCCGTTCGAGCACGCCGGCCACCATGACGATCGAGATCACCAGATAGCGGCGCGCGCCGAGCTTGAGAAAGCCGCTCATGGCGGGATTGGCCGGCTTTGGAATGGTGAGGCCGGTCACAAGCTCGTCCGGGCGGCGGGCCGTCTTGCGATTTCCGATTATGAACTCGGTCAGCGGCAGGCTGCGGACGCCGTTCCGCGAGCTCAGCTCGACCCGGGCATCCAGGGCCAGCAGCGGCGGCACCCCATCGGCCGCTGGTGACGCGTTGCAGATATTGCCGCAGACCGTGCCCGCGTTCTGGATCTGAAGCCCGCCCACCTCGCGCGCCGCGAGCTTGAGCCCATCGAAGTAGGGCGGCAGCGAGGCCCGGATGACGTCGGTCCAGGTGGTGATGGCGCCGATCACGTGATGGCTATCAGTCTCGGTGATGCCGCGCAGCTCCGCCAGTCCGGAGATGTCGAGTATGTCGTCGTCGAGCGGCTGCCCGACCCGGGCCGGATAGAAGTCGGTTCCGCCGGAGACGATCGTCAGTCCGCGCCGGTCCAGAGCCTCAAGCGCGTCCTGGACAGCCCCGGGACGCAAATAGCCGCCCATCTCTTGACCCTCCCCTCGCTAAGCGGCTCCCGAAGTCGTTTTTCGTGTTTGTATACATACACTATGTTGCCAACCCTGCGTGCTTGTCAATGCATCACTGGCGGCGGTTCCGGCGCGGTCACGCGAGCCGTTTCAACAGGGCGATCAGCCTGCGTTGCTCTCCGGCGCTCAGCGGCGCCAAGGTCGAGTCCGTGATCTCCCGTCCCCTGGGGATGGCCTGGTCCACGACGCGCTGGCCGGCCGCGGTCAAGGTCAAGATCAGGCGGCGCTGGTTCGTCGGGTCGCGATGGGAGGCGACCAGATCGCGCGCGCAGAGCCTTTCGACCACCCCCTTGATCGTGGCCGGATCCATCGCGGTGAGACGGCCCAACTGGTTCTGGGAAACCTCGCCCTCGTCTTGGATCTTGACCAGCGCCGCATACTGCGTGGGAGTCAGGCGGGCGTTGCCGATCCTGTCCATGAAGATCGCCGAGGCGCGCTGATGGGCGCGACGCAGCAAATGCCCGATCTGATCTTCCAACACGTACCGGGTCTCGTCTGCCGCTGAGGCAGGCTCCGGCTGCCGAGCCGCGATTTTGGTTCGATCCGTCATGGTCGCTTCCGAGCGCAGCCGTGCATGCCACCGCCCCCTCGATCACTGCTGCAAAGGTTCGATCCGGAGTATTCGTGGACGCGGGACACGGGTCAACCGTGCCGGTACGCGCGACACCCCACAGCATGCATCGCCGCCATGGCCGGCTGGCACCAGTTCGCAAGTCCCGGCGGGAAAAGTGACCGGATTTCCGAGCGCGGTCCTGCGGCGTAAACGGCCCTCAATTGCGCGGGCGGCGTTCCTCGCTGCTCACGACGACCCGGCGAAGCATCGCCAGGAACACCTCCCGCTCTTGTGCGCTGAGCGGCTTCAGGAGATCGTGCGTCATGACGCCCACCCGTTGGATCGCGTCTTCGATTACCCGACGGCCAGCCGGTGTGAGCCGCAACAGTGTCCGCCGCTGGTCGTCCGGATCGTCCTCACGGGTCACCAGCGACTTGTCGGAGAGCCGCCGGACCACCCCCTGCACCGTGGCAGGATCCATCGCCGTCATCCGGCCGAGCAAGTTCTGTGACACCTTGTCGTGTTCGCGGATCTTTACGAGTGCAGCAAACTGCCGCGGCGTCAGCTTAGGTTCGCCGATCCGCTCGGCAAACATGGCCTTGGCCTGTTGATGGCCACGGCGAAACAGATGGCCGACCTGCGCTTCCAGGATGTAAGCGTCGACGATCGCATCGTCCCGGGAGTCCGAGGTCTGATATTCGGGCGCAGCACGCTGCCCATCCTGGTTCTCCATAACCCCCCCTTGGCCAACGCGCGGCCAAACTCCGACATCATACTTATGTTATATACTTCTATTTTTGCGTATTGCTTCTAACCAATTGCCAATGGGCGATCTTACCGTTCCATCTCCCTCTATGCTTGCGGACTATCAGTACCCGGTCATCCTACTTAGTCTTGGAGGCAGGCACTGTGGCAATTCCCACACGAACAAGTGCACACGCATGAAATCCGGCGAGTCCATCTTGCGCGATTGATCGATGCCGGGCGCCCGGGCCTCAGATGCCGCGGCCGAAATGCTGTCGGACCTTGCCAACCGGGACTGCAGCGTGGTGAAACTGTCACAGACCTTCGGTACGGCTTTTCCTCACATTTGTTTCTCCTGGCGAGATGAGCGTTCACAACCTCGACAAACTGTTCAAACCGGGGTCGATCGCTGTGATCGGGGCGTCGAACCGCCCCGGTGCGATAGGCGCTCTGGTCATGCGCAACCTCCTCGAGGGCGGGTTCGAGGGCCCGATCATGCCGGTCAATCCGAAATACAAAGCCGTCGCCGGCGTGCTCGCCTACGCGGAGGCCGCGGACCTGCCGATCGTCCCGGATCTGGCCGTGATCTGTACCCCCCCGGCCACCGTGCCCGGGCTCATTGAAACGCTGGGCAAGCGCGGCACGCGCGCGGCCATCGTCCTGACCGCGGGGCTCTCACGCGAAAAGACGGAACGGGGAGAGACGTTGGAGAAGGCCTTGATCAAGGCTGCGCGCCGCCACCAGCTGCGCATCTTGGGGCCGAACTGCCTCGGGCTCTTGGTACCGGGCATCAAGCTCAACGCCAGCTTCTCCCACCTGCCCGCCGGCGGCGGACACATCGCCTTCGTCTCCCAGTCGGGCGCCATGTGCACGGCGGTCCTGGACTGGGCACGGTCCCGCGGCATCGGCTTCTCTCACTTCGTCTCGCTGGGCAACAAGGCGGACGTGGATTTCGGCGACGTGATCGACTACCTGGGCAGCGACCCGAGCACGCGCTCGATCCTGCTCTACATCGAGGGCATCAAGGACGGTCGCAAATTCATGTCGGCGGCGCGGGCGGCGGCGCGCAACAAGCCCGTGCTCGCCATCAAGGCCGGGCGCGTCGCGGAAGGGGCGCGCGCGGCGGCCTCCCATACCGGCGCGCTGGCCGGCGCCGACGAAGTGTACGAGGCCGCGATCCGCCGGGCCGGCATGCTGCGCGTGAAGGAGAACGCGCAGCTGTTCACCGCAGTCGAAACCCTGGCGCGGGCGCGGCCGCCCCGGGGCGACCGTCTGGCGATTCTCACCAATGGCGGCGGGATCGGCGTGATGGCCGTGGACTCGCTGATCGAGGGCGGGGGAACGCTGGCACGGCTCAGCGCCGAGACCATCGCGCAGCTGGACGCCGTGTTGCCGGCGACCTGGTCGCGGGACAATCCCGTCGACATCATCGGCGACGCGCCCGGCGAGCGCTATTCCGAGGCCATGAAGATCTTGCTCAAGGCCAAGGAGGTGGACGCGGTCCTGGTGATGCACTCGCCGACGGCGACCGCGGACAGTACCGAGGCCGCCGAGGCGGTGATCGCGGCGGCGAAGGGCACCCAGCGGACCGTGCTGACGGCCTGGATCGGCGGCGACACGGTGCGCCCGGCGCGCGATCGCTTCTTCGAAGCGGGCATTCCGAGCTATCCGACCCCGGAACAGGCGACCAAGACCTTCGCCGACATCATCCAGTACCAGCGCAACCAGGAACTGCTCATGGAGACGCCCGCCGCGGTCGCCGCCGAGATCAAGCCGGCGACCGATGCCGCGCGAATCCTGGTCGAGGGCGCTCTGGCGGAGCCCGGCGGCAGGGGTGCCAAGCTGATGCGCGAGCCCGAGGCCAAGGCGGTCCTGGCCGCCTACGGCATTCCCACGGTGGAGACGCATATCGCCGCCTCGCCCGACGACGCGGTCGGCGCCGCCGAGGAGATCGGCTTTCCCGTCGCCTTGAAGATCCTGTCGCCCGACATTACGCACAAGACCGACGTCGGCGGCGTCGCGCTCCACCTGGAGACTCCGGAGGGCGTGCGCATGGCCGCCGAAGCCATGCTCGAGCGCCTCGGCAAGGAAAAGCCGAAAGCGCGCGTCAATGGCTTCACCGTGCAGGAGATGGCGAACCGCCCCGGCGCGCACGAGCTGATCGCCGGGGCGACCACCGATCCAGTCTTCGGGCCGGTGATCCTGTTCGGCGAGGGCGGCACGGCGGTCGAGGTCATCGCGGATCGCAACATCGGCCTGCCGCCGCTTAACATGACGCTGGCGCGCGAGCTCGTGTCGCGGACCCGCATCGCCCGCCTGCTACAGGGCTATCGCGACCGCCCGGCGGTCGACCTGGACGCGCTCTGCCGCACCCTGATCCAGGTCTCGCAGCTCATCATCGACGTGCCCGAGATCGCCGAGCTCGACATCAATCCGCTCTTGACCGACCAGCACGGGGTGCTGGCGCTCGACGCCCGCATCGCCGTGGCCCATCCGCGCAAGCCCGGCGTGAAGCGGCTGGCGATCCGGCCCTACCCGCAAGATCTCGAGGAAGAGTTCACGATGAAGTCGGGCCGCAAGGTCCTGTTCCGCCCGATCCGTCCCGAGGACGAGCCGCAGCATCACGAGTTCATCGCCAAGCTTTCCTCCGAGGACATCCATTTCCGTTTCTTCGGGCATGTGCGGGAGCTGCCCCATTCCCAGATGGCGCGGTTCACCCAGATCGACTACGACCGCGAAATGGCCTTCATCGCCACCGGCAAGAAGCGGGGCGGCAGACCCGAAACCCTCGGCGTCGTGCGCACGGTGTCGGATCCCGACAACGTACGGACCGAGTTCGCCATCGTGGTGCGCTCGGATCTCAAGGGCCAGGGGCTCGGCACGGCCCTGCTGGTCAAGATGATCGACTATTGCCGGGCGCGCGGCACGCGGGAGATGGTGGGTCAGATCCTGACCAACAACCGCGCCATGCTGGGCCTGGCCAAGCGCCTCGGCTTCGAGCGCATCGGCATGATCGATCACGAGGCCGTGGAAATGCTCCTGGACCTCCAGAAACCCAAGCGCTGAGCAGGCGGCCCGGCGCGGCGGACCGCCGGCCGGCCGATCCACCCGCCCGCGATTACCACATGGCCACCGGATTGATGATCATCTGGACCGTGCCCTTGATGCGCGCCTGGCCGAGGACGAACATGAACTCGTTGACGCCCTCCTTGGCCAGCCGGCCCGTGTTCATGGTCTCCAGGATGTAGATGCCGTTGTCCCGCAACAGGATGACGTGTCCGTAGAAGACCTTCTCGCCCTTGGCCGCCGGAAAGACCTCGACGCCCCAGGTGTCGGCGCCGACCGCCATGATGTTCTTCGAGGCGAGATACTCGGCGGCATCGATCGTCGTGCCGGGCTCGCCGCTGACCCAGGCGCTGGGCTCCGACTTCAGCTTCGCGTCGGTCCAGCCGGTATGGATCAGGACCACGTCGCCTTCGCGGATCTCCACGCCCTGCGCCTTGGCGGCGGCCTTGAGATCGTCGGCGGATATGGCCTCGCCGGCCTCGAGATGGGTCTTGCCGCGATGCTTGGCCATGTCGATCAGGACCCCGCGCCCGACCAAGGGCGGGATCTTGTCGACGCCCAGCTTCTTCAGGCCCGTGATGCCCGCGAAGTCCTTCTCGTCGTTGCAGTTGTAATAGACGCCGTCCTCGCCGACGTGCCCCAGACCATCGATCTGCGGACCGATCCCGAACCAGAGCTGGGCGACATCGTCGTTATAGCTCGCTTTGAAGCCCCAGCCGGCGCGCTGCCCACCCTGCTGGTTGGGCTGAACGACCTGCAGCATCATGCCGCGCGGCGGAAAGGCGGGCATCTTCGGATCGACGACGATCCCGAGGGGATGGCTCTGTCCCTTTTTGACCAGCTTGGCCGCGGCCTGCACCCGCTCGGGCGTTACATGGTTGGCGGCGCCGATCTCGTCGTCGGCGCCCCACTTCGATGGCTTGCAGTCCTGCGCGATAGCGGTGCCGCCGCCCATTGCCAGAGCCGCGACCGCAACGAGCATCAGTCTTGATGTTTTCATGATTGCTTACCTCCCCTTGAGTGATCCCGCGCGCTCACGTGCGGAAAATTCAAACGCGATCTTGTCGAATCCATGTTTGCAAGACAACCGGCTGCGCCGATCGGTCGCGTGTTCGCATGCGAAACGCGCCGCGGCCGGAGCCAGTGCCCGAGCCGCCAGTCCTAATTCTCCAGGGGCCGGTAGCGGAACGCCTCCGAGAGCTTATAGGTCCAGGGACTGCCGGCATTCTTCCAGCCATTGACCGTGCGTTTGCCGTTGTCGTCCGCGTCGCCCTCGAACCCGTCGACGACCGAATAGGCGTTCTCGTAGCCGAGCTTGGCGAGGACATTGACGGCCCTCGCGCTGCGCTTGCCGGAGCGGCACATCAGCAGGAGCGTTGCGCCCTTGCCCTGCCCCGTTCGGGCGAGGAAGCGCGCCACGGCCGGCGCGAAATCGGGGTTGGCGACCAGCCTGTAGCGATGCTTCCCGACATCGAACGCGTAGTCGGCGTCGAGCACCTGGAAGGGGATGTTCGCGGCCGCGGCCATGGGATAGCCCACGAACATCGTCTCGGCGCGCGTGCGCACGTCGATCAGATAGACGCCGGATCGCGTCTTCAATGCGGCATGCGCTTCCTCGGCGGTCAGATATAGGCCCAGGCTCGTGCGTTTCTTTTCGCCGAGCGCGGCCGCATCGACGGTGGTGGCGATCTCGCTATCGGCCGCCTTCGGCGCCGGTACGGCGGCGGCGATGCCGATCAAGCCCAGGGTCAGCGTGGAGACGACGAGTCTGAAAGCCATGACGATGCCCCTTCCGGCGGACGTGAGTGTATGGCAGGTCCGTACACTTCCACCACCCCGCATGAATTGGCAAGAGCAGCGACCCCCCGGGAACCAAGGCGCCCGGACGGCGTCGGCGGAAGACGGCGAGCCTTTCCAGACTTCATAAACATGAACGTTGTTCATAAATAAGAATAGTGTTATTGCTTCTACTATCACCCTGGGGAGAAGCCGTCATGACATTCGAAACCCTGCTTTACGAAACCGAGGGGCGGGTCGCCCGCATCACCCTCAACCGGCCCGAGCGCCTCAACGCCATCACCGAGGCCATGCCCGGCGAGATCCGCGCCGCGGTCGACCGCGCCAACGCCGACGACGCGGTCCACGTGATCGTGCTGCAGGGCGCGGGCCGCGCCTTCTGCGCCGGCTACGACCTCAAGGTCTTTGCGGAAGGCACCGAGAAGACCGACATCATCCAGACCGAGATGCCCTGGGACCCGATGGTCGACTACCGCCTGATGAAGCGCTTCACCGATGATTTCATGAGCCTCTGGCGCAGCTACAAGCCGACCATCTGCCGGGTCCAGCAATACGCCGTCGCCGGCGGCAGCGACATGGCGCTCTGCTGCGATGTCATCGTCATGGAAGAGGACGCCCGGATCGGCTATCCCCCGGTGCGGGTCTGGGGCTGTCCGACCACCGCCATGTGGGTCTATCGTCTGGGCGCGGAGAAGGCCAAGCGCATGCTCTTGACCGGCGATCTGGTGGACGGGCGCGAAGCCAAGGCGATGGGCCTGGTGCTGGACGCGGTGCCGGCGGACGCGCTCGACGCCCGGGTGGACGCGCTGGCCGACCGCATGGCCGGCATGCCCAGGAACCAGCTCATGATGCAGAAGCTGATGATCAACCAGGCCTACGACAACATGGGGCTGGCCAATACCCAGATGATCGCCACCCTGTTCGACGGCATCACCCGGCACAGCCCGGAAGGCATGTGGTTCAAGCGCTATGCCGAGGAGCACGGCTTCCACGCCGCGGTCGACTGGCGCGACAGCGGCCGGCCGATCCCCGAAGGCCGCGAGGCCAGGACATGACGGCCGCCCAGGCGCGCGCCGACCGGACCGCGCGGCGCGAGGCGGTCCGCGACTTCAAGCGCCAGGCGATCCTCGCGGCGGCCCGCACCGTGTTCGCCGAGGCCGGGCTCGACGGCGCCACCATCCGGGCCATCGCCGAGCGGGCCGGCTATGCGCCGGGGGCGATCTACATCTATTACGCGGGCAAGGAGGAGATCTACGCCGAGATCCTGGGCGATTCCCTGGGCCAGCTCGCAGTCGCGGTCAAGGAGGCGGCCGCCGCTCGGGGCACGCCGCGGGAGGCGGCCCGGCGCGCGGCCCTCGCCTTCTTCGGCTATTATGCCGAGCGGCCGGACGAGCTCGAGCTCGGGCTCTATCTCTTTCAGGGCGCGCGCAAGCGGGGGCTCAGCCCGGCGCTCGACCGGCGGCTCAACGGGCGGCTGATCGCGGTGCTCCAGACCATGGCCGACGCGCTCGCCGCCCATGGCGGATTGGCGTCCGAAGAGGCGAACTTCACGACCGTGAGCCTGGCGAGCCACATGGTCGGCTGCCTGATCATGGAGCGGACCGGGCGCCTCAAGGTGCTGGGCCACGAGGCGCGCCGCCTGGTCGAGGACCGGATCGAGGAAACCCTCGACCGTATCGCCGCCTGAGCGCGAAGGGGGAGGACGGCATGGCAGACGAGAGGGGACAGCCCGGCGCGGTGATCACAGGCGCGGCCGGCGATCTGGGCGGCGCTTTGGCCGAGAGCTTCCTGGCCGACGGTTTCTCGGTCTATGGCGCGGACATCGCCGAGATCGCGCCGCAGAACGGGCTCACACCGGTGCGCCTCGACGTCACCGACCGGACCGCCGTCTTCGCGCTGGCCGAGCGGGCCGCGGCCGAGACCGCGCTCGCGGTCTGGATCAACGGCGCCGGCATCGTCGCCACCGGACGCATATCCGAAGCCGCGCCCGAGGTCTGGGACAGGGTGATCGCGGTCAACCTGACGGGCAGCTTCCACGGCTGCGCCGCCGCGCTCACCGTAATGGCGGCGGCGGGCCGCGGCGGGCGCATCGTCAACATCGGCTCGCTCTCGGGCCAGCTCGGCGGATTGGGCGTGCATCCCGCCTATGGCGCTTCCAAGGCCGGCGTACACGTGCTCACCAAGAGCTACGCGCTCGAGGGCGGCAAGCACGGCGTCGCCTGCAATGCCGTCGCGCCCGGCGTGCTGGAAGGCAGCATGGCCGGCGAGTTCCGGCCCGATCAGCTCGAGAACATCGCCCGCGCCTCGCCGATGCGCCGGCTCGGCCGCATGGACGAAGCAGTCGAAGCGGTCCGCTTCCTCGCCGACCCCGTGCGCGCGAGCTATCTCAACGGGGTGATCCTGCCGGTCAACGGCGGCGCCTACATGCCGGGTTGAAACCCGCCCGGCCATGGTTGACCCTCGGCGGAGCGCGACGTAGGTCTTGGCTAAACCCCAATGAACACGCAACAGGGAGACGCCGAGATGACCGCGATCACCCCGCTCATGCCCCGCCAGCCCGTGCCCGCGCTGGACGTCCCGCTGGTCGGCGGCGGCTCTTGGAGCCTCGCCGGGCAGACGCCCGAGAACTTCACCCTGATCTCGTTTTATCGCGGCCTGCACTGCCCGATCTGCAGCAAGTATCTGGGCGACCTCAACCGCAAGCTCGACGCCTTCGCCGAGCGCGGGGTCACCGCGATCGCGATCAGCAGCGACGGCGAGGACCGGGCCCGCGAAGCCAAGGAGAAGTGGCAGCTCGACAGACTGCCCGTGGGCTACGGGCTCGAGTTGGACAAGGCACGGGAATGGGGCCTCTACATCTCCTCGAGCCGCGGCAAGACCTCCGCCGGCATCGAGGAGCCGGCACTGTTCAACGAGCCGGGCCTGTTCCTGGTGCGGCCGGACGGCACCCTCTATTTCGGCTCGGTGCAGACCATGCCCTTCGCCCGGCCGGGCTTCGGCGAGGTGTTGCAGGCGCTCGACTTCGTGCTCAAGGCCGACTATCCGGCCCGGGGCGAGGTGGTCGACCATCACGACGCCGAGGCCGCCTAGCCTCCCGTCCGCGCGCGCCCCGCTGCGCCCGGACCGAACGCTTCCAGCGGCTCGTGGCCTCCCGAGCGCCGCTTTGTGGTAAGCATGCGGCACTGTCGCTGACGACCCGCATAGTCTGCCCATGGACCAGCCCGGGATCGCGCTCGCCGCCATCGATCTCGCCGTCATCGCCGTCTATTTCCTGGCGGTCGTGGCCCATGGCCTCTGGGTCAGCCGCGGCGAGCGCAACGCGACCGACTACTTCCTCGCCGGCCGCGCCCTGCCCTGGTACCTGATCGGCTTCTCCTACTTCGCCTCGAACATGTCCGGCGCGAGCTTCGTCGGCCTCACCGGCGCGGCCTACGCCCACGGCATGGTCGTGTTCAACTACGAATGGACGGCGACGCTGGTGCTGATCGTGTTCGCCGCGGTCATGCTGCCGGTCTTTCTGCGCGCCCGCGTCTTCACCGTCCCGGAGTATCTGGAGCGCCGCTTCGATGTGCGGGCGCGCCGCATCTATGCGCTGTTCACGATCCTCGCGATCATGCTGGTCGACACCGCGGGCGCGCTCTATGCCGGCGGCATCGTCATCACCATCGTGTTTCCGGACATCGAACTGTGGCAGGCGAGCGCGGCGCTCGCCGTCGTCGCGGGCGTCTACACCGTGCTCGGCGGGCTCAAGGCGGTGGTGGTGACGGACGCGACCCAGGCGGTGCTGATGATCGTCGGCGCCGCATTGATCTTCGTCTTCGGGCTCGAGGCCGTGGGCGGCTGGGACGAACTCATGGCCCGGCTCACGCCGGACCAGACCCAGCTGATGAAGCCCGCCGACGACGCCTTTCTGCCCTGGCCCGGCATCGTCGGCGTGGTCCTGTTGGGGTTCTACTACTGGACGCTCAACCAGTACTTCGTGCAGCGCGCGCTCGCCGCCCGCAGCCTGGATGACGGGCGCAAGGGGGCGCTGTTCGCGGGCCTGCTCAAGCTGCCCAACCTGTTCCTCATGATCCTACCGGGCCTGATCGCGGTCGTGCTGTTCCCCGGGCTCGAGAGCCCCGACCGGGTGTTCCCGGCGCTCGCCTTCGAGCTCTTGCCGCTCGGGCTCAGGGGCCTGGTGCTCACAGCACTGGTGGCCGCCATCATGTCGAGCCTCGACAGCGCGCTCAACGCGGTGGCTTCGCTGGTGACCATGGACTTCGTCCGGCCCCTCAGGCCCGAGACGTCGGGCCGCGCGCTCTTGTGGATCGGCCGCGCCTTCACCGCGCTCGCCATGGTCCTGGCCGCGTCCTATGCGCCGCTGATCGCCGCCTTCGGCTCGCTCTTTCAGTACTTCCAGGCGACGCTGGCCTATCTGGTGCCGCCGGTGGTCGCGGTCTATCTGATGGGGCTGCTCTGGCCCCGGGCCAACGCCGCGGGCGCGATCTGGGCCTTGGCCAGCGGCGTCGCCATCGGCCTGCCGCTTTATTTTGCCGTGGAGGTGACGGGCGCCATGCAGGCCGCCGGGCTGCCGGCGTTGCACTTCAGCTATGTCGCCATGCTGATGTTCGCGCTTGCGGTCGTGGTCATGGCGGCGGTGAGCGCCCTCACCCCCGCGGGAGACGCCGCAACGCGGGAGCTTACCGTCCGCCGCGCCGATCTGGTGCCCGCCGGTGTCGTGGGCGACCCGTCGCCGCTCCGCGACTACCGGCTCCAGGCGGCAGCGCTCGCGCTCCTCATGGTCGGGATTGTCTGGTTCGCCTGGTGAGCGGCCTGGCGCTTATCCCTGCGTGATCGGGATGTAGCCCGGCTGGGAGGCGACCCGGTCGAGCCAGCGGCGGAGCGCGGGATAGGGCTCGAGATCAAAGCCGCCCTCGGGCGCCACATGGGTATAGGCATAGAGCGCGATGTCCGCGACGGTATAACGCTCCGCCACGAAGAACGGGCGGTCGGCCAGATGCGACTCCATCACGCTGAGCGCGGCATAGCCCTTCTCGTGCTTCTCGGGCAGGAGCGCCTTTTGCTCTTCGGTCATCTCGCCATGCATGTGCCAGAACCGGGCCACGGCGATGTTGGGCTCGTGGCTGTACTGCTCGAAGAACATCCATTGCAGCACGCGCGCCCGCTCGAGCCGGTCGTCGGGCAGGAAGGGCGTGCCCTCGGCGAGGTAGAACAGGATCGCGTCCGATTCGGGCAGGACCTCGCCGCTCTCGAGCTGCAAGGCCGGGATCTTGCCGTTGGGATTGAGCTTCAGGAATGCGGGCGTGCGGGTCTCCCCCTTGTCGAGGTCCAGATCGATGCGCTCGAAGGGCAGGCCGAGCTGGCTGAGCAGCAGGCGCACCTTGTAGCCATTGCCCGAGGAGAGATAGTCGTAGAGGCGCAGCATCCCGTCTCCTTCTCGTCGCTGTCTCAGGGGGATCCCATACCGGCGCACGGCCGGCTGGGGATTGGCCGTTATGTAGCAGACACCGGCGCGCCGGTCGATCCCGCGCCAGATCTCCGGGTCAGGGCGGATGCAGGCGCGAGAGCCGGTCGGCCAGGCGGATCGGCTCGGGCAGGCGGTAGCGCGGCGCAGAGGCCAGCACCATGTCGACGGCGGTGTCGAGGGACACCCGGTGGCCGACCGAGACATAGAGCGGTCGCGTCCGGGTGCGGGAGCGCAGGACGGCGCCGACGACCTCGTCGCGGTCGCGCAGCGCGGCCCGGTCTCCGCGGTCGACGCCCGGCTCTTCGTGCGCGCCCACAAGCCGCGATTTGGCGACGCCGATGGTCGGGAGGTCCGCCAGCACGCCCACATGGCAGGCGAGCCCGAAGCGGCGGGGATGCGCGAGCCCCTGACCGTCCACCAGGAGCAGATCCGGCCGGTGGGCCAGTGCTTCCAGCGCGGCGAGCACGGCCGGTGCCTCGCGGAACGACAGGAGACCGGGCACATAGGGAAAGTCGAGCGGCCGGCAGGCCAAGGCGCTCTCGGTCAGCGCGAGGTCGGGAAAGCTCAGCACCGCGGCCGCGGCCCAGACCAAGCCCGAAAGCGGCGCGTAATGGGCGTCGAGACCCGCCACCCGCCGGACCGGTCCCAGACGGTTCTCGACCACGACCCGCCCGCGCAGACGCTCCTGTTCGCGGCGCGCGTCGGCCGTCGTCTTTGGCCAGGCGCTAATCGTAGCCGAACAGCCAGCGCGTCGTGCCGGCGTGAATGTTGCGCACCGTATGTACGGCACCGCGGGGGATGAACACCTCGTCCCCCTCCTCGGCGACCAGCGTCTCCCCGGCGATGTCCAGCTCGAGGCGGCCGTCGACCACGGTGACCAGCTCATTGGTGCCGTGCACGAAGTCACGCCATTCGCGGCCGGGCGGGTCGACGAACAGGTCGCAGCTATAGCCGCGGGCGCGCCAGTCCCGGTCGACCGCGTCCCGATCCACCGGCGCGGGGAACTTGGTCCGGACGATGAGCTCAGTCATGGGTGCATGCCCTCCGCCGCGTGATCATAGCGCCGCGCGCGGTGGCAGGCATCTGCTAGCGCAGCGCCGGCACCTGCCTGAGCGCCTGGCAGAGATGATCGACCACGGCGCGCACGCGGGCCGAGGTCTGGCCGGCCTCCTTGTGCACCACATGGATCGGCACCGCCGGCGGTTCGTAGTCCGCGAGCACCGTCTCGAGTGCGCCCGACTGCACATGCGGCGCGATCATATAGGACAGCACGCGGGTGATGCCGCGACCGGCCATCGCCGCCGCGATGGCGGCGTCGGCCGTGTTCAACAGCAGCCGCGAGACCGGCCGGACGGTCTGAGCCTTGCCGTCCCTCGCAAACGTCCACTCCCCGCCCAGCGGCGCGCTGGCGAAGCTGACGATCTCGTGTTCGGACAGGTCGGCCGGCCTGCGCGGACGGCCGCGTTTCGCTAGGTAGTCCGGCGACGCGCAGAGCACCCGCCGGACGCTGCCGACGCGGACGGCGGTCAGGGAGGAGTCGGGCAGCTCGGCAATGCGGACCGCCACATCGATGCCCTCGTCGAGCAGATGGACCACGCGATCGACCAGCAGCGCCGAAACCGAAATCTCCGGGTAACGATCCAAGAGGTCGAGCAGGACCGGCAACAGGATGACCCGGCCGAACACGACCGAGGCCGTCACCGTCACCAGGCCGCTCGGCGCCGCGTGCACCCCGGCCGCCTGCCGATCCGCCTCGCCGATCTCCAAGAGGATGCGCCGGCAGTCCGCGAGGTAGCGCTGCCCCGCCTCGGTCAACCGCACCGAACGCGTGGTACGATGCAGGAGCCGCGCGCCGAGCCGCGCTTCCAGTCCCGACACCGCCCGCGTCACCGAGGGCGGCGACATATTCAGCCGCCTTGCCGCGGGGGCGAAGCCCGCCTCCTCGGCCACCGCGACGAACACGGACATGGCTTGCAAATGATCCATGATTATTCCCCAATCTGGAATAATGTATTGCGAATTATGCGTATTCATACCTCTGATGGAAAGTGGCACATTGCAGGTCATGCAGACAAGCCGGCCCAACGCGACCCCTTCTCGGCGCCGCAGGCCCTTCAAACCAGGAGACGAACCATGTCACACACTGCCGTCACCCAAGGCGCCCATCACATCGGTCTCACCGTGCCGGACCTGGCCAAGACCCGTGCCTTCTTCGTCGACACGCTGGGCTTTGCGCAGGTCGGCGAGAAGCCGGACTATCCCGCGGTCTTCGTGAGCGACGGCACCACCATGATCACCCTGTGGCAGGCCGAGAACCCGGACAGGGCGGTCCCGTTCGACCGCAAGAACGGGATCGGGCTGCATCATTTCGCGCTCAAGGTGGAGAACGCGGCTAGGCTTGATAGGCTCTATGGCAGACTGCAGGAGGCGGAAGACGTGGCTATCGAGTTCCCGCCCGAGCCGCTGATGGGCGGCCCGACGCAGCATATGATGTGCGCCATACCGGGCGGCATCCGTATGGAGTTCATCGCGCCCGCCGCCTGAGGCGTCTGCATCAATGGCCCTCGCACGAGCCCTTACCTGGAGAGAGAACCGTGGCCGACATGCATCATGAGACAGAGTCTCCCTTCCATGCGGGCGAGCTTCAGGTCCAGGACCGGCTTGGCGTGCGCGACAAGATCGGCGCCTTCGCCAAACGGGTCGTGCGCGACCACATGCCCGACCAGCATCGGGAGTTCTACGGACTGCTGCCCTTTGTGCTGCTGGGAACCGTCGACGAGCGGGGCCGGCCCTGGGCCTCGCTGGTTCCCGGTCGGCCGGGCTTCATGACCACGCCCGACGCACGCACGCTGCAGATCGCCGCCGCACCGCTGTTCGGCGACCCGCTCAACGAGACGCTCAAGCCGGGGACGGACGTTGGGCTCCTCGGCATCCAGCTCGAAACCCGGCGTCGAAACCGGCTGACCGGGCGGATCGGCTCGGTGCAACCCGACGGCTTTTCCATCGCCATCTCGCAGACCTTCGGCAACTGCCCGCAATACATCCAGACGCGCGCGGTCGAGATCCAGCCGGAGATGGACCAGGAGGGGCGGGAACGGCCGGTGAGCCGATCGGACCGCTTCGACGGGCCCACACGCGCCCTGATCGAGCGGTCGGACGCTCTGTTCATCGCTACCGCCTATTCGGAAGACGGCGACGACTGGTCCCACGGCGCGGATGTGTCCCACCGGGGCGGAAAGCCGGGTTTCGTCAGGGTCGAGGACGACCGGACCTTCGCCTTCCCCGACTTCTCCGGCAACAACCACTTCAACACGGTCGGGAACATCTTGCTGAACCCGAAGGCGGGCTTCCTGTTCGTCGATTTCGAGGGCGGCGATCTGGTCTACATGACCGGCGCGGCGGAGATCGTCTGGGAGGACGCGGAGGTCCGGGCCTTCGCCGGTGCCGAACGGCTGATCCGCTTTCGCGCCGAAGAGGTCATCCGGGTGGAGGGCAGCCTGCCGCTGCGCTTCGACTTCGGCGAATACTCGCCGATGCTGGACCATACCGGCAGCTGGGCCCAAACGGCCGAGACGATCGCCGCCGAGAAGGAACGGAATGTCTACCTGACTTATGAGGTCTTCGACACCAAGGCCGAGAGCGCGGAGATCACCTCCTTCTACCTGCGGCGGGCGGACGGCAAAGCGTTGGCGAGTTACCAGCCGGGCCAGTTCCTGCCAATCCGCCTGACCATCCCGGGCGAAGACGCCCCGGTGAGCCGGACCTATACGGTGTCCGAGGCGCCCAATGGCGAGCACTACCGGCTCTCGATCAAGCGCGAAGGCGGCGATGCACTGGTCTCGAACTTCTTCCACGACCAGGTTGTGCCAGGCTTCCGGCTCGAGGCGATGGCGCCGCGGGGACAGTTCGCGCTCGATGCGTCGAGCGAGCGGCCGGTGGTGCTGCTCTCCGCCGGCGTCGGCATCACGCCGATGATCGCCATGACCAACGCCATCATCAAGGAAGGCCTGCGCACGCGGAACTTCCGCCGCACCTACTTCATTCACGGCGCCCGGAACGGCCGGGCGCACGGCTTCGGCGCGCATATCCGCCAGCTCGCCGCCGCGCACGAGTCCCTGACCCCCCACATCGCCTACAGCCAGCCGGACGAAGCCGACGAACTCGGCGTCACGCATGACAGCGAAGGTCATGTCGACGTGGCGCTCCTGAAGCGGGTGTTGCCGTTCGACGACTACGACTTCTATCTCTGCGGGCCGCCGGCCTTCATGCAGTCGCTCTATGACGGCCTCATCGAGCTGGGCGTCCGCGACGAGCGCATCCACTACGAATCCTTCGGGCCGGCCACGGTCCTGAAGCACGACGCCAAGCCCAAGCCTGAAGTGGCACAGGGCGAAACCGCGGACGGCCCCGTCGCGGTCACGTTCTCGGGCTCGGATGTCGAGGCGACCTGGTCTCCGGACAAGGGCACGTTGCTGGACCTGGCCGAGGAGGCCGGGCTCAGTCCGCCATTCTCCTGCCGCTCGGGGATCTGCGGCACCTGCGCGACGCGCCTCCAGTGCGGCACGGTCGACTATCTCGAAGAGCCGATCGCGCCCCATGCTGACGACGAAGTGCTGATCTGCTGTTCGACGCCGCGCTCGAGCGCGGGACGAGCGACCTGCGGCGAGGACCAGGGCGTGGTGCTGGATCTGTGACGGGGGTTTCCCGGTCTATGCCTGCATAACCTCGGGAGGTTGCGCGGCGTCCGCCGCATAGAGCTCGGCAAGCGCGTCGGCGGCCGTGGACCAGTAGGCCTTGCGGCCGTCGTCGGCCAGCGCCGCACGCATGGCGTCGGCCGCGCCCGGACGATCCAACCTACGCAGCAAGCGCGCCGCCTCGCGATGATGTACCCCGGCGGTCGCAAACAGGAATTCGCAAAGGGGCGCGGACCAGGCCCGATCGCCGGTCCCGGCCAGAGCCTCGGCGGCAGCCAGCCGCACCGACGGCTGCGGGTCTGTCAGCAGGTCTGCCACCTCCGCTCCCACGGCGGCCAAACCGGCCAGGGCACGCACGGCCGCCGCGCGCACGAAGGGCTCGTCATCGGCCAGCATCCCGACGATGCGCGACACCCAAACCGCATCGCCGGCAGCGCCCAGGATCCGCAGCGCCGCGATCCGGAGGTCGCTGTCGGATTCGCCCAACAGCCCGGCGAGCCGGTCCAGCGCCGCCGGCGCCGGCATCTCGCCGCGTTCAGCACGCCGAGCCAGCGAGTCCGCGGCGCATCGACGTAACTCGGCGTCGGCATCGTCGACCGCCGCAAGCAGGGCCGCCGCGGTCTCGTCTCCGGAGAGATCGCCGAGCAGGCGGGCCGCCAGGCGGCGCACATCGTCAGCCGCAGGCGCGTCACCCTCCACGTCGACGACCCGCTTGCGCGGCCCCTGCCGGGCGAGCTCCAACAGCGCCAGATCCTCATCGGCAAGATCGGCGGAGATCTCGCCCGTGCCCACGGCCATCTCCCGGGCCGCCGCCTCGTCGCCCAGAATGGCGCCCAGCGTCGATGTCGGTCCGGAGGTCTCGGCATCGCCGGCCGGCGCGATCTCGGGGGGCGCTGCCTCGGCCACGGGTTCCGTCTCCGCCGGCTCGGGTGCGGTCTCCGCCGGGACGAGCGATCCCGCGACGGCCGCAATCAGTGCCTGCTCAGCCGACGCACCGGCCTCGCCGCCCCGCCCGGCCAGCATGGCGAGACCCGCCAAGGCGGCGAGGCGGACCTCCCGGTTCGCCTCGCCGACGGCGCCGCACAGGGGCTCGACGGCCTGCGGATCGGCCAACAGGCCCATGGCCTTGGCCGTGGCCGCCCGGACAGAGGCCGGCGCAGCGCGATCCGCCAGGCGCGCGGCAAGCTCGGGCAAGGCCGCGGACGGCGCGCGCGCCGCCAGCACGCCGGCCGCCGCCGCGGCAACGGTTTCGGACCCTTCGCGTACGGTGAAGCGCAGCACGCGGACGGCCGTGCCGTCCGCCGCCAACGCCGTCTCGTCCCGCTGCATCAGCTCGAGCACCGCGCGCTTGACCGCGGCGCTGCGATCCTCGAGCAGGGCGGACAATCGCTGCTCCTCGCTGCTCGGGCAGAGGCGAAAGGCCTCTGCCCGAACGGCGGCGTCGGGGTCCCGCAACAGCCGCGGCAGGTCGGGATGCGACGGGTCCTTGTGGGCGAGCGCCCGCAATGCCGCGGTCCTGACCTCCGCCGCGGAGTCCGACAAGGCGCCGACCAGGGCGGCCGTCGCCGCCTCACCCTCGCAAGCACCGAGCGCGCCGGAGGCGTAGACACGCAGCCGCGCACTGGGCGCTCCGAGAAAGGCAGCGAGCGCGTCGACGCCCGCGTCACCCAGCCCGGCAAGCGCCGCGGTGCCCGTCACGGACAGGTCCTGTCCCATCTCGTCGGTCATGGCGGCGACGATGTCGGACGCCGCCTCCGCTTCGCCAAACGCGCCCAGGGCCTCGACCGCCTTCATCTGGATGTCGAGCCAGTCGTCCCAGCCGCCGGCATAGAATTCGTCGTCGTCCCAAACGATCTCTTCGTCCCGCGACAGCGCCAGCCGGCGCAGCACCGGCACCGCCGGCGCATGCCGCAGGCTTGCCAGGGCGGCGATCGCCGCCGCCTTGACCTCGCCGCACGGATCTTGGATCAGGTTTTCGAGCAGGGCGGGCGCTGCCGCCTCCGCGCCCAGCCGGTCGAGCGCCTCGGCGGCCGCCATCCGCACGTCTTCGTCCGGGTCCCGGAGCGCCTCGATCAGCGACCCTACGGTCGCAGACGCGCCGATCTGGCCCAGCGCCCGGGCCGCGGCCCAGCGCTGCACCTCGTCCCCCGCGTTCAGCAGGTCGCAGAGAACCTTGCAGGCCGCATCCCGGCCCTCTTGGTCCGCTTCGGAAGATCCCGGGGACGCCGCGGGGACGGCCGGTTCAGCCGTCCCCATCGGTCCCCGCTTCGATCCCCGTCATGCCCGTTTCCGCAGCCCCGCCTCAGGCGATATCGCGGGGCGCGAAGGACATGGACCGGAAGGTCTTCTTGTACGGCGACGTGCCGATCTTTTTGATGCGCCCGACGCCGATCTTGTAGTTGTAGTTGCCGCTGATCCAGTCGACCACGCGGCCGGCCAGCGCGTTGGCCGGCTGGCTGGTATGCAGGAAGTCCATGTACAGGACTCCCTTCTTGACCGCCGGCGTGACCATGGCCACCGCGGTCAGCGCCGCCTTGCTCAGCTCGATGTGTCCGTTCTTCATGAGCGAGCCGAACTGGAAGTCGTCGCCCTCGACGCCGATCATGGTGGTCTTGTGGCCCGGTATCCGCTCGGAATAGAGCATGACGTAGTCGCCGCTCTCGATGCCGCGGGCCTTGGCGTCGTCGGGATGGATCTCGACCCAGTTCTCGGGCCAGCGCTGCACGATGTAGGGCCGGCGGCGGTCGTCAAAGCCGGACTGCCAGCGCTCGTTGATGCGGCCGGAGGTGCACCACAGCTCGTCGTCCTTGGGCTTCATCCATTCCCAGTAGTCCGAGAACAGGGACCAGGGCGACTTCTGGATGTTGCACTTGCCCGTCTGCGAGTTGAAGTGGGTGAGCTTCTTGTTGAACATGTTGGCGCCCGCGGGCCCCGCCTCAGGCAGTTCCCGGGTCGTGTCGTGTAGCCGTTTGGTGCCCTCGAGCCGGCCGTCCGCGTGCATGAAGACGGGGCCCTGGATGCCGTCCGTGCCGAACTCGCCGAGCTTCTGGTGCAGCGTCTTGCCCTCGCGCTTGGCCACCACCTTCACCATGTGGAAGTCCTTGCGGCTACCCCGGCTGAAGCGCGAGCCCTCTTCCAGCACGTCGTTTGAGCTGCGCCAGTCGAACCCGTCGAAGCCCATGCGCTTGGCCAGCTGCGCGATGATCCACCAGTCCGGCCTGGCCTCGCCGGGCGCGTCGTAGAACTTCGGATAGAGACGCAGCCGGCGTTCGCCGTTGGCACGGGTGAAGGTTTCCTCGCCCCAGGTCGCGGCGGGGAAGATGATATCGGCGAAGCGGTTGCCGATCGGATCGACCAGGTAGATGTCCTGGTTCAGGACCACCATGCCGCCCGTGTCGGTGCGCTTCTTGAGGGTTTCGATGATGTCCGTCTTTTCGAAGGACCGCACCTGGTTCGGATTCTGCACGACCAGCTCTTCGAATCGTTGGGCGAGCTGTTGCGAGCCGCACATGGACTGAATCCAGGTGTTGCCGATGACATGCGCGAGCCGCGTGTTGCCGGCGACCAGATAGCGGTCGGTGTCGAGCGCCCGACGGCGCCGGCCCGGCAGTTTCTCGGGCGACTTGTTGCGCGGGTATTTGCCGCCGCGCAGCCCGCCGCGCTGATGCCCGCCGGAGCGGCCGATGACCTGGCCCGGCCGGCCGCCGGCCCCGACGATGATGCCCAGCGCGGAGATCGCCTGGGTGTTGCCGGTATTGTTGGACCAGTAGAAGCCCTTCTCGATCATGATTGAGGTCTTGGGCCGCTTGCCGCCCTTCGGTTGGGCCATCCACTGCGCGGCGGTACGGATCTTGTCCGCGTCCACCTGCGAGATGCGGGCCGCGTTCTCGAGCTTGAACTCAGGTTGAGCCATGAGCCACTTGACCCAGTCCGCGTAGCCGGCGGTCTGGAACTTGCCCCAGGTGGTGCGCCACTGCCAGGGCGTGTTGCGGGTTCCCTGGCCAAAACCCGAGGACGATTCCCACTTGTTGTTGACCCATTTCTTGATCCAGGCCTTGTCTTCCCAGCCGTTCTCGACGATCAGCCGGGCGATCGCATTGACGACCAAGAGATCGGTGCCCGGCAGGACGTCGAGCCAGAGGCCGCCGTTCTTTTCGGCATAGGCGACGCCGGCTGTACGCCGGGGCACCATGAAGATGGCCTTCTGGCCGTTCTGGATCCCCTTCATGATCCACTGGGTGAACAGGATCGTCTTGGTCTCGTAGGGGTCGGTGCCGCAGATCAGGAGAGTCTCGGCGTCGCGCCAATCCTCGTAGGACGGGCCGAAATTATCGAAGCCTGCGTCCCGGAAACCCGGCGTCGAGGTCACGTCCGACGGCGTGTCGTGGAAGGTGAAGTTCGCCGTGTTGATGTGCCTGAGCGCATACTTCGTGATGGCGTAGGTGTTCTCCATATACTGGTAGGAATAGGTCTTTACGCCGTAGGCATTGGCGCCGTGCTTGGCGATCACGTGCTTGGACACTTCGGCGGCGATGTCGAGCGCGAAATCCCACGGCACCGGCATGAGTACGCCGTAGATGCGCAAGAGCGGCGTCTTGAGCCGGTCGCGGGTCGGCGTCTGCGGGTTGTAGCATTTCTTGGCGATGGCGCCGCCGCGGATGCTCGAATCCCCGTCCGTGTTGACGAACTTGGCGTCCTTGTCGGGGATGATCACCACATGATGGGGCTCGCCGTTGTGTAACACGATGTTGTGCTGATTGGGCGCGATCCATGGCCCCAGCGGCTCGACCGGGAAATCCGCGTTGAAGGCGTTCTGATCGGCCGTCGGGCCGCCTTCCTTGCCACCCGCGACGGGCCAGCGATAGACCTTGTAGCCGCAGGCGACGATGCAATAGTCGCAGGCGGTCGAGATAACGTCCGCATCCTTGGGCGGCAGCGGAACCTTGGTCTCCGGAATGTAATAAGGCGTTGCCATTGTCCCCTCCTAGCCCAAGAGATTGTCGTAGCGGCCGAAGATCAGACCGAAGACGCCGACCGCGTAGATGTCGTCACCCTCGAGCTCCAGCAGGACCTGCGGCAGGCTCTGATAGGCCTGGCCCGAGATCAGGATGCCGTGCCGCGTGAGGTCGTAGGTCGACAGATGCAGCGGACACGGCCCCAGGGACTTGGTCTTGCCGGAGTAGGTGTCCTGCATGGGTCCGCCCTGATGGGTGCAGATGTAATTGAAGGCCACCACGTCGCGCTCCGGCCCGAGACCGCCGCCAGCCTCGACCCCGAGCTTCACCAGCATGGACTCGGAATAGTCCTTGTCGTCCGGATAGTTGAAGTCGACCGGCTCATCCACCTTGAGTTCGCTGAGCTTGCCCACCAACACGCGCGGATAGGTCGCCACCGCCGCCGGAACCCGCTGTGCCAGCGATGAGCCGGGATTCAGGGTCACCATGACCGTGAATGTGGCGGTCGCGGCGGACGCGGTCAGCAGGAAGTCCCGCCGCGACACGACGCACTTGCCGAGCTCGTGCGGCGCCGTGCCTGCGTCCGTATCGAAGTCTTGCAGTTGCTTTTCCATCACTGGGTCCCCAGTCTTAAGTGTCAGTCGGTCGCCGCCAAAGGCGCGTATTCGGGAAGCTCCGGCGGGTCCATCAGGATCTCGGGCCCGCTGAGAGACTCGACGAAGGCAACGATGTCCTCCATCTCCGCGTCCGTCAGCCCGAGCGGCTTGATCAGCTTGGTCTTGGTTGCGCTGAACTCGTTGCTTCCGCCACCGGCGTTGTAGAACGCGACGACGTCCTTGAGGGTCGCGATCGCGCCGTTGTGCATGTAGGGCGCGGTGTACTTGGTGTACCGCAAGGACGGGGTGCGGAACTTGCCCTTGTCGGCCGCCTGCTTGGTGCGGAAGTAGAGGCCCGGATCGTCCTTGGTCTTGCGGTACATGGCCTCGTTGACGCCTTTGGCGTAGAGCTCGTAGCGGAAGGTAATCTGGGCGAGCCCGTCCTCCTCCCATTCCTTCGCGGGCGGGACGCCAGTGTTGTAGTACTTCTCGTCCGACAGGAGCGCCCCGTTGTGGCACTGGATGCAGCCCGCCTTGCCGGTGAACAGCGCGAGGCCACGCTTCTGGTTCTCGGTGAGCGCGTTGTCGTCGCCGCGCATGTATTTGTCGAACGGCGTGTCGGTCTGGACCAGTGTGCGCTCGAAGGCCGCGATCGCCTTCCAGGCGTTGCCGATGCGCGGCCAATGATCGCCGAACACCTCCTTGAACCGCTTGCGGTAGTCCGGGATGAATGCGAGGCGCGCCTCCATCATGTCGGATTCGCCGTTGCCCGCGACCGCACCCTTGGCGGCCGAACGCGCCTGCGCCTCGAGCGAGCTTGACGCCCCGGCCCAGAACAGTTTGCCGTAATAGGCCGAGTTGATGATGGTCTGGCTGTTGCGCCAGTGGACCGTGCCGGGATAGCCCAGCGACAGGGGCTCCGGGAATGCCCAGCCGGCGCTCGGCTCGTGGCAGGAGACGCAGGAAATCGTACCGTCGCCGCCCAGCCTCGGATCGAAGAACAAGAGCTTGCCCAGCTCGACCTTCTCGGGCGTCTGCTGGTTGTCCGGGGGAATCGGCGGGGGTCCGAGCGCCGCCAGTCCGTCCGGGCGTTCGGCGGCATTTGCCGTCCCGGCCACGCCGGCGGCTACGATCCCAAGAACCGAAATGAGATGCCTGATTTTCATTGTCCCCTCCTCAGTTCCTGGTATTGCGCCAGTCGGGGATTACCGGATAGTCCTCGGCGATCTCCTCGGTCCAAACATGCTCCGGTCCCGTAAGCGGCTGGCCGGACAGCGCTTCGAGGAAGGCCACCAGGTCCTTCTGCTCCTTGTCGGTAAGGCCGATCGGCACGATCCGGCCATCCATATTGGGATCGCCGCCGCCGCCGTTGTTGTAGAAGGCGACGACTTCATCGAGCGTCGCGAAGACGCCGTTGTGCATGTAGGGCGCGGTGAACTTCAGCTCGCGCAGCGTCGGCGTCAGGAACTTGCCCATGTCGCTGCCGTCCGCCCGGTGCGTGCGCACATGCGCGCCCGGGTCGCGGCGCAGGTTCATGTAGTTCTCGACGCCCATGAATTTCGCGTAGGTCACAAAGGCGATATGGCGCAGCGGATCCTCGAAGACCTCCGGGTTCTCCGGCACCCCGATATTGTGCGGCTGGTCGTCGGTGAAGCGCGGCCCGGTATGGCAGGAGGCGCAACCGCCCTTACCCTTGAACAAGGCGAAGCCCCTCTTGGCCGCGGCCGACATCTTGTCCGTGTCGAAGGGCGCGCCCCGCGAGGTCAGGGTCTTGAGGTATTCCGGGATCGCCTTGCGGACGCCGCCGTTGCTCGGTTCGCCGAGCCCCGCCTTCTTGAACATGTCGACATAGACCGGATCCTGCTTGAGCCGCTCCTGCATGAGCCGCATGTCCATGTTCATGAGATAGGTCTCGGTGATCATCTCGCGAGTGACGTCGTTGAGATTGGTACCGAGGCGGCCATCATGCATCCAGGCCGCGCGGCGCGCGGTGTTGATCAAGGTCGGCGTGTTGCGGAAGTGCCGCGAGCCGGAATACGACTCGGAGAGCGGCAGGCCATCCGCATAGCCCTTGTCCGGAATGTGGCAGGAAGCGCAGCTGAGGGTGCTGTCACCCGAGAGCCGCACGTCGAAGAACAGACGCTTGCCGAGGTCGGCCATTGCCTGCTTCACCTTGAGCGGCTTGACGGGGCCGAACTCGTCCTCGGCCTGGACGAGGCCGGCACCGGCCACGGAGATTATGAGCGCAATGACATAAACCAGATGGCGGCGCCACTGGTAGCAAGCTCGAGGCATTTCCCGTCCCCCTTTGCGTTCGCTCTGGCGGCCCCGATCGCCGCCCTTTAGTCTCCCTGATCGGCGCGCATTTGACCAGGGTCAAGACGTCGCAGGTTTGACATGTGTCAATGAGCGGACGCGTGCGGAGTGCTCATGCAAGCAGATTTTCTCCGCGAGCAGCCCGCCGAGACACCCGCCAGGAATCGAGGAGCCCGAACATGACAGACAAACTGCCCGCAGGTGCAGCCGCGCTTGTCGAGAAACATCCCAAGGTCTGGGAGGCGTACGCGCAGCTTGGCGCCGCGGTCGCCGAGGACGGTCCGCTCGACGCGCGCACGCGCAGGCTGGTCAAGCTGGCACTGGCGATCGGCGCACGTTCCGAGGGTGCCGTGCATTCCCACACCCGGCGCGCCCGCGAAGACGGAATCGGCGAGAGTGAGCTTCACCACGTTGCCCTGCTCGCCATCCCTACGCTCGGGCTCCCGACGGCGGTGGCGGCAATGACCTGGATCGGGGACTTGCTCGACGAATGACTTGAGCCCAAAGGCTCGGGCATGATCCGGTCATATCGAACCATCCTACCGGGACATCGGAGGCGGCCGTCTTTGCCCCGCCTTCCGGCTGCAGCCGGGAGATCGGGCGACCGGTCCCGTCCAGCGACCCCGGAACCCTGAGCGAGCACAGTGCCTGCGCAGCACGACTACTACGAAATCCTGGGCGTCCCACGGGACGCTGATCAGAAGGCCGTCAAGAAGGCCTTCCGCCAGCTCGCGCTGAAATACCATCCGGACCGTAACAAGTCACCGGACGCGGAGGAGAAGTTCCGGGAGATCGCAGAGGCCTACGGCGTCTTGAGCGATCCCAAGAAGCGGGCCGATTACGACGCCCGCGGACATGCCGGCGTGGCGGACTTCACCGAAGAGGACCTGTTCGGCGGGATCGACTTCGAAGATCTGTTCGGCGGCCTGGGCTTCGATTTCGGCCGGCGCCCCGGCGCCGGCATCTTCGACCCGGTTTTTCGGCGCCGCCCCGGGCCGCGGCGCGGCCCGAACCTCGAGGTCGGGCTGACCATCCCGCTGGACCGGGTCCGTACCGGCGGCGAAGAAGTGGTGCGCGTCCATCGCCCGGCCAACTGCACCGCCTGCGACGGGACCGGCGCCAAGGCCGGCACCAAGCCGCGCGCATGCCCCGAGTGCGATAGCAGCGGGCAAAAGGTTCAGACCCAGCGCAAGGGCACGGTCACGGTGCGACAGATCGCCACCTGCACCGCTTGCAGCGGACGGGGCAAGATGATCGACACCCCCTGTCCCGTCTGTGCCGGACGAGGGCAAACCGAGCAGGAAGAGACCCTAAAGGTGACGGTCCCGGTGGGCGTGGAGGAGGGCATGGCGCTGCGCGTGCCGGGTCACGGCCTGTCGGGCGAGGAAGGCGGTGCGCCGGGCGATCTCTACGCCGTCGTGCGCACGCGCGCCCACCCGAACCTGGAACGGCACGGCGCCGATCTCTGGCATACAGCTCTTGTCGAGGTCGCGGATGCAGCCCTCGGGACCAAGCTCAAGGTGCCCACGCTGGACGGCAGCGCCGAGGTCGCGGTGCCGCCAGGTGTGCAGCCGGACACGGTACTTAGGCTCAAAGGCAAAGGACTGCCCGAGTTCGGCGGTCGCCGCGCCGGCGATCTGTTTGTTCGCCTGCAAGTGCGCCTCCCCGAACGCCTGTCGAGCAAAGAGCAGGAGCTCTATCAGCAGCTTCGTTCATCAGCGCGCGAGCGCGCACGGCCATGACCGCGGGGCTGCTGTTGCGGCCGGACACGGGAGAGCGATATGGCGGCGACCCGAATTCTGGCCCTTTTCGTATTGGTCCTGATTGCCGGGCTCGCAGCGCGGCCGAGCGCGGCCGAGCCGCCCGGCGGCGACGTCCCCACGCTCGCCCCGATGCTCAAGAAGGTGACACCGGCCGTCGTCAACATCGCGGTGCGCGGCCGCGTCGCCATGAGCGACAATCCGCTCTGGCGCGACCCGTTCTTTCGCCGTTTCTTCGAATTGCCCGACGAGCCGCCGGAACGAGAGTTCCGGGCCGCAGGCTCGGGCGTCATCGTCGATGCAAAAAACGGCTATGTGCTGACCAGCAACCACGTGGTGCGGAACGCGGAAGAGGTCAACGTGACCTTGCGCGACGGTCGCAGCTTCAAGGCGACACTCGTGGGTCAGGATCCAGGCGCCGACATCGCCGTGATCCGCATTCCGGCGCGGCGGCTCACCGCGCTGCCCATGGGCGATTCCGACCGTCTGCAGGTCGGGGACTATGTGATCGCCGTCGGCAACCCCTTCGGTCTGGGCCAGACCGTCACCTCCGGGATCGTCAGCGCGCTCGGTCGCACAGGCCTGGGCATTCGCGGCTACGAGAACTTCATCCAGACCGATGCGCCGATCAATCCGGGCAACTCCGGCGGCGCGCTGGTCGATCTGCGCGGCCGGCTGGTGGGGATCAACACGGCGATCGTCGGGCCGGCCGGCGGCAATATCGGCATCGGTTTTGCCGTACCGGTCAACATGGCGCGCAACGTCATGCAACAACTCGTCCGCTATGGCGAGGTCCGCCGTGGCCGTCTGGGGGTGAAGGTCCGCGACCTCACGCCGGAGGAGGCCAAGGCCCAGGGGCTGGAGAGCAGCTGGGGCGCCGTCGTCGCCAGCATCCTGCCCGACTCCCCGGCGAGCAGGGCCGGCCTGCGCGCCGAGGACGTTATCATCGCGGTCGATGGCGCGCGGGTCCGGAGCGCGGCCGACTTGCGCAACAAGATCGGCTTGCGCGACCCGGGTGAGCAGGTGTCGGTTGGCTTCATGCGCGAGGGGCGCAAACAGACGGTCGCCCTGGTGTTGGGTCAGCAATGAGCGGCAGCACGAGCAGCGCTCGGCGCACCTGGACGGTCCGCTATTGGGCCGATCCGGCTCGGTTGACGCCGGCGCGTCCGGTTCCGAGCAGCAGCTCGAGATAGTCACGATAATTACCAAGCAGATCGATCGGCGCGGCCCGAGGCACCACCGGGCTCGTCGCTTGCGCTACAGCGGCTCCTGTGGGAAGCGGGCCCTGCGGCCAGGGCCCGAGGACAGCGCGTTGATGCGCTCGAGCAGGCGTTCGAACTCCGCCCGCGGCCTGGCGCCGAACAGGGGGTCCTCGTTGGCCGCGAAGGCTGCGTTGATGCCCCGCCAATCCTCCGCCTGCAGGGCTTCCTTGGCCGCCGGAATGACTTCGCGCTCTTCCGTCGCCATGTGCTTGCGTTCGAAGGCAACGTACTGTAGCGCCGCCTCCGCGAAGCGATCGCGTTGTCCCTCCACGTCGCTGCGCAGTGCGTCGAGCCGGTCGCGGAGATCGGCGAGCAGCCGCTCGCCCTCTTTATGCTCAGCCGCCAGCGCATCCAAGGTGGCGCCCGACTCGGGCCGGCGGCGGCGCAAGGCGCGGAACAGGTACTCGTCCTCCTTGGGATGGTGAAACCGGTCGGCGAAGTTCTGGATATAGACCAGGATCGACAGCAACAGCTCGAAGTCCGGCGTGGCTTCCGGCTCGGCCACGGCATGGGCCGTCCGTTCCAGGCAGCTGAGCACGGTGGCCAAGCCGCTGTGTTCCCGGCGGATGATGTCGATCGCCTGCGCCATGGTGTCCTGCCCTTCCCTCGCCCCCGTCAGCCGCGCGCGCCGCCCAGCAGCGCGATCAGGCGCTCCTTGAGCCCCGGTCGATCGCCGATCGATGATTGCCCACCGCCGAGGCCGATAGGCGGCGGCGCGAGACTGGTGATGCGGCGGTGAAGGTCCCGGAACCGCTCCGCGGGCCGATCCCCGAACAGCGGGTCGTCGTGGTCCGAAAAGGCCGCGTTGATCCGCGCCCAGTCGCCGGGCGTCAGCGCCTCGCGAGCGAGCGGCAGGATCTCGGTCTCCTCGCGCGCCATATGCTCGTACTGGAAGTCGACATAGGCGCGCACGGCCGCGACGAAGGCGTCCCGCCCGGCCGCATCCGTGCGAAACGCCTCGCGGGTGCGGCGCACCTCGGCGATTCGCTCGGCCCCCGTCACATGCTCCGCCATCAGCACGTCCAGCGTCGCGCGCGCCTCGGGCGCGCGGTTGTAGAGCGCCTTGAACAGATACTCGTCTTCTTTCGGATGGTGGAACCGGTCCGGGAAGCTCTCGATGTAGTCGAGGATGGCGTCGATCAGGGCATCCTGCTCCGGGGTCGCCTCCTTGCCGATGTCCTGCACCGCATGGTTCAGGCAATCGACCACGCCGACCAGCGCCGTATGCTCGCGCTGTATGATCCCGATCGCATCGGTCACGCCCCGACCCTCCCCCGCGGACACGGACGACACCGCTTATACGCTAGGATCTGCGGCATATGCCAACATTGATCCCAGTCAAAAACGGTCTTCGCATGCGGACCTACGGACGCCGGTCAGGCCGCCTCGGGGTTCTCCACCAGGACCGCGACCCCTTGGCCGCCGCCGCAGCAGGCCGAGCCGATGCCGTATTTGAGGCCGCGGCGCTTCAGCTCCCGTGCCACGGTCATGGTGCAGCGCAGCCCTGTCGCTGCGAGCGGATGGCCGATGGCGATGGCGCCGCCATTGACGTTGGCCTTGTCCCGGTCGAGGCCCAGCTCCTTCTCCACGGCGAGATACTGGGCGCCGAAGGCCTCGTTGATGTCGAAGCGGTCGACGTCGTCGAGCCGGAGCCCGGCAAGGTCCAGGACCTTGCGGATCGCCGGCGCCGGGCCGATGCCCATGATCTCGGGCGGCACGCCCACGGACGCCGTGGCGACGATGCGGGCGAGCGGCGCGTGCCCGTTGGTGCCCTTGGTCACGACCGCCGCGGCCGCGCCGTCGACGATGCCCGAGCTGTTGCCTGCGGTCTGCACACCGCCGAACACGGGGCGAAGCTTGGCCAGCGTCTCGCGGGAAGTCGGCCGGACGTGCTCGTCCTCGGCGAAGCGCTCCACCTTCCGCGGAAGTTTCAACTTGCGCGGCTTGTAGCCCTCGCGCTCGAAGGTCTCGCTCTCGAGCGGCGTGATCTCGCCGGCGAGGAAGCCGTCCTCGGTCGCGCCCAGCGCGGCGCCGAAGCTGCGGTAGGCGTAGTCGTCCACCTCGTCCCGGGTGATCTGATACTTCATCGCCAGATTCTCGGCCGTGTTGCCCATGGCGATGTCCGGGCAGGTATCGTGCAGGGCCTCCCACAGGAAATCGCGGAAGTCCACCTGGCCGAGGCCGAAGCCGGCGCGGTGGGTGAAGGCGGCGACGGGGTTCCGCGACATGGATTCGGTGCCGACGCAGAGCGCAGTCTCCGCCTTGCCCAGCTTGATGTAGTCCGCCGCCTGGGCCAGCGTCTCGAAGCCCGAGCCGCACAGCCGGTGCACCAGAATACAGGGCACTTCCGTGCGCACGCCGGCATAGAGGCCGATATGCCGCGGCAGATAGTAGGAGTCGAAATCGCTGGGCGAGAGGTTGGTGGCGATCACCATGTCCACCTGTTCGGCCGGCGTTTCGGCGCGGTCCAGCACGTCGCGGGCCACGGCGATACCCAGATCGGTGGCCGAGATGTCGCGGAGCGTGCCGTTCACCTCGCCAAAGCCGGTGCGCACGCCGTCCAACAGGTAGACGTCGTCATAGGTCGTGCCCGAGCCGGGCAGGGTCTCTTCGGTCATCTCTGCGTCCTCGTCAGCTAACCTCGATCACATCCTCTTGCGTGCCACCAGCATAGAGCCTTTCCACCAACGCCGCGCGCCGGTCGAGCACCGCGCGCTGGTTGATGTAGCCCTTGTCGGTGATCTCGTTGGCGTCGATATTGGGCGGCTCGGCCATCAGGACCACCCGCGCGATCTGCGTCGAGTTGCCCGGATTGGCGGTGTTGTGGTCGGCGAGCCCGCGGCGCAGCGCGTCGCGTACCTCCGGCCGGCCCACCAGTTCGGCCAGCGGCGTGTCCTTGTCCGCATCGGAACAAAGCGAGAGACAGCCCGCGGGGTTCGGAAAAACCAGGAGGCCGATGTCCTCCCGGTCGTGCCCGGTGACCACGGCGTCCTGGATGACCGGCGCGGCCGCGGCGATGGCGGCGACGCGCACGCTGCCGACATGCACCCAGGTGCCGGACATGAGCTTGAAGTCCTCGGCCACGCGGCCGTCGAACACGATCCCCTTGGCCGGATCCTCCGGGTCGTCGAGCTTGCCGGCGTCGCCGATCTTGTAGAAGCCGTCTTCGTCGAAGGCCTCGGCGGTCAGGTCGTCGCGCTTCAAGTAGCCGGGCGTGACGTTGGGGCCCTTAACCCGGAGCTCCAGCTTGTCGCCGTTCGGCGCCATCTTGATCTCGGTCCCCGGCGCCGGCAGCCCGATCACCCCCGCCTTCTCGATTCCGAAATGCACCGAGGTCGCGAGTGGCGACGTCTCCGTCGAGCCCCAGGCGGAGACCATGCGCACGCGCTCGCCGCGCGCCTGGATGGCGACCGCCTCGAGCCGCTCCCACAGGTTCTGCGGCAGGGCCGCGCCGGCATAGAATATGAGCTGCAGGTCCTTGAAGAAGTTGTCGCGCAGCGCCGCGTCGCTCTCCAGATGGGGCAACAGCATGTCGAAGCCCCGCGGCACGTTGAAATAGAGCGTCGGCGACACCTCCTTGAGGGTCACGATCGTGGTCTCGATCAGTCCGGGCGCCGGCTTGCCCCGGTCGATATAGAGGGTGCCGCCGTTCCGCAGCATCATGTTGAAGTTGTGGTTGGCACCGAAGGTGTGGCTCCAGGGCAGCCAGTCGACGATCACCGGCGGCGTCTCTTCCAGGAACGGCCAAAGCTGGGCGATCGCCTGCTGGTTCGAGCACAGCATGCGGTGCGTGTTCAGCACACCCTTGGGATAACCGGTCGAGCCCGAGGTAAAGAGGATTTTGGCGACCGTGTCCGGCCCGACCGCCGCGAAGGCCTCGTCGACGGCAGCCGTGCGCTCGGCCCCGGTCAGGCTGGCAAGAGCCGTGGTCGGGATACCGTCGGGCGGGTTGGCGCCGACCACGATCTCCGCCGCGCCGAAGTCCACGGCCTTGAGCGCCGGAGCAAACCGGGCGCCGTCCTCGGTGAAGACCAGGCCCGGCGTCAGCAGCTCGATGATCAGCTTGAGCTTGCCGAAGTCCTGCGACATCAGCGAGTAGGCCGGCGAGACCGGCGCCGCCGGGACGCCGGCATACATGGCGCCCAGCTGCAGCAGCGCGCTGTCGACGGAGTTGTCGGACAGGATGGTCACCGGCCGGTCGGGCGCGAGGTCCCGGTCCAGGATCGCCTGGGCGATCGCGCGGGCGGACCTGCGCACTTCGGCATAGCTCAGCTTGCGCCAGCCGCCGTCCGCCGCGCGCTCGGCCAGGAAGACGCGGTCCGGCGTCCGGTCTGCCCATTGCTCCAGGAGATCTCCGAGGCAGCGGGCGTAGGCGCCAAGCGCGTAGGGTGACCGCAACAGCATGCCGCCGCCCGCGAGCGGCTCGACCCGCACATCCGCGGGCGCGAAGTTGAGATCGTTGAAGGGCGGTTTCGACATGGACGGTCCTCCCCTCGCCTGTCCCCGTTCTACATCGCGCAGCGGCTCAGAGGCCGAGATAGGCCTGGCGCACGCCGTCGTCGTCGAGCAGGTCTTCCGCCAGGCCCGACAGCACGATGCGGCCGTTCTCGAGCACATAGGCGTGCCGCGCCATGCGCAGAGACATGGCCACGTTCTGCTCGACCAGGATGACGGTTGTGCCCGCCGCGTTCAACGTCCGAATGGTCTCGAACACCTCGGCCACCAAAGCCGGGGCCAGGCCCAGCGACGGCTCGTCGAACATGATCAGCTTGGGCTGGCCCATCAGGCAGCGGCCGATCGCGAGCATCTGCTGCTCGCCGCCCGAGAGCGTGCCGGCCGCCTGACCCTCTCGCTCCCGGAGCCGGGGGAACATGGCGAACACGTCCTCCACGGTCTCGTCGCACCGGGCGCGGCCGCGCGGGATCACAGCGCCCATCTCCAGGTTCTCGCGCACGGTCATGTTGGGGAAGATCTGCCGCCCTTCGGCCACCTGGCCGATGCCCCGGTCGCAGACCCGATAGCTGGGCCAGCCGGTGATGTCCTCGCCGTCGAAGCGGACGGTCCCAGCCGCGGGCGTCTCGATGCCGGCGATGGCGCGGATCAAAGAGGACTTGCCCGCTCCGTTGGCGCCGACGATGGCGACGATCTCGCCGTCCTCGACCGCGACCGAGACGCCGTCGAGCGCCTTGGCGTCGCCGTAATACAGCTCGAGCCCCTCGACCGTGAGCACGCTAGACCGCCTCCTCGCCGAGATAGCTTTCCAGCACCTTGGGGTCCCGCACCACCTGTTCCGGCTCGCCCTCGGCGATCCTCTCGCCGTAGTTCAGCACCACGATGTGCTGCGACAGCGCCATGACCGCGCGCATGACATGCTCGATCATCAGGATGGTGAGCCCGGTCTCCCGGTTGAGGGTTTGGAAGACCTGCACCATCTCGTCGGTCTCGCCGGGGCGCAGGCCCGCCATGACCTCGTCGAGCAGCAAGAGCCGCGGGCGGGTCGCCATGGCGCGGGCGACCTCGAGCCGTTTGCGGTCGGGCAGCGTCAACGCGCCGGCCGCCTGGTGACGCCGGTCGGCCAGCCCGAACCGGTCCAGCAGATCGACCGCGGCGGCCCGGGCCGCATCCACGTCCCGGGTCGCGCGCAGCGCGCCGATCAGCACGTTGTCCTCGACCGAAAGGCCGTAGAAGGGCTTGACCAGCTGAAAGGTCCGGCCGATGCCGGCATGGCACACCTGGTCGGCGCGCAGGCCGGTGATGTCCGCGCCGTCGAAGCGGATCTCGCCCTCGTCCGGCGGGAACACGCCCGCAATCATATTGAAGGTGGTGGTCTTGCCGGCCCCGTTCGGACCGATCAGGCCGACGATCTCGCCGGGCCGGACCGCCAGGGAGACCTGGCTCACGGCGCGCAAACCCCGGAAGGACTTGGAGATCAGTCGCACGTCCAGCAGCGGAGCGTCGGTCACGGCCGGGCCTCCGGTCCCTCGATGCCGAGCCGGCGGGCGAACCAGGGCCAGACACCGCCGGGCAGAGAGCGGATGATCACCAACAGAACCAAGCCATAGAACAGATGCTTGACGCCGGCCATCTGCACGCCGAGCTGGTCCAGCGCCCAGGTCAGCACCTCACCCAGCGGCGTCAGGATGAAGGCGCCCAGGATCGGTCCGAACAGCGTGCCCAGGCCGCCGATGATCGGCGCCAGAATGATCTCGATCGAGCGGTGAATGCCGAAGGCGTCGATCGGAAACAGATTGTTGTTGTAGAAGGCGAGGAAGACGCCGCCCAGCGCGGTCAGGGAGGCGGACAGCACCACCGCCATCATCTTGTAGCGGAATGTGTTGATGCCGAGCGCCTGGGCCGCGTCCTGGTCCTCGCGGATGGCCATCCAGTAGTAGCCCATGCGCGAGCGGATCAGCGCCACGTTGGCCAGGAACAGGCCCACGGTCATGGCCAGGATGACGTAGTAGAACATCGCCGGGCTGCCGCGCAGCATGAGCAGGTCGTTGATCTCGCGGTTCTCGACCGGCAGAAAGAAGCCGCCGGTGGCGCCGACCCACTCGAAATGCTCGAACAGGATGCGGGTGAACTCGGCCACCGCGATGGTCAAGAGCGCGAAATAGACGCCACCGATGCCGAAGCGGAACGCCAAGAGCCCGATGCCGGCCGCGAACGCCGCGGCTACGAGGATGCCGATCACCATGCCGGCCCAGGGCGTGAGCCCGAAATGGACGAAGAAGGCCGCCGCCGCGTAGCCCCCGAGGCCGACATAGAGCGCGTGGCCGAGCGAGAGCTGGCCGGCATAGCCCATCATCAGATTCCAGGCCTGACCGACGAAGGCGAAGTAGAGCGTGATCAAGATGACCGAGAGCAGATAGTCGTCGACCAACAGGGGCGCGACGAGCAGCGCCGCGCCGAGCACCGCGAGTCCGGTCGCGGCCCGCGGCGCGCCACGCAGGACTGCGCCCACCCCCCTCACGTGCGTTTGCCGAAGAGACCCTGCGGCCGGAAGGCCAGGATCAGGATCAACAGGCCGAAGCTGAACATGCTCTTCATCGACGGCACGATCAGCAATCCGGCGAGCGCCTCGGACAAGCCGACCACGATCCCACCCAACAGCGCCCCCATCATGCTGCCGAGCCCGCCGATGATGACGATGACGAAGGCCAGCAGCGTCAGCTCCGGCCCCAGCATGGGCGTGACGTCGACCAACAGCGAGAGCAGGCAGCCCGCCGCACCGACGCAGGCGACGCCAAGCCCGAAGGTGAGCGCGTACAGCCGGCGGATGTTGAGCCCCACCACCTGCGCCCCCATCAGGTTGTCGCTGCAGGCGCGGATCGCCTTGCCGGTCCGGGTGTAGCGGAAGAACATGAGCAGGCCCGCGGCCACCAGCACCCCGACGCCGGCCGCATAGGCTTTCACCTTGTCGATGAAGATCGGCCCCAGCTCGAAGGAGTCGAAGGCGTAGTCCACCGTGACGCTGCGGGCGTCCGGCCCGAAAGCGAGCAGCAGGCCGTTGACCAGCAGGATCGCCACCGCGAGCAGCAGAATGAACTGTTCGTGCTCGGGCCGGGCGATGAACGGCTCGACCAGCCGCCGCTGCAGCGCGTAGCCCAGAATGAACAGGGTGCCGGCCACGATCGGCAACGACAGGATCGGGTCCAGCCCGCCGCCTGTGAACAGAAACACGCCCGCGAACATGGCCAGCGTCATCATCTCGCCATGGGCGAAGTTCACCACCCGTATCACGCCGAAGATCACCGACAGGCCGAGCGCCATCAGGCTGTAGACCAGCCCAGTGAGCGCACCGCCGATCAGGATGCTTGCGACGGTGTCCCAGGTCATGCAGCGGCGGCCGGCTTAGAGCATGCTCTAGGCGCGGCGCGAGTCGGTCCAGCCGGGCATCGGAAAGACGGGCTTGGCTTCCGCAGACGCTTCGGGCAACACCACCGTCGGCTTGCGGTCCAGGTTTTGCAGCGCCGCCGACTTGATGTTGACGTTCTGGCCTTTCTCGTTGAACTGGATCGGGCCGCCGATCATGACGTGCTCGGTGATGTTGGTCGCGCGCAGCGCGTCCGCCAGCGCCTTGGGGTCGCCCGAGCCCGCGCGCTTGTAGGCATCGGCCGCGATCAGGCAGGCCTCGAAGCTGAAGCCGACGTTGAGCTCGGGCGATTCCTTCGGGAACTCTTTGGCAAATGCGGCCAACAGCGTCTTGGACATATCCGTCTTGGGATCGATCCACGGCACGTTGGCGATCACGAACTCGGAATACTTGCCCAGCGTCTTGTAGAACTGCGCCTCGTAGGTGCCGGGGCTGCCCGGGGTCATGATGCCCATGGGCTCCCAACGTTGCTTGACCATCTCGCGGATCAGCTTGATGGCGTCGGCCCCGTGCGAGACCGGCATCAGGATGTCCGCGCCGGTCGCCTTGGCCTTGGCCACCTCGACCGAGAGGTCCTTGGCCTTGGGGTCGTAGGGAATGGTGGTCGAGATCTCGAACGGCATGTTCATCTTCGGGAACAGGGCCTTGACGCCGCCGCCCATGGCCTTGCCGAAGGTGTCGTTGACATGCATGAATACGGCCGTCTTGGGCGTGCTGCCGGTGGCCTTGAACAGGTCCTTCATCAGCCCGAAGCCGTTGATGACCAGCATCGGACCGGTGGTGAAGTTGCGGAACACGAACTTGTAGCCCTGCTCGGTGATCTTGGGCGCGGCCGCGATGTTGATGACATGCGGAACGCCGCGCTGCTCGGCCACCTGGGCCACCGCCGTGGTCTCGCCCGAAACAAAAGTGCCGATCAGCACCTCCGCGCCTTCGTTGACCAGCTTCTCGGCCGCAGTGCGGGCCCGGTCCGGGTTGGATTCGGTGTCGCCCATCATGATCTCGATGGGCATGCCCATGTCGGCCAGGATGGCCGGCGCCAGATCGAAGCCGCGCTTGCAAGCCTGACCCTCGCGGGCGAAGAAACCGGAGAGCGGCGCGAGACAGCCGAGCTTCACGGGCTTGGCCGCAAGTGCCCGGCGAAGCGGAGAGCCGCCCGCGGCGAGCGCGGCGAGCGCCGCGGCGCCGGCCGAAAAGCTGCGCCGAGTGATCGGCCTGGACACGGACAAACGGGATTTTCGCGACATGACGCCTCCTCCCTCTTGATCGTCATCGCTGCATTGTCTCGGGTGATCCCGAGTTTGCAGGCATTCTAGTGCGCGCACTGACCAGCGCAAATGGTTATAGGGCGCGCGGACAGGACGCAGCCGGCGGGGATGCGCTCGGACAGTCATGACGGCGCCCCCGTTGCCCGCTACCGTCTCGGCAGGTTCACGCAAATCAACAAGACAAGAGAGGAGACCATGTTCCCTTGGCTATGGCTCAATCTCATCACGCGATACCCCTGGAGCGGCGACGTCAGCCAGGACATCGAGCCGCACACCTATTGGGACCTGCCCTTTTCCGGGGACTATGTCGGCAACCGGCGGCTCGAACGGCAGATCCTGGCGCGCGGCGCGGGCTACGGGCAACAGCTCGGCGCGATCCTCGACGCCCTGGACGCGCTGATCCGAAAAGACGGTCGAACCGACGTGAAGGCGTTTGAGGAGGTCCAAGCGCTTCGCGAGCGCATCGACACACTCAAGCGGGACTATCGCGGGGAGGCGGAGCGGCACGCACGTGACGCTTTGGACTCGCTCAAGGAGGCCGACCCGGCGGCTCACGACAGGTTGATCCGGGAGATCGCCAAAAAAGCCGAGTCATGAGGATGCGGCGCTGCGGCCGCGATGCGGCGCGGTCGCGCGATCCGAGTACGAGACACAAAATCATGGGTTGATCGGGCGCAGATACACAAGATATAGTTCCCCTAGCATCACGCAGGCGGTCGCAGGACAACGGGGGGAACGCCATGCGCTTTCACGTGGATGTCCAGATCCACTCGAAATACTCGCGGGCCACGGCCAAGAACGCGGACATCGAGCACCTCGCGCTTTGGGCCCGCAAGAAGGGGATTACGGTCCTCGGCACCGGCGATTTCACCCACCCCGCCTGGCTCGCCGAGATTAAGGACAAGCTGGTTCCGGCGGAGCCCGGCCTGTTCCGCCTCAATCCCGATCTCGAGCGCTGGGTCGAGGCGCGCGCGCCCGCCGCCTGCGCCGGCCCCATGCGGTTCATGCTCGAGGTCGAGATCTCGACCATCTACAAGAAGGCGGACAAGGTCCGGAAGATCCACCATCTGATCTTCGTGCCGGACCTCGCCGCCGCGGACCGCCTGGTCGCGAGCCTGTCGCGCATCGGCAACCTGGCCTCGGACGGCCGGCCGATCCTGGGCCTGGATTCGCGGGATCTTCTGGAGATCACCCTCGAGACCGGGCCGCACTCCTATCTCATCCCGGCGCATATCTGGACGCCCTGGTTCGCGGTGCTGGGCTCGAAATCCGGCTTCGACTCGGTCGACGACTGCTATGGCGATCTGGCGGAACACGTCTTCGCCGTCGAGACCGGCCTGTCCTCGGACCCGGAGATGAACTGGCGGGTATCCTCGCTCGACCGGTTCCGGCTGGTCTCCAACTCGGATGCCCATTCGCCGCCCAAGATCGGGCGCGAAGCCACCACCTACGACACCGATCTCGACTATTTCGCCATCCGCAGCGCGCTCGAGACCGGGGACGGCTTCGTCGGCACGGTCGAGTTCTTCCCGGAAGAGGGCAAGTACCACATGGACGGGCACCGCAAATGCGGGGTCCGCCTGACGCCTGCGGAAACCAAGGCGGCGGGCGGGCGCTGCCCGGTCTGCGGCGGTGAGCTGACGGTGGGGGTGCTGCACCGGATCGACGCCCTGGCCGACCGGCCGGCCGACGGCCTGACGCCGTCCCCCAAGGCGGGCGAGGTGCTGAGCTTGGTGCCGCTGCCGGAGATGTTGTCCGAGATCCTCGGCACGGGACCGGGCAGCAAGAGGGTCGCGCAAGCCTATGAGCGCCTGCTCGCGACCCTCGGCCCCGAGACGGCGATCCTCGAGACCGTCCCGATCGAGGACATCGCGCGCGCCGAGCCACCGCTCCTGGCCGAGGCGGTTTCCCGCCTGCGGGCCGGCAAGGTGATCCGCGAGCCGGGCTATGACGGCGAGTACGGGGTCATTCGCCTGTTCGAGGAAGCCGAGCTGCGCGACGCCACGGCCGGCGGCCTGCTGTTCGAGCTGCCGGAAGAGGAGGCGCCTCGGTCCAAGGACAAGACGGCGCATCCCGGACGGACCGTTCCCCCCAAGCCCGACCGGCCGACCGACGCCATGCTGAAGGCGGATCCGGCCGCCGGTGACCCGGGCGACCTGCCACCTATGCTGTCCGGGCTGGACGACGATCAGCGCACAGCCGCGCAGGTCGTGCACGGGCCTCTCCTGATCGTGGCCGGCCCCGGGTCCGGCAAGACCCGCACGCTGACCCGTCGCATCGCGCATCTGGTCGCCGACCACGGCGTCGAGCCGAGCGGCTGTCTGGCGGTCACCTTCACCCGTCGCGCCGCCGCCGAAATGCGCGACCGGCTGGTCGATCTGCTCGGCGCCAGTGGCGGCCGGGTGCCGGTGCACACCTTCCATTCCCTCGGGCTCGCCATTCTGCGAGAGCATCCGGAGGCGGCGGGCCTGCGCCCCGGCTTCGCGATTGCCGACGCCGACAGCTGCACCGCCCTGCTGGCCGCGTGTCAGAGCATCTCCGAGCGCAAGGCGCGGGCTTTGCTGCGCATCATCTCCAAGGCCAAGCGCACCCGCCGACCGCCGCAGGACCTGGCCACAGCCGAGGCGATGGCCGCCTATGACCGGGCGCTCGCCGGGCGCAACCAGCTCGACTTCGATGACCTGGTGGCGCGGGCAAGCGAGGTGCTGGCGGCCCAGCCGGCCTTGGCCGTCGCCTGGCGCGCTCGGTTCCCCTACATCTCGGTCGACGAATTCCAGGACGTGGACGAGCAGCAATACCGGCTGGTCCGCCTGCTCGCCGGGGCGGTGAGCAATGTCTGCGTGATCGGCGACCCGAACCAAGCGATCTACGGCTTCCGCGGCGGCGACGCCTCCTGCTTCGACCGGTTTCGCGAGGAGTTCCGTCCGTACACCCTGGTCCGGCTGACCCACAACTACCGATCCAGCGGCACCATCGTGGCCGCCTCGAGCCAGGTGATCGGCCCGTCCGATGGAGAGGAACAGGCCGCCCGCATCGTGCGCGCCATGGCCGACCGGATCACCATCCACAAGGCGCAGACCGCGAGAGCCGAGGCGGAATACGTGGTGCACGGTATCGAGCAGATGATCGGCGGGCACAGCTTCTTCTCCCTGGACAGCGGCCGTGCTGAAGCGGCGGGGCGGGCCGAGCTCTCCTTTGCCGACTTTGCCGTGCTCTATCGCACCGACGCGCAGGCCGACGTCTTGGCCGAGGCGTTCGCCCGCTCGGGCATGCCGTTTCAGCGGCACGGCCACGCCCGCCTCGCCGACCGGCCCGCGGTGCACGCCCTCTTGGCGGCGCTCGAGGCGGCGGCGGACCGGGTTCAGCTCGGCACGGCTCTCGAACAGGCCGCCAGACATCTGCGTAGCGCGGAGGACGGTCCCGATGCGGGCGAACTCGAGGACGCCGTCGCGCGCCTGGCGGCGGTCGCACGCCGCGCCGGCGACGACCGCGGGCGCTTTCTGGCCGAAGCCATGCTCACGGTCGAGGCGGACGACTGGGATCCACGGGCCGACCGCGTCTCGCTGCTCACCCTGCACGCGGCCAAGGGTCTCGAGTTCCCGGTGGTCTTCATTACCGGCCTCGAGGACGGCATCCTGCCGCTCACCTTCGCTCGCGCCGAGCCCGAGGCGCTCGCTGAGGAACGGCGGCTGTTCTATGTCGGCATGACCCGGGCGATGGACAGCTTGATCCTGACCCGCGCGGCCAAGCGATCCTGGCGCGGTGCGGTGCGGACGCTCGCACCCTCGCCTTTCCTGCAGGACATCGAGGACGCGCTGCTGCAGGAAAGCGAACGGAAGCCCCCGCCGCGGAAGCCCGCGCTCGCACAGCTCGATCTCTTCTGAGGTGCGGCTTCGGCAGACTGCGGCTTCGGCAGACAGGGTGCTGAAGAAACCTCGAACGCTCGTTCGACCTCACCCTTCGACAAGCTCAGGATGAGGTCGAATTCCTGGAAATGCTGACCCTCACGCTGAGCCTGTCGAAAGTGGGAGCGTGAGTTCGGATTGCTTCTCAGCAGGCTGGCGGAACTTCATGTGCGCGGCCGAATGCCGACGCCGTCGACGACGCGGTCGTTGGGCGAGTCGACCACCCGGTCCCCGACGTCGACGCCCTCCAGGATCTCGGCCTCGAGACTGGTGCGCCGGCCGATCTTCACCGGGCGCAGCCTGGCCTCGCCTTCCTGCTCGACGAAGACGGCCCAGTCGCCGCCATTGCGGAACAGCGCCGTCACCGGCAGCTTCTGGACGTCCGTACCCTCCCACAGGACGACCTTGACCTCGACCTGATAGCCGTGCCCGAGCCGCTCCCAATCGGCGCGCGGACTGGTGAAGTCGATGATCACGTTGACGCGCTGTTCCTCGATGCCGAGCGCCGAGATCTTGGTGAAGCCGTAGGGCTCGACGCGGCGCACGCGACCCTCCAGGGGATTTAGGCCGCCCCACTCCTCGATGATGACCCGCTGGTCCGCGGCGACCTTGACCGCATCGGAAGACAAGAAATCCACGACGATTTCGAGATCCGCCGGATCACCGATGTCGACCAGCGGGTCGCCGGCGCGCACGACGCCTTCGCTCTCGTGGTGGACCTTCAGGATCGTGCCGTCGATCGGCGCGTGGATCGGAATGCAGTCGCCGCACGCCTCGCGCCGCCGAAAGGTCTCGACCGGGGACACGAGCTTCGAGCGCGCACGTTCAAGCTCGAACTCGCGCATGCGCAGGCCGGCCTTGGCCGTTTCCAGCTCGGCGCTTCTCAACCGAAACAGACGGCGCGCGTCGTCGAGCGCGCTTTCCGAGATGTGTTTCTTGGCCACCAGCGCCCGCGCCCGCTTGAGTTCGGAGCGGGCAAAGTCGAGCTCGGCCTCGACCTCCTTGAGCTCGGCCACGGCAAGCTCGCGGGCCGCTTCGGCGGCGCTGATGGCCGCGCGCGCCTCGGTCTCGGTGCGGATATCGAGAAATCCGGGATCCTCGGGCTCGATCTGGGCGATCACCGTCGTACCGGCCTTGACCGGGTCCCCGACATCGGCGTCGATGCGCTGGGCGAAACCGTCGATCGGCGCGGACAGTATGAAGACGTCGCGGACCCGCGTCTCGCCTTCCTCGTCGACCGTGACTACCAAAGGTCCGCGCGCCACGGCCGCAAGCTCGACCGGGATCGGCTGGGGCCGGAAGGCGTAGACCAGGCCCGCGACCAGCGCCGCGCCGAGCACGCCCCAGATGATCCATCGCCGCCCCGCTGCGTTCATGGTCTGCCTACTCCCGCGTCTTCAGCACGGCGATGAGGTCGAGGCGGTCGAGGCGGCGTCGCACCAGGGCGGCGGAAATCACGGTCGCGACCAGGGCCACCAGCACGGCCGTCCCATAAGTCGAGGCCTCCACGACCAGCGGGATCCGATAGAGCTCGGTCTCGAACGCGGTGGTGATCATCCACGCAAGCCCTCCTCCGGCCAGGCATCCGAGCGGCAGGCCGGCGCAGACCAAGAGCCCGACTTCTCCCAAAAGGATATACGAGGTCTCCATCCTGCTGAATCCCAGGACACGAAGCGTCGCCAGCTCCCTGCCGCGTTCGGACAGGGCGATGCGCGCGCTGTTGTAGACGACGCCGAAGCCAAGCGCGACAGCGAACGCGGAGAAAAATCCAATGTAAATCAGCAGCGTCTCGGCCATGGTCTTGCGGAAGGTATCGACGGCGGCGCGGCGCAGCATGACAGCCGAGACCTCGGGCAGATCCTTGAGCTTGGCGAACAGCTCCTTCTCCGCCGCCTCGTCGATCAGCAGGTTTACGTACTCGACGCTTGGGCGTTCGCGCAGCAGGTCCTCGAGGACGCGAATGTCGATATAGGCCGGCATGCCGATATAGGTCTCGAAGAGCCTAACCACCCGCACGGGGCGAGCCGGGCGCCGCCCCTCCAAGATCTCGACGAAAACCTCGTCGCCGACACCGACCCCGAGCTTCTCGGCCAGCTTCGTTCCCAGCACCAGCCCGCCCGGCGGAACCTGGATCACCTGGCCGCTGACGTCGTAGATCAGATTGAACCGGGTCACCGGGACCATGCCCGCGAGCGATCCGCGGTGTTTGCGTGTTCCCTTGCTGAAATCGACGCTGACGATGCGCATCGGCTCGACCGCCAGCACGGCCGGCATGCGCTCGAACTCGTGAACCGCCGTGCTCGACTGCGCTTCGACCAGGCCGACCGCCATGTGGTGGCGCTGTGCCTCGTAGAAGTACACCTGAATGATGTGGTTGATGGAATCCGTCCACTGGTTGGCCATGACCATCACGCCGACTGACAGCGCGATCCCCGTGCTGGTCAGCGCCGAGCGCACCGGCCAGCGCGAGATCTGGCGCAGGATGATCCGGGTCGGCTGGTCGAGCCAGCGTCCAAGCCATGTGGCACTGAGCCAGGTCCGTTCGTAGACGGGCGGCGCCGGCGGTCGCATGGCCTCGGCCGGCGGGAGGGTCGCCGCTTGTCGCACGGCTCCGATGGTGCCGACCAACGACGCCCCCAGGCTGACCACCGCCCCAATGGCGAAGGCGGCCGGGCCCGGCCGGTAGTAGAGGAATGGAAAGCGATAGAATTCGGCGTAGATCTCGGTGTTGAGGCGACCGAACAATGCGCCCACACCCCAACCGATCACGATGCCGACCGCGGTCATGGCGACGACCATCTTCACGTAGTGCCAGCCGATCCAGGCATTGCCGTAGCCGAATGCCTTGAACAGCCCGATCTCGCTGCGCTCGGCCGCGATGAGCCGGGCCAGCACCATGTTCGTCAGAAAGGCGGCCACGGCGAGAAAGATCACCGGCAGGATCGTGGCGGCGGTCTTGAGCTGTTCGATCTCGTTCATCAGGAACCAGTTCGAGACCTGATCGGCGCGCGCGATGGCGCCGATCCCGCCATACCGGTCCAACAACTGGTCGAGCCGTTCGATCACGGTCTCGACCTGCGCCCCGCGCAGGAGCGAGAGCGAGACGTCGTTGAACGCGCCGTCCAGGTCGTAGGCGGCCTCCAGCGCCTCCCGTCCGATCCACAGAACCCCGAAACGCAGGTCATCCGGCATCAGCGCGCCGGGCGCGATGGCGTAGACGAACTCGGGCGAAAGCGCGATCCCGACCACCTCGAGCGTCCGCTTGTTGCCGTTCATGATGGCTTTGAGGTGATCGCCCGGCCTGAGACCGTGCTCCTCGGCGAAGGGCTCGCTCAGCACCACCTCGTCGACGCGCCCCGGGGCGACGAAGCGCCCTTCGCGCAGCGCCAGCTGATTGAGCACCGGCGTGCCCCGCTCGGGGATCGAGACGAGTTGGCCGATGACCGGCTCGTCGAAGCCCGGGATATCGAGCATCGCGAGCTTGGTGATCCGCGTCTCGACCGCCTGCACGCCGGGAATGGCCTCGATGCGATGAGCCAGCCGCTGCGGCGCCCGCTTGAGGCCCGCAAACACGTCGGCGAACCGATAGCGCTCGTAATAGGCCTGGGCCGTCTCCTCGAGCGCCTCGATCGCGGAAACCGACATCACCAGCACGGCGACGCCCGAGGCCACCACCATGGCGATGGCCAGCACCTGGCCGCGCAGGCGCCAGAGATCGCGCAGGAGTTTGCGGTTGAGCGCGCGCATCGGCCGCCTACCAGGCCAGTTCGCACGCCGGCCGCCGGCGCGGATTGGCGGTGATCTGGACGATACGGCCATCGGCGAGGCGAACCACCCGGTCGGCCATGTCGCCGATCACCGTGTTGTGGGTGATCACTGCGGTGGTGGTGCCGATCTCCCGGTTGACCTGTTCCAGCGCCTCCAGCACCAGGATCCCGGTGGCACTGTCGAGCGCGCCGGTCGGCTCGTCGCAGAGCAGGATGTTGGGGCGCTTGGCGATGGCGCGAGCGATCGCCACCCGCTGTTGCTCGCCGCCGGAGAGCTGCGCCGGAAAATGGTCCAGCCGCTCGCCGAGGCCGACCATCTCCAGCGCTTCGTCGGGCGCCATCGGATGCGCGGCGATCTCGGTGACGAGCGCCACGTTCTCGCGCGCGGTCAGGCTGGGGATCAGGTTGTAGAACTGGAACACGAAGCCCACATGGTCCCGGCGGAAACGGGTCAGCGCGGACTCCTCCGAGGCGGTGATGTCCGTGCCGTCGAAAAAGACCCGCCCCGAGCTGGGGACGTCCAATCCGCCCAGGATGTTCAGCAGGGTCGACTTGCCGCTGCCAGACGCGCCGAGCAGGACCACGAGCTCGCGTTCGAAGAGCTCCAGGTCGACGCCGCGCAGCGCCTGCACCTCGACCTCGCCGGTGCGGTAGATCTTGGTCAAAGCCTCGGCGCGCAGGGTAACGCGGGGCCTGTCAACGGGGTCTTGGGCCTTGGAGCTGAATGTCATGGCGCCGCGACGTCCCAACGAGCGAAGACCGGAGTGGGCCATGTTGTCTTAGGGACGCGCCTAAGGTCCAGCCGTGATGCAGATCAACGCGGCCCGGTGGGCGGAACAGCCACTCGGCGATGCGCTCCCGGTATTGGGCATCAGACTGCGCCTTGCTGCCTGCGAGTTTATTGGCACCCAGCTCGAGCACGTAGATGTCGTCGGCGACCTTAATCCCGGTGATTACGTTCTGATCGACCATCAAAATGGTGCGCGCCTCGTCCTCGGTCAATGCACGCAGATAGCGGTAGATTTCGGCATCTGCGGGAAGATCTCGCTCGAGCCTGACTGCTGCCGGGTGCTCTCGGGCTTTCTGGGGATCGGGGTCGACCTGCGTGAGGCGATTGTCCCCTGCTGGCTCTATGCAGCCGGTGCGCCCGAGATCGACGCGTCCGTCAAGCCGGCGATCGACAGCAGCCTGCGCCCCCGGGGAGTACACGATCCGCGCCTAGGCCCGCTGGTGCGGGCGCGGTCTTTGGCGCGCTCGGGCGTCCCTGATACAGTAACGGCCGACCCTGGACAGCGAGGATGTGCGCCGTGATCGTGGAGCAAATCTGGACCGGAAACGCCTACCGCAATTTCAACTACCTGATCGCCTGCCCGGACAGCGGCGAGGCGCTTGCGATCGATCCGCTGGATCACCAGAAATGCCTGGCGCGGGCCAGGGACCGGGGCTGGCAGGTCACCCAGATCCTCAACACCCACGAGCATGGCGATCACACCGGCGGCAACCGGGCGATGATCGCCGCCACCGGAGCAAAGCTGCTGGCACACGCCAACGCCAAGGATCGCATTCCCGGCATCGATGTCGGGCTCCAGGCGGGCGACGTGGTCAAGGTCGGCCGTAGGGTGGAGCTCGAAGCGCTCGATACGCCCGGCCACACCATGAGCCATGTCTGCCTGCTGTCGCGGACCGACACGCCGGCTTTGGTGTGCGGCGACACATTGTTCAACGCGGGCGCCGGAAATTGCCACAACGGCGGGCACCCGGAAGAGCTGTACGAGACCTTCGCCGCCCAGCTTGCGCGCCTGCCCGACGAAACCCTGATCTACCCCGGGCACGACTACATCGCCAACAACCTGCGTTTCACGCTGGACCGGGAGCCCGATAATTCTCGCGCTGCGGACCTCTTGGACGACGTCACCGACCAGGACCCGGATGCGGCGCTCGTGACCACGCTTGCGCTCGAGAAGGAGATCAACACGTTCTTCCGGTTGCACAGCCCGACCGTGATCGCCCGGCTGCGCGAGGCGTTTCCTGACCTGCCCGACGCGCCCGACGCCAAGACCGTGTTCCTGAAACTGCGCGAGCTGCGCAACAGCTGGTGAAGGTGCCCATGGTGCTTGGACCGCGACATGTGCTTGTCGGAGCAGTGCTCGGCGCGATGCTCCTCTCGGCGAAGAGCGCTTGGGCCGATGCGATCGACGGCAACTGGTGCGCCTCCGACGGCCGCCATATGACCATCCATGGAGCCAAGATCACGACCCCGGCGGGAACCCGAGCGCGGGGCGACTACTCGCGGCACGCGTTCTCTTATGTGGTGCCGGCGTCCGACCCGGGCGCCGGATCGAGCGTGTCCATGATCCTGGTGGACGAGAACACCGTGCACCTGACGATGAACGCGACATCGACCAGTTCAGCTCAGGCGGAGGTGCAGATCTGGCGGCGCTGCGACCTGACGACCTAGCGCAGATCTTCCACATCCCAGGCTGCGCTGGCGGATATACGCTGCCCCTTCGCTGCCGGCATGTCCAATGACAGTCAGGATTTCGGAGCCGGCCAAAACGGTCTGTGCGGACAGGAGCCAGAGACCATTTGCAGCGCCCTGATGCGCGGGATTTGGTCCGCCAGAAGTCTGTTCCCGTATGTGGTCGGTCGAAACATAAAGGCCTTTCGCACTGTCGGACACAGACAAGCCGCACGGGAAACGTGCCGGCCAGTGCCCTAGAACCGCCCAGATCCCACTGCATCCTGCCCCTTGTTCTGGTCCGCGGCGCCAGCGCATGACTGGCGCGGACGGTTTGGTCCGGCGTGGACCGGTAATCCTGAACATCAGCAGCGTGGCACGATTCACCACAACGTCTCGATTGAGCTGCAATACGTCGTCCTCAGGGTTTCGACGGGCCCCGGCCGTCGAAGCCGTGGGCTTTCTGCGCCTGTGGCTTCGCGATCCCCGCAACATCGGCGCCGTCGTGCCGAGCGGCGAAACCTTGACATCGGCGATCGCCCGTAAGATCGATTTTACGAAACCTGGCACCTGCCGCGCTCTGGTTCTACCGGCGCGAAGTCGACTTGATGAAAGTTGCGGCCTGACGGGGCCGATTCAGCGACGGTCAAACAGCCGCTGCAGCAACAGGTGGGCGGGCAGGCAGACAACGAGCGGCAGCAGGATCATCTCCAAGGCGAGATAGAGCAGCGGATTCATGAAGGTCTGGGGTTCCTTGCCCAGCCCGAAGACGAGATTGATATTCTCTGCAGGCTCGGTGAGCAGGTAGGTCAGAGGCAGGACGAGCCAGACAAGCAGAGTTTGCGCCATCAGCGCCCGTCGATCATAGCCGAGGCGGCACAACATGAAGATCATCAGCGGCGGCAGCACCGTGTGGTAGAGCGACAAGCCTCGCAGATAGAGAGGCAGCTGGGCGTCAAACATATAGCTCGCCATGCCCAGCAGGCGGGAGCCGGCCACCAAGTCTATGGTCCACGCCACTTCGAACGGCAGGACGCCGATCGCCATCATGCTGGTGAGCAGCGGGGACTCCAGCCAGAACGCGGCGCAAATCACGAACAGCGCGATGTCGCACGCCCAAAGGAAATTGCTGGGGCCATAGTGATGCCAATACACCGGCACCAGCACGCACAGGAACAGGGTGTAAAGGACCTTGAGCCAGAGCGGCAGTCTTCCCCGTCCGACCGGCCTCCACCAAGCCTTGTCGTATCCAGCCATCACCGCTAAAGATTAGGCGTGGCCCCGCAACTTCGAAAGCACGTTCCCGCGCTGTGGGGCGATCCTTCCAGAGAACCCGTCCGCGGCGTCCGTAGCGAAATGGCATTCCCGCTCCCTGCGTTGCCGGCCGGGCAATGACCGTCTGAATGGAGTGCTGCGGGACGGGCGTTCTTGTTTTGGTGAGCAATGCACGACGGCCTGTTTGAGGAGCTGCACGAACTGAACGCGCAACGCCGGGTCTGGCGGGAGCGCCGAGAGGCCATGGAAGCGCGACCTGCCGGAAGGCGTTGGCGCGGGCATGTTCGGAGCCACCTCTACGGTGCCGCTCAGCGGGCACACGAGATCCTGCGGCCGACCAAGCCGTTCCGATGGGGCGCGGCGCGGGCACTCATGCTCGAGGTGACAGAACTGACGGTGTCGCTGCCCGACCTGCCAGCCGGGTTTGACGGCTATCGCATTCTCCACATAACCGATCTGCACCTCGATAACATCGACGGAACGGCCGTAGCCGCCGCTGAAGCCGTCGCGGAAATCGAGAGCGATCTCTGCGTCATCACCGGCGATATCCGCGACAACATCCACGCCCCGATCCTGCCGTTGATCGATCGGCTGAGCGAGATCGTCTCCGCGGTTCGTGCGCCGGACGGCGTGCTGGGCGTGCTCGGCAATCATGACAGCGCTGCCATGGTTTCTCCCATGGAGGGCCTCGGGATTCGCGTGCTGCTGAACGAAACGGTCACGCTTTCCCGTGGCCAGGACTCCCTGCACATGACCGGCCTTGACGACGTGCATCGATTCGAGACGGAGGCGGCGCACGCTGCACTCGAGGCTGCGCCGGACGGATTTTGTGTCGCGCTCGTGCACTCCCCCGAAGTCGCGGAGCGGGCGGCCGCCAGACACCGCCTGTACCTGACTGGCCATACCCATGGCGGACAGATCTGTCTGCCGGGGCGACGGCCGCTTGCTACTGGGCTCAGACGCCACCGCGAACTGGTCAGCGGCGTCTGGCGCCATGGCGACATGGTGGGCTACACGAGTCGGGGGATCGGTACCTGCGTCCTGCCGTTCCGGCTGTATTGCCCGGGTGAGGTCGTCCGTGTGACGCTCCGGTGCGGTCCTGAGCATATATCGCTGGACGGACGCGCAACTGACCTTTGGCAGCGCTGAATGACCGCGCCAGGCTCAGGCGAAACGTATGTAACGATGGTGGGGCCCTGATCTCGACGGCGCTGGGTCTCGCCTCGCTGCGCCACATTTGCCCCGGGGTGAACTTGAGGCGGTCTCGTCGGCAGAACCGCTCGAGGCCCGAATCTGTTCAATGGCGCCTTGGTCTCAATCTCCCGACAGATCGTAGGGCGCCGACATGCGGTCCATGCCGGCGAGGATGCCTTGCTGCTTCTGGATGTGTAGGCGCTCCTCGTCGCGATGGCGGAACTCGGCAATCAAATGGTCGATCATGAGTTCCTCGGTGCCGAGCCGACGGAGCCCGGCGACGCCGAGCAGCACGCTGGATTCGAACGTCTCGCGGACATAGGCGGTCACGTCACAGTCCATGAGATCCAGGACATGGGTACGGTCGGAGGCCCGGGCGATGATCGCGATGTTGGGGAAACGGTCGCGAATGTACCGTATCGCCCGGGTCGATGCCTCGGGGTCGTCGACGCAGATGAAGATAACCTCGGCGTGTTCCGCGCCGGCGGTCTTCAACAAGTCCGGGCGGGTCACGTCGCCGAAATAGACCTTGTTGCCGAAGTCCCTGGCGATTCGGATGCGCTTAGGGTCGAAATCGATCGCCGTAACCTCGTAGCTGGCGGCCTTCATGATCTGGGCCACCACTTGCCCCACACGGCCGAAGCCGACAACAATCACCTTGCGCGGATCGGCCTCCGAGGCATCAATCAGGTCGCCTGTGTGCTCGCGAGCCAAGGCCTTAAGCGCAGCCTCGTGCACTGCGCCCAAGAGCGGCGTCGAGGCCATGGAGAGCGTGACCGCGGGGATCAGCAGGTTTGAGAGCTCCCTATCCATGACCCCGCCCAGCACCGCAGCGCTGAACAGAACGAAGGCGAACTCGCCGCCCTGGGATAAGGTCACTGCGACCCGTTGCGCGTCCCGGTCCGGGGAGCCAAACAGGCGGCAGAGGGGATAGATCAGGAGCGCTTTGACGAAAACCAATCCCAGAACCACGCCGAGCACGGTGAGCCAATTGTGGAGCACCAGGCTCCAGTCCACCGACATGCCGACGGCGATGAAGAACAGGCCTAACAGCAAGCCGCGGAATGGCTCGATGTCCGTCTCGAGCTGATGGCGGAACTCGGAATCAGCCAACAGAACGCCGGCGAGAAAGGCGCCCAGCGCCATGGACATGCCCACGGCGGAGACCATGAGCGCCGCCACCACCACCAGCAGCAGGGCGGCGGCGGTGAAGATCTCGCTGGCTTTGGTCTTGGCGATGAATCGCAGTGCCGGGTTCAGGAGATACTTTCCTATGACCAGAATGGCAGCGATCACCCCCACCACCTTGACGATGTCGAGCCAAAGCGGATCGGCCGATGGCGTGCTCGGACCGAGGACCGCGACCAAGGCCAGGAGCGGCACGATGGCCATGTCCTGGAACAGCAGGATGGCAAAGGCCGTGTTGCCATGTGAGCTGTTCAGCTCGCCCTTCTCTTCCAGGATCTGAAGCGCGAAGGCGGTCGACGACAGGGCCAGGCCGAAACCCACCACCAGAGCGGTCGAAAGGGCCAAGCCCAACAGCCAGCCGATGCCCGAGAGGATGGCGCCGGTGACCATCACCTGGCTCAGCCCAAGTCCGAAGATGTCCCGCCGCAGGGACCACAGACGGGAAGGTTTGAGCTCGAGCCCGATGATGAACAACAGCAGCACCACGCCGAACTCGGCGAAGTGCAGGACGCGCTGCGCGTCGCTGATGAAGCCCGCGCCGAACGGGCCGATGACCGCACCGGCGGCCAGATAGCCCAGCACCGAGCCCAGCTTGAGCCGCTTGAAGACCGGTACCGAGACGACCGCCGCGGTCAAGAAAACCGCGGCGTTCATTAGGAATTCACCACCGCCGGATGCAGCCATAGGTCTCGCCCCCAATTTGCGCGCCACCGGGCCGCGCGATCCCATGCAAGAGATAGATCCGCCGGGCCAGCTCGGCTACCCGACTACCAGTAGAGCGGCGCAGGCGCGAGACCGGTCGAGGGAAAGCTGTGGATGTGTCGGTCGCCCAGGAGATGGGCGGTGAAACCTTCTGCGAACAGGCTGCGGATGGCGCCGTCGGTGGCGTCGAGCCCGCCGGTGAAGGCGCCGAAGGCGGGCAGCAGAAGCCGGCGCCCGTCACCGACGAAGCAGGGCCGGGTGATGCGCTTGGCCCGCACCTTCACAGTCGCCTTGGGGTGCAGGTGGCCGGCCACTTCGCCCGCTGCGGCATCGGCGCGGGGCTCGTGCCGAAAGGTCAGGCCGTCCAGAAGGGCTTCGGCCATGACTCTGCCGCCGAGCTCGCCCGGCGGCATCGGATCGTGGTTGCCGGCGATCCAGATCCAGTCGCGGCCGGCCGTCAACGTGCTCAGACGGCCCCGGTCGTCCGCCGCCATGCGCGCAACACCCTCGCCGTCATGGAAGCTGTCGCCCAGACAGATCACCCGGTCGGGCCGCAGGCGGGCCAGCACCTCCGCCATCTTGGCGATCGTCGCCCGGGTGTCGTAGGGCGGCAACAGCGTGCCCCGCTCGGCGAAGGCAGAGCCCTTCTCGAAGTGCAGGTCGGCAAAGACTACGGTGGTCGCGGCCGGCCAGTGGAGCGCACCGCTCAGGTCGGCGACCAGCGGCTGCCCCGCGACCGTGATCGGCACGCCAGCCTCAGCCATCGCCCGGCCCCAGACCGGCTTCGGCGATGAGCGCCATTTCGTCGGCCAGAAGCCGGTCCCGCGCCGAACCATAGACGGCCTCCTTGCCGATCTCGAGCAGCACCGGGATGGCCAGGGGCGAGACCCGGTCGAGGCGAACATGGCGGATCTTGCCCTGCACGCGCACCAGCATCTCGCCCAGCCGGCGCACGTCGGTCAGCCCGGTGGCCGCATCGGCCCGGGTCGCGCGCAAGAGGATGTGCCGCGGTTCGTGCCGGCGCAGCACGTCGTAGATCAGATCGGAATTGAAGGTCACCTGACGCCCGGTCTTCTCATGACCCGGATGGCGCCGCTCGATCAAGCCGGCGATCACGGCAACGTTGCGGAACGATCGGCGCAGCATGGCGCTCTCGTCCATCCAGGCTTCCAGGTCGTCGCCCAGCATGTCCTGGTCGAAGAGCGCGTCCATGTCCTCGGCGGGCTCGAGCGACCAGACTGCGAGCACATAGTCGGTGGCGACGAAGCCGAGGGGGTGCAAGCCCGCGCGCTCCATGCGCCGGGTCAGCAGCATGCCGAGCGTTTGGTGCGCATTGCGGCCCTCGAAGCAATAGGCGACCAGAAATTCCTTCCGGCTGCGCTTGTCGCCCCGGGGAAAGGTCTCGACCAAGAGGCCGTCCGGGCCGGGAAAGGTGGACCGGGTCTTCTGCTCGCTAAGCCAGTCCTGCACCTCGGCGGGATATTGGCTCCAGCCGGCGGGATCGGCCAGCGCCGCGCGCACCCGGTCGGCGAGATGGGTCGAAAGCGGCAACCGCCCACCCACATAGGCGGGCACCTTGGGCTCTTTGGCCGTCTTGGCACGGCTCACGATGATGGCAAGCTCGCGCATTTCCTCGTATTGCAGAAGCTGCCCGGCGAAGGCGAAGCTATCGCCCGGCGTCAGCCCCATGGCGAAGGACTCCTCCACCTGGCCCAGGGTGCGGCCGTTGCGGAAGCGCACCTTGAGGGTCGGCGCATCGACGATCACGCCCGCGTTCATGCGGTATTGACGCACCACCCGGCCCGAGGCGACGCGATAGCGACCGTTCTCGTCCCGCTTGAGGCGGCGGAACCGCTCATAGGCGCCGAGAGCGTAGCCGCCGGTGGCCACGAAATCCACGACCTCGTCGAAGGTGGCCCGCTCGAGATCGGCGTAAGGTGCCGCGCCGCTCACCTGGGCATAGAGCGCGTCCGCGTCCAGCGGGCCGCTGCAGGCGGTGCCGAGCACATGCTGGGCCAGCACGTCGAGCCCGCCGGGACCGAGCCGGTCGCCGTCCAACTCGTGCGCCGCGGCGGCGGCCTCGGCGGCGTGGCTCTCGAGGAACTCGAACCGGTTGGCCGGCACCAGGATCGCCTTGCTGGGCTCGTCGAAACGGTGGTTGGCGCGGCCGATGCGCTGCAAGAGACGGCTGACGCCCTTGGGCGCGCCCACCTGCACCACCAGATCGACGTCGCCCCAGTCGATGCCCAAATCGAGAGACGAGGTGCAGACCACCGCCCTGAGCGCGCTCCTGGCCATGGCCGCCTCGACCCGGCGCCGCTGCTCGACCGCGAGGCTGCCATGGTGGAGTGCGATGGCGAGGCCGTCCTCGTTGAGCCGCCAGAGTTCCTGGAACACCAGCTCGGCCTGGGCCCGGGTGTTGACGAAGACCAGCGTGGTCCGGTGGGCGCGGATCGCTGCGTAGACCTCGGGCAAGCCGTGCAGCGCCATGTGGCCGGACCAGGGGATCCGGGCCGCCGGGGTCAGGATCCGGATCTCCGGGTCGGGGGCATCGGCGCCCCGGATCAGCCGCACCGCGCGACTCTTGGCGCCCGGCGCGAGCCAACGGCGAAAGCCCCTCTCGTCGTGCACCGTCGCCGACAGGCCCATCCGCCGGCACTCGGGCGCCAAGGCGGCGATGCGCGACAGCGCCAACGCCAAGAGGTCGCCGCGCTTGCCCGGCGCCAGGCTGTGCAGCTCGTCCACCACGACGCAGCGCAGGCCCCGGAACATCTCCGGCGCGTCATGATAGGACAGGAGCAGCGACAACGATTCCGGCGTGGTCAGCAGCATGTCGGGCGGGCGGCGGCGCTGGCGCACGCGTTTGTGCTGGGGCGTGTCGCCGGTGCGCGTCTCGCAGGTGACAGGCAGCCCCATCTCGGCCACCGGCGCTTCCAGATTGCGGGCGATGTCCACCGCAAGCGCCTTCAAGGGCGAGACGTAGAGAGTGTGCAGGCCGGTCCGCGCCGGCGCCTCGGCCAGCTCGATCAGGCTCGGCAGGAACCCGGCCAGCGTCTTGCCGCCGCCGGTCGGCGCGATCAAGAGGGCGTGCGCGCCGGCGTTGGTCGCAGCCAGCATGGCGAGCTGGTGCGCATGCGGCGACCAGCCGCGGCCCGCGAACCAGTCGCGAAACGTCTTCGGCAAGGCCGGATCGGCGACTCCGTGCATCCCTGTTCCCATGATGGACCCGGGCGGCGCACGCCGCCATATTGCATGTATTATGGCCTTACGGACGAAACCGGAAGACTGGATCAGCGTCACGGACGCGGGGATCCACTGTCGGCCCGGCAATTTCTACATCGATCCGGCCCGGCCGGCTGAGCGCGCCGTCATTACCCATGGCCATGGCGACCATGCACGCCCCGGCAACACGGACGTGATCGCGACGCCCGATACCATCGCGATCATGCAGGCCCGCTACGGCGAGGACGCCGGCAGGCGATTCCAACCCCTGGCCTATGGCGAGACGATCGAGCTGGGCGACGCGCGCCTCTGGCTCGCGCCGGCGGGCCATGTGCTGGGCTCGGCCCAGGTGGTGCTGGAATATGCGGGTCAGCGGATCGTGGTCTCGGGCGACTACAAGCGCCGGCGGGATCCCACCTGTCCGCCCTTCGAGCCGGTGCCCTGCGATGTCTTCGTCACCGAGGCGACCTTCGGCCTGCCGGTCTTCCGCCATCCGGAGGACGGTGAAGAGATCGGCCGGCTGTTGGCATCCATAGCCGCCTTTCCCGAGCGCGCACATCTCGTCGGCGTCTACGCATTGGGCAAATGCCAGCGGGTGATCCGGCTGCTGCGCGAGGCGGGCTACGATCGGCCGATCTATCTCCATGGCGCCCTGGCCGCGCTGTGCGACCTCTATGGACGGCTCGGCGTCGAATTGGGGCCTTTACGGGCCGCCGGCGAGGCGGACAAGGACGAACTGCGAGGCGCCCTCGTGCTGGCGCCGCCCGGCGCCCTGCGGGACCGCTGGTCCCGCCGCCTGCCCGAGCCCGTCACGGCAATGGCCTCGGGCTGGATGCGGGTGCGCCAGCGGGCGCGGCAGCGGGGCGTCGAGCTGCCGCTGGTCCTCTCGGACCATGCCGACTGGGACGAGCTCACTCAGACCATCTCGGACGTGGCGGCGCCCGAGCTCTGGGTCACCCATGGCCGGGAGGACGCCCTGGTGCATTGGGCCCAGCAGAAGGGCTACCGCGCCCGTGCGCTGGCGCTGGTGGGGCGCGAGGAGGAGGCGGAATGACGCCCTTCGCCGAGCTGCTGGACGGGCTGGTCTACACGCCCTCGCGCAACGGCAAGCTGCGCCTCATGGGCCGCTATTTCACGACCGTGCCGGACCCGGACCGGGGCTGGGGGCTTGCGGCGCTGACCGGCGGCCTGAGCCTGGCGAGCGCCAAGCCCGCCATGCTACGCGCGCTCGCCGCCGAGCGTACGGACCCGGTGCTGTTCGCCCTGTCCTATGACTATGTGGGCGATCTGGCCGAGACCTGCGCCCTGATCTGGCCGGGCGACGGGCCGCGGCAGGCGCCGCGGCTGTCGGAGGTGGTGGACGCGCTCGGCCTCGCCGCCCGCGACCGGGTGCCGGAACTCCTGGCCGGTTGGCTCGACGGCATGACCGCGGGCGAGCGCTGGGCGCTCCTCAAGCTGGTCACCGGAGGGCTGCGCGTGGGCGTCTCCGCGCGGCTCGCCAAGACCGCCCTGGCCGAAGCCTTCGACACGCCGCTGGACGAGATCGAGGAAGTCTGGCACGGGCTCAAGCCTCCCTATGGGCGGCTCTTCGACTGGCTCGACGGCCGCGAGTCCAAGCCGGACGTCTCGGGCCTGCCCACCTTCCGGCCGTTCATGCTGGCCCATCCGCTCGAAGACGACGTGCGCCTCGATCTTGGGGCCTACCAAGTCGAATGGAAGTGGGACGGCATCCGGGTCCAGCTTGCCTCGGTCGGCGGCGAGCGGCGGCTTTATTCCCGCTCCGGCGACGACATCAGCGCGACCTTCCCGGACGTGGTCGAGGCCGCGGCCTTCGAAGGCGTGCTCGACGGCGAGCTTCTGGTCCGGGCGCCGGACGGCGCGCCCGCCCCGTTCAACGCACTGCAGCAGCGGCTCAACCGCAAGACCGTGGGACGCAAGATGCTGGACCAGCACCCAGCCTTCGTCTGCGCTTACGACATCCTGTTCGACGGCGGCGAGGACCTGCGTGCCCTGCCGCTGAGCAGCCGCCGGGATCGGCTCGAGGATTTCGTCGCGCGAACCGGCAGCGAACGGCTGACACTGTCCGAATTGGTCTCGGTCGACGAATGGGAACATCTGGCGCGGCTCAGGGCCGGGACCCGGGCGCTCGGCATCGAAGGGCTGATGCTCAAGCGCCGGGACAGCGCCTATCTGGGCGGGCGCAGCAAGGGGCCCTGGTACAAGTGGAAGCGCGACCCGCTGACCGCCGACGTGGTGCTGATGTATGCCCAGCGCGGCCACGGCAAGCGGTCCTCCTACTATTCGGACTACACCTTCGGCGCCTGGCGGGACGAATCGCTGGTGCCTGTCGGCAAGGCGTATTTCGGCTTTACGGATGAGGAACTCAGGGAGCTGGACCGCTGGGTCCGCAACCACACGACCAACCGCTTCGGCCCCGTGCGCGAAGTGGACAAAGACCTGGTGCTGGAGGTCGCCTTCGACAGCATCCATCCCTCGCCGCGGCACAAGTCGGGCGTGGCCATGCGCTTTCCGCGCATCAAGCGCATCCGCTGGGACAAGCCGGCGCGAGAAGCGGACCGGCTCGAGGCGCTCGAACGGATGATCCCGGCTCAGGCAAGTATCGCCTGACGGTAGCTCAGCGGGCCTGAAGCTCTCCGTTGTGAGCGGGAAGGGCATCCAGGGCAATCGGCGAGCGACCTTTTGCGGCCACATTGTCGCGCGAGAATGGCTATGATGAATTTTCCTACTTCTTCCAAAGGACTGCGCCGCCGATGACGCGCCGCGCGCTCAAGCTCATTTCCAAGATTGCCCTTGGCCTGATCGCGGCCGTCGTCGTGGTCGTGATTGCGATCACGTGGCGCCTTTCGTCCGGACCGATCTCGCTCGCGTTCCTGACACCCTATCTGCAAGAGGCGCTCGACGATCCGAAGACCGGCGATCGCGTGGAGATCGCCGATACCGTGATTGCCTGGGACAGCGCGAGACGCGAGCTGCAGCTCCAGGCGCGCGATGTGCGCGACATGCGCCCGGATGGCACCACCCGCCTTCGGATCGAGCAGATCAGGGTCGGGCTCAGCCGTCGCGCCTTCTTTCGCGGCGTCATCGGCATCAAGTCGATCGCCGTGGATCGGGCGAGTTTCCAACTCTACCGTGCCGCGGACGGGAGCTTCAGTCTGCGCCGCGGCGCGCCAACGACAAGCGTTGCAGAGCCGGGAGCCGACGACAGCCAGGCTGGAGCGGAGGCCGACTGGTCTGGGACGACAGGGGAGTACATCGACTGGATTCTCGCCGAACCAGACTGGGACCAGCCGCTCGCTTATCTGAGAAGTATCACGTTCGAGGAAAGCAATCTCACGATCACGGACGAGGCGAGCGGCAAGACGCTGTCGGTACCGGTGAGCCGGCTCGAATTCCTGCGCCACGCGCAGGGTGTCGACGTGGACCTCGACTTGCAGATCGCCACCGAGGTACAGGTGGCTTCGCTGCACGGCGACGTGCTGTACGACAAATCGACCAAAAAGCTGGATGTCGAGGCGTCCTTTTCGGACCTGATGCCGTCCATGCTGGCGGCGGTCGTAGGGATGCCGGAGCTGGACCCCCTCGTCGGTGTTGAGGTCCCTCTCTTCGGCACGATTCTCGGCAGAGCCGGACTGGACGGAAAGATTGAAGAGCTCATCGTCGACATGACCGGGCGGCCGGGAGAGGTGTCCTATCCGGGCATCCTGCCGGTGCCGGTTCCCGTGGCAGCCTTCGAAGCGCACGGTCGGTTTGATGGCACGGTCGGCAGCGCCGCAATCAAGAACCTGTCCCTCACGCTTGGCCGGCCGGGCGAAGAGGGGCCCGCCATAGCCATCAAGGCCGATGCCGACAATCTGCGTCAGGACGTCCCCTTTGTCCGCGCCCACGGCGAGCTGCAAGCGGTGGAGATCGAGTCGCTCGCGAAATACTGGCCGCCAGACGCGGCCGCCGGCGCCCGCGACTGGGTGCTCGAGAACATCCGCGCCGGAAGCATCGACCGGGCAACGGCCGAGTTGGAGCTCAAGGTGCCGGAGTTGCGCTTGGGCACCGCCGAATTGACGCGTCTCGCGGCCGATTTGAGCGCAATACTTCCGACCGAGGGGCCGGAGGCCCAATTGCAGGCGAAGGTGGCCTACGCCGAGGCGACGGACCATTTCGACGTGGTCGCCAAGTTCGCGGATCTCGATCCATCCACCATGTCAGCCATCACGAGCCAGGTGGGTGACCTCAAAGGGGCCCGCATTCCGTTGACCGGCGAGATCACGGCGAGCCTCGATCGCGAAGGCGCGCTGATGCGTCTCGGCGTGGAGGTAACAGGCGCCGCAGGCACGCTCAATTACCCAAAGACCTTCCCCGACGCGATCGACGTGGCCGCGTTGAAAGCGCGTGGTGAGTACGACGCGGCCGCCGGAAGCGCCAAGGTCGACGAGATCTCGCTCAGCCTGGGCAAACAGGCGGGAATTGGACCGACCATCACCATCAAGGCCACCGCCAAGGATCTCGGAGCCAAGGGAACGATCAGCGCGCAGGCGGAGGTCGGAAAGCTGGCACTGAACCAGCTCGAGCGCTACTGGCCAAAAGGTGCGGCGGAGGGCGGCCGCGAGTGGGTCACGGAGAACATCTCTGCCGGATCCGTCGACCGCGTCACCGCGGAACTCACTCTTCGGGTCCCCGAGGGCAACGTCGACAAGGCCAGGATCGCCCGCATCGGGGGCAAGATCGAATTCAAGGACCTGGAAGTCCACTATATGCGGCCGCTGGCGCCCGTCACCGGCGTTACCGGCTCGGCCCGCTATGACAGCAAGACCATGACTTTCAAGATCGTGCCCGGCGCCAAGATTACCGACCTTACAATGACGGATGCGGAAGTCGCGATCACGGGCCTGGACAAAGAGCTCCAAAACATGACCCTGAAGGCCGGGCTCGAAGGACCCATGCGCACGTTCCTGTCGCTGCTCAACGAGCCGCGGCTCGATCTGATCGGCGCGATCGGCCTGGAGCCGAAAGACGCCGTCGGCAGCGTGCATTCAGCGCTGGATCTGTCGTTCCCGCTGTTGGCCGAGCTCACACTCAATGATGCGGATGTTCGGGGCCGGAGCCGGAGCAAACGGCTCGTGCTCAACAAGGATGCTCCGAACCATGCCATCGAAGATATGGACGTGGTGCTTCACTATGCCGGAGGCGGTTGGCGAGAGATCCGTGCCTCCGGGCGCACGGTGATCCGAGATGGCCAGTTGCAGCCCCCGCCGGCGCCACAGGGCGCGAGCGCGTCTGCGCCAGGGTCCTTCAAGGTCTCGTTCGCGCCAGGCCCGGCTGGACCTTACGTGCTCTCCGCAAAGGCCGAGGACGCGGGCGCCCTGTTGCAAGCACTGGACTTTGAGCGGGGCGTGGCAGGCGGGCGCTTGGAGGTCGCTGGTGAGACCAAAGGCCGGCGGCCGGATGATCCTTTGCAGGCAAAGGTATCCGTGACCAACTTTCGAACCGGCCAGGGCAGCATGACGGCGCGGATCCTCGCCGGCACGTCGCTGACCGGCCTCCAGCGGCTGATGCTTTCGGAGGGTCTGGTGATCGACAGCCTGTCCGGCGAACTCATGCTCCGCGACGAGGTGGTCAGCACCGAGCTCTTGCGACTGAAGTCCGCGTCGCTCGGCGCCACCATAATCGGCCGCTACAGTTTCGCCAGCGACCAGTACGACCTGCATGGCATGATGGTTCCATTGGACAATGTCAGCGGGGTGCTGCGGAACATCCCGGTCATCCAGGGCCTGTTCTCCAGGGACGGCGGTCTCGTGGCGTTCGACTACCGGCTGACCGGCCCGTCGAAAAACCCCAGGGTCGAGGTCAAGACCGTAACCTCCTTGACACCGCACGTGATACGACAGCTATTTGGCGGCGACGGCGGATCGTGAGTGGCGCGATCCGTCGAGGCGCACCCCATGCGACGGTCGCCGGCGGATCGACCGGGATTGCGAGGATCGGGCTCCTGCCTCAATATGCTGCCAGCCGAAAGCGCCTGGTAACCACCGGTTAACGTGCCGGAGGTAACGAAGGGGCCCGACGGCATCGAAGATCCATGCCATGAAGCCCGAATTCCCGCAGCCAACCAAACACAATTCCCGCACGGGCGACCCTAGCCGGGAGCGGATCGGCAAGGCCCTAGAGTTGCATCGATCGGGCCGGCTCGGCGCGGCGGAACGCATCTATCGAGCGCTCTTGGACGAAGAGCCGGACAACCCGGATGCGCTGCATCTCCTGGGTTTGGTCGCGCGACAGACCGGAAAGCTGGACGAGGCTCTTGACCTGATCGATCGGGCGATCGCGCAGGACCCCTCCGTCGCGCTATACCACAACAACCGCGGCTATGTTCTGCAGGATTTGGGCCGCTCGGCGGAATCGCTGGCGGCTTATGACGAGGCGCTGCGCCTGGATGACGGGAACGCGGAGGCGCACAACAATCGCGGCAACGCCCTGGCCCTGGAGGGCCGGTTGGGCGACGCCTTGGCGGCCTATGACCGGGCGCTGGACCTGGATGCGGCTTATGCCGAGGCGCACTACAATCGTGCCAATGCGCTCGCCGCAATGGGCCGTCTCGAGGACGCGCTGGCGGCGTTCGACGCCGCTCTCGCGATCCGGCCCGAGTTCGCTGAAGCGCACAACAACAAAGGCAACGTCCTAAACGCGTTGGGCCGGTTTACCGAGGCCCTGGCCGCCTTCGACGCAGCGGTGCGCACGGCCCCGGACGCCGCAGTGGCGCACGTCAATCGCGGAATGGCCCTGAATCGCCTGGGCCGTCGGGAAGACGCGCTCCTGGCGTTGGAAGAGGCGCTTCGGCTGGCGCCGGGGCTGGCGGAGGCGCACAACAGCAGGGGGACCGTATTCCAGGGGCTGGGCCGCCCTGACGAGGCGCTTGCGGCGGTCGAGCGGGCGCTGGAACTCCGGCCCAACTTCGCCGAGGCTGAGAACAATCGAGGAAGCGTCCTGCTGGCGCTGGGCCGGACAGCGGAGGCGCTGACGGCGTTCGAGGCGGCCACAAGCCTGAACCCTGCCCTGGCAGAAGCGCACAACGGCCGCGCCAGCGCGCTGATAGAGCTCGACCGGCTGGATGACGCGCTCGCCGCCTTGGACGAAGCCCTGCGCCTCAAGCCGGACTACGCGGAGGCGAACAACAATCACGGCACGATCCTGGCCAGAAAGTGGCGGCTCGCCGAGGCGTTGGCCGCCTTCGACCACGCGCTCAGGCTGAATCCGAACTATGCCGAGGCGCACTACAACCGCGGCAACGTGCTCGCTTACCGGGCCTGCATCGAAGATGCGCTGGAGTCATATCGTCGCGCCCTGGAACTCGCGCCGGACAATCTCGAGGCTCACAGCAACTATCTCTTCTGTCTCAACTACGATCCGGCGATCGACATGGCGGCGTCGACGGCAGCGCACCGCGCCTGGGGCGAGCGGTTTGGTCAGCCCGAGAATGCGTTCAAAGACTGGACGAACCCGCCCGACCCGGACAAGACGCTGAACATTGGCTTGGTTTCGGCAGATTTTCTCCGCCACCCCACCGGATACTTCCTCGAGAGGGTTGTCGCGGCTGCCGACCCGGACCAGCTTCGGTTCGTCTACTACTCGACCGGAGAGCGGGAGGATGATCTTACCGCGCGCCTCAGGGCCCATGCCTTCGCTTGGCGCTCTGTGAAAGACCTCTCCGACCTGGAGCTTGCGGAAACAATCCGTGCCGACGGCATCGATATTCTGATCGACCTCTCCAACCATACCGCCGGCAACCGGCTACCCTGCTTCGCGCTCAAGCCGGCGCCGGTTCAGGCCAGTTGGCTCGGCTCCTGCCAGACGACGGGGGTTCCGGCCATAGACTACTTTCTCGCGGACCCCACGTATCTTGCGGAGGGTGAGGCGTGCTGGTTCACCGAGAAACTGGTGTGGCTGCCGGAGATCCGCTGGTGCTATGCGCCGCCCGCTTACGCGCCAGGGGTTGCCACCCCGCCGGTGCGTGAGAATGGTTTTGTGACCTTCGGCAGCTTCAACAACCTGAGTAAGGTCAACTCGCAGGTGATCGCGCTTTGGGCACATGTTCTCCAAGCGGTGCCCGGCTCGCGGCTGATGCTGAGCTGGAAAACTCTGGCGGATGAGGGTGAACGGGCGCGGCTCACGGAGGCATTCGCGGCGCACGGCATTGCCGCCGACCGGCTCGCCCTGACACAAGGGCCGGCGAGCCACGCGGAGGTTCTAGGGAGCTATAGCCGCGTGGATATAGCCCTCGACCCCTTTCCATTTTGCGGAGGCCTCACCTCCTGCGAGGCACTCTGGATGGGGGTGCCATTGGTGACGCTGCCCGACATACGCCCAACATCAAGGCAATCGTTGAGTTTTCTCAGGGTGCTCGGGCGCACCGAGTGGGTGGCCCAGGACGCCGACGACTACGTCCGCATCGCCGCGGACCTCGCCAGCGACCCGGACCGGCTTGCCGCGCTCAGACGCAGCCAGCGCGAGCGGGTCGCCGCTTCGGCGATGTGCGATGCCCCGCGGTTCGCCGAAGACCTGCAAGCGGTGCTGCGTGACATCTGGCGAGACTGGTGCGCCGCAAGACCTGCTAAGAGGCTGGCCAAAAAAACGGGAATGCAACCCCGACGCCCGGTGATGCCGTCTCGCGGCCCACGCATCGACACGGAACTCGCGCACGGTCTCGACCTCCTCGGTGCCGGGGATACGGAAGAGGCACAGTGCATCGCAGACAGAGTGCTCGAGTCCGAGCCAGGCAATGCAGCGGCCCTGCATCTCTCAGGCCTGGTAGCGTGGAAGACCGGCGTTCCCGAGCGCGCCCTCTCCGCCATTCGACAGGCCACCCGGAATGCCCCGCTGGTCGCAGAGTATCACTTCGATCTCGGAACGCTGCTGCAACAGCAAGGCGACGTTGATGCCGCGATCCACGCTTTAGACCAAGCACTCCACCTGCGGCCGGACTGGGCTCAAGCGCACAACGCCCGCGGGAATGCTCTCAAGCAGGGCGCCCATCTGGACGACGCCCTTGCATCATTCAGTCGGGCAGTGGAGTTAGACCCGGAGGTCGCGATCTTTCAGACCGACAGGGGCGAGGCGCTTAGGCTCTTGGGACACCAGGAAGACGCCATTTTGGCCTTTGATCGCGCCCTGCAACTCGATCCGGGAGTTCGCGCAGCCCATAACAACCGGGGAAATGCCCTGTGGGACCTCGGGCGGCACGATGAAGCATTGGCGAGCTATGACGAAGCCATCCGTCTGGATCCAGATCATTGGCTTGCACACTACAACCGGGGCAACGCGCTCAGGCTGCTCGGACGCCTCTTGGAGGCGCTGGCGTCTTTGGATCAGGCGGTACGGTTGGGTCCGGACAACGTCGAGGTTCACCTAAATCGGGGAAACGTCCTCAAGGATCTGGGACGCCTGAACGAAGCGCTGCTGTCCTACGATCAGGCTCTCAGACTGGGGCCTGACCGAGCTAGCGTCCACAACAATTGCGGCAACGTTTTCAAGGATCAAGGCCGTCTTGACGAGGCGCTTGCCGCCTATCGGGAGGCGCTTCGGCTCGAGCCGGACCTTGCGATGGCGGAGAACAACTATCTGTTCTGTCTCAACTACGATCCGGGCACGGACGATGCCGCGCTGGCCGCGGCGCATCGCGCCTGGGGCGAGCGGTTCGAGCGCCCTGCGGATGGGTTCGAGACCTGGGCGAACCCGCGCGACCCGGACAAGACGCTGAACATTGGCTTGGTCTCGGCGGATTTCTTCCGGCATCCGACCGGATACTTCCTCGACGGGGTTGTCGCGGCTGCCGAGCCGGACCGGCTGCGCTTTGTATACTATTCGGCTGGAACGCAGGAGGACGATCTCACCGCGCGGCTCAAGGCCCATGCTGCCGCCTGGCGCTCGGTGAAGCGGCTCTCGGACCGCGAGCTCGCCGAGGCGATCCGTGCCGACGGCATCGATATCCTGATCGATCTCTCGGGGCATACGGGCGGCACCCGGCTGAGCTGCTTCGCGCTCAAGCCGGCGCCGGTTCAGGTCACCTGGCTCGGCTCCTGTCACACCACCGGCCTTTCGGCCATCGACTATATCCTGATGGACCCGAGCTATGTTCCTGCGGGCTGCGAGGACTGGTTTGTCGAGGAGGTGGTGCGCCTGCCGGAGATCCGCTGGTGCTATACGCCGCCGGACCATGCGCCTGCGGTCGCGGAGCCGCCGGTCCTCGCGCGCGGCCATGTCACCTTCGGCAGCTTCAACAACCTGACCAAGGTGAACAGCGGCGTGATCGCGCTTTGGGCCCGGCTGCTCGCCGCGGTGCCGGACGCGCGGCTGATGCTGAGCTGGAAAACCCTGATAGACGCAGGCGAACGGGCGCGGCTCACGGAGGCATTCGCGGCCCACGGCATTGCCGCAGACCGGCTCGTGCTCACCAAGGGCGGCGGCAAGCATGCCCAGGTCCTCGCAGACTATGGCAACGTCGACATCGCCCTCGACACCTTCCCGTTCTCGGGCTGCCTCACGACCTGCGAGGCGCTGTGGATGGGGGTCCCGGTGGTCACGCTGCCCGACACCCGCCCGGTCTCGCGCCAGAGCCTGGGGCTCCTGACCGCGATCGGGCGCACCGAGTGGGTGGCCCAGGACGCCGACGACTACGTCCGCATCGCCACAGACCTCGCCAGCGACCCGGACCGGCTTGCCGCGCTCAGACGCAGCCAGCGCGAGCGGGTCGCCGCCTCCCCCATGGGCGATGCCCCGCGCTTCGCCCGCAACCTGGAGGCGGCCCTCCGCGACATCTGGCACAAATGGTGCTCGGACGGCTCACCGCCAAGGGCATAGCCCATGCGATATCCGTTCACGCAGTTGGGCAGCGCGGACGCGACTGATATAAAGCGTCGGTTAACCAGTGCAACGTCAAGCTACCAGCTCGACCGCACGCCGATCAGCCAAGAAGGCATGACCTGGCGCAGTGGCAAGGATTTGCCCTCTGGTACAACAGGATACCCGGTATGAAAGTGGCCATACTCGCCGGCGGCGCGGGCAGCCGATTGGCCGAGGAGACCCAGTTGCGGCCCAAGCCCATGGTCGAGATCGGCGGCATGCCGATCCTCTGGCATATCATGGAGTACTATGCCCATTATGGTTTCAAGGACTTCGTCATCGCGCTGGGCTACAAGGGCGAGATCATCAAGGAGTACTTCGAAAGGGCCTGCCAAAGCAGCACCAACCTCAAGATCGACTTCGCCTCCGGCGAGATCGAACGCGAATTCAACGGAGGGCGGGACTGGAGCGTCAGCCTGATCGAAACCGGGCTTGTGACCATGACGGGCGGCCGCATCAAGCGCCTCGCCCCTTATCTGGACGAGGGCACCTTCCTGCTGACCTGGGGCGATGGATTGTCGGACGTGAATCTCACGGATCTGCTGGCCTTTCATCGGTCGCACGGCAAGCTTGCCACGCTCACCGCCGTCCATCCGCCGGCGCGCTATGGGCATCTCTCCTTCGAGGGGGACAGGGTGACGGACTTCACGGAGAAACCGCAGACCAAGGAAGGCTGGATCAACGGCGCGTTTTTCGTCCTGGAGCCGGGCATATTCGACTACATAGAAGGCGATGAAACCCAGTGGGAGCGAGAGCCCCTACAGGCGCTCGCCCGGGACGGACAGCTGATGGCCTACAAGCACACGTCCTTCTGGCAGTGCATGGACACGCTGCGCGAGAAGTATCTCTTGGAGCGGCTTTGGGCGAGCGGAGCCGCACCCTGGAAGGTTTGGGACTAGGCAGCAAATGCGGGTCCTGCTGACCGGCCACGAAGGCTATATCGGCACGGTGCTGGCGCCGATGCTGCGGGGCGCAGGGCATGACGTGTCGGGCCTGGACAGCGGCCTGTTCGCGGCCTGCACCTATGCCGGCCCTGTGGCCGATTTCCCGTCCGTCCGCAAAGACATACGCGAGATTGTGGCCGAGGACGTCGCCGGCTTCGACGCCGTGATCCACCTGGCCGCCCTGTCCAACGATCCCTTGGGCGATCTGAATCCGGCGTTGACTGCGGAGATCAACCACCGAGCGGCCGTGCGCCTGGCGGAGCTGGCGAAAGCTGCCGGCGTTCGGCGCTTCATCTTTTCGTCGTCCTGCAGCAACTACGGCGCCGCCGGCGACGACATGCTGGACGAAACCAGCCCGTTCAACCCGGTCACGCCCTACGGAATCTCGAAGGTCAAATCCGAGCAAGACATCGGCGCCCTTGCCGACGATGACTTCACTCCCGTCTTTCTGCGCAGCGCCACCGCCTATGGTGTGTCGCCACGACTGCGCTTCGACCTGGTGATCAACAATCTGGTGGCCTGGGCGTTCACCACCGGCCGAGTGCTGCTCAAGAGCGACGGCACGCCCTGGCGGCCCGTGGTCCACGTGGGGGATATCGCCCAGGCCTTTCTCGCGGTCCTGGAGGCGCCTCGGGAAAGCGTCCACAACGAAGCCTTCAACGTGGGCCGCAACGAAGAGAACTTCCGGATTCGAGAGCTTGCGGAGATCGTCGTCGAGACGGTCCCGAAGAGCCGCATCGACTATGCACCCGACGCCGGCCCGGACGTGCGCTGCTATCGAGTCGACTGCAGCAAGCTGGCGCGCCAGGTACCCGCTTTCGCGCCCCGGTGGACCGCGGCGCGCGGCGTGGCCGAGCTCTACCAGGCGTACCGGGCAAACGGGCTGACGCTCGACGATTTCGAGGGGGCGCGGTTCAGCCGCATCGCCTATCTGCGGGCGCTGATGGCCGAGGGTCACGTCGACGATAGCCTGCGCTGGCGCGCCGGGGCGGCGCGTCCCGCTGCCGCAGGCTAGTCGGACCCAAGATGCCGGAGCCAGCCGACGACGTGACCTGCCGGTCGTGCGGGTACGCAGGGCTGCAGCTGATGCTGTCGCTCGGAGAGAGCCCCCTGGCCGACCGGCTGCTAACGGCGGAACAGCTCGATGAGCCCGAGATCATGGCGCCGTTGGACGTGATGTTCTGTCCGCAGTGCGCATTGGTCCAACTCGCCGTCTCGGTCGCGCCCGAGGTCCTGTTCTGCAATGACTATCCCTATTTCTCGTCCGTCTCGCCCCAACTCAACGCGCACTTCAGCGCCAGCGCCCGCGCGCTGATCGCCGCGCGTGGGCTCGACGGGGACAGCCTGGTCGTCGAGGCGGCGAGCAATGATGGCTATATGCTGAAGACCTTCCTCGCCGCCGGCATCCCGGTGCTCGGCATCGACCCCGCGGACGGGCCGGCCAGGGCCGCGGAAGCGGCCGGGGTTCCCACGCGCAACACCTTCTTCACGGCGGAGCTGGCGCGACGGATGCGAGACACGGAGAACATCCAGGCAGACCTTTTTCTGGCCAACAATGTGCTCGCCCATGTGCCCGACCTGAATGGCTTCGTCGCCGCCATCCGCGTCGTGCTCAAGGACAGCGGGCTCGCCGTCATCGAGGTGCCGTATCTGGTCGATCTCATCGATCAGCTTGAGTTCGATACGATCTACCACCAGCATCTCTGCTACTTCTCGCTCACCGCCCTGGTACCGTTGTTCAAACGCCATGCCCTGTTTCTGAACGCGGTCGAACGCACTCCCATCCACGGCGGCTCGCTGCGTCTGTTCGTGGCGCCGGTCGAGGCGCCGGATTCGAGCGTCGCCGCATTGCTGGCCGCGGAAGCCGAGGCCGGCGTGGACCGCTTCGACTATGTCCGGGATTTCGCCGATCGGGTGCGACGTCTGCGCGCCGCGTTGATTGATCTGTTGCGGGACCTGCAGGCCCAAGGTGGTCGCATCGTGGGCTATGGCGCCGCGGCCAAGGCCACCACACTGATGAGCTACTGCGGCATCGACGGCCGCCTGCTCGACTACGTGGTCGACATGAACCCGGTCAAACACGGCCGTTTCATGGGCGGCAACCACCTGCCGATCCACCCGACAGAGCGCCTGCTGGAGGACCGCCCGGACTACCTGTTGATCCTGGCCTGGAACTTCGCCGACGAGATCATGCGCCAACAGGAAGCCTACCGCCGCCGCGGCGGGCGGTTCATTCTGCCGCTGCCGGAACCCAGGATCGTCGCAGGATGAACTCCGCGAGCAATCACCCCTGCCCCAGCTGCGGCGCGACAGGTTTGTCGGTGTTCTATGAAGTCGCGGGCGTGCCGGCGCATAGCGTGCTCTTGTTGCGCTCGCGGGACAGTGCGGTCGGCTTTCCCTCGGGTGATATCGCCCTCGCCTTTTGCCCGACCTGTACCTTCATCTGCAATCTCGCCTTCGATCCCGCCCTCGAACAGTACGGCGGGGGCTATGAGGGCACACAGGCGTATTCGGCAACCTTCAACGCCTTTCATCGTGAATTGGCGGAACGGCTGATCGAGAAGCACGGCTTGTACGGCAAGACGATCATCGAGATCGGCTGCGGCCAGGGAGAGTTCTTGAGCCTGCTGTGCGAGATCGGAGGGAACCGGGGGATCGGCTTCGATCCGGCCTACGAGAAGGACCGCGCCGGTTCGAGCCTCGCGGAAGGCAGCACGGTGATCGCCGACTTCTACTCCGAGCGCTATGCGGACCGGCCCAGCGATTTCGTCTGCTGCAAGATGACCCTGGAGCACATTCCCGAGACCGCCGCCTTCGTCTCCACCGTGCGCCGTTCGATCGGCGCGCGTCCAAATGCCACGGTGTTCTTTCTGGTTCCGAACGCGCTACGGATCCTCGAGCAGATCGCCTTCTGGGACATCTACTACGAACACTGCTCCTATTTCGGCACGGGCTCCTTGGCCTACCTGTTCAACCGGTGCGGCTTCGACGTGCTGGAACAGGGCACCGCCTACGACGAGCAGTACCTGATGCTGGAGGCGCGGCCGAGCACTCGCGCCCGGCCGCCGGATCCGCCCGCTGGCCAGACCGCCATCGCCGCCGCGGTGCAGAATTTCCGGGGGCGTAGCACGGACCGCATCGCCGCCTGGAGAAACGCGATCGCGGAACTGTCCGGCCAGGGGCGGCGTCCGGTGTTGTGGGGCGGCGGCTCCAAGGCGGTCGCCTTCCTGACCACCCTCGGCATCGGACCCGAGATCGCGGGCGTGGTCGACATCAATCCTCACAAGCACGGCACGTTTCTGCCCGGCACCGGGCATGAGGTCTTGCCGCCCGAGGCGCTGGCGCAAATCCGGCCCCAGCTGATCGTCGTCATGAACCCCATCTATCTGGATGAGATCGGACAGCAGGTGCAACGGATGGCGCTTGCGCCGGAGATCGTCCCGGTGACCGCCGCGCCGTCCGATCTGCTCCGCCGGATGGCCAGCGGACCTGCCGATGGATGAGTCGAGCTGCATCGTCTGTGACGCGGCGCAGCTGAGGCTTGTGCTCGAGTTTGGGCCGGTCCCGCTCCACTGCAATCTGCTATTGGCGACGGCGGATGCGGCACGGGCGGTACCGAGCGGCACCATACAGCTGGCGTTCTGTCCGGACTGCGGCCACCTGTTCAACCGGAGCTTCGACCCGGCACGATTGAGCTACGACGCGGACTACGAGACCTCGCAGCATTTCTCGCCCCGTTTTCGGCGCTACGCCGAAGAGCTTGCCGACCGGCTGATCGCACGCTACGGCCTGCGGGGCAAGACCGCCGTCGAAATCGGCTGCGGTCAGGGCGACTTCCTGGCGCTCTTGTGTGAGCGGGGCGGCTGTCAGGGGTTGGGCTTCGACCAGAGCTACGCGGCCGCCGCGGATGGCCAGTCGCTGCCCGAGGCGGTTTCCGTATCGCGGGAGGCCGCGCCGCCGCAGGCCGTCTATGACCGCGCCGACCTGGTCATCTGCCGCCACGTGCTGGAGCATCTTGCCGAACCGCACGAGCTGGTGGCGGCGGTCCGCCGTGGCATTGGGGACCGACCTGAAACGGTGGTGTACTTCGAGGTTCCGAACGCGCTGTTCACCTTGCGCGAGCTGGGCATCTGGGACCTGATCTACGAGCACTGCTCTTATTTCACGGCGGCCTCGCTGTCCCGGCTGCTCGAGGATGGTGGGCTCTCTGTGGCCTCGCTGGTCGAGGCGTTCGGTGGGCAGTTCCTCGCCGCCGAGGCGTCCCCGACCGCCTGCAGGCCGCGCTTGGCAGACCCGCGGACCGACGTCCTGGCGGAGACCGCGGCCCTGGTAGGCGCCTTCCCGGCCCGGCTGCAAGCCACCCTGAAGCGCTGGCGCACGCTGTGCGCCGATCTGACCGAGGCCGGGCAACGGGTCGCGGTTTGGGGCGCCGGATCCAAAGGGGTGACCTTTGTGAACCTGGTCGCCCAGGAGATACGGCCCTACGGGATCGTCGACCTCAACCCACGCAAGCAGGGCCGATTCGTACCGGGTACAGCCAGCCCCGTCCTCGCACCCGCGGCGTTGCGTTCGGAGCCGCCCGACGTGATCATTGTCATGAATCCGATCTATGAGACCGAGGTGCGTCGCGAATCGGACCGGCTGGGGCTGGGGGCGCAGGTGATGAGCGTCGGATGACCGAGGCCCGCTGCGGGGCGCGCGGGATCGGCTTTGCGAGATTCACCGAGTGGAGGTATTCTGGTGAACTCTGGAAGTCGTCTGTCCGAAGTCTTCACCATGCGTGAGGGAATTCTGAGCCTACACGTACAGTCTATCACCGATTATTTGGCGTGTAGGGTTTCGGGAAACACTAGTTAAGATGTTCGGTGTTGCGCCAACAACACAAGCAACGAACCTTTAAAGACTTTGTCATAAAATTTTCGTTTCAGGAAATAGCGCTTTCATGCTAGAATTATCGCTAACTTAGAAAAGCGATCAAGTTCTTCTCTGATACCGTGTGCTGCCAGGAGGGCGCACGTACATGCCAAAGAACGGGGTTTCCAAGGGGGAAAGCCTGGGGAGTGAGCTGGGGAGATCCCCAGCGTGGGCGGTTGACAGTGGCCTTGCAACAAGGGTCCACACACCGTCCGACGGCGAAGTAAGCTACGCCGACCCCGCGCCGTCTCCCGCGAAGCAGGATCCGTATGCGCACTCGGCAGCCGCCGAGGCGCGGCCCGGCGGTCGCGAGCTGACGGTCGACGAGCCGTACATGATCGGCTGCAGCCAGCCCATGCGGGTTGCCTTCGATCTGATTCGTCGTTTCGCGATTACCAACGCCCCGGTTCTGATCACGGGTGAGAGCGGCACGGGCAAGGAACTCGCGGCCCTGGCCATCCACGAACGGTCCGAGTACCGCTCCGGGCCCTTTGTGGCGATCAACTGCGCCGGCCTGCCGCCGACGCTGATCGATTCCGAGCTATTCGGTTATGAGAAGGGCGCGTTCACCGGCGCGACTCAGCGCAAGATCGGGCGGCTGGAGGCCGCCAACGGTGGCACCGTGTTCCTGGACGAGATCGGCGACCTGCCGCTTGAACTGCAGTCCCATATGCTGCGCTTCCTGCAGGAGGGAATGATTCAGCGGTTGGGCGGCCACCGGTCGATTCCAGTCAGCGCGCGGATCATCGCCGCGACCAACAAGGAACTGTCGACCGAAATCGGAGCCGCCCGGTTCCGCGAGGACCTGTTTTACCGGCTGAACACCTTGATGCTGGAACTGCCGCCCCTGCGCGACCGGGGCGACGACATCTATCTGATCGCCACCTTCTTCCTCAAGAAGTTCGCCACAGAGATGAACCGTCCCGTGGACGGGTTCGCCGATTCTGCGGTCCAAGCCATGCAGGAGCATGACTGGCCCGGCAATGTTCGCGAGCTGATCAGCCGGGTGCGGCGCGCCGTGGTTATGGTGGACGAAGGCCGAATCACGGCCAGTGACCTGGATCTGAGCGCCATTGGCGGCGCGAGAGGCCGGTCGACCGCCGCTTTGTCAGGCCCTGGTGTGGCGCCAACGGCCGCAGCGCCGCAGAGCGGCTTCTCGGTCGCCTTCGGCGAGGATCTGCCTACTTTGGAGACGGCGCGCAACACGGTTGAGAAGGCCCTGGTTCAGCGGGCTTTACTTCATTATTCGGGCAATATCTCCAAGGCATCCGGGGGTCTGGGCGTCTCCCGGGTCACGCTGTACCGTCTGATAGAGAAATACCAGCTCCAGACCGATTAAACGGCGCAAATCCGGCGACGGGCTTGCGAGGGCTCCCCTTTAGGCGTGTACCAGCGGGTTTACAAGTGTTTCCCTATCGCCACGGTCCAAGAGAATCTTTTGCACGTTCGGCTTCGACTGTGGCGTGGCAACATTGAACTATGCTAGGACAACTTTCGGGTACGCTTGACCTCAGGTCGGCAGCAACAGCCGGTGTTGCGTGCATTCGGGGGACCGGACGTGGGCATGAAAAAAAGGCAAGAGTCTCGGCAGGCGTGGCGGGCGACGCTGATCGGGTCCGCGGCGCTCATGGCGTTGCTCTTTGGAACATCGGTTTTGGCCGCCGACGAGAAGGCGGACACGTCGCAAGTCACCTCACAGGACCTGCAAAAGCTGCTGGACATCGTTGCCAGGCAAAACCAGAAGCTTGAACAGCAGCAGAAGCTGTTGAGCAATCAAACCCGGCGGCTCGAGCAGCTGGAAAAACAGGTGCGCGTCCGGCCCGGCTCGGCGGGGCCGAAACGGGCCGTCTATCGGCCTAGCGCCGGCACACAGGGCGGGTCACAGACGCGGCGGGCCGCGGAGCAACAGAAGAAGCAGCCCGCGCAGAGCCAGCAGGGGACGCCGCAGAAGCCGGTTGGGGAGGACCTGAAGAAGAAGGAGCAACAGGATCGCCGCGAGCTTGCCGGTGTGTACGAGGCCGGCGGCGTGCTGACCACGCCGGGGACCCTGGTGATCGAGCCGTCGGTGGAGTACTCGCAATCCAACATCAACCGGTTCTTCTTCCAGGGCCTGGAGATCGTCGATACGGTCCTGATCGGTCAGATCGAGGCCACGGACTCCGACCGGGACAGCATCATCGGCCGGGCCACCTTCCGCACTGGCATCACCAACCGCTCGGAAGCCGAGATCCGGATCCCCTATGTGTATCGTGACGATCGCGTCACCTCCCAGGTGGTCGGGGCAACCAGCACCTCCCAGACCAACAGCCTGGATGGCAACGGCATCGGGGACGTCGAGGGCTCGGTGCGCTACCAGATCAACAGCGGCCAGGAAGGCTGGCCGATCTTCGTCGGCGCCGTTCGGGCCAAGAGCGATACCGGCAGGGGCCCCTTTGAGGTCAGCCGCGACGCCAATGGAATCGAAACGGAACTGGCCAGAGGATCGGGCTTCTGGGGCGTCGAACCGGGTCTGACCATGCTGTTCGGCACCGACCCGGCGGTGTTCTTCGCCAATACCAAGTACCTGTTCCACCTCGAGCGCAACGTCGACAAGGTCATTGCCGGCCAGCGCATCGGCGATGTCGATCCGGGCGATGTGCTGAGCATCTCCTTCGGCATGGGCATCGGGCTCAACGAACGCACCTCGATCAGCCTGGGCTACGAGCACAACTTCATTTGGGAAACCGAGACCGAGCGGGACGGCGTGACCTTCAGGTCCCAGGATCTCGATGTGGGCTCGCTGCTGGTCGGCTACAGCTACGCGATCAGCCCCCAGGTCTCCATCAACCTGAGCGTTCAGGCGGGCGTCACGGAAAACGCGCCGGACGTCGTGATGACGCTGCGGGTACCCTGGAAGTTCAACGTCTTCTGAGCACGAGCATCCTCCGGCGGCTCAGACGCCTGCCAACCAGAGCGGATTTTCCCGGGACCCACGTACCGCGCTGTGCGACGTGGCACAGGGGGCGTTTGTGCGGTCAGGTCTGGGGTTAGAACGCCGTTCCTGTCTTGACGGGATCGGCCCCGGCCGATCCCACCCGTCCGCCCCAAGGATGCTGCCATAGGTGGCCGTGCCGAACGCATCGGCGCAGCCGATGCTGGCTCGGTTGTCCAGCGCCCTTCGGGCGCGACGACCACGGCAATGGCCGGCGGTGCAATCGAAATCGATCTAGCCGCCCTTTATCCGTTTCGAATCAGGCCTCCAGGCCGCGAGAGTGCCGGGTAAAGGTAGAGGTTGCGGGCATGGGCTCGACACCCGCCAGTGGAACGCCGCTACCGACGGTGCGCCGTCGCCGCTTGGTTATGATCTGCCCCGGCGGACCAGGCGCGATGGCCCTGCGATGAGCGGCGGCCGTTGCTGCCTCCCGAGGCCTGGACCCCTTTCTGCCAGTGCCAGCCCGCAGCCCTGGCCTTCCGAGGTGGGCAGAAATCCAAGGAGTGCGTCGGGCCCCGTTTCTCGCGGCGGCCGAGTCTCACACTTGAAACAGCGCTGTACCAAGATGATACAGCTTGGACGCCGCCAAGGCTCGCGGCCGTGATCGAATTGGTTAAAAAACAATGACTTGCCAGGACAGACACCGGTGGTACAATGCTTGCTTGCAAATGGACGCGAAGGCCAACAAAGGGCCCGCGGATCAATGGAGTCGGTGGGCTCGAGAGGTATGGGTATGAACACAAGATCTTTCTCCGGTTCGCATGCGGAGCGCGACAGAAGCGCAATCAGCCTCGGCTGGCTGGCCGCGACGGCCGCCTTGCTTGCTGCAATGGGCCTGTCGCTCGAGGCGCAGGCGGGCGATGTCGGATCGGCGCCGCCGGCGGAGCTGCGTCTCGGTGCCGCCGTTGCCGAACAGGACCTGAGCCGCCAGCGCGGCTTGGGATTGGAGGAAGAGGACCCAACCGGCGCGCAGGATCCGGGCGCGCAAAACGATGGCGCCCTGCCGGACGGCGCGGTTGCGGCAACCGAGACTGGCCTGACCAGCGGAGTTGGCAGCATCGGCGTCTCCATCAACAGCGGCTCGGTCGCGATCAGCAACGTGACGCTCACGCAGTCGTCGATCAACCAGACCGCCACCTTTACCGGCGGCATGGGTGGTGCCGGCGGCCTGGGAAGCGCGGGCAGCGGCGCGGGCGCGCTCGGCTCCGCCGGCAACGCCGCCGTCAACAGCGCGGGCAGCACCGCCGGCTTCTAGCGCACTTTCCGACCATAGAGAACTCGGCTCGTCTGCTGCGATTCGGGCGTGGCGGAGTGCGTGTCGCCGCCCCTCAAGGCGATCAGATCGCATCGGATGAGGGCAGCGGCAGCGCAGATGTCCGCTGCCGACGGCCCCCTCGGCGGCCCGTCATGGTATGGCCGGAGCGCGCTCGAGCCGGCGCCACGATCTGAACATCATCCGAGCAATGATTTGCGCGCTGGGCGGAATGGCCTGTGCGGCCCCGCTGCCCGCTCCGACGGGGTCCCGTTCTCCGGCAAGGCCGGCAGCATCCCCGGCCAGGGGCGTCGTCTTTTCGAGTTGACCGACAAAAGTACTCGGGCGGCCAGTGGCCGCCCGAGCGCCTCCCCCTCGGTCCTCGGCCGTTCCCCGTTCCGTCAGCGAGCGATCGAGCCGATCAACGCATCGCGCATGCTGTTCTGCATGCTGCGCACCGAGTTCGTCTTGATGCCGGTCTCGACGGTGCCCACGAAACCGTGTGGATCCGTAACGCCGAGAATGATGCTGTTGATCTGCAGGACGCTCACCCCGCTCGCGGTGTTTGTGACGATCGTGTTGACCGTGCCGCCGCCGACTTCGGTGACGACCGTCGTCTGGCCGCCGTTGAGCTGGTCCTCCACTGTGAACGGCTCAGGAGAGTTGACGTTGGTGACCGTCGGGCTAACTGGCTCCGCCGCAGCCGCAGTCGCCTGCGTCTCCGGAGCCGGGTTGCTGGGCGGCGGCGTCCCCCCCGTGGTCTGCTCGGCCGACACGCTGCCGCCGCCGCCGCTCTGCTGAACGCCCGATTGCAGCTGCACCGAGAGCGACCTGTTCACGTCCTGGGTGATCTCTTCGTTGAGGCCGGCGACGTCGCCGACCATGTTGAACACGTTGTGAACCTGAAGCACGCCGTCGACGAACGTCTTCACGTCAAACCCTACGGCGAACACCCCAACATTGGTGATGAAGCCGCCGCGCAGGTCGTCCAGCTCGCCCGCCGAGGCGATCTGTACAGGCGCATCGTTGTCGTACTCCGCGGTCGCAGCCGCGATTTCGGCAAGGATGTCGTCCGATGCCGCCGTGTCGATTCCGGTCAAGCCATCCTGCTCGGCCTGATCGGCGATCTCCGTCACCGGTGTCTCGCCGCCGCTTCCCGCGACCCAGGTCAACGGCTGACTCTCGCCCGGTTCCAGGACCGCACCCAGCGGCTCTTGGGAAACCCCACTCAGCGGAGCCGTCGCAATGATCTGCGGTGTCGGCTCCGTGGGATCGCCGAAGACCACCTCGACGATCGATTGCCAGGTCGAACAGCCGCTCAACGAGATCGCTGCGGCGGCCGCCATGAGAGTCGTTCTGAAACCTCGGCAAGACACGGGTCGAAACCCGGCTTGATCTTTCCTGATCATGTCTCGCTCCCCCTAGAACTCGCCCGGGCCCGAGGGCAGCGTGGTAAAGATGCTGAGCCCGTCGCGCTCCATTGCATCACGCAACGGCGCGTTCGGCTGCACGCCCCAGTCCCGTTCCTTGTTGAAATTCGCTTTGGCGACCTGCGCGCGATTGCGAATCAGAAAGACCACATCGCTTGCCATGATCGCCTCGAGCTCGGCCCGCTTGTAGACCTTGACGCCCAGCGCCGGATCGCCGACCACAACCTGGTCGCCGCGGACGCCCTTGATGACGACAAAGTGGCGGTAGCCGCGCACGTTGATCAAAACGATGGCGGGCACGCCCACCTTCTCGATCACGTCGAACTTTACGCGATAGCCGTCGGCGCGATAGCCGCGGGCCTCGAGATACCGCTTCATATCCAGGAGGGAAAAGCCCTCTCGACGGATCTTCTTCTTGTTGCCGACCGCCCACATGGCCTTGAAGACCTCGGCCTCGGTGGTCTGCTTGTCGTAATGGTAGGACAGCAGCGTGGCCACTGCGGCCGAGCCGCAGCTGAAATCGTACTGCTGTCTGATGACCGTCTTGAAGCGGGCCTCGCGCACCGTGGTCACCGGCACCGAGTAGTTTGCCCCACCCACGCCGGCAAAAATGGAAACTTCGCCGGCCTCGGCGAAGCGTGCGCTGGTCAACCCCGCAACGCTGACGGAGCAGAAAACGATCAGTCCGATGGACGCGGCTCTCATCATCTCATCCCTCCCCTACTTGGTGGGCCGTGCCTTGCATCTCGCAGCCGGCGGCCATCGCCGCCGAACCGCGGGTGCGGGCGCTACTGCTGGATGATGAGGTTGAACGATATGTTCGCGCCCATGATGTTGTCGTCTCCGGTATTGAACATGCCGACCGAAAGCGTGTTGTTCGAGAGGGATCCGACGATGGCGCCGGTGTCCTTGTCGATGTTGCCGCCACCCGAGTTGAAGGTCATCGTCTGCGTATTGTGGCTTTGCTCGCCTTCTGCCGACGAAACGCCGATGGCGACATCGTCCAAGTCGATCTCGATGTCCACTTCCGCCATGGCCCGCTCGCTGTCGAGCACGTCCACGGACACCTCCGCGCTGGCGAAGGTCACATCGATCACCTCGCCGCCCGGTGCAAGAGCATCCTCGTCGGCAACCGCTTGGCCGCCGCCCAAGACGCTAAATGCCAGCATTACCGCCGGCACACATCCGCACTTCACAAGTCTATTCACGGTCGTGTCTCCCTGACTTGATCCGACAACCTTCGGGAAAGGACGCCGGCGGGCGCGCGGCCCGCCGGCGTTGAGGTTTCCCGAATGTTTATTGGATCGTGCCGTTGGCCACGTTCACATTGACCGTCCCCATAGACAGGCTGTTGAGGCCCGAGGTGACGCTGTTCACCGACACCGTCAAGTCGTTGAACGAGCTGGTGAACGACATGCCACCGGTGGCGAACACGATGCTGCCGCCGTTGCCGCCGTTGCCGGCCGTGGCATCACCGTCGGCCGTGGCGCTGACAGTGGACGACGCCGACTGGCCGTTGACGATGTTGGACGGGCCAGCCGTGGCCGTGCCGCCGTTGCCCGCCTCGGCATTGGCGCCCGCGGTCTGGTTCTGGGTGGTGTCGTCGATCGTGCCACCCGTCGCCGTGCCGCTGCCGGAGCCACCGTTGGTGGTGTTGCCGGTGGTGGCGCCGGCGCCGTTACCGCCGTTGCCGGAGTTGCCGTTGCCGCCGGCCCCGGCCGCACCGCCCGTGGCGACGTTGCCGCCGTTCTGGCCGCTCAGGCCGCCGTTACCGCCGCCTTCGCCCTCGCCGCCGATGGAGACGCCGTTGTTGGTGCCGCCTTCGCCGCCGACCGAAACGGCAATGTCGTCCAGGTTCAGGATGGAACCCGCACCGCCGTTGCCGGTGCCGTTGCCGCCCTGGCCGCCGGCACCGCCGTTGGCGGTGTTGCCGCCGGTGTCGTTGGAGCCGCCGCCCGCGGCAGCGCCGTTGCCGCCGTTGTTGCCGTTGCCGTTCAGGCCGTTGCCCACGCTGACCGCGGCCGAGGTGTTGCCGGTGTTGCCGTCAACCCCGTCGTTGTCGTTGGCGTCGGCGTCGGCGTCGGCTTCGTTGACGCCGAAATTCCCGGCGTGGGCGACCGCGATGCCATGGCCCTCGGCGTCCGCGTTGGCGTTGGCGTTGTTTGTCGCCTGGTTGAAGGCCTGGCCCTCGGCTCCGGCGCCGCTGGCCGCAATCGCGCTGCCACCCTCGGCCCCGTTGCCGCCGATGAAGGTGGCGGTCTGGACGATGCCGATCTGGTTGAGCGTGGCCGTGCTCACCGCCAGGCCGATGTCATCGATGCTGATGCCGATGTCAATCGAGTCCGTGGCGATCGCGAACATGCCAGCCGCCGCGTTGTCGGCCGCAACGGCGTTGCCGTCGCTGTCGTAGAAGGCCGCCACGCCGGCGTTCTGTCCGCCGCTCCTGGCGTTGTTCGTGCCGAACTGGTTGTTGTCATCCAGGTTGATCAGGCCTTCCTGGACATCATCGCCGGCCTGGTTGCCCGAACCGTTGACGTTGATCGGGCTGCCGATGCCATTGGAGGCGTGGCCGTTGTTGGCCTGCAGATCGCTGCCGACGCCGTCGGTCGAACTGCCGGCCCCAGCGCCCGTGTTGACCGGGCTGCCGACGCCATTGGAGTTGTGGCCCGAGGTGCTGCTCTGCACGTCGTTGCCGATGGCCGGGCTCAGAACGCCGTTGGTGTTGGTGACGCCGTTCTGGATGTCCGAAGCAAACCCGTCGGTCTGCTGACCGCTGTTGTTGTCGTTGCCCGGGTTGCTGACATTGGTATTGCTCGAGCCAATCTGCTGATTGGTGTCGTTGCCAGCGGTGTTGCCGCTGTTGATCGGCTGGGCCCAAGCCTGACCCATTGCCAGCACCAGAGCCAGCGCCGAGGCCGTTCCCAAGAGAGTGTTTTTCATTTTCATGTCCTCCGTCTCGAATTCGTTACTGGATGGTGCCGTTGGCCACGTTCACGTTGACCGTGCCAAGGTCCATGTTGTTGACGCCTCCCCGCACGCTGTTCACCGACACGGTCATGTTGCTGAACGCGCTGGAGAAGCCCATGGGGTTGACAGCAAAGCCGACATCGCCGCCGTTGCCGCCGTTTCCGGCGGTGGCGTCGCCGTCGGCCAAGGCACTGACATCCGACACTGCGGTCTGGCTGTTGTCCACGTTGGCCGGATTGGCCGTGGCGGTGCCACCGTTGCCGGCGCTGGCGTTGGCCGCCGCGGTCTGGTTCTGGGTGGTGTCATCGATATCACCCGCCTCCGCCACACCGCTGCCGGTGCCGGCGTTGTTGGTGTCACCGGTGGTCGCACCCGCGCCGTTGCCGCCGTTGTCGGCGTTGCCGTTGCCGCCGGCCGAGGCCGTGCCGCCGCCGGCAAAGTTGCCGCCGTTCTGGCCGCTCAGGCCGCCGGTGCCGCCGCCACTGCCTTCGCCGCCTTGGGAGAAGCCCTCGTCGTTTTCGCCGCCGTCGCCGCCGACCGACACTTCAATGTCGTCCAGGTTCAGGACGGAGCCCGGGCCGCCGTCGCCGGTGCCGTTGCCGCCCTGGCCGCCACGACCGCCGTTGGCCGTGTTGTCGCCGGTGAAGTTGGCGCCGCCTTCGGCCGCGGCCCCGTTCTGGCCGTTGTGGCCGTTGCCGTTCAGGCCGTTATGCGCGCTGACGGCGTAGGAGGTGTTGCCGGTGTCGCCGTCAACGCCGTCGTTGCCGTTGGCCTCGGCGTCGACATCGGCCTCGTTGACGCCGATATTGCCGCCCTCGGCCTGCGCAAAACCTTCGCCTCCGGCCGACGCGTTGGCGTTGGCGTTGTTTGTCGCCTGGTTGAAGGCCTGGCCCTCGGCCCCGGCGCCGCTCTCGGCAGCCGCGCTGCCGCCCCAGGCGCCCTCGCCGCCGACGAAGGTGGCGGTCTGAATGATGGCAACCTGGTTGAGCTCGGCCGTGCTCAGGGCGATGCCGATGTCACCGATGCTGACCGCAATGTCAATGTCATCGGTGGCGATGGCCAATCCCATCCCGGCGGCCGCGTTGTCGCCCGCAACGGCGTTGCCGTCGCTGCCGTCGCCGTTTTCGTTGCCACCACCGTTGCCACCACCGAAGGCCGCGACGCCGGCGTTCTGGCCGCCTTCCGCGGCGTTGTTTTCGCCAAACTGGTTGTTGTCCTCCATGTTGATGGTGTTTTCACCACCGGTCTGGACGTCGCCGCCGGCCTGGTTGCCGTCAGCGTTGACGTTGACGGGGCTGAAGATGCCGTTGGAGGCGTGGCCGTTGTTGGCCTGCAGATCGCTGCCGATACTGCCTTCGCCGGTCGAACTGCCGGAGCCGGCGCCGGTGTTGATCGGGCTGTCGACACCATTGGAGTTGTGGCCGCCGTCGGTGCTGGTCTGCACGTCGTTGCCGATGGCCGGGCTCAGAACGCCGTTGGTGTTGGTCGTGCCGTTCTGGATATCAGCGGCGGCCCCATCGGTCTGCTGACCCGTGTTGCCGTCATTGCCCGGGTCGGAGAGGTTCAGGTTGCCGTTGCCGACCTGCTGATTCGTACCATCCCCGGCCTCATTGCCGCTGTTGACAGCCTGGCCCCAGGCCTGACTTGTACCCAAGGCACAGATCAGGGCAAGCGCCGAGGCGGTCCCCAATAAAGAATTCTTCATCTTATGTCCTCCGTCATGCGTCCTCTCTTAACCAAGTCTCAGGCTCCTATCTGGACCCTCTCTCGAATTGGGAGGCCGCGTCGCGGGTAACGCCCTGGTGCCCCGCTTTAACCAGCGGATTGGGGTTGACCCCTGCACTGCGCGGAGCGGGCGATCCCGCTTGGCAACCAGCGCTAACCGGAGCACACCTCCCTGCTCTCGCGGTTAAGGTAGCAAGAGCCGTGCCAGAACGAGCCGCGGGATAAATACCTGACATTTAGGAAGAATTTTCGCGGCTCCTCGGCACCGGTCCGATTCCGAGACGGAGCCTGTTAATGGCGATTAACAGAGTGTTAAGCAGATGAACAGTCGTTAACCATTTGGCCGCACTACGCTCTTCCGACCGTGGCCGCGCGCCGCGTGCGGCCGGCCGGCGCCGATCGACCCGCAGGCCCGCCGCCGGGCGGCTGTCCGAAGGGCGTTTCTCGCGGCTTCACGGACGGCCCAACGAGGCGCGCCCGAGGCCCCTTGGCCCGGCCCCGCGCAGCCCCGGAGCCGTCCGGATTTCGCATGAGCTTTTCTATTGGTGACAGGAGCCCGCGGAGCCGGCAGCCGGGCGCGCGGAAAGGGTGGAGCGGAACCGGCCGACCGCCGGCCCATTCCGCCCCGCTGCGCCGAATTGCGGATGCGCCCTTAGCGGCCGGCGCCGGTGACCGAGTTCACGTTGACGTTGCCGCTCAGCGTCATGCCCGGATTGGTCGTCGCCGGACCGTCGGGATAGTCGTCCCAGAGGATCACGGCCACATCGCTGTTGCCGGGCGCGCCGCTCAGCGCGGCGGGCGAGCCCGAATCCAGTCCCGCACCGCGCTGTTGTTTGAGCTCGTCATCGAACACGGCGTTGGCACCCAGCCCAAGCTCGTCTTGCTGGACGAGCCGTACGGGCGCCGCCTGCGCCGTTGTCGCGACGCTGGCCACCGCGACAAACGCAGCGCCGGCGAGCAGACAACGGCCTCGTCGGTAACCTGACGTATCGAATAGTCTGACCACGGGTCTCGAAACTCCCAATTGAAAAGCGCGCGGTCCCCAGCCGCCGCGCCCCCTTCATTTACTGTTAACTATTTGCAAAGCCCGTGCCATGTCAAGCCCGACATGGGCAATCCTTTGATCCAGCTAGCATTTTGGCCGGATTCGGCGGCTTTTTGGCGCTCGCGCCGCGGGCTGGCCGTTTCACGGACTATACAAATTTGTCACAGGCAAGAGAAATCTGTTTCAGATACGAACAAGCGGCCAAAGCACCCTCCCGCCGCCCGGGCGGTCCGACTCAGGCCGCCGCCTGGGTGCCCGCCGCCGCGGCCGCGGGCGCCGGCGCGGCGGTGACCCGGCCCTCGAGCGCCTTTGGCACCGGCCCGCCGGTGGCCCAGTCGAGCAGGGCCACGGTATGCAGGATCGGCAGCTCGGTGCCGGTCGCGATCTGGGTCATGCAGCCGATGTTGCCGGTGGCGATGGCGTCCGGCATCACGCTTTCGATGTTGGCCACCTTGCGGTCCCGCAGGCGGGTCGCGATCTCGGGCTGCATCAGATTGTAGGTCCCGGCGGAGCCGCAGCAGAGATGGCCTTCCGGCACCTCGCGCAGGGCGAAGCCCGCGGCCGCGAGCAGGTCCTTGGGCGCCCGGGTGATCTTCTGCCCGTGCTGCATCGAGCAGGCGGCGTGATAGGCCACGGTCAGCCCGGTCTCGATGACCGGCGGTTTGAGCCCGTGCGTCGCCATGAACTCGGTGATGTCCTTGGTCAGCCCGGCGATGCGCGCCGCCTTGCTCGCCCAGGCCGCGTCGGTGCGCAGCATGTGGCCGTAGTCCTTGACCGTGGTGCCGCAGCCCGAGGCGTTGATGATCACGGCGTCGAGCCCGGCGCCCTCGAGCTCGCGGGTCCAGGCGGCGATGTTCGCCTTGGCCGCCGCCAGCGCCGGCCGTTCCTTGCCCATATGGTGGGTCAGCGCGCCGCAGCAGCCGGCGCCTTTGGCGACCACCACCTCGACACCGTGCCGGGTCAGCAGGCGGATGGTCGCCTCGTTGATGTCCGGCGCCAGCACCTGCTGGGCGCAGCCGGTCATCAGCGCCACCCGCGCCCGGCGCGGCCCCTCGGCCGGAAAGGTCTGCGGCCGGTCGACCGGGCTGGGCGATGGGATCGAAGCCGGGGCCAGCGCGAACATCGCGCCGAGGCGGCCGGGCAGAAAGCGGGCGAGCGGCCGGCCGAACCAGGCGCCGATCAGCGCCAGGCGAAAGCGCGCCGGGCTCGGCAGCATAAAGGCCAGAACCGTCCGCAGCGCCCGGTCCAGGAAGGGTCGGGTATAGGTCCTTTCGATATGGGTGCGGGCGTGGTCGACCAGGTGCATGTAGTGCACGCCCGAGGGGCAGGTGGTCATGCAGGATAGGCACGAGAGACAGCGATCGATGTGCTTGACGACCTTGGCGCTGGCCGGGCGGTCGTTCTCCAGCATGTCCTTGATCAGGTAGATGCGCCCGCGCGGCGAATCGAGCTCGTCCCCCAGCAGCACATAGGTCGGGCAGGTGGCGGTGCAGAAGCCGCAATGGACGCAGGTGCGCAGGATCTTCTCCGAATGCGCCACCTCGGGATCGGCGAGCTGCGCAAGGCTGAACTTGGTCTCCATGGCGTCCCCTCCCCTGGATCCGCATGCGAGCGCATCGCATCGCGGCGCCAGCAACGGCGCCGCAGTCCGTCCATGTCAGGATAATGTCTCAGCCCGGCCCGCGGTCAAGTCCGGGCGGGCTTACCCGTCCGCCGCGACGTCGTGATCGGCCAGCGCCTCCAGCGCCCGGACCATGGCCGAATGGTCCCAGCCGGCGCCGCCATGGGCAACGCAAGCGTTGAACAGCTCCTGCGCGGTGGCCGTGTTGGGCAGGCTCACGCCCAGCGACCGGGCGCTCGCGAGCGCCAGGTTGAGGTCCTTCTGGTGCAGCTCGATACGGAAGCCGGGATCGAAGGTGCGGGCGATCATGCGCTCGGCGTGCACCTCGAGGATCTTCGACGACGCAAAACCGCCCATCAGCGCCGTGCGCACCTTGGCCGGGTCGGCGCCCGCCTTGGCCGCGAACACCAGCGCCTCGGCGACGGCCTCGATGTTCAACGCGACGATGATCTGGTTGGCGACCTTGCAGGTCTGGCCGTCGCCGGTCGGGCCCACCAGGGTGATGTTCTTGCCCATCAGCTCGAACAGCGGCTTGACGCGGGCGAAGGCCTCTTCCGAGCCGCCCACCATGATGGTCAGCGCCGCGTTCTTGGCGCCGACCTCGCCGCCGGAGACCGGCGCGTCCACATAGTCGCAGTCGAGTGCGGCAATGCGCTCGGCGAAGCTTTTGGTGGCGATCGGCGAGATCGAGCTCATGTCGACGAAAACCTTGCCGGGGGACAGGCCCTCGGCGATGCCGCCCTCGCCGAACAAGGCCTCCTCCACCTGGGGCGTGTCCGGCACCATGGTGATGATGACTTCGGCCTCGGCGGCGACCTCCTTGGCCGAGCCGCAGAGCGTGATGCCCTTCTCCGTCAGCCAGTCTGGGACCGGGCTGCGGCGCACCGCCGTGTAGAGCTCGTGTCCCCCGTCGATGAGATGCCCGGCCATGGGCGCGCCCATGATGCCGAGGCCGATGAAGCCGATCTTTGCCATTGTGCCAGTTCCTTTTCTTGTGTTTGTTCGCGGTGTTTGCGTCCTGCTCCGACTTTTCTGCGCCCGTCGTTCGACCGTTGCCGTCCCGGTTACTCCGCCGCGGTCGCGGATTGGCGTTCCGCGGCCTTGAGCCAGCCGAGCCCTTCGGAGGTTCCGGCCGCGGGCTTGTACTCGCAGCCGATCCACCCCCCATAGCCGATCCGGTCGAGAAAGTCGAACAGGAAGGGGTAGTTGATCTCGCCGCTGCCGGGCTCGTGCCGGCCGGGATTGTCGGCCAGCTGAACATGCGCGATGCGGCCAAGGTTGGCCTCGATGGTGCGGGCGAGATCGCCCTCCATGATCTGCATGTGATAGATGTCATACTGCAGCGCCAGGTTTCCGGCGCCTGTCTCGTCGATGATCCCGATCGCCTGCTCGGTCCCGGTGAGATAGAAGCCGGGGATGTCGATGGTGTTGATCGGTTCGATCAGGAGCTTGATCCCGGCCTCGCCGAGCTGCGCGGCGGCGAAGCGCAGATTGTCGACGAAGGTCTGCCGCGAGGCGTCAGGGTCGGCGTCCTCCGGCGCGATCCCGGCGAGGCAGTTAACTTGGCTGCAGCCGAGGGCCGTGGCGTACTCGATGGCGCGGCCGACGCCGTCCTGGAACTCGCCGGTGCGGTCGGGCAGGCAGGCGATGCCGCGCTCGCCCGCCGCCCAGTCGCCGGCCGGCAGATTGTGCAAGACCTGCACCAGGCCATTGGCCGCGAGCGCCTCCGCCAGCTGGTTCTTGTCGAAGTCATAGGGAAACAGGTACTCGACACCGGCGAACCCGTCGCGGGCCGCGGCGGCGAAGCGGTCGAGGAAGTCATGCTCGCCATAGAGCATGGTCAGGTTGGCAGCGAATCTGGGCATCTTGAGCGTCTCCTCCAGACCGGGCCAGCGCCCGGTCGGTTCGCGGTGGCTGTGAGCCTTCACGCGTCGCGTTGTGCAGGCTGCGGTTCCTCGGCATCGCGCCCCATGTCGACGGGGCGTTCGAGCGAGAGGTTGGGATCGAGGCACAGGATCTCCTCGAACTCGTTGATGTTGTCGACTTCCGTGCCCATCGCGATATTGGTCACGCGCTCGAGGATGAACTCCAGCACCACCGGCACCTGGTGCTCCTCCATCAGCGCGTGCGCGCGGGCGAAGGCCTCTTTGAACTCATTGGGGCTGCTCACCCGGATCGCCTTGCACCCGAGCCCTTCGGCCACGGCCACATGGTCCACGCCATAGCCCGGCGGGGCGTCACCCGCCTGGCCCTCGACATTGATGTTCTCGAACGCCAGGGAGACCTCGAAGTCCATCTCGAAGCCCCGTTGCGCCTGACGGATCAGGCCGAGATAGGAGTTGTTCACCACGACGTGCAGGTACGGCAGCTTGTGCTGCGCGCCCACCGCCAGCTCCTCGAGCATGAACTGGAAGTCGTAGTCCCCCGACAGCGCCACGATCTTGGCCTCGGGTCGGGCGGCGCGCACGCCGAGCGCCGCCGGCAGGGTCCAGCCCAGCGGACCGGCCTGCCCGCAGTTGATCCAGTGCCGCGGGTTGTAGACTTTCAGAAACTGGGCGCCGGCGATCTGGCTCAGGCCGATCGTGGTCACGTAGACCGTGTCCCGGTCGAACTCCTCGTTCATTTCCTCATAGACCCGCTGCGGTTTGAGCGGGACTTCGTCGAAATGGGTCTTGCGCAACATGACCTTCTTGCGGTGGCGGCAGCTCTCGACCCATTTGCCGTAGTCCTTCAGCGATCCGGCGGCCTTGCGCTCCTTCGCGATGTCCACGAATAGCTCCAGCGCGGCTTTGGCGTCCGAGACGATGCCGTAGTCGGGCGGAAAGACGCGCCCAATCTGGGTCGGTTCGATGTCCACATGCACGAATTTCCGGCCCTCGGTGTACGTCTCGACCGAGCCGGTGTGCCGGTTGGCCCAGCGGTTGCCGATGCCGAGGACGAAGTCCGACAGTCCGAACGTCGCGTTGCCGTAGCGATGGCTGGTTTGCAGACCCACCATGCCCGCCATCAGTCCGTGGTCGTCGGGGATCGTGCCCCATCCCATCAGTGTCGGTATGACCGGCACGTGCAGCGTTTCGGCCAACTCCACCAGCAGATCCGACGCGTCCGCATTGATGATCCCGCCCCCCGCCACGATCAGCGGGAAGTCATGCGCCAGCAGCATGTCCAGGGCTTTCTCGCACTGCGCCCGCGTGGCCTTCGGTTTGTAGACCTCCATCGGCTGATAGGTGTCGGGATCGAAGTCGATCTCGGAGAGCTGCACGTCGAGCGGCAGGTCGATATGGACCGGGCCGGGTCGGCCCGACTTCATGATGTGGAAGGCCTTCTGAAAGACGAATGGAACCAGCGCCGGCTCCTTCACGGTGACGGCCCACTTGGTCACCGGCTTGGCGATGGATTCAATGTCGACGGCCTGGAAGTCCTCTTTGTCGAGCTTGGCACGGGGGGCCTGGCCAGTGATGGTGAGAATGGGGATTGAATCGGCGGAGGCTGAATAGAGCCCGGTGATCATGTCCGTGCCGGCCGGCCCCGAGGTTCCGATGCAGACGCCGATGTTGCCCGCAACCGCGCGGGTATAGCCTTCGGCCATGTGGCTGGCGCCTTCGACATGGCGCGCCAATATGTGGCGGATCGAGCCGCGCTCCTTCATTGCGGCGTAGAACGGATTGATCGCCGCGCCGGGAACCCCAAAGGCGCAGTCCACGCCCTCCTTCTCCAGCACGATCACGGCGGCTTCGGTGGCCTTCATTCTGGGCATCGGGCATCTCCCTGCGGGACTGTTGGGTGTCTTTGCTGCCCCCTATATGCGGCAATCCGGTTCGGAAGTCAAGTTTTTTGGAAATATGTTCCGCATTATGGAATGTCAAAAAATGGCTGTTTTTAAACCGCAATGCTTGATCTGAGTGCGATTGACATTATTTTTGGAATGGCGTACTGAATTGAATGATGGGTCAGCCAGGGGGATGGCGACGGACCCGCGACAGGAGGAGCACAGGCCTTGGCACGGACGAACGGAGCCCCCCGCGGCGGCGCACAGGCGGGCCAGGTCCAGTCCCTCGATCGGGCGCTGAGCATCCTGGAGCGCCTGTCGGAGGCGGACGGCATGACGCTCACCGATCTGGCGCAGACCGTGGGTCTGGCGCCCTCCACCACGCATCGTCTGCTCATGACCCTGCAGCAGCGCCATTTCGCGGACTTCGACGAGGAGCACGGGGTCTGGATGGTCGGCGTCGGCGCCTTCAACGTGGGCAGCGCCTTTCTCCGCAATCGCAAGGTGGTGGCGCTGGGCCGACCGGTCATGCGGCGCCTGATGGAAGAGGTCGGCGAGACCGTCAACCTGGCCGTGGCGGATGACGGCGAAGTGGTCTACGTGACCCAATTCGAGAGCCACGCGCCGATGCGCGCCTTCTTCCGGCAGGGGCGCCGCACCCCGATGCACGCCTCGGCAATCGGCAAGGCGATGCTGGCGGAGATGCCCGAGGACGCGGTGCGCGCCATTCTGCACCGCCAAGGTCTGCCCCGCTTCACCGAGCATACGCTGACGACCCCGGCCGCGCTCCGGGACGAGCTCGCCCGCATCCGCGGGCGCGGCTGGGCCGTGGACGAGCAAGAGCACACCATGGGCATGCGCTGCGTGGCGGCCACCATCCACGACGAGCACGGCGACGTCATCGCCGGCGTGTCCGTCTCGGGTCCCAGCGTCCGGGTCACCGAGACCCGTCTTGGCGAGCTGGGCGCGCGTGTCGTGCGCGCGGCGGCAGAGATCACCCGCCAGATCGGCGGTCGCGTGCCGGAACAGCAGGCGCGCGCGGCCTCTTGAAGCTCTCTGTCAGGTGTTCTCGAGCGTCTTGAGCTGACGGCGCATGATCTTGCCCGTGCTGGTCTTGGGCAAGTCCTCCACGAACTGCACCGCGCGCGGCACCTTGTAAGCGGCCATATGCTCGCGGCAGTAGGCGACCACTTCCTCCTCGGTCGCCGTCGCCCCGGGCTTGAGCACCACATAGGCCTTGGCGATCTCGCCCTTGACCTCGTCCGTGAGGCCGCCGACGCCGACCATGGCCACCGCCGGATGGCCGGAGATCACCCGTTCCAGCTCGGCCGGGTAGATGTTGTAGCCGGCGGTCAGGATCATGTCCTTCTTGCGGTCGACGATGTAGACGTAGCCGTCCTCGTCCTGCTTGGCCAGGTCGCCAGTGTGCATCCAGCCGTCCGGCTCGATGGTCTCCTTGGTGGCCTGCTCGTTGTTGAAGTAGCCCTGCATCACGATGGGCCCGCGCGCCATGAGCTCGCCGACCTCGCCCGCGGGCAGGGTCTTGGCGGCGTCCTCGTTGTCGGCAATGCGGCATTCCACATAGGGCAGCGGGATGCCCACCGAGCCGTGTTTGTTGAGCCCATACAACGGGTTGCAGGTGCCCGGGCCGGCCAGCTCGGTCATGCCCCAGAGCTCGAGAATGGGGCAGCCGAAGCGCGCCTCGAACTCCTCCGCCTTGGCGATCGGCATGGTTTGGCCGCCGACCGAGCAGCGGGTCAGGGACGAGAGGTCGTAGTTATCGAGATCCGGATGGGCGAGCAGGTAGAGGAAGGCCGTCGGCACGCCGTCGAACATGGTGGCCCGGTGGCTCTGGATCGCGTCGAGCACGAGGATCTCCTCGAAGCGCGGGATCAAGACGAAGGTCGCGCCGTAGAGGAAACAGGCATTCATCACCACATTGCCGTAAACATGGGCGCAGGGCAGCGCGGTGGCGACCACGTCCTCGCCGGTGCGCATGTGCATCATCGCGGTCATCGCCGTGCTGACCAGGACCGCGGTGTGGCTCAGCATCGCCCCCTTGGGATGGCCGGTCGTGCCCGAGGTGTAGCAGATCGTCGACATCTCATCGGGCTCGGGCGTCGCCGGGTTGAACTCCGGGTCGCCCGAATCCAGCATCTTCTGGAAGGCGCGCGCGCCGGCCGGCGCCGTCTCGCCGAACAGGATGACCTCGTCCAAGGGCGTGTCCGCCTTCACGTCCAACAGCCCTTCGCCCTTGTCGGCCGAGGCCAGGATCGCCTTGGCGCCGCAGTCCTGGGTCACGAACTTGACCTCTTCCGGCGTCAGCATGACGTTGATCGGGTTGACCACCGCGCCGGTCTTGAGCACGCCGTAATAGCCGATCAGCCACTCCCAGCTGTTCGGCGCGTAGAGCGTCACCCGGTCGCCGGGCTCGATGCCCGAGGCGACCAGCGCGTTGGCCAGCCGGTTGGTCTGCTCCTCCACCTGATGGAAGCTGAACCGCCAGTCGCCTGCGATCAGCGCGGTCTTGTTGCCGAAGCGCGCGGCAGCGCGCGGAATGATCTCGGACAGGGTCCCAAGCATGCGTTCTCCTCCCTGGTTGGCGATAGGCGCTGGCCGGTCTCATGCCGACCTGTCTCGAGCCGTGCGCCGATCTCCCCGTATTGATGCGAGCATAGCCCAGCCCGGCCAACCCTGTCAGCCGGACTTGCGGCCCGCGCTTGGGCGGCGCGCCAGATGTCGATCGCGCTGGGTCGTAGATTCACTGTCGGCGTCGGATTTTGGGCTTGCTCCGCCGGGATCCGCTCATCCGCACCGCGTCGCCAGTGTTCCTATACTCCGCCCCTTAGCCGAACCTGGACCTCTCAGGTCGACCGTCGGCTCTTCGTCTGCCGTCTTGCCCGTCGTCTGACCCTCAATTTGTCTCGATC
>JASJBI010000105.1 GCA_030066595.1 Alphaproteobacteria bacterium | reverse complement strand
CGTTGTTGAACAGGCAGAAGCCCATGGCCTGCCGCGGTTCGGCGTGGTGGCCCGGCGGGCGGACGGGACAGAAGGCATTGGCCGCCTTGCCGGCCATGACCGCGTCGACCGCGGCGCAGAGGGCGCCGGCGGCGCGCAGCGCGGCCTCGCCCGATCCGGGCGACATCTGGGTGTCGGCGTCGAGCGCCGCCAGCCCCGACTCGGGCACCGCGGCCAGCACGGCCTCGACGTAGTCCTGCGGGTGGACCCGCGCGATCTGGGCAATCTCCGCCCGCGGCGCCTCCACCCAGACCAATTCGGCGAACTTGGGCGACTCCAATGCGCCGCGCACCGCCCTCAGCCGGTCCGGCCGCTCGGGATGGTAGTAGCCCGGGTCGTGGTCCAGGCAGGCCTCGTGAGTAAAGATCAATGTGGTCATTGGAATAGCTCTAAACAGCCAGTGTTAGCCCCTCCCATCCCGGAATACCACAAAGATTTGATCGCGGAATCCCCTGGCCTGAACGGCCAATCGGGGGAAAGCTACGTATAATTAGCAATATTCGGTCCAGGTTGGCCCCTGACCGCGCGGCGGGCCCTGCGGCGAGCCCGCACCGGCGGCGGGAGAACCGTTGACTCGGGTTGGCGCAAGCGCCAAATCATTGAAGTCCCAGCCAGGAAGAGGCCTTGAATACCGCCGCGGAGGCAACGGAGGACGTTCTGAGCACCCGGAGCCCGGCTGGCCGCCTTGCCGTTCTCTTTCTCGCGTGCCTCGCCTTGAGCCCGGCCACAGCCGCGGCCCAGGGGCAGAACGGCGCGACGGCGGTGCGCGTCGACACGGTGGTCATGGAGCCGCTGTCCCAGACGGTGCCGGTGATCGGCCGCCTGGTGGCGCGCCAGGCCGGCGTGGTGGCGGCCCGCATCAACGGGCCGATCGAGGAGTTCATGGTCGAGGTCGGCGACCGGGTCGAGGCCGGCGACGTCATCGCCATCCTCAACCGGGACCTCCTGACGGCACGGCGCGACCTTGCGGCAAGCGAGCTGCAGGAGGCGTTAGCCAAGATGGCGACCAAGAGCGCCGGGCTGGCCTTGGCGCAGCAGGAAAAGAAGCGGATCGAGGGCCTCAAGAGCTCGGCGGCCTTCAACAAGTCGCGGGCCGAGGACGTCGAGCAGGAGGTCGCCATCGCCAAGGCCGAGATGCAGGAGTCCGAGGCCAACGCGGCGACCTATCGCTCCGAGCTGCGCCTGGCCGAGATCAATCTCTCCTATGCCGAGGTCCGGGCGCGTTACGCCGGCGTGGTGACCCGGCGGCACGCCGAGGCCGGTTCCTACGTCCAGGTCGGCGACCCCGTGGTCAGCATGGTCGCCGACGAGTCGCTCGAGATCGAGGCTGACGTACCCTACCAGCGTCTGGCCGGTCTGGTTCCCGGGACCCTGACCAGATTCACGCTCGACGACGGCAGCGAGCACTGGGCCATCGTGCGCGCTGTCGTGCCCACCGAGAACCCGCTGACGCGCACCCGCGCGGTGCGCTTCATCCCAGAGTTCGGCGAGACCGAGCGGCCCCTGGCCAACGAGCAGAGCGTCACGGTCAGCGTGCCGCTGGGCGCGCCGCGCGACGTGCTCACGGTGCACAAGGACGCCATCATCAAGCGCGGCGGTCAGAGCATCGTCTATGTGGTGCAGAACGGCAGCGCCGAGCTGCGGCCGATCCGGCTCGGCGAAGCGGTCGGCAGCCGCCTCGAGGTGCTCGACGGGCTCGGCGACGGCGACGTCGTGGTGGTGCGCGGCAACGAGCGCCTGCGCCCGGGCGACAAGGTCACCATCGACGGTCAGACCTGATGAACCTGATCAAGATCGCCATCGAGCGTCCGATCGCCGTCGTCGCGGCGGTCCTGATGTGCGTCATGTTCGGCCTGGTGGCGCTGGAAACGATCCCGATTCAGTTGGCGCCCGACGTCGACCGGCCGGTGATCACGGTGGCCACGAACTGGCCCGGCGCGGCGCCGGCCGAAATCGAGCGCGAGATCATCAACGAGCAGGAAGAGCATCTGGCCGGCCTCGAGAACCTGACGGAGATCACCAGCCGGGCGGAGACCGGCCGGGCCCGAATCACGCTCGAGTTCAATGTCGGCACCGACATGGACAAGGCGCTCTTGCTGACGGCCAACCGTCTGGACCGCGTCGCCGGCTATCCAGACGAAGCCGACGAGCCGACGCTGGACACCGCCGGCAGCGATGACAACCCGATCGCCTGGTTCATCGTGCGCCGGGCCGAGGGCAACGAGCGGCCGATCCACGAGTTCGGCGACTTCGTGAAGGACATCGTCAAGGAGCGCATCGAGCGCGTCCCCGGGGTCAGCCAGGTTTCCGTCTTCGGCACCAGTTCACGGCAGATCGAGGTCACCGTCGACCCGCAGCGCCTGGCCCGCTACCGCTTGACCGTCAGCGATGTGATCGGCGCCTTGCGACAGGCCAACGCCTCGATGTCGGCGGGCGACGTCGAAGAAGGCAAGCGCCGCTATGTCGTGCGCACCGAGGGCGAGCTGAACACCCTGGATGGAATCCGGCGCGTCGTGCTGCGCTCGGAGGAAGATCAAACGAGCGGCCGGCTGGCCCGCGTGACGGTCGGCGACATCGCCGACGTCGCCTTCGGCTACCGGGACCCGACGGCCTCCATCCGCATCCTGGGTGAGTCCGCCATCGCCTTCAACGCCAAGCGCGAGACCGGCGCCAACGTGATCGAGACGATGCGCGGCATCGGCGAGGCGGTCGACGAGCTCAACGAGTTTGCCGTGCCGGGCGCGGGACTGACGCTGAAGCAGGTTTACGACGAGACCGTCTACATCAACTCCGCGATCTCGCTGGTGCGCCAGAACATCTGGATCGGCGGCACATTGGCAGCGGTCATTCTGCTGCTGTTTCTGCGCTCCGGCCGCGCCACTTTGGTCATCTCGCTGGCGATTCCGGTTTCGGTCATCGGCTCCTTCGTCGCCATGGCGGCCATGGGGCGTTCGATCAACGTCATCTCCCTGGCCGGCCTCGCCTTCGCCGTCGGCATGGTCGTGGACGCGGCCATCGTGGTGCTGGAGAACATCTTCCGGATGCGCGAGGCCGGCACGCCGACCGTCAGGGCGGCCTACGAGGGCGCGCGTCGGGTCTGGGGCGCAATCCTGGTCTCGGCGCTGACTACCGTGATGGTCTTCATCCCGCTCCTGGTCATGGAGCTGGAGGTCGGGCAGCTGTTCCGGGACATCGCGGTGGCGATCTCGGTGGCCGTGACCCTCTCCTTGATCGTCTCGGTCACGGTCGTCCCGGCCCTGTCCCGCTACCTCCTGGGCGGCGGCAAGGCGCTGAGCGAGGCAAGCGTCACACGCATGCATTTGCCCGGGATCGACCGCTTCGCCTCCGGCTTCGTCGGCTTCGTCATGCGCTTCGTCACGACGGTGGTGAAGGATCGCAAAAGAGCGCTCGGCGTCGTCGCGGTCGTCACTCTCGTGGCCTCGCTTTCCGCCTGGCTGTTCCTGCCCAAGCTGGAGTACCTGCCCGAAGGCAACCGCAACCTGGTGTTCGGCGTGATCATTCCGCCGCCGGGCTACAACCTGGAGACCATGGAGGAGATCGCCCAGGAGATCGAATCGGGCATCAAACCGCTCTGGTCCGATGTCTCGGGACCGGAATCGGAGCCCGGCGGCCCGCCGAAGATCCAGCGCTTTTTCTTCGTCGCCACCCGCGCCAACACCTTCCTGGGAGCGATCTCCGAAGAGCCCCAGCGCGCGGGCGAGCTGGTGCCCGTCCTCCAGGACGTGGTGTTCCGCGAACCGGGCACCTTCGGCTTCGTCAATCAGCCGTCGATCTTCGGGCGCGGCATCGGCGGCGGCCGCAAGCTGCAGCTCGACATCTCCGGCACCGAGTTCGAGGACATCCTGGACGTCGCGGGACGGGCCGTGCGCAAGATCGTGCGCGTCATGCCGTTGGACCAGGGCAACCAGCTGCGCCCCAGACCGGGCCTCGAGCTGGGCGCGCCCGAGGTCCGAGTCGTGCCCGACCGGGTGAGGCTGGCTGACAACGGCGTGACGGCGCGCGAGCTCGCCGAGACGGTCGACACCTTCAACGACGGCCTGCGCGTGGCCGAGGTGAGCGTCGGCAGCAAGCAGATCGACCTCATGCTCCAGGGCCCCGATAAGAACGTCTTCGAGACCCAGGGCATCGGCAGCCTGCCGGTGGTCACCTCCGACGGCATGATCGTGCCGGCCGACTCGCTGGCCGATGTCATCCTGACCGCGGGGCCGACCGAGATCCGGCACCGCGAACGCTTCCGCACCGTCACCTTGGAGATCCGACCCGCGCCGGGCATCGCCCTCGAGGAGGCGATCGATACCCTAAGGCGCGAAGTGATGAATACGCTGATCGCGGAGGGCCTGCCTGCCGGCGTCAAGCTCGGCCTCTCCGGCACCGCCGACAAGCTGTCGCAGACCTGGGACGCCATGGTGCTCGAGCTGCTGCTCGCCATCGCCATCGTCTATCTGGTCATGGCGGTGCTGTTCGAGAGCTTCATCTACCCGCTGATCATCTTGCTGTCGGTACCGCTGGCGGCGGCCGGCGGCGTGGCCGGACTCGGCGTCCTCAACATCTTCACCTTCCAGCCGCTCGACATGTTGACCTTGTTGGGCTTCGTGATCCTGATCGGCATCGTGGTCAACAACGCCATCCTCCTGGTGCACCAGACCCTGCATCACATCCGCGACCAGAGCATGGCGGCGCAGGACGCCATCCTAGAGGCCACGCGCAACCGCATCCGGCCGATCTTCATGTCGACCCTGACATCGGTCTTCGGCATGCTGCCTCTGGTGCTGTTTCCCGGGGCCGGCTCGGAGCTCTATCGCGGTCTCGGCTCCGTGGTCGTCGGCGGCCTCTCGCTCTCGGCGGTGCTGACCTTGCTGATCATCCCGCCGATGCTGGCCATGTTCGTCCACCTGCTCGAGGGCGAGGGAAAGAAGGCCAAGGGCGCCGCCGCGCAACCGGCACCGGGCGAATAGCGCGCGCCTCACGCGGCCTTGCGGATCTCGAAGATGTAGACGTCGTCCTCCTGACGCGAGGCCAGGAGCTCGTGCCCGGTGGTCTCGCAGAAGGACCGGAAGTCCTGGACCGAGCCGGGATCGGTGGCATGGATCTCGAGCACCCCGCCCGGCTCGACCGCCTTCAGCGCCTTGCGCGCGCGCAGCACCGGCAGCGGGCATTTCAGACCCTTGGTGTCGAGCAACGTGGCGGCCATTCGGCGGATCCTCCCCTAGAGCCTGATCGGGTCACAGCGAAACGGTGTGACCCGTGAATCAGTCTCTGAATCATTGAAGTAAAGCAAGATTCACGAGTTAGATCGATTCGATCTAACTCGATCTTGCTCTAGCG
>JASJBI010000056.1 GCA_030066595.1 Alphaproteobacteria bacterium | reverse complement strand
CCGACGCTCGGCAGCGGGGTGAGCCCGATCCCGGCGAGCGCCTCGGCCAGCCAGGGCAGCCAGATGTCGTTATGCTCGCGCGCCGCGTCCACATGGGCGATGTCGGCCAGGGCCGCGATTCCGGCGGCCTGCGCCGGGCGGGTCACGTTGAACGGGTTGCGCACCCGGTTGAGCACATCGGCGACGCTCGGCGGGCAGAAGGCCCAGCCGAGACGCACCGCCGCGAGCCCGTAGATCTTGGAGAAGGTGCGCAGCATGACGACGTTCTCCGGGCCGCCCGCACTCGCCTCGACCAGTGCCTCGCCCGCCGCATAGTCGTTGCGGGTAACGTATTCGGCATAGGCCGCGTCCAGCACCAGAAGCACGCTGTCAGGCAGGCCGGACCGCAGCCGGGCCACCTCCTCCGACGAGATGTAGCTGCCGGTGGGATTGTTCGGGTTGGCGATGAACACGATCTTGGTGCGCTCGGTCACCGTGGCCAGGAGCGCGTCCACATCCGTGGTCAGATTGGTCTCCGGCGCGGTCACCGGTTCGGCCCCGGCACCACGGGCCGCGATCGGGTACATGGCGAAGCCGTGCTGGGGGAACAGCACCTCGTCGCCCGGCCCGGCATAGGCGCGGGTGAGCAGCGAGATGAGCTCGTCCGAACCGCAGCCGCAGACGATACAGGCCGGGTCCAGCCCGTAGCGCTGGCCGATCGCCGCGCGCAGCGCCTCGGCGCCGCCGTCCGGGTATTCGGCCAGATGGTCCTCCTCCTCGCGGTAGGCCTCGACAGCCCGCGGACTGGGCCCCAGGGGCGATTCGTTTGAGGACAGCTTGATGACGCGGTCGATGCCCGGCAGTTCGGACCTGCCGCCAACATAGGGATCGATCCCCATCACTCCAGGCCGTGGCGTCAACGCGCTCATCTTCCCTCACCCTTTCGCTTCCGGGACCGGCACCAGAAAAGGCACCGGATAGCCGCCGAGCGCGTGCAGCCGGTCCGCACCGCCCGCGATCCCGGCCAACCGTGGATCCTCCGCGCCGATATATCCGTCGAGAAGCACCAGGACCAGCCCTTTCTCGCCCTCCTCCCGCGCACACACCTCGACGGGCGGCAAGCCTTGGGCCTTGAGTGCCGTGACCAGATCGGCGAGTGCGCCCGCGGCGTCGGTCTCGAAGACGAACAGCGACCGGTCCTCCCCGCTCTCTTCCTGCGGTGCCATGCTCAGGACCAGCGCGCCGAGACCCGCCAGCGGACCGCTGGAGCTGCCGGTGAACGGGAGATACCAGATGACCTGTGGAATATCGTCCCCGCCGGCCAGCTGCCCCTGGACTAGTGCCGCCCACCAGCTCTTCTCCTCGTCCTCGGCTTCGGGCATGGGGACCACGGCAACCGTGGCATCGCCCGCGGCGACCGCCCGGATGGCGGCTTCGGGCGTGGCGTGGGCGGTCATCGGCGCGTAGATGCCGAACTGCTCGCGCGCCAAAACCCAGTAGCCCGGATCCGGCTCCGGCCGGAACACGGCCACCGAGAACCGCGTCTGCATGGCCACCGAGGCGGAGATCAGCTCGCGCCAGACGCGGACCAGCGAGGCGACCGGAAACGCGCCCCGATGCCGGGCCACCAGGCGGCGCAGGATCCGGGCCTCCCGGCCAGGCCGCAGCACGCCCCGGCCGCCGGCATGTTCCTTGGCGCCCGCGACCCGCTCGACCACCTCGGTCCGCCGCATGATGAGATCGTGAATGGCGTTGTCGATCTCATCCAGATCGCGGCGCAGGTCGTCGAGGGACGGTTGGGCGGGGGCCATAGGACGGTCCGGGAACGGCTGGGAGACACCCTTACTACTAGCCCCCCGCATGGGCGAAGGCAAAGGAAACATCGGAATAGAATCCTTGACCTGCCGCCGCCGACGAGAGGGCGCCGTCGGGGGTCGGACGGCGCAAGCTTGACGGCCGGGGAGCGAGACCCAATCTTATCCACCACTGGCCGGCGACCCGCCGTTTCGGGAAAAACGTCGGTCCTCAAGCAACAAGGCTGAGGCGCAATGCCGATCAAGATACCAGACGACCTGCCGGCCCGACGCACGCTCGAGAAGGAGGGCGTGCCGGTGATCCGCGAGCACGACGCGATCCGGCAGGATATCCGGCCGTTGCGCATCGCGCTCCTGAATCTGATGCCCGAGAAGGTCAAGACGGAGACCCAATTCGGGCGCGTGCTCGGGGCGACGCCGTTGCAGGTGGAGTTGTACCTGCTGACCACCTCGTCCTACACGCCGAGCAACACCCCGCAAGAGCACATGCTGGCGTTTTATGCGCCCTGGGAAAAGGTGGCGCATCAGAAGTTCGACGGCCTGATCGTCACCGGCGCGCCGGTCGAGGAGATCCCGTTCGAGGACGTGGAGTATTGGCAGGAGTTGACCGAGATCTTCGACTGGGCGGAAACCCACGTGTTCCGCAGCTTCAACATCTGCTGGGGCGGCCAGGCGGCGCTCTATCACCACTACGGCATCGAGAAGTATCCGCTCGGCGAGAAGCTGTCAGGGGTCTACACCCACCGGGTCGCCGCGCCGGCGTCGCCGTTGATGCTGGGCTTCGACGACCAGTTCCCGGTTCCGGTGTCCCGCTACACGGAGACCCGGAGCGAGGATATCCAGCGCGTGGACGGCCTGCAGATATTGGCGGAGTCTGACCAGGCGGGGCTGTGTATGGTCGAAGACCACAACTACGGCGCCGTCTACATGTTCAATCATCTGGAATACGACACCCAGACGCTGCGCAACGAGTATGAGCGCGACGTCAAGGCGGGGCGGGAGATCCACGTGCCGGAGAACTACTTCCCGGGCGATGACCCGAGCCAGCCGCCGCTCAATGTCTGGCGCTCGCACGGCCACCTGCTGTTCGCCAACTGGATCAACGACACCTATCAGCACACGCCGTTCGATCTGTCGGAGATCGGCAAGAAACGCCCGGGGCCGACCAAGGCCGCAGCCGGCCGCTCCTAGAGCGGATTTCGGACCAGCTACAACGAGAGATCTTCAAGCCGGCTTCGTGTTGGGCCTGAAACGCGGGCCGAAGAACGCGGCACCGGCACGATCGCCTTTTCCCTGCGCCGCACCGCCCCTACGGTCGTCCCTGCATAGATCTGCTTGCTGGCCTCGACCAGGATGACGCCGGAGATCGGCTGGAACCAGCGCGCGCCCGCCTTCTCCCACACGGCCGCGGAGCCCAGGATCATGCGCGACCGACTGGGCGGAACGAACAGCGCCGTTTGCGATCGCATGGGCGTGAACATGTTGTCGCGCAACAGCCGGGAAAGCTGGCTGTCGCTGTAGGGGCGGCCGTGGCCGAACGGGGTCCGCTCGAGCCGGGCCCAGATGCCGCGCCGATTGGGCACCACCACCAGCAGGCGTCCGCCGCCGGCCATGACCCGCCAGACCTCGCGCAGCATGCGCCGGATCTGTTCCGTGTGCTCGAGCGCATGCACCAGGAGCACCCGATCGATGGATAGGTCTGGCAGCGGCAACTCCCCTTCGTCCGCCAGCGCGACCACGCCCGGGCCTTCGGGCGGCCAGTGCAGCACACCCTGCCCGGCCGGCATAACGGCGGCGATGCGTTCCGCCTCGCCGCGAAACGGCCTGAGATACGGCGTCGCGTAACCGAGTCCCAGCAGGCTCTCGCCTTTGACGTCGGGCCACAGGGTACGGATGGTCCGCCGGATCATGCGGCGGGCCACCTGGCCGGTGCTGCCTTCATAGAACTCGCGCAAGTCGACGACGTCGGTCCACATGGCCTTGAGTCTAGCACGGCGGAGATCAGGTTCCTCCCACGACGCCATTAGCGAAGGCGACGCGAGAACATGCTACAAGTCTACGAGGGAGTGGGTTTCACAATTACTTAAAGGTCGCGAGCCATGGCCAAGCTGTTCGCGCTGGCACTTATCGGTATTGTCCTTCTGCAGTCGGCACCGGCGGCAGCCGACGACACCCAGAAGCGGACCGATATCGTCAAGCTCTTATCCGCCTCCGGCACCGACGGATTCGTCACGTCCATGATCCCACAGATGGTGAAACAGGGCGTGTCGGTGTTCTCGAGGATGGTTCCCGGCATGCCGCCGGAGCATCTGCGGATCGTCGAGGAGGAGATGATCGCGGAGTTCCGGGACTCCCGGGACGAGTTCTACAACGCGATGGTCCCGATCTACATGACGGCCTTCACCCACGACGAGATCCGTGCGCTGCTGGACTTCTGGCAAAGCCCCGTCGGGCAGAAGATGCGGTCCAAAATTCCCGAAATCAGTCGCGCCGGCGTGCTGCTGGGCCAGCAATGGGGCCGGCAGGTCGGTAGCCGCGCGGTTGAACGGATCAAGGTGCGCCTGCGGAAGCTGGGCTATAAGATCTAACCACCATCTCCCCGCGGACAAAGTGTCCGCACCGCAGCAACAGTTTCGAGACGGGATCGCAAAGATGAAACTGAGATACTCGCCCACCTCACCCTATGTCCGAAAGGTCAGCGTCACCGCCGTAGAGACTGGGCTGGCCGACCAGATCGAACGCGTTCAGACCGATCCATGGGCCGCGGAGACCGACCTCGGCGCCAGCAATCCGCTCGGCAAGGTGCCGGCGCTGATCACCGACGAAGGCGACGTCTTGTTCGATTCACCCGTGATCTGCGAGTACCTGGACAGCCGGTCGGATACGGCAGCGCTATTCCCGAAGGAGGGCGCGGCGCGCTGGCGGGTGCTGCGGCTACAGGCGCTCGGGGACGGCATCCTGGATGCGGCGGTGCTGCGGCTCTTGGAGGGCCGCCGGCCAGATGAACTCCAGTCGGTGGCCTGGGCCGATCGGCAGAAGGCGGCCATTGACCGGGCGCTGAACCAGCTGGAGCGGGAGGCGGATGGGCTCGACGGCCCCGTGACCATCGGCCAGATCGCCGTGGGCTGCGGGCTCGGCTATCTCGACTTCCGCTTTCCCGGCGATGACTGGCGTGCCGGCCGGCCGCGGCTAGCGGCCTGGTACGAGGGCTTCGCCCAGCGGGAGTCCATGCAGGCCACCATCCCGAAGGACCCGCAGTCCTGACACGCGGCCGATGGACGCCGAGACGATCATCCGCCGCCTCGACCTCGCGCCCCATCCGGAGGGCGGCCACTACCGGGAGACCTGGCGGCACACGGGCGAGGCCGGCGCCCGGGGCGCGGGCACGGCAATCTTCTACCTGCTGCGCGCCGGCGAGGTCTCGCGCTGGCATCGGATCGACGCGGCCGAGATCTGGCACCATTATGCCGGGGCGCCGCTGCGGCTGACCGTCTCGCCCGACGGCAGCGCGATCGACGAGCACCGCCTGGGGTCCGACCTCGACGGCACCGAGGTGCCCCAAGTGATTATTCCGGCCGGCGCCTGGCAGACGGCCGAGAGCCTGGGCGACTGGACGCTCGTGGGCTGCACGGTTTCGCCGGCCTTCGAATTCACCGGCTTCGAGTTGGCCGCGGAGGGCTGGCAGCCGGGCTGAGCCGCAGGCCGGCGCAGGGGCCAAAGGAAGGAGAGTTGGGCAATGAGTTCGCAAGAGGCCGCCAACGCCACGATCGCCAAGTTCGGCTTCCCCGAGACCTTGATCGCCGATTATCCGCTCTGGGTCGTGCTGCTGCGCCCGCAGCAGGTCACGCTCGGGAGTCTCATCCTGGCCTGCACGGAGCCGGCCACCGCCTTCGGCGCGATCAGCCAGGAAGCCTTCGACGGGCTCAAGACCGTGACGGCCGACATCGAGGCCTGCCTCAAGGCGGCCTTCGCCTTCGAGAAGATCAATTACCTGATGCTGATGATGGTCGATCCGCACGTCCACTTTCACGTGTTGCCCCGCTATGACGGCGCCCGCGAGTTCGCCGGCGCGGCCTTCGCGGATGCCGGCTGGCCCCGCGCCCCGGACCTCGCTGCGGTCAACGAGATCACGGATGAGCAGCGGGCCGCCCTGATCGCCGATCTGCGCGAGCGCTGGCCCCGGTAGCGGTCCGATCAGAACTCGAGCGGCGCGTTGTCGATCACCTCTTTCATGACGAAGAAGGTGCGGGTCTGGCGCACGCCCGGCACGGCGATGAGCTTCTCGCCGAGCAGGCGGCTGAAGTCGGCGATGTCCCGCACCCGGATCTTGAGGAAGTAGTCGAAGTCGCCGGCGACCAGATGGCAGTCGAGCACGAAGGGCAGCTTGACGATCGCGGTCTCGAACGCGGCGAAGCTCTCGGGCGTCGAGCGGTCGAGCACGACGCCGACGACGGCGAGCACGCCTCGGTCGACTCTTTCGGGGGCGATTTCCGCGCGCACCGCGCGGATGAACCCCTGGTCGAGCAGCCTCTGGGTTCGGCGATGACAGGTCGCCGGACTGACGTTGGCCATCTTGGCGAGCTCCGCATTGGTGAGCCGGCCGTCGCGCTGCAACAGCCTGAGAATGCGACGGTCGACGCGATCGAGCTCGGACAGCATGAAATATCCTCTCGGCTTCTGTGCATTAACTGAAATAATCTTTTGGATTTTGACGCATCATACTTACAGATTGCAGTTTTTGCCAGAACTTCGAGAACACCTTTCGACCCGGATTGGCTAGACTCCCGGGGTGAAAAGTCGTCGAGGGAGGCCACCATGCTCGAGAAATTCGAACGCTATCCGCTGACATTCGGCCCCACGCCGATCGAAAAGCTGAGCCGGCTGTCCGACCATCTCGGAGGCGCTGTGGAGCTCTATGCGAAGCGGGAGGACTGCAACAGCGGCCTTGCCTTCGGCGGAAACAAGGTGCGCAAGCTCGAGTATCTGGTGCCGGACGCGATCCGCCAGAACTGCGACACCCTGGTCACCATCGGCGGCGTCCAGTCCAACCACACGCGCCAGGTGGCGGCGGTCGCGGCGAAGGTCGGCATGAAATGCCGGCTGGTTCAGGAGAGCTGGGTGCCGATCGCCGACGCCGTCTATGACCGGGTCGGCAATATCCTCATGTCGCGGGTCATGGGCGCCGAGGTCGAGCTGGTCGACGAGGGCTTCGACATCGGCATCCGGGAAAGCTGGGAGCACGCCCTCGAAGACGTCAAGGCCAAGGGCGGCAAGCCCTACGCCATTCCCGCAGGCGCCTCCGATCACCCGCTCGGCGGTCTCGGCTATGTCGGCTTCGCCGAAGAGGTGCGCGCGCAGGAGGCCGAGCTTGGCGTCAGGTTCGACTACGTCGTCGTCTGCTCGGTCACCGGTTCGACCCAGGCCGGCATGGTGGTCGGCTTCGCCGCCGACGGCCGCGCCCGCAACGTGATCGGCATCGACGCCTCGGCGCTGCCGGACCAGACCCACGCCCAGACGCTCAGGATCGCGCAGGACACGGCCGAGCGGGTCGGGCTTGGCCGGGAGGTCACCGCGGACGACGTGGTCCTCAAGACCGACTACGCCTACCCCGCCTACGGGGTGCCGTCGGACGAGACCAGCGCGGCGATCCGGCTGGCGGCCCGCATGGAAGGCATGATGACCGACCCGGTCTACGAGGGGAAATCCATGCAGGGCCTGATCGACCTGGTCCGGAAGGGCTTCTTCCCGGCCGGCTCACGCGTGCTCTACGCCCATCTCGGCGGCGTGCCGGCCATCAACGCCTACAGCTACTATTACCGGAACGGCTGAACGATCCCGAGGGAGGGCGTCAGGCCGCTTTGCGCCGGAGCATCTCCCGCGCCGCCAGCACAGCGCCGCCGACGATCAACAGGCAGGCGACGGCGACGATCCAGGTGGCTTCGGCCTGGCCGAAGGCGATCAGCAAGAGGGTCGAGATCAAGGGCGCGGCGTAGGAGGATACCCCCAGCACCCGGATGTTGCCGCGCTTGCAGCCATGATCCCAGGCGAAGAAGGCCGCGCCCACGGGACCGAGGCCGAGGCCCAGCACCGCGAGCCATTCCGCGCCCTGGGGCCAGACCGTCGCCTCGAAGACGAGATGGCAGACCACACCCAATGCCGCCGCGGCGCCGCAGGCCCAGCCGATGGTATCGGATGGCACGTCGCCGAAGCGGCGGCTGGCGACCGAGTAGCTAGACCAGGTGAAGGCGCAGGCCAGCGCCGCCAGATAGCCAAGCGTGAACTCGGCGCGGAACTCGATGCGCCCGCCCTGGGTGACCAAGAGCGCCGCGCCGGCGAGCCCGAGGACGCCGCCCGCCACGTGCCACCAGCGCAGCCGCTCGCCCGGCAAGAGGGCCGAGAACAGCACGATCAGGAGCGGCCAGAGGAAGGCGATCAGGCTCGCCTCCACCGCCGGCGCGTTGCGCAGCGCCATGAAGTAGAAGAAGTGGTAGCCGAACAGGCCAGCAATGCCGAGCCCGATGGCGGCGGGCGGATGGCGCAGATGGGCGGCCGGGTTCTCACGCGCGACGAGCCACTTGCCCAGCGCCAGCAGGAAGGCGATGCCGAAGGCCATGGCGATCAGCTGGAAGGGCGGCACCTGCCCGGTCCAGGTGGTCAGAAGCGCGAGCGCGCCCCACATCAGCACGGCCGTGCCGCCGACCAGGGTCGCGCGCAGCGCGCCCGGCGGGGCGGACGTGGTGGCCGCGGCCTCGCTCATCGCATCGGCCTGCCGCGCAGCTCGGCCGAGCGGGCGATCACCCGAACGGTCTCGTCCCAGAGATCGAACGCGGCGAACGCCGGCTGATCGCCGGGCCGCGCCCAGGCCACCTCGGCCGCGTCGTCGCGCGCCTCTGCCTCGCCGTCGAGGTACTCGGCAGCCACATCCACCAGGGTGTAGTGATAGCGGATGCGCCCGTCCGGATCCCGATGGATCGAGTCGACCACATCGACGATGCCGGTGGGCGTCACGGTGATCCCGGTCTCCTCCAGAACCTCGCGACGGGCGGTCTCGAACACGGTTTCCCCGAGGTCCTGGGTGCCGCCGGGCAAGGCCCACTCGCCCTGGCGCGGCGGCCGGCCCCGGCGCACCAGCAGCACCTGGTCATCGCGCCAGACGATGACGCCGACGCCAACCACCGGCCGCTCCGGATACTCCCGCGGCATGGCTGACCTCCAGAGGGAGTCCAAAACAAAGCCGGCGCCCTCGAAGGGCGCCGGCGAAAACTAGACCACAGCGAACGGGCCGTGACTAGGACATATACTGCCCGCCGTTCGCGGAGATTGTCGAGCCTGTGATGAAGCCCGCCGCGTCGGACGCCAGGAAGGCGACGCAGCGTCCGATCTCCTCCGGCTCGCCGAGCCGGCCGACCGGGATCAGCGGCAGGATCTGTTTGTTGAGCACGTCCTCGGGGACCGCCTTGACCATCTCGGTGGCAATGTAGCCGGGCGCCACCGCGTTCACCGTAATGCCCTTGCGCGCGTTCTCCTGGGCCACCGCCTTGGTGAAGCCGATCAGGCCGGCCTTGGCCGCCGAGTAGTTCGACTGCCCCATCTGGCCCTTCTGGCCGTTGACCGAGCTGATGTTGACGATCCGCCCGAAGCCACGCTCGCGCATGCCGTCGATGACGTTGCGGGTCATGTTGAACAAGGAGTCCAGGTTGGTCTGCAGAACCGCCTGCCAGTTCTCCGGCGTCATCTTGTGCAGCATGCCGTCCCGGGTGATCCCGGCGTTGTTCACCAGGATCTCGATGGGACCAAGCTCGTCCTCGATCTGCTTCACCGCGTCGGCGCAGTCGTCGAACTTGCCAACGTCGAACTTGTACGTCTTGATGCCCGTCTTTTCAGAGAACGCCTGCGCGGCCGCATCGTTGCCGGCATAGGTGGCCGCCACGCTATGGCCCTCGTCCTTAAGCGCCACCGAGATCGCCTCGCCGATCCCGCGCGTGCCGCCCGTCACCACTGCCACACGTCCCATCCGTCGGTCCTCCCTGTTAACGATTCACCTGGAGCCCTTCGTCCCCATTGCATCTGATAGTAGCCGCACAGGCGCGGCGCGACAAAGCCGAATACGCCCCCACGGCAATAAAGAAGGGCCGTCCCGCGGGACGGCCCCTCCATTACCGCATAAGTCGATTTTCCTAGTCGCGCGAGACGCACATGGCGATGCCCATGCCGCCACCGATGCACAGGGTGGCCAGCGCCTTCTTGGCGTCCTGCTTCTGCATCTCGTACAGCAAGGTCACCAGAACGCGCGTCCCCGAAGCGCCGATCGGATGGCCGAGCGCGATGGCGCCGCCGTTCACATTAACCTTGCCGGTATCCCAGCCCAGGTCCTTGTTGACCGCGCAGGCCTGCGCCGCGAACGCTTCGTTGGCCTCGACCAGGTCCAGATCGTCGACGGTCCAGCCGGCTCGTTCGAGCGCCATGCGGCTGGCCGGGATCGGGCCCGAGCCCATGATCGCCGGATCGACGCCGGCGGTCGCCCAGGAGACGATCCGCGCCAATGGGGCGAGGCCGCGCTTAGACGCCTCGTCCGCCGTCATCAGCACGACGGCCGCCGCGCCGTCATTGATGCCCGAGGCGTTCCCGGCCGTGACCGAGCCTTCCTTGCTGAAGGCCGGACGCAGCTTGGCCAACCCTTCCAGGGTGGCGCCATGCTTGGGATGCTCGTCGGTGTCGACGACGATGTCGCCCTTGCGGGTCTCGATCGTCACCGGCACGATCTCGTCGCTGAACTTGCCCCCCTTCTGGGCCTCTTCCGCCTTGCGCTGGGAGTTGACCGCGAACTCGTCCTGCTCCTCGCGGGTGATCTGCCACTTCTCGGCAACGTTTTCCGCCGTGTTGCCCATGTGATAGCCGTTGAAGGCGTCCCACAGGCCGTCCTTGAGCATGCTGTCCAGGAACTTGACGTCGCCCATCTTGGTGCCGTTGCGCAAATGCGCCAGATGCGGCGCCTGGCTCATGCTCTCGTGGCCGCCGGCGACGACGATATCGTTGTCGCCCAGCTGGATCGCCTGGTAGCCCAGCGCCACCGTGCGCAGGCCCGAGCCGCACAGTTGGTTAATGCCGTAAGCGGTCCGCTCCACCGGAATGCCGGCCCCGATCGCGGCCTGGCGCGCCGGGTTCTGTCCCGCGCCCGCGGCCAGGATCTGGCCCATGATCGTCTCCGAAACGTCGCCGGGCTCAACCTTCGCCCGCTTCAGCGCTTCGACGATGGCAACCTGGCCGAGATAGTGCGCCGGTACGCTGCTCAGCCCGCCGTTGAATGCGCCGACAGGGGTTCGGGCGGCGCCTGCGATCACAACTTCAGTCATCACTCGTCTCCGTTTGTTTTTGGAACACCGGAGCGCGGAAAAACCCGCCTCGGCCGGGTTGACCCTTTTGCTCTGCAACATGGACTCTTAGGCCTTCAGGCCGGGCAATTCAAGGTTTGCCGGGGCCCGTCGCCGCGGTCTCTCTGAGCCAGTCCGCGACCGGCCGCCAAACCTGGCGGCGGGCGCCGCCCCCCACCACCATCCCGATGTGGCCGGCCTTGACCGTCATGCGGCGGCAGCCGGGCAGCGCGTCCGCCAGCGCGGCCGCCGAGGCCGGCGGCACGATCCGGTCCTGGGCCGGAATCACCACCAGTGCGGGCCGCGTGAACTCCCCCGCCAGCACGGGCTCCCCCGCGATCTGCCAGCGTCCGTTCGCCGGCTGGTTTTCGCCGTACCAGCCGATCAGGCAGGCCCGCGCGACGGCGGGTGTAATCGGCACGCCATCATTGACCCAGTCCTCCAGGGCCACGAACTCGCGCGCCTTTCCGGCTGTCGGATCGAGGCTGGCAAACCCCGCAAACTTGCGGACTGTGAGAAACGGATCCAGCGCCGTGAACATGGCCTGCAACATGTCGACCGGCATCTGGCCCAGCCCATCGAAGGCCGGCAGCAGCGGCGCGGCGATGGCGGCGGTTGCCCGCGCCTGTTCGCTGTTGTCGGCATGGAAGTCCCACGGCGTGGCCAGGAGCGCCAGCCCCGAAACGTCGCTTTGTCGGCGCAGTGCCAGCGCCATGGCCAACGTGCCGCCCATGCAGTAGCCGAGCAGCAGGATCGGCCCGCCGGTCCGGTCCAAGGCCGCATCCAGTGCCGCCGTCAGGCGGCCCGCGACATAGTCCTCGAGGTCGAAGTCCTGTTCCGCCGCTCCGGGCGCGCCCCAATCCACCAGCAGAGGCCGTATCCCCTCGCCGGCCAGGAACCGCAGGAAGCTGCGCCGAGGGGCCAGATCCAGGATATAGGAGCGATTGATCAGCGACGGCACCACCAGCAGCGGGATCGCCCCGGCGGGGCCGCCATAGTCGAGCAGACGGGTGCTGCCGTCCTGCCAGACGGCCGGAGGGTCGGCCAAGCTGCGACGATAGGGGTGCTGCCGGTAGGCCTGGATACCGGCCATGAGCGCCTGCCAGCGCCCGAAAATAGCACGATCGACCGCCGCGGCGAACGCCTCAGCCGGAACGCTTGCGAGATCCTCCCGAAGCGCCGCTGCCGCCGTCGCCAATTCGGGCCTCCAGGGCAGCGAGCCGCTCTTCAAGATCGGCAAGGCGGCGCGTGAATTCGCCCAGGTCGCGGCCGCCAGCGTCAGATGCAGCGGCAGCGGCCGCGGGCCCTGCCGCATTGGCGGCTCCGCCTCCGGCGGGTCGGCCGGATTGCTGTGATCCACCACCGGGCTCACCCCACAACGGGCCGGCCATGGCGGTCCAGCCCAGCAACCGGCTCATGGCCTCGGCCACGCTCGGATCCGCAGCCATGGCGGCGACCTGGTCCTGCCACAGGTCGAGATACTGCCTTGCCAGGCGGTCGAGATCCGGCTTGTCGGCCATGGCGGTAGTATAGAACTGCGGTCAGGCGCAAGCCAGCGCTCCTCCCGCCCGCAGGCGGGACCAGGGCCGCGAAAGTTGCGGCGCAAAATCTAGGCTTGCGCGGTGCAGCATTTTGTTGTGATTACTGGTATATTGCCGACAAGCGCAACACATAATTATCCGTAATTGCCTGGAGCTTGAGTTCCCATGCCCGCGTCCACCGACAAGAAGCGATCGGAAGGCCAAACGATAACGATCAAGAAGTACGCCAACCGCCGCCTCTACAATACCGCCACCAGCAGCTACGTCACCCTTGACGACCTCGCGAGAATGGTCAAGGAAGGCATTGATTTCTCTGTGTTTGATGCCAAATCCGGGGAGGATATCACCCGCTCCGTCCTGACCCAGATCATCGTCGAAGAGGAAGCCAAGGGGCAAAACCTGCTGCCCATCAATTTCCTGCGCCAGCTGATCAGCTTCTACGGCGACAGCCTGGAGAGCGTGCTGCCCCGCTATCTGGAGCACAGCATGGCCAGCTTCGCCCGCAACCAGGAGCAGATGCGCAAGTACCTTCAGGACACCTTCGACGGCCTATTTCCGCTTGGCAATTTCGAAGAGATGGGCAAGCAGAACATGGCGCTGTTGGAGCAGACCATGAAGATGTTCGCCCCGTTCGGCCAGGGCGAGGCTGGCGCTCCGCCGAATGGCGCACGCGACGAAACGGAGGCGCAGGCCCGCCCGCCGGCGACCGAGGCGGACGACCTCGCCGATCTCAAACAGAAGATTGAGACCCTGCAGCAGCAGCTGGACAAGCTGTCGGAGCGCTGATCGGCACCCGGGTCGCGGGGTCGGTTCAGGCGGCAGAGGGCGAGAGCTGGGCGGCGCCAGCGCTCTCGACCGCCTCCGGCTGGTCGTCTTCCAGCGAGAGCTCGCTGCTGGGTTTGAGCTCCGGCCGGCCGAAATAGTAGCCCTGCAAGAGATCCATGCCCTGTTGGGCCAGGAAGTTGGCCTGCGCCCGCGTTTCCACACATTCGGCGACGGTGCGCAGCCCAAACCCTTCGGCTAGGCTCAAGAGGGTCTTGACGAAGAGCTGGTTGTCCAAGTCGTGGTCGAGATCACGGATGAAGGACCCGTCGATCTTGACCATGTCCACGTCCAGCGCCTGTAGATGGCGGAAGGACGTGTAGCCCGCGCCGAAGTCGTCCAGCGCGACCTGGCAGCCCAGGCTGCGGACCGTGCTCACGAAATTGGCGGTTTCCTCGATATCGTGCAGCGCCACGGTTTCGGTGATCTCGATGATCAAGCGCTTGGCGACCTGCGGGTAGCCCTTGAGACGTGAAATGAGCAACCGGAGCCAAGTCCTGTCGCCGGCGGTCAGCCCGGACGCGTTGATGGCCAGGATGATCTCCGGTCGCCGCATCAGCATATCGATGGCCATCTCGAGCACGCGAACGTCGATCGTCCGGATCAGGCCCATACGCTCGACGATGGAGATGAAGCTTCCAGCCGGCGCGATGTTGCCATCCTCGTCGATCATGCGGATCAGGCATTCGTAGTGGGCGATCGAGAAATCCTTGGCCCGGACCACCGGCTGGTAGGCGAACACCAGACGGCCGTCCTTCAGTGCCTCCTGGACCTGCTTGGCAATCACCATGTCCTGCTGGCGCTGACGCTGCTGATCCTCCGAGTAGCGATACGGAACGAAGCAGTTTCGGCCGAGCTGCTTGGCCTCCTGGAGCGCGGAGTCGGCACGGCGCATGATGTCTTGCGCGACTTGCCCGGGAGCCGCGGGGAAGGAAACGCCGCCGATCGAAACGGTGATCTGGATCGGCCCCCGTTCGGTCTCTATCGGCGTCTCGCGCACGCCAGTCAGGATCTTTTCGGCCACCGAGAGCACGTCCCGCTCGGCGCAGTTCGAGAGAATGAGACCGAAGCGATCGCCCTCCATGCGACCGATCACGTCCGAGGCCCGCAAATACCGGTCGAGACGCCGGGCCACCCCGATGATCACCCCGTCGGCGGTGTCGCAGCCATAGATCTCGTTTACCTGGGTCAGACCGTCGATGCCGATCGCGAGGAACGCACCGGACGTGTTGTACCGGGCGCCGTAGACCAGTGCATGCTCCAGGGCGTCGCGCAGTCGGGTCCGATTGAAATGCCCGGTCAGCTCGTCGAAGCTGATCTTCTCTTCGAGGGTCGCCTCGGCGTTCTTGCGGGCGGTGACCACTCGCAGGCTGCCGGTGAAATGAACCGGCCGGCCACGGGCCGAGAGTGCGGCGCTGCCGCGGTCATGGATCCAGCAGTATTCGCCCGTGTCGACGCGCAGCCGGTATTCGCAGTCGTAGACGGTCCCTTCGGTGATATGGCGCTCGCGCTGCTCGCGGCGAAGCAGCCGGTCGTCGGGATGGACGAACTCCTCGAACTTGCTGCCGGTGGGAACGGCGGCGGCGCCGGCCATGCCGAAGATGTCGATGACCTGGCCCCACCAGGAGATCTCGTCCGTCTCGAGATCCCAGTCGTAGATGATGTCGCCCGAAGCCGCGATGGCGCCGCGCAGGCGGTCGAGCTCTTGACGCTCGATGGACTTCTCGAGGGATACCGATCCGTGCTGCATCCTGCCGCCACCAACCTTCTACATGAAGGCCGGAAACTCCCGATACGTAGCTGGGAGCCCCGGGCATCCTCAGGTCTCGGGACGGATCAGGGTATCGCCGTAAATGCTAACAATTCGTCAATAAAGCTGGCTATCGAGGTATAGGCCCGCAATAAACCATAGTTACTAACGTGGTTTACCTTAAGCCAGATCGTCCAGGACCTGGCCGATGGTCTCCACGATCTGATCGATCTGGGACTCGGAGATGATCAGCGGCGGCGACAAGGCGATGATGTCGCCGGTGGTGCGGACCAGAACCCCCGCTTCGTAGCAGCGCAGGAAGAGTTCGAAGGCCCGCGCCGTGGGCGCATCCGGTCGCGGCTCCAGCTCGATGGCGCCGATCAGCCCCAGATTGCGGGTATCGATGACCCAGGGCTTGTCCTTGAGCGAGTGGATGGCGTCTTCCCAGTGCCCGGCGAGCCCGGCCGCCCGCTCGAAGAGCCCGTCCTCCGCATAGACGTCGAGCGCGGCCAAACCCGCCGCCATCGCCAGGGGATGGCCCGAATAGGTATAGCCATGGAACAGCTCGATGGCGTTCTCTCCGCCCGCGTTCTCCATGAAGGCATCGTAGATGTGCTTGCGGACGAATACCGCGCCAGCCGGAACCGTCCCGCTGGTCAGGCCCTTGGCCACGGTCATGATGTCGGGGATGACCCCGAAGCGCTCGCAGGCGAAGGAGTCGCCCAGACGCCCGAAGCCGGTGATGACCTCGTCGAAGATCAGCAGAATCCCGTGCTTGTCGCAGATCTGGCGCAGCCGCTCGAGATAGCCCTTGGGCGGGATCAGTGCGCCGGCCGAGCCGGCCAGGGGCTCGACGATGACCGCGGCGATGGTGGAGGCGTCATGCAGGGCGACCATGTCCTCGAGGACGTCCGCAAGATGGGCGCCCCATTCCGGCTGTCCGCGGGAGAAAGCCATGTGTTCGAGGCTGTGGGTATGGGGCAGATGGTCCACGCCGTTCAGCAGAGAGCCGAAGAATTTGCGATTGTTGACGATGCCGCCGACGGAAATACCCCCGAAGCCGACCCCGTGATAGCCCCGGGCCCGGCCGATCAGCCGCTGGCGGGCGCCCGCCCCGGTGACCCGGTGATAGGCGATGGCGATCTTGAGCGCCGTGTCCACCGATTCGGAGCCGGAGTTGGTGAAGAAGACATGGTCCAGATCGCTTGGCGCCATCGTGGCCAGCCGGGCGGCCAGCTCGAAGGCCTTGGGATGGCCCATCTGGAATGCCGGGGCATAGTCGAGCTCGGCGATCTGGGCCTGCACCGCCTCGACAATGCGGGGGCGGGCATGCCCGGCATTGACGCACCACAGCCCGGCGGTGCCGTCCAGCACCTGACGCCCATCCTGGGTGGTGTAGTGCATGTCCTTGGCCGCCACGAATAGCCGCGGATGGGCCTTGAACTGGCGGTTGGCCGTGAACGGCATCCAGAACGGCTCGAGCCAGTTGGTAGCTCCCTCCTTGGCAGTCTGCGCCGCCTCGTCCGGTAACGCCATGGATCTGCCCTCCCCAATCGGTTCTCTGCTTTTCTTGCGATGTGATATCAGCCGGCAGAGACTATCACCGGGCCAATCCGGGTGAAATCGGAAATGGTTAAGCGGAACGGCCCGGGTTCCGCCCGCAAGCTGTCGCTGAGTTAACCATATTCGACATATCCTCTTGAATTTGAATGAAAATTACCCGATCTTTATGGTATTGGTTGAAGCTAGTGGCCCCCCCTTATGGCATGCGTAGGGTCCCCAAAGGTTGAAGCTGGCTGCAGTACATATCGCCGCGCCTCAGGTCGCGATCAGACCGCCTATCGGCGGCGGCCGGGCGCCCGTATCCGGCAGCCCGACCGCGAGCTTCGGTGAGACCGTGGAGCGCGTCGAGGCCGCCCAGCGCGCCGCGCGTCTCAGCCGTTTCGATCTGCGGAGCGACGAGCAGCGGGCCGAGGAGGAGCGCCAGGACGCACCGGTGGCGCCCGAGGCCACGGAGCCGGGGACCGGCCCCGCGGTAGAGATCCTGCTTCCCCAGGAGGCCTTCGTCTCGGCGGTCATGCCGGAGGTGCGGGTCGCCGACATGGCGGGCCAGCCGTCCGCGCTGGAGCGCCCCCTACCCGGCACCCCCGCCGCCGCCTATGTTCAGGCGGCCGAGCTGCGTGCTGCCGGCAGCGAGCGAGGCAGCATCCTCAACACCGTCATATAGCCGGCCGTACGGTCATTGCGGTCCACAAGGCGGGCTGGTTCCGCCGGGGGCACGCTGACAGAGCATGAATTGGTCATATTGAACCATTCTGCCGGAGGCATTTTTCGCCATGACTAGGAAGACGCCGCAGAGCGTATCGGTCATACGGTCAAGGCGTTTGACGACGTCATGGCGAAAAAGCCCCGGCCCTTGAGCGGTCCGTGGAAGCGGCGGCTCCGGCCCACGCCCTCACCTGATGCTTTGGCATCGCGTTGCGGGCGGGGCCTGGCGGGCTGCCGCGCCCAAACCGCAACAGAATTGATTCAATATGACCAAATCATGCTCTATGGTCCGCGCCCGCCCGCCGTCCAGCCAAGACACCAGCATGAACCAGTCCCGGATCACATTCTCGGTGGTGGTGCCGGTCTACAACGAGGCCGACAACGTCGCGCCCCTGGCCGGGGAGATTATGGCCGCGCTGGCGGATCGGTCGGATTACGAGATCATCTTCGTCGATGACGGCAGCGACGACGGCACGGGCGCCAGGCTGGACACCCTGGCCCAGGAGCATGCTCGCTTCCGCGCCCTGCACCATCGCGACAACTGTGGCCAGTCGGCGGGAATCTGGTCTGGGGTCGGGCATGCCCGGGGCGCCTGGATCGTGACCTTGGATGGCGACGGCCAGAACGACCCGGCGGATATCCCGGCGCTGTTGGCGCGTGCCTTCGGCGGGGGCGGCCCGCCGCCGGGGCTGGCAATGGTGGCCGGCGTCCGCGCCAAGCGGGCCGACAACTGGGTGCGGCGCCTGTCGTCGCGCGTCGCCAACCGGATCCGCTCCCGCCTCCTGCGGGACGACACCCCGGACACCGGCTGCGGCCTTAAGGTTTTCCGGCGGGACGCTTTTCTGGCGCTGCCCTTTTTCGACCACATGCACCGGTTCCTCCCCGCCCTGATCCAGCGGGGCGGCGGTCAGGTCGTGCATGTCGAGGTCAGCCACCGGCCGCGCCAGACCGGCGAATCGAAGTATGGGCTCGGCATCCGGTCGCGGCTCTGGGCCGGAATCCTGGACCTGCTGGGCGTGATGTGGCTGCAAAGGCGGGCGGTCTGGCCCGAGGTCACCGAGGCCGGATCGGACGGCCCGGGACCCGCGGCTGCCATGGACCGCGGAGATGCCGAAAACAAGGACGAGGCATGATGCAGAGCGCCACCCTCCCGTCCTGTGTCGTCTGACGCCTGGATCCTGTCTTCATCGCCAGCCGGGAGGCTGGCCTCGTGACCGACAGCCGAAACCTGAATCTCTTGGTGCTAATGCCGGAAGCACCCGGCCAATCCCGGGGCGACGATGTGAGGCGGCGACCGGCGGCACGGGACCTCACCATGACCACGATCAGCCTGGGCCGGGGATTTTCCAAGATTAAGTGAAAAAAACCCATATATTTTAATAGGTTAGTAAGATATCGGTTTACCTATTGTTTAGACGTGGCGGTTAGTATGCGGGACTATGACCCGTGATACCGTGAGCCTTAGAGTGCATCCTCGGCCGACTATGTCGCGCCGCCGCCGGCTGTCCGCAGCCACCGTAGCAACGGTGGCCGCGCTGAACCTGGGCGGCTGCGGGCTCGAGATCCTGGGCGTCGTCAGCAGCATTACCAGCCTGGCCGGCCTGGATGTCGCCTCGTGGTTCTCTTCCAGCGAGAAGATGGACTACGAGCAGGAGAAGGTGGCCGAGGGCCCGAGCGTCAAGCCCACCGCCGACTCGGTGATGCGGATCGCCGAGGCCTCGCGCCTGCGCGGCGACTACACGGCTGCCGCGGGCTTCTACCAGCGCGCAGCAGCGATGAGCCCGGACAAGTCGGCTCCGCTGACCGGCCTGGGACAGGTGTTCCTCGAGGCCGGCGACGCCCAGCGGGCCACGGCCGCGTTTCGGGCGGCGCTCAAGCTCGATCCGCAAGACCGGGGGGCGCTGCACGGTCTGGGCAATGCGCTGATCGTTCTGGAACAGCCCGAACTGGCGGCAGCGCAGTTCCATGCCGCCAACGCGGTCAGCCCCCAGGGACGGACCTATAACGGTCTGGGCGTCGCGCTGGACCTGACCGGGGACCATCAAATGGCCCAAGCGGTCTATCGCCAGGGCCTCAAGCTCCAGCCGGACAGCCTGTCGCTGCGCAACAATCTGGGCCTGTCGCTGGCGCTGGTGGGCAACTACGACGAGGCCATCGAGACCCTGCGCGAGATCGCCAGCCTGCCGCAGGCCACGGCGCGGGAACGGCAGAACCTGGCCCTGACCTACGGGCTGGCCGGCGAGCCCGAGATGGCCGCGCGGATCGCCCGGATCGACCTTCCGGAAGAGCAGGTGGCGAGCAATCTCGACTACTATGACTGGCTGCGCGAGCAGCCCCGTCCGGCCGCCGCGGTCATGCTGAGCAAGCGGCCCACCGACGCGGTCGCCGAGACCACGGACGATCTGGACTCTGCCATCTCGGAGCGCCTGCCGCTGCTGCCCAAGCAGAAAGCCGCCCTGCCGGGCTGATACGACCTTCCCTCCTGAGCTCTGAAGATGCCCAGCCCGGACCCGGTGGTCCGGGCCCTTTGATATGTCCCTCAAGCCCTTGCGACGGTGTCCCGAGCGGCCGGTGCGTAGCGCGATCTTCGTCCGATTGTGGCGAAGGTCACAGAAGCTCGTGGCGGTCCGTGAGGCCATCAACCGGTACCGGGATGCCCATCTGTAATGGAGTGAGCGCCTTGGAGAAGCTCCGCAGACCGCCGCGTTCCTTCGAAGAGACCTATGCCCAATATCCCTTTGCCGAACTGGTCCGGCTGGGAATTGGCGTTGCCCGACAGATTGCCCAGCTGCGCCGACAGCTGAGGAGGCGAAGCTATGGCCAGCAGGCGGGCACACTGAACAATTCCGGAGCGACGACGGCCCGCGACCAGGTCACGCTCTAGGCACCACAGCCGAAAACCGATCTCGAGCCCGGCACGCAGCAACGAGCCAGCCGCAGCACTCAGTACAGAACGACAGCTGCTTCGACGGATCTGGAGGGTGCGCCCTGCGCCGCTCCGGCGGGAAGCTCTGTCGGGTCGCCGACCATTATTGATCGCCGAAGACCGCTGGGAGATAGTGAGCCCGGATGGCAGAGTTGGGCGCAAACGATGATCGTGTTCATCCGACGGCGTCGTGTCGTTCCGGTGTCTCGGGGGAGCTTCCCGGCCATGGTCCTGCCGGCCCTCCTATGGGGCAGTCTGTGCGCCGCCGAGACGACCGGGCCTGCGGCCCCGACGATCATCGCGATGGCACAGCATTTGGTGCAGGAGCAATTCATGCACCGGTCCTTGGGCCACTATCACATCGAATTCGATACGGCTTACCTGCATCCCCAGCCCGAACCGAATTACTGGGCCGTTGTTGGCGGCTTTGTCTCCGATCAGAACTTTCCCAACACCTATGTCGCCGCCTTGCGGCTGGTGTGCGCGGATTTGGCAAGGGTGGCGTGCTGGCGGCTGGAGAAACTCGCAATCAACGAAAAGATCATTCTCGACCGGGGCGAGCCTTTGTAGAGATGTATAACCACATGATATATATCATTTTTTGAACCGGAGCGGTCGGCCGGAAGGCCAAGCGGTCAACCCCGCTCCAATCTGCTATAGTTTCAAACCTTCAAGACACGTCGAATGCGTGACCGATCGTGCCGCGAGCGAACCCGCCGCGCTGCTTGCGCAGGCATCGTCTCTTGGCGGCTTTGCAGGCCAAGAGCCGGCTCTTCCGGGATCGTTGGCGATTGACCGCTTGAGGCTATTGGGCCGATCCCATCCTCGGGCGTTCGCGGCCTCTTCGGTCATCAGGAAGGAGCGGTGCCGTGACCATTTACATCATGCTGGCCAACTGGACGGATCAGGGCGTTCGGAACCTCAAGGAGTCGCCCCGCCGCCTCGACGAGGCAAAGAAGGCGCTCCAGGACATGGGCGGCGAGTTCAAGTATTTCTTCATGACCATGGGCGACTACGACATGGTCGCCCTCTATGAGGCATCGGACGACGCCGTGGCGGCGCGCTTCACCTTGCAGCTTGCCAAGCGCGGGAACATCCGGACCCGGACGCTGAAGGCGTTTCCCGAAACGGCCTACCGGGAGATCATCGCCTCGCTCGCATAGCGTCTTGGAACGCTCTTCGGCCAGGCAGCTCCCAGGCCGCGCGCGGCCTACCGCCCGCCGCGCCGCCTACAGGTTGGAGAGCGCGTCCGCCACCCGGATCGCGGCCGGGCCGATCAGCACCACGAACAGCGACGGCAGGATGAAGGCGACCATTGGCACGGTCAGCACCGCGGGCAGTCGGGCGGCCTTCTCCTCCGCCTTCATGAGCCGCTCGTTGCGGAACTCGGCCGACAGCACGCGCAGCGAGTTGGCCAGGGGGGTGCCGTATTTCTCGGTCTGCATCAAGGTGTTGACCACACCCCTGATCTCGGACATGTCGGTCCGGTCGTTGAGGTTCTCGAGCGCCTTGCGTCGCTCCGGCAGGAAGCTCAGCTCGATCGCCGTCAACGCCAGCTCGTCGGCCATCTCGGCGGAGGAGCCGGCCATCTCGCGCGACACGCGGGTGAAGGCGGCGTCCATGCCGAGCCCGGCCTCGGCGCAGATGACCATGAGATCCAGCGCGTCCGGGAGTGCCTTGCGCAACGCGTGCTTGCGCTTGTCGATGGCGTTCTTGATGAAGATGTCGGGCGCGTAGAAGCCGCCTACGACCGAGCTCATAGTGAGCAGCAGCTTGACCGCAGGCTGCAGCTGGTAGAGCTGCAGGATGTAGAAAACCGTGACGGATACGGCGCCCGAGAACAGGGGCATGGCCAGCTTGAAGAACAGGTAGACCACCATGGCGTCGCTGCCGCGGTAGCCGGCCTGCATCAGCTTGTTGCGGGACTTCTCCGATTGCTGCGAGCGCAGCAGATTGAGCCGCTTGACCACCCGGCGCATGGCGCCGACGCTGCGCTTCTGGCTCTTGGTGTCCCGCTTGCGCGTGGCCATGAGGCCCGCCTTGAGCGCCGCCCGGCGCTCGGACAGCATCTTGAGTCGCGGCCCTAGCGGATCCCGCTGCACGATGGTGACCCAGACGGCGAGCACCGCGAAGACCGCAGCCCCGCCAGCCATCAAGAGCACGATGACGTCCGGCGTGAGGTCGGCGACCGACACGTCGGGCAGGAATGACTGCAAGAGCTTGAGGAGCTGGCTCATATCTCGAACTTCACCATCTTGTACATCACGCCGACGCCCAGACCGATCAGTGTCAGCCCCACGACCACGGCCATGATGCCCCGCGGATCGACCCACAGGGTGGAGAGATAGCGCGGGTTGATGAGATAGATCAGCGTGAACATGATGAACGGCAGCGAGCCGATGATCATGGCGCTGGCCTTGGCTTCCGACGACATGGCCTTGACCTTGAGACGCATCTGCTTGCGCTTGCGCAAGATGTCACTCAGGTTCTCGAGGGTCTCCGCCAGGTTACCGCCGGTCTCCTGCTGAATGGACAGGGCAATGATGAAGAAGCGGAACTCGGGCGTGTCGATGCGCTTGGCGGCCGTCCACAGGGCCTCGTCCAGGGTCTTGCCGAACTTGACCGCGTCGGCGACCAGCTCGAACTCGGTCCCCACGGGCGCCGGCATTTCTTCGGCCACGGTGCGGATCGATTCCGTGACCGGAAGACCCGACTTGAGCCCGCGCACGATCAGATCGATGGCCTGGGGAAAGATGGCGATGAACTTGTTCACGCGGCGGGAGATGAAAATGCCCACCACCATATGCGGCAAACCCACGCCGACGGCCAAACCCGCCAGGATCGGCACGACAATCGGCAGCCTGAAGAACTGCCAAACGGCGACCGCGGTCAGAACCAGCAGCAGCAGATTGATCAGCACATAGGTGCCCAGCGAGATCGACCAGCCGGCCTGGGCGAGCCGCTGCCGCAACAGAGCCGGCCGCGGCAGAAACCGCCGCAGCAGGCGGTCCAGGCTGCGGATCGAGCTGTAGTCCGTGTTGAGCTTGATGTCGGCAGCCCGGGTGCCGACCGCCGGCAGGGAATCCGCCGCCTTGACGCGCGCCAGCCGCTCGTTCAGGCGCTTACGAGAGCCGAAACCGTCTCCGCCCAGGGCAAAGACCAACAGCAGCAGGGTCCCCAGCACGCCCAGGAAGAGCAGCACCAGCATCATGTCGATCTCGACGCCGGCAATGTCGATCGTCCCGCCCATCAGATAACCTCCAAGAGCGCCAGGTGGAGGCCGAAGTACTCGGCCTTCGGCGTGAAATGAGGCCTGAGCCCGCTGCCCTCGAAATGCCCCTGCAGGCGGCCGTCCGCGTCTTCGCCCTGATACTTGAAGGCGAACAGCTCTTGCGTCGTGATGATATCGCCTTCCATGCCGATCACTTCCGTGATGCTCACGATGCGCCGGATGCCGTCCCGCATGCGGCTCACCTGAACGATCACGTCGAGGGCATCGCTGATCTGTGTGCGGACCGCCTTGGGGGACAGGTTGACGCCGGACATGCCGATCATGTTCTCGAGGCGGGTCATCGCTTCGCGGGGGCTGTTGGCGTGGATCGTGCCCATCGAGCCTTCGTGGCCGGTGTTCATGGCCTGCATCATGTCCAGCGCCTCGTCACCGCGCACCTCGCCGACGATGATGCGGTCGGGACGCATACGCAGAGCGTTGCGCACGAGGTCGCGGATCGAGATCGCGCCAAGCCCCTCGAGATTGGGCGGCCGGGTCTCCAGTCGCACGACATGGGGCTGTTGCAGCTGCAGCTCGGCCGCGTCCTCGATTGTGACGATGCGTTCGCCGGTGTCGATCATCTGGGAAAGCGCGTTCAGCAGGGTGGTCTTACCGGAACCGGTACCGCCGCTGACCAGGATGTTGCAGCGCGCGCGCGAGGCAATGCGCAAGACCGTCGCCATTGCGGTCGACATGTTGTTCTGACGCTCATAGTCGTCGAGATTGAGCTTTTGCTTGGAGAACTTACGGATCGAGATCGAAGCGCCGTCGATCGCCAGCGGCGGCGCGATGATATTCACGCGGCTGCCGTCTTCCAGGCGTGCGTCGACCAAAGGCGTCGTTTCGTCGATCCGCCGGCCCACCCGGGTAACGATCCGGGTGGCGATGTTCATGACCTGGGTGTTGTCCTTGAATTCCACGTCGGTGAGCTCGAGCTTGCCGCCGCGCTCGACGTAGACCTGCTTGGGGCCATTGACCATGATGTCGGTGACCGCCTCGTCCGCCAAGAGCGGCTCCAACGGGCCCAGCCCCAGCATGTCGTTGAGCAGCATCGTCACCAGATCGCGCTGTTCCGCCGAGTTCAGCTGGATCTTGACTTCGCCGAGGATCTCCTGAACCACCTCGGTGATCTGTTGCGAAAGATCGTCACGGGCGAGTTCGGAGGCCGCGCCCATGTCGATGCGTTCCATCAGAACCTGTTGGATGCGCTCCTTGGCCCCCATGATGCTGGCCTGGCTGGTGGCCGCCCGGCCGGCTGTGCCGTCTGCCTTGGCCGCGGTGTTGCGCCCCTTCTTGGCCGGCCCCGGAGTCTCGGCCGGCGCTTGCGGCGGGGTGCGGGAGGCGGTGGCCTGCGGCGCGGTTGCGGCTTGCTCGATGCCAAGCAAGTCGTTCAGCAAGGCCGAGATCATGTCGCGCCGCTGTAGGCGGTTCAGCTCAACGCCTTCGGCTGCGGCGTTCTGGTCAAGCGCCTGTCCCACCAAGGCCGCCAGTTGATCCCGGCTGGCGTTGCGCCGGGCGCCGGCGTCGATGCGTTCGCGCAGCATGGCTGCAGTCTTCTGGTAAACCGGGTTGCGGTTGCTGTCGGTTGAGGGGCGATCGTCTTGCGCGCTGGTGGCGGGCGGCGCATCGTCGGTGTCCGCCGCTCCGCCGGCCGACCCGCCATTGGATTTGGTCGGCCGACGGAACGGCAGGTTCACCACCCGGTTGAAGCCACCATCGGAACTTCCTCGTCTGCCGAACGGGGGGCTCATTCCTTACTCCAGAATTGCCAGCCCTTTCCGCCCTTCTTCTTGTCGTCCCCGTCTTCTTCGGCGTCGTTCGGCTTGACAGCCAGTTCTTCGGAGAGCTTGTCGAGAACCGTGACGACCTTGCAGCCCTTGGCCACGGTCTTGAGCGCCTTGCCGGCGACCAGAGCCTGCTTCACGGACTTCGCATCCTCCGGCACCATAAAGCTGATCTTCTCCTCAATGCCGCGCTCGAACTCGTTCCGCGGCAGCTCGTGCTTCTTGTCCGCACCGACCCGATTGACCACCACCTGGCGCCGCGCCTTGGGCGCTTCCTGACGAACCAGATCCAACAGACGCATGGTGTCGCGCATGCCGCCAAGCGACAGGTCGGAAACCAGCACCACCGACGTCGCGGTCGATAGCAGGTGACGCATCCGGATGACCATCGACCTGGGCAGCTCGATGATGATGTGGTCGTAAGACTTACGGACTTCGTCGAGCAGGCGCTGAATCGCTTCATCGCTGAACTCGGCATCCACGTCGAGCGGCTCCTCCGCGCCCAGGACATGCAGCTTCGCATCGGCGCCCGAGGCCGCACTGGCGATGAACATGCTGTCGATGCGGGCCGGGTTTTCGAGCATCTCCCGCAGACCGCGGCCGGGTTCCAAATCGAGGGCCAGCGCGGCGGTCCCGAAATGCAGATCGAGATCGATCAGCATGGCCCGGCCATCGCCGCGCTGGGCGAGCTGCCACGCCGTATTCACCGCGATCGTGCTGCCACCAACGCCGCCGCGCGCGCCGACAAACACACTTACAACCCCCAGCGAATGGGGCGTCGACTCGCTATCGACCGGTCGGCTGGCCTTTTCGACGGCGTGCAGGAGGGAACCCGCCTTGAGCGGCTTTATGAGATAGTCGGAGAGGCCGGCGTCCAGCAGTTGCCTGTAGAGCGTCACGTCATTGGTGCTGCCGATGGCGATCACGGCGGTCCCGGGATCGCAGACCTCGGCGAGCGAGTCGATCGCAGCCATCGGATCGGAGACGCCGTCCAGATCGACCAGCAGCAGTTCCACCGGGGGGTTCTTCGTCAGGTATTCGGCGGCGCCGGCAATGCCCCGCGGACCGATGCGCGCGGCAAAGCGCCGCGTCCGGCAGAACTCGGCCAGTCTTTCGGCCGTATCTTGGTCGCTGGCAAACGCGAGCAAGGCCGGTTGCTCACCGGCCTCCAGCCCGATCTCAATGATCTCTGACGACGCGTCAGCCGATATGGTCTGCGGGGCCGCCGCCATGCCTACTTGCCCTTTTGGGTGTTTTGCTTCTTGGCTTTCTTGACCTTGCCGGTTCGGTACTTGTTGACCGCCCGGCTGGACACGGTGCCGTCCGCGGGGCCGATCTCTCGGCCTTCGACAAGATCGTTGGGATCGGAAGCCATGGCGCCCAACGCCGTTGTCGTCATGCAGCCGAACTGGCCCGCACCGCCAACGAGTTCTTCACCGGTACCGCGACGCCGCCAATCGGGACAATGCGGTGTCTGCACCAGGGGACGCCGGACCAGAACCAGGACCGAATCCTTGCCGCCGACATTGGCTTCCGGCCCTGATACACCGGAGGACTGATAGTCCGGGTCGAAGCGCCGGTCGATCAGGTAGTCGCGCACCACGAGTTCGCGCCTGGCCGCCAGCCGGTCCCGTTTTGCATTCGCCATTTGCGGCCGTGACAGCACGATCACCTGATCCGGCGGGCCAACCCGTTCCCGGTCGAGAAACCGCTGGATTTCGCGCGCGGCCTCCTTCGTCAGACTGCTCCGGCCACGCGGAAAACGCACTGCATGGCTGAACTCGGACCATTGCACCCGGTTCACCAGGGCCTGAGGGTCGTGGGGGGACGAGGTGTCGATCCAGCCTAGGTACTTGTCCGGGTTCTCCATGCAGCCGGCCAGCCCGATCGTTGCTGCCAGCAGCAGGCCGTGAATCCAGGCCCGCCCTCTAGCCGCCCGGTGGCGGAGTTCGTTGTCACGGCATACCATCATGGTTTGCTCCCTATTCTAGCGCGAACCCAGCCGGGCCAATCAGCCTCTTGGTTCCGGCGCTGGAGACGGCCGCGCCGACCTTGACACCATCCGACTCGGGCTCGTCTCCTGTGGGCTTCGCGCTGCCGCCCGCGGCGTCCGGCACGGTCGCACGGCCTGGGGATGCGTTCCCTGTTGGCTCGGCGCCACGTGCCTTGGGCGTGGGGACGGCGGCGGAACTGTCTGCACCAGTCGCGTCGATGCCTGGCTCGCGATCTCCGGTGAGCACGCGATTGAGATCCCCGGTCGTGGGTGCGGGATTGCTGCGGGCCACGATCTGCTTCGCGTCCAGCGGTTTGACCACATAGGGCGTGACGACGATCAAGAGCTCGGTTTCCCGGCGCTGGAATTGCTCCGAGCGGAACAGATTGCCAAGGATCGGGATGTCGCCAAGCCAAGGGGTCTTGTCGATATCGAAGTTCGAGTCGTTTTGCAGCAAACCGGCAATCGCGAAGCTCTGCCCACTGCCGAGCTCGATCGTCGTCTCGGCCCGGCGCACTGTGAGCGCGGGAATGCTGAACCCCTCGAGGATCACCGCGCCGGCATTGGACAGCTGACTGACCTCGGGCGCGACCTTGAGGTTGATCCGGTTGTTGTCGACGATCGTCGGGGTGAATCCGAGGCTGACACCGAACTTCTTGAACTTGACGGTGATCGTGTCCTGGTCCTGCGGGACCGGAACGGGGAACTCGCCGCCGGCCAGGAAGCTGGCGGTCTCGCCCGACAGCGCACTGAGGTTTGGCTCGGCCAGGACCTTGATCAGACCTTCGGTCTCGAGCGCTTCGAGCAGGCCGCTGGCGTCGACAGTACCGTTGTTGAAGTTCGTGAACAGGCTGTCCCGGCTCTCGTCGCGGGTGTTGAGGATTTGGTTCGCCGGAGGGCCGAGCCCGTTGATCGGAGCGAAGGCTGGGAGCCCGCCCAGGACCGTCGGATTGCCCGTCGCCAGGGCCACCACGAAGTTGCCGGTCTTGGCCAGCACGTCGAGATTGACACCGATATCCTTGAGCGTCGAGCGGGCGATCTCGGTCACGCGAACCCGCAGGTTCACCTGTTGCGGCGCGGTCACCTCGAGCTGGTTGATGATCTGTGCCGACTTGCGAACGAAGCGGCTCGCCAGATCGCGGGCATCCTCGGCGGCAGCGGAGGTCGACGCGTGGCCTGAGAGGACAATAGAGCCATTGACCGAGCGAACGCCGATGTCCTCGCCCGGCAGCAGGGAGCGGATCGCCGACTGCAGCTGGCTCAGGTTGTGGGTCACGCTGACCGTGCGGTTGAGCAGCACTCGGTCGTTCGTGTCGACAACGTAGAGCGTGGTGGTGCCGGCGCGCTTGCCGAATATGTACAGCAGCTGCGGCGTCTTGACCTGGACATCGGCGATATCCGCATCGGCAATGAACACGGTTCCCGCCGGCCGCTGGAGCCGGATCAAGCGCCCTTGCCGGGTCTCGAGCCTGACCGCGACGCCGGACGGCCCGAGAATCTCCGCCGCCTGCGACGGGTTCGCGCCGCCGCCGACCAGCGTCACGCCGACAAGCGCGGCGGCCAGGAAAATTCCAGTGGCAATTCGCGCAATCATTCCCCGCTCTCCTCGGCTCCGCCGTCCGGCGCCTCGTCGTCCTCATCTCCAGAGGCCGCGGGCTCCCCGGACTGCGGCTGCTGCATCCCGAACTTGTCGGGCTTGACGCGGGCTGTGCTGGACTTGCGCCCGCGCAGAACCGTGACCGTGGTCCCCTTCCAGCCGATCACGCGGCTGACTTCGCTGGCGACGGTGTGGGTGGTGCCACGGCTCGGGGCGATCTGCTCCTCGGTAGGCTGCGGCGCGCTGAGCCGGGGCGCGGGCGCTCGGAGCGCCGCCTGTTCCACCGCGACCTGGCTTGCCGGTGCCGCGTCCGCCACATAAATGCCGCAGGCAGCCGGATTTTGTGGGATCAATGGTGCCGGCTTTGGCTCGGTCGCCGCCGCTTGGTTGTCGTTGGCGGCGTTTTGCTGCTCCTCGAGGACGGGCGCACAGGCCTGATCTTCGGGTCCACCAGTGTTGAATGCCAGGTGGGTCCCCAGCACGGCCGCAGGGGCAGGCGCATCGTTCGCCATCATCGTGGTGGTGGTGTCCGGCTGGTCCTCCACGATGATCGGCGCCTCGGACGCAGGCCGCGCCAAGGCGCGCAGGCTCAGCGACAAAGTGCCGAGGCCGCGGGCCACATGGATCATCTCCACCTGCTTGGGCGTGACTTCCAGCGTGACGGTCTTGGCCACCTTGGCCTTGTTGCTCTGGTCGCTGGTCCGCTGGTCGATCGCGAGGACGCGCGCGTTGGTGAAGATCGTCTCGGCAACCCGCCGGCTTCCTTTGCGTTTGTGGGTCAGTAGCATGTCGACGCGGTCGCCCGGGAAGATGAACCCGGCGCTGGCCGTGGTCGCGCTGACGCGCACGGCGATGGCCCGCATGTTGGGGTGCAGCACGGCGGCCATGAAGCCCCGCTGGCCGGGTTTGACAACGCGACCCTCGGTGATCGGCTCGCCTATGGTGATGCCCTTGCGGACCACGGCACCGGTGAACGCCTTCTTCTGCTCGGATCCGCCCTCCGTGCCCTCACGCCGAATGTAGGCCTTGGAGATCGAAGCCTCGGGCCAAGCCTGCCAGCGCAGATGATCGGGCTTGAGCAGAGTGCCGGCCGGCAGGTTTGCGCGCGCCACCAGGATGAAGTTCTCGGGCGCCTTCTTCACGGGCTGTTCCGCCTTGCGGCTGAACGCCGCGCGCTGCGCATTGAGCCAGCTGTTGGCGACGAACACGGTGCCGCCCGCGAACAAGACGGCGAGACCGATGAGGATGATGCTGCGGGGGTTCATTGCCTGCCTTTCCCTTTCCCCGGCCTAGCCCACCAGCAACTGGAAGGCGACGTAGAGCCCTCCGGTGGCGATGGCCGTGCCATAGGGGATCATCAGTTTGGAGAACGGCACATGACGCAAACCGGCGATGCCCGCCGCGACGGTCGACCGGGTCATGCCCCCCTCCGCTTCCGCCTGGGCCAGCTGAATGCTGGCGCGCAGAGTGACGACAGCTGCGAGCAGCAGGCCGGTCGCCGCGGTGACCACGAAGAACTCCAGGATCAGCGCCGGTCCGGCCCACAACGCACCCAGAGCGAGCAGCTTCACGTCGCCGCCCCCCATGGCGCCGACCGCGAACAGCGAGATGCTGCAGGCAAAGACGGCTACCGCCAGCACGACGGCCGCGATCCACATGCCTGGGTTCGTGCCGTGCCAGACCGTCAGGACATAGGCCGGGTACAGCAGCAACAACGCAATGCAGATCTGGTTGGGAATAATGAAGGTACGGAAGTCCCGCACCGCGGTCCAAACCATCAGCGCCGCGAAGCACAACAGAATGAAGTATTCGAGTTGGGCGATCATTAGGTCCTACGGGTCTCGACCAAGTGGGCGGTGATGGGATTAGTTGTTCTGTTTCAAAGAGATGATAGGAAGACGATGGTAGGAAACAGGAGTTGCAATCTGGTTAAACCAATGCAGGTTAGTGGCCGGGATGCGTCCCCGAGGGCGCCAGGCGCTGCCAGCACGGCCGGACCCCAAACGAGAAAGACCGACCGGGCACCGGCGATACCTGCCTGCGTCCCGGCCGGTCGATCTCTGCGGCTGCCGGCGGATGTCCCCAGGGACACCCGCGGCAGGTTCGATCAGCCACGTGGTGGCTTACGAAGAGCCCGCGCCGCTCACCACCGCGTTGTTCAGAGCCGAAGAAACGGTCGAGAACATCGAGGCCAGATTCTGACCCATGGCGGTCAGCGCCGCGATGGCCGCAACCGACACAAGCGCGGCGATCAGGCCGTACTCGATGGCAGTCGCGCCGCTTTCGTCGCGAAGGACGCTGTGAATGGTCTTCAACATCGGGTTCTACCTCCTCTATGGAAGCCTTACACGGCGAATATGGCTGGAAGGGCTTAAAAAAGGTTTAATACTCGAAAGAACAAAGCCTTTGTATTTTAGGCATAATTTGAGATAATTCTGGTAAAAAAGCAGATGAATTGCAGGATTGTCTGATTATATTTCTAAATTTGTTCTTTTCTCTCCCCGATCCGAGAGAAAAGATACAAAATATCTCAAATAATAACGGTCTCAGAGCAAGTCCTCGGTTGTTAAGCGGGCCTTAACAGGGCGGCGGCAGACTCCCCCGGCCGATGCGATGATCGGGCACCAGGCCGGGTGGACCCACGCCATGAGCTACGACACGCTGTCCTATGCCGAACGCCCGCCGATTCTGGCGCGGGCTGGCCAATACCTGGCGCGCCTGACCGCGGAGGGGCTGCGCGCCCATGCGCTCTATCTCGCCATCATTCCCACCTATGCGCTGGCCAGTCTTGCGGTCGCCGAGCTCGTGGACGGCAGCCAGGTCGTCGATCTGCGCTTCTACTCCGAGGTCTACCGCATCATTCTGACCTTTTGCGTGATCGGCATCGTGGGGGGCATAACCCTCTGGGTGGCGGTCATCCGTCCGCCCAAGGGGTCCCTGTTCGCGGCCCTCTGGCGGACCTACCGCACCCATCTTCTCGCGCCCCGGCGGATCGTCTACTTCGCGCTGGCGGCCCTGCCGGTCCCGCTGTTCCTGACCGCCTACGGCTCGTTCAAGCGACTGATCCCGTTCATCAATCCTTATTCCTGGGATCCCACCTTCATGGCCTGGGACAAGTTCCTCCACGGCGGCCGGCATCCCTTCGAGCTGCTGCAGCCGATCCTGGGCAACCCCTACGTCACCGCCTCGATCAACTTCGCCTATCACCTGTGGTTTTTCGTCCTGTTCCTGACCCTGATCTGGCAGTTCTGGTCCGGCCGGGACCCGAAGCTGCGCATGCAGTTCATGCTGAGCTTCCAGCTCTGCTGGATCCTGGTCGGCTCCGTCCTGGCGACGGCCTTCGCCTCGGGCGGACCCTGCTATTACGGCCGGCTCACCGGGCTCGAGGATCCGTTCGCGCCGCTCATGTCCTATCTTTACGCGGCCAACGAGCAGGTTCCGCTGATGGCGCTCAACTTGCAGGAGATGCTCTGGGAGGTCTACGTCAGCCAGGGCGACAAGATCGGCAGCGGGATTTCGGCCATGCCCAGCATGCATGTGGCCAGCACCGTGCTGATGGCGCTCCTGGGCTGGCGGATCCATCGCTGGCTCGGCATCGCCTACACCGCGTTCGCCCTGCTGATCCTGGTGGGCTCGGTCCATCTCGGCTGGCACTACGCCATCGACGGCTATATCGCAGCCCTTGTCACCATCGCGATCTGGTGGGGCGTGGGGGCGGCAATCAGGCGGTGGCCGGCCATCGCCTAGGCCGTTTCCGGTATTGGTGGCGTCACCGGCCCACTCCCCCACCCGGCCAGCCATGGCAGTATCCTTGGGGTGGCCGGGTGGGGGAGCGGGCCGGCGCAGATCCCACTAAGACAGAGAGCGCTCTAGCCGGCTTCAAGGCCGGAGCCCGCCCTGCCGGCGCATCACATCGACCGCCCCCATGGGCAGCGCAAGAGCGAAGAGCGCAAGGTACCCGGTGACCCGAAGCAGGGCGGACACCAGCATCCCCTCGCCCATGCCGATGTGAATGGCATCCGCTAGCAGGCCAAACGCGATTTCCTGAACGCCGAGGTTGCCGGGGGTGATGTTCACATAGGTGGAGAACTGGAGCAGCACGTAGAACAGCACCAGCTCCCCCGCGCCAACGGTGATCCCGAGCGCTTCAAAGCAGGCGAAGAAGATCGCGCAGGCGATGGCAAACTGGGCCGCTGAGAGGAGCAGGATGGCACCGACATAGCGCCCGTCCCGGAGCGCCCCGACGGCGCCCCCGACCGCCTCGGCGATCTTCGCCCGCAGCCAGCTCAGGGCCCCGAGACCGCCGGAGGGGTGGATCAGCGCCAGCACGCGATGCAGCAGGATCGGGCCAATCCCGACGGCCAATGTGAGCGCCAGCAGGCCCCAGAACGCGGACAGGCCGCCGACGCGCAGATCCGGGCTGAGCCAGCCGACAACCGCGACCCCGGCGACGAGATTGCACCAGGCGCCGAGCCAACCCACGGACAGCAGGCCGCTGGCGTAGCTGGTGTAGCTGACCCGAAGCTCGGACTTGAGCCGAAGACCGCGGTAGACGTTCCCCATCTGCGGGACGACCAGATTGAGGAAGCGTCCGATCACATAGATCCGAAACCAGGCGAGATATGCGAGGGCCCGGCCGCTGCACTTCTGCAAGACCACCTGATAGCGATAGCCGTGGAGCCCCAGATAGACGACGTGCAGCAAGACCAGCACCGCGATCTGGGCGGGAGAGATCCCGGCCAGCAAGGCAAGGGACTGCCGGTCCGAACTGAAGAAGTGCAGGATGAACCCGGCGCATCCGATCAGGACCGACCAGGATATGACCGTACTGAGCTTGGGCTTCATGTGCGAACGCCGGTGCCGATGTCGGCCAGAACTCTATTGCGCCGGGCGTCAACCATTGCTTAACGGTCGGCGCGCTAACCCGGTGATGGCGAGAGAATCTTGGAAATGAACGGTTCGCTGCTTGGCGCTTCTTTGGCAGCAGTCAAATGGACTTCAGCAGCCCAATTGCGGGGAAACTCCAGCCAAACCGGCATCCGAACTCTCCTGGAGGTTGGCATGATGAACCTGGTCCGGAACCTGGCGCGGCCCTATTTCTCATCCTTATTCCGAGGATCGGGTGAGTATTGGGAGGCGCGTTACCTCAAGGGTGGCAATTCCGGAGCGGGCTCATATGGCCGCCTCGCCGAGTTTAAAGCTGAATTCCTCAACGGCTTCGTCCGCGCTCACGGCATCGCCAGCGTGATCGAACTCGGCTGCGGTGACGGCAATCAGCTCGGCCTCGCCGAATACCCGCTCTACCTCGGCCTGGATGTCTCAAGATCTGCGATCGACATGTGCCGAGACAAGTTCGGCGACGACGAAACCAAGTCGTTCCTGTGGTTCGACCCCAAACGAACGATCAATCTGAACCGCTTTCTCCAGGCAGATCTCACGCTCTCTCTGGATGTCATCTATCATCTCGTGGAGGACGACGTTTACGAAGGGTATCTTTGCGATCTCTTCGCGTTGTCGAGACGCTACGTGATTGTCTACTCGTCGGACACAATGGAAATGGCACCCGTTCCCCACGTCCGGCACAGGCGGTTCACGACGGATATATGCGAACAGTTCCCCGGCGTTCAGCTTGTCGAGAAAACGAAAAACCCATACCCGAACGAAAGCTTCGCCGACTTCTTTGTGTTTCAAAAACCATCTGGCCGAGACCACGGCGAGTCGGAGCCCGCCTCAGTCTTCGCTTAAAGGTGTGCGGCATACCGCCATCAAGTCCAAGGCGTCATCCAGGCGATCGCGGAGATAGAACAAATCCGCCGTCGAGCAATTTGTTATGGGGTGAGCGTCGCTGCCAAGCGCTGTCCGGGCAGAGTCACCACGAGTTTTCCCGGCAGACTGGAATTGCTGCGCGAGCAAGCCGACCCCTTGTCGTGCGGCATTGTCCAGCCTGAACCGGCGGAGGCAGGTGCGGACCAACTGGAACAAGCGGCTCTTGGCGCGCTTTCGCGCCTTCTCCACTCTCTTCAGTTCCGTCTCGCGGATCGGGCTGGAAGCGAACAGGCCTTGCACCTCGACCTGCTCGAAATGCGCTCGTAGGACATCCGCTAATTCCTGGCCGGCGTATTCGCGGACATGAAAACGGTTCCATGGCTTCATGCCTGGCTCGAGCCGAATGCAGCGGTTTGGCGTCGTGAACAGTGCGGTCCCGCCAACCTTAAGAACGCGTACGATCTCGGACAGATAGGCATGAGTGTCAACGACATGCTCGATCACTTGAAAACTGAACACCAGGTCGAAACTGGCGTCAGCGAAGGGCAATGTGGCGCCTTCTGCCAGCACGAATTCAATGTTCGGTCTGCCATACCTTTCTCGCGCCGTCGCCACCGCGCGGGCAGAGACGTCGACGCCCACGACACGCTTCGCCGTCTCTGCAACGCGCGCCGCGCCATAACCGGTGTTGCACCCAACGTCCAAGACAGTGGCGCCATCCGCCAGGGCGGCGGCCTCCTCGTATGCCTTCTTGTGGATGAGCGATAGACAGAAGCTCTCAAAGTCGGGAAAGCTCTCCGCGACCAGCGGATGCTGCTCACTCTGAAAGAGGAGGTTGGACTTGTGC
>JASJBI010000048.1 GCA_030066595.1 Alphaproteobacteria bacterium | reverse complement strand
CGCCCCAGTCCTCGACGGCGGAGCGACCACGGCCGGTCCGGCGCTGGACCAGCTCAAGGCGACCGGACGTTGCTCCGGCTGCGATCTCCACGGTCTCGACCTGCGTGGTCTCAATCTGCGGGGCAGCGACCTGTCCGGCACGGATCTAAGCGATGCGGATCTTCGCGCGGTCGACCTGACCGGCGCGAAATTGGGGTCCAGCATTTTGATCGGCGCCAAGCTGGCCCGCGCGCAGCTGGCCCAGGCGCACCTGAACGGCGCCAATCTGAGCGGGGTGGATCTGCGTGCGGCGAACCTTGCCGGCGCCAACCTGAGCGGTGCGTCAGGGCTGACCCAGGATCAGCTCGGCACGAGTTGCGGGGACGCCAACACAAAGGTCCCGAGCGGGCTCGTGGTGCCGCGCTGCAGTCAATAGGTCGACGCGACCATCGGACCTGACCGCTGGCGGTCGGTCACCGCCCCGTTCGCAGGGCAATCAAAAAGGGCTCAGCCGGTCTTGGCTAAGCCCTCGATAGGTTTGGTGGAGCCGAGGGGAGTCGAACCCCTGACCTCTTGAATGCCATTCAAGCGCTCTCCCAACTGAGCTACGGCCCCGATATGAGTGTCCAGCGGCGGCGCGACGCGCCCGCCCCGCCGGTACATAGTTATCTGCCGATGCCAGACAAGTCAAAACTGGCGCAGCACAGACAAGGCCTAGGCCTCTTTCTCGTCCTCCACGTTCTCCATGACCTCGGCCATGTCGTCATCGTCTTCGCCAAGCTCCGAGGCATCCTCGATCAGGGCCTCGTCGTCTTCGTCTTCCGCATCCACCTCGACATCCACCTCGACATCGGGCAGCTGTTCCTCTGCCTCGGGCTTTTCGATGTCCTCTTCGGCAGGCACCGGCGGCGGATCCGGGGCCTTTGCCATCTTGGCTGGGGCAGCCGGTTGCTCGGCCGTCTGGCCGCGCCCGCGTCGGCTGCGGGAAAAGGCATCCTCTTCGAACGAGGTTTCGCAGGCTGGGCAGATGATCGGTCGCTTGTCCAGATCATAAAAGCGCGCGCCGCAATTCAGACAGATGCGCTTGACGCCCCATTCAGGCTTCGCCACCTGAAATCCTCCAATCTCGTGTCGACCGGTTTGACTGCGGCGTGCCAATTGCCATGATCGGGCGCGCCTGTCAAAAGCAAAATCGGCGTGGTCGCGAAATCCGTGCGATGCTGGTGCGCGGCGGGCCAGCTATGTTAGGAGAGCCCGCGCTTGCGCATGCGGACCGCCGACCCGGCGGCAACCAGGCTAGGACAACGGGACAACCAGGTGAGCCCAATCACATCGAGCCCAACCCAGACGCTCGCTGGCGCGGTGCGCGTACCGGGAGACAAGTCGATTTCGCACCGGGCACTGATGCTCAGCGCCTCGGCGGTCGGCGAAACGGTGATCAGCGGCTTGCTGGAAGGGGCGGACGTGCGCGCCACAGGCACTGCGCTAGTCGCTCTCGGGGCCGGCATATCGCAGAGCGAAGACGGCACATGCCGTGTGCTGGGTCGCGGTGTCGGCGGCCTGCACGAACCGGATACAGTGCTCGACCTGGGCAACTCGGGTACGGGCGCGCGGCTCTTGGCCGGGTTGCTGGCGACCCATCCCTTCCACGCGATGCTGACCGGCGACGCGTCCCTGCGCAACCGGCCGATGGGCCGCGTGATCGCGCCACTGGAGCGGATGGGCGCACGTTTTGCGGCCCGGGACGGCGGCCTGCTGCCAATGACGATCCGCGGGACGGCAGACCCGGTACCGGTCGAGTACACGCTGCCGGTGCCGTCGGCCCAGGTCAAATCCGCAGTCCTGCTCGCCGGGCTGAACACGCCGGGCCGCACGACGGTGGTCGAGCCGGCCCGCACCCGCGACCACACCGAGCGCATGCTGGCGGCGTTTGGCGCCGAACTCGAGATCGAGCCGGTCGAGGACGGTGGACAGCGTGTTGCGCTGACCGGTCAACCCGAGCTGGCGGGTATGCGTATATCGGTGCCCGCCGACCCCTCCTCCGCGGCTTTTCCAACGGTTGCCGCGCTGATTGCACCATCGGGCGCGGTCGATCTGCCGGGGGTCGGCGTCAACCCGCTGCGTACGGGCCTGTTCGAGACTTTGTCCGAAATGGGCGCCGCGATTTCGGTCACAAACGCGCGCGAGGAGCACGGCGAGCCGGTCGCCGATTTGTCCATCAGGTCCAGCGCACTCTCCGGTGTGCGCGTGCCGGCAGAGCGGGCGCCGCGGATGATCGATGAGTATCCGGCGCTGGCCGTCGCCGCCGCCTACGCCAAAGGGGAGACCCGCCTGGAAGGGCTCGCCGAGTTGCGCGTCAAGGAGAGCGATCGGCTGACGGCGATTGCCGAGGGCTTGCACCGATGTGGCGTCCGGGTCGACTTGGGCGAAGATTTTTTGACTATCGAAGGCTGCGGTGGACCGCCGCCGGGTCCGGACGCCGGCGATGCCGTTGCAGCCAGGGACGACCACCGGATCGCCATGGCGTTCCTGACCCTGGGGGTCGCCAGCCAACGGCCGGTCACGGTCGACGACGGCCGAATGATCGAGACCAGCTTTCCCGGTTTTACGGGCTTGATGACGGAATTGGGGGCCCGGATTGCGTGACCGCATGACCAACGCCGCGGCAGGCTCGCTGGCATGATCATCGCCGTGGATGGACCGGCCGCCGCGGGCAAGGGGACGCTGGCCCGCCGCCTGGCGGAGCACTATGGCCTCGCCTATGTGGATACCGGCCTGCTGTACCGCGCGGTGGGCCTGTCGGTGCTGCGGGCCGGCGGCGATCCTTCGGACGCGGCCGCTGCGTCGAGCGCGGCCCGGGCTTTGGACCTCGACCAGCTCGAGGATCCGGCGCTCAGGGGCGACGAGGCGGCCCAAGCCGCCAGCCAGGTGGCAGCGTCGCCGGAGGTGCGGGCTGCGCTGTTGGACGTACAGCGTAGGCTGGCCGCCAACCCGCCGCCCGGCACCTCGGGAGTCGTGCTGGACGGGCGCGATATTGGCACCGTGGTGTGCCCAGACTCGGACGTAAAGATCTTCGTCACCGCAAGCCTGGAGGCCCGCGCCGAACGGCGGCTAAAGGAGTTGCGGCAGAGGGGCTTAGAGAGTATACGTAGCCGCGTTCTGCAGGACATGAAGGAACGTGACGCGCGGGACCGTGAGCGGGCAGTGGCGCCGCTCGTTCCTGCGTCTGATGCCTTCATGCTGGACACCACGGGTCTGGATGCCGAGGCCGCCTTCCAGGCGGCCGTCGATCACATAGCTTCTCGCACAGACTGAGAGCTTGTCGGGCCGGTGAGGAACAGGCCCGGGCCGTAGGGCGGCCGGTAGTCCCTGCAGGCAAAAACACGAACATCGCCAAGACCGCCGGAACCAACCGGCCGGCCGGACAAACGCAACTGAACTGAACCGATCTGAGAGGACAATGGCAACCGCAAGCACCAGCACTAACTCTGGCGAGAATTTCGCCCAGATGCTCGAAGAATCCCTTGCCAGCACGCGCTCTTTCGAAGGCAGCGTGGTCAAGGGACGGGTCCTGGCCATCGAGAATGACAGCGCCCTGATTGATGTCGGCCTCAAGGCCGAAGGCCGGGTCGCCCTCAAGGAGTTCGGCACACCGGGCGCCGCGCCGGAGATCAAGGTCGGCGACGAAGTGGAAGTCTATGTCGAGCGCATGGAGGACCGTAACGGCGAGGCCGTCCTGTCGCGAGAGCGGGCCCGCCGCGAAGAGGCCTGGACCCAGCTGGAGGAGGCCTTCAAGAGCAGCCAGCGCGTAACCGGCGTGATCTTTGGCCGGGTGAAGGGCGGCTTTACCGTAGATCTTTCGGGTGCGGTTGCTTTCCTGCCGGGCAGTCAAGTCGATATCCGGCCGGTTCGCGACGTCAGCCCATTGATGGGTTCTCCGCAGCCCTTCCAAATCCTCAAGATGGACCGGCAGCGGGGCAACATCGTCGTCTCCCGCAGGGCCGTGCTGGAGGAAACCCGCGCCGAGGCGCGCAGCGAGCTGGTCGCCAACCTGAAGGAAGGCCAGGTGCTGCAGGGCGTGGTCAAGAACATCACCGATTACGGCGCTTTCGTGGATCTGGGCGGTATCGACGGACTGCTGCACGTGACCGACATCTCCTGGAAGCGGATCAACCACCCCAGCGAGGCGTTGCAGATCGGCCAGACCGTGGATGTCCAGGTGGTACGCTTCAATCCGGAGACCCAGCGCATCTCGCTCGGCATGAAGCAGCTCGAGGCCGATCCCTGGGAAGGCGTTGCGCAGAAGTACCCCGTCAGTGCCAAGCTCAAGGGTCGCGTGACCAACATCACCGACTACGGCGCCTTCGTCGAGCTCGAGGCCGGGATCGAGGGGTTGGTGCACGTCTCCGAGATGAGCTGGACCAAGAAGAACGTCCATCCCGGCAAGATCGTCTCGACCAGCCAGGAAGTCGAAGTGATGGTGCTGGACGTGGACCCGGATCGCCGGCGTATTTCGCTTGGTCTCAAGCAGTGCCTGAGCAATCCCTGGGAGAAGTTCGCCGAAGAGCATCCCGCCGGCAGCGAACTCGAAGGCGAGATCAAGAACATTACCGAGTTCGGCCTGTTCATCGGCCTTCCCGGCGAAATCGATGGCATGGTCCACCTCTCGGATCTGGATTGGAAGCGGCCCGGCGAAGAAGCCATCGCCGATTTCAAGAAGGGCCAGGTCATCAAGTTCAAGGTTCTGGACGTTGACGTCGAGAAGGAGCGGGTGAGCCTCGGCGTCAAACAGCTCAGCGACGACCCCTTCGCCAGCGCCGCCAGCAACATCAAGAAAGGCAAAGTGGTCACCGGCACCGTCTCGTCGACCCTCGACAGCGGCATCGAACTCGATCTCGGCGGCGGCGCGGTCGGCTTCATCCGTAAGGCGGAGTTGTCTCGCGACCGCAGCGAGCAGCGCCCCGACCGATTTGCCGTCGGAGAAAAAGTCGACGCCAAGGTCACCTCGGTGGACAACAAGACCCGCCGTTTCAACCTCTCGATCAAGGCCCGCGAAGTCGAGGAAGAGAAGAAGGCTATGGATCAGTACGGGTCCTCTGATTCCGGCGCGTCGCTCGGCGAAATCCTCGGGCCCGCGATGAGCAAGGCTGCCGAGGCCAAGGAAGAAGCCAAGGAGGAGCCCAAGGAAGAGACGAAGGAAGAGGCGAAGGAGACGCAGAAGCCGAAGAAGGGCGGCGCCAAGAAGGCTGCCGCCAAGGCCGAGGAAGAGCAGGAGGCAACGGAAGAGGAGCCGGCCGACTCGGTAGAGGTAGACGCCGCGGAGGAGGCCGCCGACAAGCCGGCCTAGCCGGCCAGCCAACGGACCACACTCAGAAAGTGTGGCTCGCTGTCATTATCCGCTCGAAGGGCGGGGTCAGCGAACGGAGCAGTGCTGCCAGAAATGTCACACTGCTCCGAAAAATCCATTTTTCTGAAATACTTATGCTTGACGCCCGAGCATTCGATTTGGCACCCTGACTCGCTAGTTTCGGGGCAGACTGAGACCCGGGTCGTTTCTGGCGCCGTGTCCGGTCGCCTTAGGCACTCAAAAGCGCCGGTGGCGCTCGGGGGGACCAGTTCGCATGACCAAGTCGGAACTCATTCTTCGGCTCGCGGAACGCAACCCGCACTTGTATCAGCGTGACGTCGAACGCATTGTGACCACCATATTCGACGAGATCAGCAAGGCCCTTGCGCGGGGTGATAGGGTGGAGCTGCGCGGCTTCGGCGCCTTCTCGGTGAAGCGCAGAGCACCGCGTATCGGCCGCAATCCGCGGACCGGCGCGGCCGTGCGCGTGGCCGAGAAGTACGTTCCCTTCTTCAAGACAGGCAAAGAGCTGCGCGAGCGGCTGAACGTCGCCTGACCCCTTTGCCCGCTCAGGGTTTGCAACGGCACCCGAGCCGCCCAGGCATTGGGCTGCTCGAAGACCGCCGGATGAATTTGTGGGCGGGCCCTTCTTCTTTGCTTATGATGCGCGGGTGATCAGCCTGCGCTTGCTGGGTTGATCGGCCTGTCAGCCGAAGCAAGGGAACTACGAGGTGAAGCGGTTTAGCTGGATCATCACCCTTCCGATTGCCGCCGTGGCGATCGCCTTCGCCGTCAGCAACAAAGGCCCGGTGACCGTGAGCTTTTGGCCGCTCCCCTATGAGCAGCAGGCGCCTCTCTATGCGGTGGCCTTCGCGGGAGTATTGATCGGGTTTATCGCCGGCGCGATGGCCGCGTGGATCTCCGGCGGCAAGTGGCGTCGCCGGGCTCGGAGCGGGTCGCGCGAGGTCGCCAGCCTGAAGCACAGCCTGGCCCAAAAGGCTGCGGCGCAAACGGGTGCAAGTTCGGGCGGCGTTCCAGCGGCATCCCAGGGCGGCGCCATACGCTAGCGCGAGCGCGCTTGACCGGTCGAAACGGCGCCCCTTATGCGGCCAATTGAAAGGGATGCGCTGCAGGGAGGTGCCGATCATGCGGATCGTGTCCGCCGAAGAGCTTTCCCAGATCCTGGACTACGGAGCTTTGGTCGACGCCATTGCGGATGCCTTCCGCGCCGGCTGCGAGATGCCGGTACGCCATCACCATACCGTCGCCACCGATGGCGCGGACGGAACGCTGCTATTGATGCCCGCCTGGCGGGTCGGCGGCTTCATCGGGGTCAAGGTGGTCACGATCTTCCCGGACAACGGCGCGCGCGGTCTGCCCGCGGTGATGGGCAACTACTTTCTGATGGACGCCAACTCCGGTGCCCCGGTTGCCCTGCTGGACGGGCAAGAGCTCACCGTGCGACGGACGGCCTCCGCCTCGGCCCTGGCCGCCCGCTACCTGGCGCGCAAAGACAGCCACCGGCTGTTGATGGTCGGCACCGGCGCCATGGCGCCCCATCTGGTACATGCCCATGCCACGGTCCGGCCAATCACCGAGGTCATGGTCTGGGGCCGAAACCCGGAGAAAGCGGGGGCCTTGGCTGAATGGCTCGATGAGTCCCGTCTCTCCGTGCGCCAGGCACCGGATCTCGAGGCTGCCGTGGCCGAGGCGGACGTGATCTCCTGCGCCACCCTTGCGGTCGAGCCACTGGTGCGGGGCGCCTGGTTGCGGCCGGGGCAGCATCTGGATCTGGTCGGCGCCTTTACGCCCGAGATGCGGGAAACCGACGACGACGCTGTGCGCCGCGCCCGCGTCTATGTGGATACCCGGGAGGGCGCCCTGGTCGAAGGCGGCGACGTTGTGCGACCGATCCGCGACGGGGTGATCTCGGCGGAGGATGTGCAGGGGGACCTCTACCAGCTCAGCCGGGGCGAGGTCGCGGGGCGCGGTGACGCCCAGGAGATCACCCTGTTCAAGTCCACAGGCGCGGCGCTCGAAGATCTGGCAGCGGCCGAGCTGGCCCATCGCAGGTTGGCCACGCCATGAGAGTCTCAATAGTGGGTGCCGGAGTCATGGGGCTGAGCGCGGCCTGGGGCCTTGCGCGGCGAGGGCACGAGGTGGAGGTCTACGAGCAGGGGCCGATCCCCAACCCGATGGCAAGTTCGGTCGACCAGCACCGGCTCATTCGCACGCCCTACAGCAGCATGGGAAACTACGCCCGCATGGTACGGGACGCCCACGCTGCCTGGGATCGCCTCTGGGAGGACCTCGGCGAGCGGCTCTACGCCGAGACCGGCATCCTCGCGATCGACAGCGGGCCGGACAGCTGGGCCCGCGTCTCCGGTAAGACCCTGGACGAGGCCGGTATCCCCTGGACCCGGCTGACGCCCGCCGATGTCGTCGAGCGCTGGCCGATCCTGGTGCGCGAGGGCATGGAAGGCGCCCTCTACATGCAGGAGGGCGGCCCCTTGTTCGCCGGGCGGATCGTCGAGCTTCTGGCCCATCATTTGGCGAGACGCGGCGTGCGACTGTTCGCCAACTCAATGGTCACGGCAGTAAACACCGACACCGGCGAACTCGAGACGTCGGCCGGCCGCACGGCCGCCGACATGGTCGTCGTGGCTGCCGGCGCCTGGGTTGGGCGCCTCCTGCCCGATCTCGCATCGCGGGTGACCCCATCCCGGCAAGTGATCGCCTATCTGGAGCCGCCGGCGAATCTCGTCGCGGCATGGTCTGAGGCACCCGCCATCATCGACATCGGCGCGGACGGCGGCTTCTATCTGGTGCCACCCGTGGCCGGGCATGGCATGAAAGTCGGTGATCATACCTTCACGATGACGGGGGCGCCGGACCGCGACCGGGTCGCCGGCGAGGACGAGACCCGCCAAGTGTACGAGCGGCTGCGCCACAGGCTCGGAGGGTTCGACCGCTACCGGCTCGGCGAAGGCAAGACCTGCTTCTACACGGTCGAGGGGGAAGAGCGTTTTGTCATCGAGCCCGTCGGCCCGGCCGCTTGGGTGATGACCGGATTCTCGGGCCACGGATTCAAGTTTGGCGCGCTCATGGGGGAAGAGCTGGCCAAGACCATCTCCGGCGAACGGGACGGGGGCGAATTCTCGGCCTGGGCCGCGGGACGGCGAGCGCCGTGACGGGGCTTTGGAACGCCGGCCCGGGCATGTTCGTCGCCCTCGACATGGTGGACCCGGCCGCGGCCGAGGCCATGGCCGCACAGGTCCGGCCGCATGTGGCGGGCGTCAAGCTGGGGCTCGAGTTCTTTGCGGCAAACGGGCCAGCGGGCGTGCGGCGGGTCGCGGGCGCCGGGCTGCCGCTGTTCCTGGACCTCAAACTGCACGACATTCCGAATACCGTGGCGGGCGCAGTGCGCGCCGTCGTGCCGCTCGAGCCGAGCCTCCTGACTGTGCACGCGGGCGGCGGACCCGCCATGCTGCGGGCGGCCCGGAACGCCGCCGCTGACGCCGGCACCTTGCGGCCGAAGATCGTTGCCGTGACCGTGCTGACCAGCCTGGACGACGCCGATCTCGGCGCGGTGGGCCAGACCGGGCCGGCCACAGACCAGGTCCGGCGGCTGGCTGCGCTGGCGCAGGAGAGCGGCCTTGATGGCGTCGTATGCGCCCCGCAAGAGGTGGCCATACTGCGCGGCGACTGCGGTCCGGACTTCCTTCTCGTCGTCCCGGGGATCCGGCCGGGCGGCAGCGCCGCAGCCGACCAGAAGCGGGTCATGACGCCGACCGAGGCGATCGCGGCCGGGGCTGACATCCTGGTCGTCGGGCGTCCCATCACCGCCGCTGCCGATCCCGCTGCGGCCGCGCGCGACATCGCCGGGGAGATCGGCCGGTGACCGTCCAGGCCAAGATCTGCGGCATCAACTCGGCCGCCGCCATGGCCGCGGCCGTCGAGGGCGGCGCGGCCTTCGTCGGGTTGGTCTTCTATGCGCCCTCGCCGCGCTACGTGACACCGGAGGAAGCCGCGGAATTGGCTGCGTCCGTACCCGAGGGCGTCATCCGGACCGGCCTCTATGTCGACGCCGAGGATGCCGTCTTCGAAGCGACGGCCGGCCCCGCAGGGCTCGGCCTCTTGCAGCTGCACGGATCGGAAAGCCCGGACCGGGTCCGCGCGCTCAAGGCGACGTTCGGGCTGCCGGTGATGAAGGCGGTCAAGATCGCCGGGCCCGAGGATCTCGCCGGCGCCGAACCTTATATCGGCGTCGCGGACCGTCTGCTGTTCGACGCCAAGCCGCCGAAGGAGATGGTTGGCGCCCTGCCCGGCGGCAATGCGCTCGCTTTCGATTGGGAACTGATCGCGGGGCGCGACTGGCACTGTCCCTGGATGCTGTCGGGCGGGCTCACGGCCGAGAACCTGGCCGAGGCGGTGCGGATCACAGGCGCGGTCGCGGTCGATGTCTCTTCGGGGGTCGAGGACGCCCCCGGACAGAAGAACCCGGACAAGATCCGGGCTTTCCTGGCGGCGGCGGCGCAGCTCTAGCCCGTCTTCCGACGGTAAAGAATTTCTTCAACTCTGCGGGGCCACTGTGGTTTAGTAGCCCGCATTCCACGACGGATTCGATCGCAGACGATGACGAAGCCCAACACCTTTCGCGGCGGGCCGGACGAACGCGGCCATTTCGGCATTTTCGGCGGCCGGTATGTCGCCGAGACCCTGATGCCGCTGATCCTCGAGGTCGAGCGCGCTTATACGGCGGCCAAGACCGATGCCCGCTTCGAGGCCGAGTTCGCCTATTACCTGAAGCACTACGCCGGACGGCCGAGCCCGCTCTATTTCGCCGAGAGCCTGACCAATCACTTCGGCGGCGCCAAGGTCTACTTCAAGCGCGACGAGCTCAACCATACCGGCTCCCACAAGATCAACAACTGCCTGGGCCAGATCCTGCTGGCCCGCCGGATGGGCAAGCGCCGCATCATTGCGGAGACCGGCGCCGGCCAGCACGGGGTCGCGGTGGCCACGGTCTGCGCGCTCTTCAACCTGCCCTGCGTCGTCTACATGGGCTCCAAGGACATCGCCCGCCAGGCGCCCAACGTCTTCCGCATGAAGCTCTTGGGGGCCGAGGTGCGGACGGTGGAGAACGGCTCCAAGTCGCTCAAGGATGCCATGAACGATGCGCTGCGCGACTGGGTCTCCAATGTCGAGAGCACCTTCTACATCATCGGCACGGTGGCGGGCCCGCACCCCTATCCCGCCATGGTCCGAGACTTCCAGTCGGTCATCGGCCGCGAGGTGCGCGACCAGATGATGGAGGCCGAAGGCCGGCTGCCCGACACGCTGGTCGCCTGCATCGGTGGCGGCTCCAACGCCATGGGCCTGTTCCATCCCTTCCTCGACGACCCGGACGTCGCCATGTACGGGGTCGAGGCGGCGGGCCGCGGCATCGAGACCGGCGAGCATGCGGCCTCGCTCACCGGCGGCGAGCCCGGCGTGCTGCACGGCAACCGCACCTATCTCCTGCAGGATGACGACGGCCAGATCCTGGAGGCCCATTCGATTTCGGCCGGCCTCGACTATCCGGGGATCGGGCCCGAGCACTCCTGGCTGCACGAGATCCAGCGGGTGCAGTACGTCGCCGCCACGGATGCCGAGGCGCTGGAGGCGTTCCAGCTTTGCTGCCGACAGGAAGGCATCATCCCGGCGCTGGAGCCGGCCCACGCGCTCGCGCATGTCGGCCGTATTGCGCCCGAGCTGCCGGCCGACCATATCCTGGTCATGAATATGTGCGGACGGGGAGACAAGGACGTCTTCACCGTGGCCGAGTCCCTCGGGGTGGAGCTTTGAACCGGCAGCCGGATTCTGGGCGCATTGTCAACCGGTTCCAGCAGCTCAAGCAGGAGAACCGGGGCGGGCTGGTCACCTTCGTCACCGCGGGCGACCCGGACGGCGAGACGTCGCTCGCCATTCTGCAGGGCCTGCCGGATGCGGGCGCCGACGTGATCGAGCTGGGCATGCCGTTCACCGATCCCATGGCGGACGGACCGGCCATCCAGGCGGCCGGGCAACGGGCGCTGAAGGCCGGGCAGACCATGAACAAGACGCTCGCCATGGTGCGCGAATTCCGCGCGGGCGACGACCGGACGCCGGTGATCCTGATGGGCTACTACAACCCGATCTATCACTACGGCGTGGACGCGTTCCTCAAGGACGCTCTGGCCGCCGGCGCGGACGGGCTGATCATCGTGGACCTGCCGCCGGAGGAAGACGAGGAGCTGTGCCTGCCAGCGCTCGCGGCCGGCATGAATTTCATCCGCCTGGCGACGCCCACGACGGATGAGGCTCGACTGCCGGCGGTGCTCAGCAACACCAACGGCTTCGTCTACTACATCTCCATCACCGGCATCACCGGCACCCGTTCGGCGGATCTCGCCGATCTGGAACAGGCGGTGGCCCGCTTGCGTCGGCATACCGACCTGCCGATCGCGATCGGCTTCGGCATCAAAACGCCGGAACAGGCGGGCGCCATCGCCCGCACCGCCGATGCCGCGGTGGTCGGCTCGGCTTTGGTGAGCCACATCGCCGACGGCCTGGACGCCGACGGGCGGGCGACCGCCGGCCTGGTCGACGACGTCCTCGCCTTCGTGCGGGAGCTGGCGGACGGCGTGCGCCGCGCGGCCGAAAAGGCAGACGCATGAACTGGCTGACGAACTTCGTTCGCCCCAAGATCCGCGCCCTGGTCGGCAAGGAGACGCCCGACAATCTGTGGGAGAAGTGTCCAAGCTGCGAGCAGATGATCTTTCATCGCGAGCTCGAGACGGCGCTCCGGGTGTGCCCCCACTGCGACCATCATATGCGGCTGGGTGCCCCTGCGCGTCTCGAGATGCTGTTCGACGAGGGCAGCCACACGCGCATCGAGCTGCCGCAACCGACGGCCGATCCCCTAAAGTTCCGGGACCGCAAACGCTACACCGAACGTCTCAAGGAAGCGCAGCAGCAGAGCGGCGAATCCGACGCCACCATTGTCGCCCACGGCCAGATCGAGGGCATGTCGGCCGTGATTGCGGTGTTGGACTTCAACTTCATGGGCGGGTCCATGGGCATGGCGGTGGGCGACGCCTTGATCGCGGCGGCGCGGCTCGCCGTGCTTCAGGAGGCGCCCCTGATCACCATCACCTCCTCGGGCGGCGCGCGCATGCAGGAAGGGATCCTCTCCCTGATGCAACTGCCGCGCACGGTGATTGCGGTAGACGAAGTCAAGGAGGCCGGCCTGCCCTATGTGGTCGTGCTGGCCGACCCGACCACGGGCGGTGTGTCCGCCTCCTTCGCCATGCTCGGCGATATCGCCATTGCCGAGCCCGGTGCCTTGATCGGCTTCGCCGGCGCGCGCGTCATCGAAGAGACCATCCGCGAGGCCCTGCCTGAGGGCTTTCAACGGGCGGAGTATTTGCTTGACCATGGCGTCGTGGACATGGTGTCGCACCGGCACGAGCTCAGGGCGACGCTGGTGCGGCTGTTTCGACTGTTGAAGGACCGGTCGCCGGCGGCGGAGGTGGTGCCCCTGCCGGAGGCGGGCGTCGCCGTCGGCGACAGCTCGACGGGGAGCGCAGCGGGCAAGGAGGCCGAGCCAGCACCGGCGGCGGAGGCCGCGCCGGCACCGGTACCGGACGCGACGCCGGTACCACCTGCCAAGGAAGACTGAGGCCCGCGCCGTGGGCCGGCCGGCACCGGACGCCGGATCAGACCTGATCCTCGAACGTCTCAAGACACTCCACCCCAAGATCATCGATCTCTCGCTGGGGCGCATCGAGCGTCTGTTGGCGGCGCTCGGCCATCCCGAACGGAACCTGCCGCCTGTCGTGCACGCCGCCGGAACCAACGGCAAGGGCTCGACGCTCGCTTTCCTGCAGGCGATGCTGGAGGCGGCCGGATATCGGGTGCATGTCTATGTCTCGCCGCATCTGGTGCGATTTCACGAGCGCATCCGCCTCGCCGGCGCGTTGATCCCGGAAGATCGCCTCTCGGCCCTGCTGGAGGAGTGCGAAATCGCCAACGCGGGCGCGCCGATCACCTTCTTCGAGATCACCACCGCCGCGGCCTTTCTGGCCTTCGCCCGAACGCCTGCGGATGCCCTGTTGCTGGAAACCGGGCTCGGCGGGCGGCTGGACGCCACCAATGTGATCGACCGGCCGGCGCTCACGATCATCACGCCGATCTCGCCGGACCATCACCAGTATCTCGGCGACAGCCTCGAGGGGATCGCGGTCGAGAAGGCCGGAATCCTGAAGCCCGGCGTGCCGGCGGTGATCGGCCGCCAGAAAGACGCGGTCTTGGATGTGCTGAGCGCGCGCGGGCGCGAGATCGGCGCGCCGCTGCTGCGCTTGGGCCACGAATGGCGGGCGGACGCCGTCGGTGCGGGCGCGAGAGTGTCGGGCGCGGACTGGTCGCTGGACCTTCCGGCCGCGGCCCTCGCGGGCGCCCATCAGGCGGACAACGCCGCGCTCGCCGCCGCCGCGGCCAAGTCGCTCGACGGTGTTGCGATCGGCGATGCGGCCATTGCCGCGGGCGTCCGGAACGTCGACTGGCCCGGCCGGCTCCAGCGGCTTGCGGACGGCCTCTTGGTCGACGGTTTGCCGCGGGACTGGCAGCTCTGGCTCGACGGCGGCCACAACGCGGCGGCCGGGGCGGTCCTGGCCGCGCAAGCCGGGGCCTGGAGCCGCCAGGATGGGCGGCCGCTGCATCTGGTCTTCGGCATGCTCAACAGCAAGGCGCCGGGCGACTTCCTTGCGCCCCTCGCCCGCTATGCCGGCGCCGTGCGCGCCGTCGCGGTGCCGGGGGAGCCCGCGACGCTCACGCCCGAGTACGCCGCCGAGGCTGCGCGCGCCGCGGGCCTCGACGCCCGGCCCGCCGAGAGCGTCCGGGCCGCCGTCCAAGACATCGTCCGCACCGCGCCCGGCCCGGCCCGTGTGCTGATCTGCGGCTCGCTCTATCTCGCAGGCTCGGTGTTGCGCGAGAACGGGTGCCTACCAAATGAAAACCCCGCCGGGGCGGCGGGGCTTTCGCGGTAATCCGTTAAGTCGGACGATCAGGCGGCTTCCTCGGCCAGCACCGATTCGACCCATTCGTAGAGCTTGCTCTTGGGCAGCGCGCCCACCTTGGTCGCGGCCGGCTGGCCGTCCTTGAACAGGATCAGCGTGGGAATGCCGCGCACGCCGTATTTCTGCGGAATCGTGGGGTTTTCGTCGATGTTCAGCTTGGCGACGGTGATCTTCTCACCCATTTCCTGGGCGAGATCCTCGAGCGACGGGGCGATCTGCTTGCAGGGGCCGCACCATTCCGCCCAGAAATCCACCAAGACCGGGCCCGATGACTTCAATACGTCATCCTCAAAGGTATCTTCGCTAACCGTCGTTGTGGCCATGACTTCCCTCGCAATAACCGTTGGCTGAGCCCGCAACAGGCGCAGTCTCCCCCCCTCTCGGGGACCGCTGGAATCTAGGTAGCCGCCCCGGAGGCGTCAAGGCGCGTAACGGTCGAGGATCGCCTCGCCGAGCGGCATCAGACGGGGTCCATCCGTCCACAACAGGGCACAACGAACGGCCCTCTCCGGGTAGAGCCCGCGCAATAGCGCCCGATAGGCCGCCATTTGGCGCAGATAGGCGGCCGAAACGTCGTCCTCCCGCCGGGGCGCGGGCCGGTTGGACTTGTAATCCAAGATCGCGACCGTTCTGTCGGTCAGCACCAGCCGATCCACCTGCCCCGATATGACCTGTTCGCCGATCACGCCGGAAAGCGGCACCTCAGCCCGGGAGCCCGGCCCGAAATAGGGTGCGAAGTCCGGTTCCTCGAGCACGGCCAGAACTTCGGACGCGATTTCCTCCCGCGCCTCCGGGGCATAATCCCGTGCCGCCAAATCGAGGTAGCGCCGGGCGAGCGGCGGACGCGCCTCCGGCGCGGCCTCGGGCAAGGACTGCAGCAGGCGGTGGATCAACAGGCCGCGGCGGAAACGCGCGCCGTCGTCAGGCACGCCCTCGGGTCCCAAGAGCGGCGAGCGGACCGAGGGCTCCGCCTCCGTCGGCCGGGACGGCGCGAGCGGCCTGGGCGGCGCCGGCTCCGGCGGGGCGGGGCTGCGCAGCCAATCGGGCGGCGGCGCGGTCGGCGGCGCCGTCGCCGCAGGCTTGGCCGCCGCGGCCGGGACCGTCTGGGCCACGGCATAGCGCCAGCCCGGGCCGCCCCAGCCGAGCGGATCAGCCGCCAGGATGTCCGGCACCTGCGTGCCCATCTCGCTCATGGCGCCGGCCACCAGATTGTACCAGCAGTCCTCCGGCGCCGCCTGGCGCCCCTGCCAGCCGCAGACATAGAGCCGGTCCTCGGCCCGGGTCAGCGCGACATAGAGCAGCCTGCGGTGTTCCTGGTCTCTCAGCCTCGCGGCCGCCTCCCGCGCCTTCGACGCGATCTCCTCCTCATGCTCCCGGCGCGGCGGCCAGACGGGGATGTCGTCGCCCTCGGGCCAGAGCAGCGCAGCGCCGCCGCGCGCCAGCCGCGCCGGGCTACCCATGGTGTCCGGCAGAATGACAATCGGCGCCTGCAATCCCTTGGCGCCGTGCACCGTCATCACCCGCACCTCGTCCCGGGTGCCCTTCTCCAGCTCCCGCTTGACCTCGGTCTGCCCGGCCGCGACCCAGTGCAGAAATCCCTGCAGCGACGGCGTGTGCACCCGCTCATAGAGAAGCGCCAAGGACAGGAACTCGTCGATCGGATCCTCGGCCTCGGGCCCCAGCCGGGCCAGCAACCGGCGGCGGCCGCCTCGCGCGCCCAGCAGGTCGGCATAGAGCTCGTAGGGTGCTACGAAGTCGGCCCGCGCCAAGAGGTCGGACAGCTCCCCCGCGACCCGGGCGAAGTGCGGGTCCTCTGGCCGCTTGGCGCGCAGCGCCTGCCAGAGGCTCCCCGTCCGGCCGTGGGCCAGCGCAAAGAGCTGGTCTTCCGACAGTCCGCAGAGCGGGCTCTTGAGCAGCGCGGCGAAGGTCAGGTCGTCTTCGGGTAGCAACAGGAATGCGCCCAGCGCCATCAGATCCATGACCGGAAGCTGTTCGGTCAGCACCATGCGGTCGACGCCGGCGACCGGCACCCGCCGCTGCTTCAATGCCCAGACCAGTTCCTCGACGAACCGTCCCCGACGCGGCACCAGCACCATCACGTCACCGGGACGGATCGGCCGGTCGCGGCTCTCGAGCGCCTCTCCCCGGTCGCACCAGGCCTGGATGCGCGCCGCGATGAAGTTGGCGAGCTGGGCCCGCGGCGACTGTCCGCCGCGCTGCGTCGTCGGCGGCGCCCAATCCTCCGGCTCGTCCCGGTCCTCCGCCGGCGCCGGGGGCCAGAGCTCGACCAATCCGGCATCGCCGTGGCGATGGGCTTGATGCCGCAGCGCCTGATCGGGCGGGACGACGCCGTCTCGGGCGGGACCGTCGCGGAAGACCCTGTCCACGACCTCCAACACGGCCCTGGTGGAGCGGAACGAGACCTCGAGCGGCACGTTGAACCATGGCATCTCTGCCGCTTGGACCCGTTCGGAGAAATGGGCGCGCATGGCTTCGAATTCGGCCGGCGCGGCGCGCTGGAAGCTGTAGATCGATTGCTTGGGATCGCCGACCGCGAACATCGTGCGGGGCAGCTCTCGGGCGCCCGCGCCGGCAAAGAACTCCTCGGCGATGGCGCGCACCACCTCCCATTGTTCCGGGTTGGTGTCCTGTGCCTCGTCAATCAGGATGTGGTCGATGCCGCCGTCGAGCTTGTACAGCACCCAGGCCGCGGCCTGCCGGCGAAACAGATCCCGGGTGCGCAGGATCAGGTCGTCATAGTCGAGCAGCGCCCGCGCCGTTTTGTGCGCTTGGTAGATCTCGAGGAGCGCCGCGCCAAGCCGCAGGACCGCGGCCGTGGCGGCCGCCGTGGTCGCGGCGCGCAGCCGGTCGCGCACCGTTTCCAGGCGCCTCGCCTCGGCCTCGAGAATCGGCTCCGCGTCCGGCGCGATGGCGGCGGCGTCGCCATGGATCAACCGCTTGCGGCGGTCACCAGTGCCCTTATCCGTGAAGAATGCAAACAGATACGCGCCGAACCCCTCGGCCCGGTCTGCCGACGGCGCGGCCAGCCAGTCCGCAATGATCCGGCCGTGATCCTGGTCCTTCTTTCCGCCCTCCAGCATCGCTGCGGCCGCGGCGCGCAGGCCGGCTCCATGGAACGCGCCGTCGGCACACGCGGCCGCGACGATCGCATCCGCACTGTCCTCGGCGGACAGGTGCAGACGGGCGCGCAGGCGGTCGGCCGCCGCGTCCGGATCCGCCACCACATATGCCAGCCGTGCCCGCTCGGCGGCGAGCTCTCGAACGATGGCAGCGAAGCCGTCTTCGCTGACGTGCTGCGAGATCTCGGCCAGCGCGCCCGACAGCGGCCCGCCCTGTCGCCCGACCCGCGCCAGCAACTCCTTGCGCGCCTCGTCCATAAGCTCGGCCGCATCGCGTTCGTCCATCGCCGCGAAATGCGGCGCCAAGCCCGACTCCAGTGGAAAGCGCTTCAACACCGACTGACAGAAGGCGTGGATGGTCATGATCTTCATGCCGCCGGGCACGTCCAGAACGGCCGCGAACAGGCGCCGTGCGGCCCGCATCAGCGCGTCATCCGGCGGCGTCTGGCGTTGCCGTGTGAGGCTGTCCTTGAGCTCGTTGTCGGACTGAGTCGCCCACGTGCCGAGCGTCTTTGCAATGCGCTCGCTCATCTCCGCCGCCGCCGCCTTGGTGAAGGTCAGGCAGAGGATTCGGTCGGGCGGCGTGCCCGCCAAGAGCAGGTTCAGCACCCGGTCGGTCAGCACCGTGGTCTTGCCGGTCCCGGCGGACGCGGAAACCCAGACGGACGCCTCCGGGTTGGCGGCGCGGAGCTGCTCGCCGCGCCTGGTCTCGACCACTGTCATGAGTCGTCCCCGCTGGTGCTGGCGGTCCATTCAGCGATGCGGGCAAGATGGCCATAGTCGCTGTAGCGGGGCGCCCGGGCAGGATCGGGCACAGCGCGATAAGCGGTGGTCGGATCGTCGAAGCAGGTCACGAGGCGCTCCAGACCCGCGCGCGCCGCCTCGGCGAGCGTCTCGGGGCTGGCCACCGGCTTGATCTCTCCGGCCCTGGTGCCGCCGCGCAGCTGCCAGAAGGCGAGCTCGGCCACCGGTGCGGCCGGCACGTCCTCGAAACCACCGGCGGCGGCCATCGCCGCCTCAAGGGGTAGCTGCGGCGCGTAGCCCCGGCGTACCTCGCTTGCCGTGGGCACGCCTCCGGTCTTGTAGTCGATGACCGCAAGGCTGCCGTCCGCGCGTCGCTCGATCCGATCGGCCTTTGCTGTCAGCATGAACTCGCCGGCCGGTGCGGACACCGCCAAGCGCCCCTTCACCTCGCTGGCGATCGTGGCGAGTGCGCCGCGCCGGGCCCTCTCCTCGTCAATGATCCAGTCGGCGACCCGCACGAACCGCGGCCACCAGAAGGCCTGGACCCCGGGATGGGCACCGTCCAGGTCGAATACCGCCCGGCCGATGGCCAGCAGCCGCTCACGGGCGTCGTCCGGCAGCGTACCAGGGTAGTCCCGGGCGAACCGGTCAAGGGCCGCGTGGATCAACGTGCCGTAGTCGGCGGCGCCCGGATCGGCGTCGATCGCCTCGAGCGCTTCGAGACGCAACACGTGCCGCGCATAGATGGCGTAAGGATCGCGCATCCAGGTCTCGACCTGAGTCACGGACAGGCGTCGCGGACGGGCCTTGACCGGTGGCGCCGGCGCGGGCGGGGCGATCGCCGCTGTCCGCGCCGCAGCATCGAGCGCCCGCTGCCAGTGCAGCCAGCTTTCGCCGCGCCAGCCGTCCATGCCAACGCGCTGCGGGTCGATCCCGCGCAGAACCGTGTCCAGCCGCAGCAACCAGCGCGAGGGCACCGTGGGCGTGCCCTCGACCCGCTGGGACCGGGTCAGCACCACCTCGCGGGCGCAGAAGGCCTGGACGAAGTCGTGCGCCGAAAGCCCCGTCCGACGGTCGCTCGGCGGCAGACCGAACCGGGCCCGCATCTGCCGGCTCATCCACGGGTCCGCCTCGATCTCGCGCGGCCAGCTGCCCTCGTTCAATCCGCCGAGGACAATGAGATCCGCATGCTGCAGCCGGGCTTCCAGCGGGCCCCAGATGGCGAGCCGCGGATGACGCCCATAGCGGGGCCGGATCACGACCCCGGCCATGAGCGCGTCGAGCAGGCCCGGATAGAGCCGTGCAGGCATATCGGGCAAATCGGCCATCGCCTGGATGAGCTCGGCGATCAGCCGCGCGGCCTGCTCCCCCGCGTCGCCGGCCCAGAGACGCTCAGCCCCGCTCTCTTGGTCGCTCGCGGCCAGGGCTTCGGCGAACGCCGCATGGGCGCGCAGAATGGCGGCCGGGGACTCCGGACCGCCGGCGACCAGGGCGGCGAAATCGCGGCTCCCCGCTTGCACCCGGTCGAGCAGGTCGTCGATCTCACCCCGGTCGCCCAGTGTCCCAAGACGGCGCTCGTCGAGCGCCGCGAGCGCCCGTCTCAGCCCATCGAGTCCCGGCGCGGGCCGCGGACCGCGCAGCACCGCCCATTCGAGCCGGCGCAGGCGCGCGCGAAACACGGCCGGCGGCAGGCCGGCCGCAGCGAGCGGATGCTTGCCAACCGCGAGCAGCGAGACCGGAGTAAAGGCATCGACCACCAGGTTTGCAGTCAGCAGGAGAAAGCTGCCGACGGGCGTGGCGGCCAACGGCTGGCCGGCGGAGTCGTCGATGTCCACCCCCCAGCGCCGAAGCTCAGCCGCGACTCGGCGGGCCAGACCCCGATCCAGGGTCACCAGTGCGCCGGTCTTGCCCGTCTCCTCCAGGACCTCGCGGAGGACCATGGCGACGACTCCCGCCTCCTCCTGCGGTGTCGGGCAATCGACCCGCCGGACGCCCGCCATCGCGTGTTCGGCGACGGGCCGGTCGATCGGAATGTCCTGCCAGGCGTCGCTGGTCTCCGCTGGACGCATGGCCTCGGAGACGAGACGCGCGCGCGCCGCCGTTTCTGGGAGAGGCCCAGGCCCATCAGTCTCCGCGGACCAGACCGCCACGTCCTCGCGTGCGACGGCAAGCCGCTGCAGGAGCTGGTTGAGGCCGAACTGCGGATGGGCGGGGTCGAGCGCCTGCCAGCTTGCCTCGTCCATCTCCCGGTCCAGGCCCGGCAGCACCACACGCCCCTGTGGCAGCGCCGCCACCACGCCGATCAGGCGCGCGGTCGCCGGGACGCTTCCCGTCGAGCCGGCGGCGATCACCGGATCGGCCGGCGGCGCATCCCGCCAGGCTTGAGCCCGGGCATCGATCAGGGCGGTTCGGCGCGCGACCGAATCTATCACCCCCTCCTCGTCCAGGATGCGCGGCCAGTGCTGGGTGAGGATTTCGAGGAAGCGGAGCGTCGTCTGCCAGTGGACGGCGAAGGCATCCGGCACCAGCTCGGCCAACCGGTCAAAGGACAGCTCCTCGCTCTGCACCTGGTCCAGCAGACGGGCGAGGTCATGAGCCAGCCAGGTGGCCTGATCCATATCCGGCGCGCCGCCGCCGGGCGTCCGATGAAAGGCCGCGACCAGCCGCGCCAGCAGCAACAGCCGGCGCGCCGGCGCTATCGCCGGCGGCAGGTCGAGCCGATCGGCGGCCCCGACATCGGCAAATGCCAGTTCCTCTTCGTCCAGATCGCCGATGGGCTCGAGCCGGGGCAGAAGCAGGGGCGCGCCGGCGTTGGTCCGGAGAAAGGCCTCTGCCAAGCTGCGGCAGGCCCGCCGCGTGGGCAGGAGGATCGTGTAGCGGGCGAGCGCCATGGGATCGCCCGCGTCGACGGCAGACCTGGTCTCCGCCAGCAGCCGCGCTGCCAGCGTGTCGACAAAGGCCAGCCCCGGCGGGATCGTCCAGACGCTGGGATGCTCGGCCACCTGTCAGACCCAGTGATAGGTCGGGTCGAGCCCCTTCAGCCCCGCTTCGACAAGGCCGATGCTGTCGGGCGTGCCGACATGAAACCACTTGCCGTCGTGCCGCAAACCGTAGAGGCGGCCGGCCTCCTCAGCCCGGTCGTAGAGCAGGTTCAGGGAGAACCGACCCTTGGGCGCGTCCGCGAACAGGCGCGGATGCAGGATCTGGACGCCGGCGTACAGGAAGGGCGCGACTTCGAGCTCGCGCCGGCGCCGCATGCGGCCGCCGGGATCCATGTGGTAGTCGCCGCGCCCGTCATAGCCGATGGCCGCCACCGTCGGGTGCATCAGCAGCAGCGCATCCATGCGCTTGTCGTCCCAGCTCCGCGTCAGGCGCTCGATGGCCGGCACATAGCCATCGAGCCAGAGCGCGTCGCTGTTGGCCACGACGAAAGGCGCCTCGCCGAAATGCGACAAAGCCTTGGCCACGCCGCCGCCGGTCTCCAGCAGGGTGTCCTCGTGCGACAAAACGATCTTGGGGCGAGTGCGGCCCTCGAGGTGCGCCGCGATCTGGTCCGCCAGGTGATGGGTGTTGACGATCACCCGCTCCAGCCCGGCATCGTCAAAACGATCGAGGACCCGGTCCAACAGGCTTTGCCCCGCGATTTCCACCAGCGGCTTGGGAAGGCGATCGGTGATCGGCCGCATCCGCTTGCCCAGCCCCGCGGCCAAGACCATGCCGCGCTTGATCCGCCGACGGCTCATGCTGCGCCTTCCGCGGCCGGGGCCCCACGATCGGCCGGAGGCACGTTCCTCTCGAACCAGTCCGCGATCGGCGCCAGCGCCGGGTGCCGAAGATCGTCCTCGAGCAACCGCCAGACCCGCGGGATGTGCCGCAAGTAGACGGGCTTGCCGTCGCGCCGCCAGAGCCGGGTGAAAATGCCGATGATCTTGGCATTGCGCTGGGCCCCGAGCACCGCATATGACGCAGCGAAGGCGTCGCTGTCCAAGTCTGCAAAGGCGTCGAGATAGCGGCGGCGCATCCGCTCGACACGTGCAGCCTCGATGTCGCGGCGCGCATCCTCCAACAGAGAGACGAGGTCGTAGGAAACCGGCCCGATCACCGCGTCCTGGAAGTCGAGCAGGCCACAGCGCGCGACGCCCGACCGGGGCGCCAACCACATCAGATTGTCCACATGGTAGTCGCGCAGCACCAGGGTATCCGGAACCGCGCGGGCTACCGGGAACAGCGCCCGCCAGCGATCGATATAGTCCTGGCGCACCGGTTCAGGCACGGCTCCGCGGGTTTCCGGGAGATACCAGTCGACCAGGAGCGAGGCCTCCTGGATCAGCCGACCGTCGTCATAGGGCGGGATCGACACCTGCCTGGCGTCTTCGCGCCGGTGCAGATCGATCAGCACATCGACCGCAAGCTCGTAGAGGCCCTCTTCGTCCGCGCCTTCGGCCAACCGCCGGGTGTAGGTCTCGTCGCCGAAATCCTCGATCACGAGAAGCCCGGCCTGAACATCGGCCGCGAGAACCCGTGGCGCGCTGTACCCCATGGCGCACAGGTGCCGGGCCACCGTGACGTAGGGACGCACGTCCTCCATGGGTGGCGGCGCATCCATCAGCAGCGCCGGCTCGGGTCCGCCGGTCAGACGCTCGTAGCGGCGGAAAGACGCATCGCCGGAGAGAGGCGCGCGCCGGGCCTCGCCCCAGCCGGATCTCTCCAGAAACGCGTCGATGGTGGCGGCGCGCTCAGTCATCGTCGGCCTGCCCCATATCGGCGCACACCGCCGCCATTCGATCCCGCCAGGACGGCCCGCAGGAGACCTCCACTCCGCGCGCGTTCGGGTCGCCGCCGGCTGCCGCCCGCAACGTCAGGCAGAGCGTGTCCTCCGGCAGCAGCGGACCCAGGCGCTCCGGCCACTCGATCAGGGAGATGCCGTGGGCGAATGCCTCTTCGATGCCGAGCTCCCAGGCCTCGTCCGGCGCGACGAGGCGGTAGAGATCGAAGTGGTAGATCGGCCCCGCCCGGCTGTCATAGGTCTGAAGCAGGGTGAAGGTGGGGCTGGGCACCTCTTCGTCCGCACCCGCGAGCGCGCGGATGAAGGCGCGGGCAAAGGTCGTCTTGCCCGTGCCCAATTCGCCCGCAAGACCGATCACGTCACCGTGCCGCGCGCGGCCAGCCACCAGCCCGGCAAATCGATCGGTCGCGGCGAGATCGGGCAGCGCGATCACGGTAAGGGGTTCGGTGCGGGAGGCGGACGCCACGGACATGCCCGATTTCTACCACCTGCACCGCATCGCTCGGAAGGGACATCGGTGCAGAGGCTTGCCTATCCGGAACCGGTCTTGGCCTTTGCGCCCTTGAACAGGTCGGCAGTCAGCGCTGCGCGACCGGTCGGCCGGCGCACCGGCAGATAACAGGACACGGTTGTGCCGGCGTCGGGCGTCGAGGTGATCTCGACGCGGCCGCCGTGCAGATCGATGAAGCTGCGGACCAGCGACAGGCCCAGCCCGGCGCCGCGCCGGTGACCGGTCGGTTTCTTGCCGCGGACGAACATGTCGAAGATGTGCGATTGTTCGGATTCGGCGATGCCGATTCCCGAGTCCGCAACCGCCAAAACCACCTCGCTGTCGAGGCGGCGGGCGGACAGGACGATCTCCCCGCCCGGCGGCGTGTATTCGATCGCATTGCCCATGAGGTTCAAGAGCGCGTGCTTGGTGCGCCGCTCGTCCAAATCCAGGGTCCCAATATCGTCCGGGCAGTCGAGCGCCAGCTTGAGGTCTTTGGTCCGCGCGCGCTCCCGCGTGAGGCTGAACACGCCCCACAGCATCTCGCGGATATCCACCGCTTCGATCTCCAGGGTCATGCGGCCCGCCTCGATCATGGCGAGATCGAGGATGTCGTTGATCAGGGCGAGCAGTTCCTCGGACGATTCCAGAATGCCCTGGCTGTACTCCCTCTGGCGCTCGTTCAGCGGTCCGAAGTACTCGTTGTTGAGGATCTCGATGAAGCCCATGATCGTGTTGAGCGGCGTGCGCAGCTCGTAGGAGACGTTGGCGATGAACTCGGACTTGAGCTTGTCCGCCGCCTCGAGTGCCTCGTTGCGTTCCCTGAGCGCGCGCGAGACCCGGGTGCTGTCGGTGATGTCCAGACTGGTGATCAGAACGCCGCCGTCCGGCAAGGGCTGGAAGGCGTACTGCAGCGTCTTGCCGTCATTGCGCTCGATCTTGCCATGTCGCGCCGCCCGCCGGGCGAGACGGCCGATGATCGCGGACTTGAACTTCTCCCAATCCTGGCCATAGCGGAACAGGGGCCGGATCTTTTCCAGAACGTCCGAGAAATGCGGCTCGGACGCCAGATAATCCCGGTGCAGGTTCCAAGTGCGCTCGATGGCCGGGGTGAACAGCTTGAGCCGGCCGTCGCTGCCGAACACAGCGACCGCTTCGGCCAGGTTGTTGAGCGTCTCGCTCTGGACTTGAATCAGGGTGTTGTAGGACCTTTCCAGGGCGAGCCGGTCGGTGACGTCCTCGAAGGTGTAGAGCATGCCGCCCAGCGGATGGGGCGAGATGACCGACCGCAGGGTGCGGCCGTCCGGCAGATGGAGCTGCTCTTCCAGGGGCTCGATCAGCGAGGTGAACAGCTTGAGCCGGGACCGCTTCCAGGCCGGGAAATCGGCCGTCTCCGGAAGCTGGCGCCGCTCGCGCAGGGACTCGAGCACTTCGTCGAAGTGCGGCTCCATATGCAGCCAGCCTTCGTCCAACTCCCACAGCTTCACAAAGGCGCCGTTGAAAAACTTGAGGCGCCGGTCCGGCCCGTAGATGGCGATCGCGGTGGCCAGGTTCTCGAGCACCTCGGCATGGCCCGCGACGTGGCGGGCGAGCTCGGACTGGGCGTCCTCGATGCCGGTGATGTCCAGCGCGTATCCGGCTAGCCCGCCCGCCTTCAGAGGCGCCTCGGTGAGATCGAGCAGACGGCGGGAGCCCTCGATGACGATGTGATGCGTTTCCGATTCGGCGTTCCCCTGGGACCGGGCATGGGAGGCAAGCCCGCGGCCCCGGTCGGCGATCACGCTCCCGGCGAGTTCAATGCCCTTGTCGACTACCTCGGACGCGGATTTCGCCTCCACCGCCCTTACGTAGGTCTCATTGCAGTCGGCGATGGCCAAGTCGTCCTTGCGGAACCAGATCGGCAGCGGCAAGGCGTCAAGGATGCCATGCAGCCGGTCGCGTGCCTTTGCCAGGCGTTTGGCTTCCGCCGCTCCGTCCCGGTCCACCTGCAGCCAAAGCACGTCTGCTTCGCCCAGGCCGTGGCCGTTTCCGGAGCGGCCGAGGCGCAGCCCCTTGGCCCGCAAGGGCGCGCCGTCGGAGGCGCGCCGGACCCGGAGCGAAAAGCGTTCGCCGCTGTCCCGGAGCTTGCCGACGACCGCGTTGAGCGCACGCGAATCGGCCGTGTCGAGGGCGCCGCGAATGGCCTGGAAATCGATCGCCGTATCGCCGGCAAGACCGAGGAAGTCGGCCAGATTGGGTGATGCGATCTGGGCGCCGTCCTTCTGCGACCAGATGTAGAAGCCGCCGCCAACGCCCGCCATGACCGCCTGCGATCGGGTCAGGGCGGTCGCCATTTCCTGTCGCTCGGCCGCCGCGCGCCGGGCGATCCCTCGGTAGACGAACATCGCGACGATGGCCGTAAGCGCGATCAGGCCCGCGGCCAGCGGCGTCCAGATCGGCACCACGGCCTCGAACGGTGACGGAGTGGATGGGGCAGCGGCGGCGGACGCGGGCACCAGCATCGCGGCGCTCACGAGAGAGATCCGGCGCGGCCCCACCAGCCATGCCTGCATGACGCCCATGACCCTAGAGCACCAGGATATGCTTAAGGTTTTCTTAACGTTAATGCATGGCGACCGGGAGCCACAACAGATACGGCGTGCCCCGCAATCCGCGCAGCACGCCGCAGCCTGTCCGGCGACACGATGACCGCGTCTAGTACCGGTAGTAGTCGGGCTTGAACGGGCCGTCCTGAGGCACCCCGATGTACTTGGCCTGCTTGTCCGACAGCTTGGTCAAATCGGCGCCGACCTTGTGCAAGTGCAGGGCCGCCACTTTCTCGTCCAGCTTCTTCGGCAGCACGTAGACCTGCTTGTCGTACTGCTCGGGATTGCTCCACAGCTCGATCTGCGCCAGCACCTGGTTCGTGAAGGAGGCGCTCATGACGAAGCTTGGATGGCCGGTGGCGTTGCCGAGATTGACCAGCCGTCCCTTGGACAGCACGATCAGCTTTTTCCCGTCCGGAAACTCGACCTCGTCCACCTGGTCCTTGACCGGGATCCACTTCATGTTCTGCAGGGCCTCGATCTGGATCTCGGAATCGAAGTGCCCGATGTTGCAGACGATTGCCCGGTCCTTCATGGCCCGCATGTGGTCCAGGGTGATGACATCGACGTTGCCTGTGGCGGTGACGAAGATGTCGCCCTGAGGGGCGGCGTCTTCCATGGTCATGACCTCGTATCCCTCCATCGCCGCCTGCAAGGCGCAGATGGGATCGATCTCGGTCACCACGACCCGGCAGCCGGCATTGCGCAGGCTCTGGGACGAGCCCTTGCCCACGTCGCCGAAGCCGCAGACCACGGCCACCTTGCCGGCCATCATCACATCGGTGCCCCGGCGGATGCCGTCGACCAGGCTCTCCCGGCAGCCATAGATGTTGTCGAACTTGGACTTGGTCACCGAGTTGTTGACATCGAAGGCGGGCACGGCGAGCGAGCCTTCCTTGGCCATCTCATGCAGACGATGCACGCCCGTCGTCGTCTCCTCGGAGACGCCACGAATCTCGGCCATCAGTTCCGGGTATTTCTCGTGCATCACCTGGGTCAGGTCGCCGCCGTCGTCGAGCAACATGTTTGGCCGCCAGCCGTCGGGACCCTGAATGGTCTGCTCGACGCACCACCAGTATTCCTCCTCGGTCTCGCCCTTCCAGGCGAACACAGGCACGCCGCTGGCGGCGATCGCGGCCGCGGCGTGGTCCTGGGTCGAAAAGATGTTGCACGAACTCCAGCGCACCTCGGCGCCCAGCGCGACGAGAGTCTCAATCAGCACCGCCGTTTGAATGGTCATGTGCAAGCAGCCGGTGATACGTGCATCTTTGAGCGGCTTTGACGCGCCATACTCCTCGCGCAGAGCCATCAGGCCCGGCATCTCGGTTTCGGCGATCTCGATTTCCTTGCGCCCCCAGTCGGCCAGGGAAATGTCCGCGACCTTGTAGTCGGGCTCGGTTTTCACGGCGGTTTGGCTGCTCATGACGCTCTCCTGCAATGCAATTATGGTCGTGGTCGTTTGGCTCGTCGGGGATCTGCGCGGCCTATAACAGAGGCCCACGGCCCAGACAAGCATAAAGATATCTTTATGTCTTTATGAATTCCTTAACGGAGGCCAGATCGGCGGCTCGAGGCTGCGCCTGGAGCCGGCCACCCGGCTAGAGGATTTGCCGACCATATGAACCCATCCTGCCGGAGGCATTCTCCGCCCTGGCCCGATGGCTCGGCATCGCGCTAAAGGCGGCGCCTGGCGGTCTGCCACCGCCAACGGCAACGGAATTGAGTCCATCTGATCGGAAAATGCTCTAGCCTGGATGGGCGGAAAGAGCGCCTTGCGGAAGGAGCGCGAATGCAGGTGTTCCTGTTCATAACGGCCGGGCTGTGCGGTCTCGCTGCCCTGGGCATCGTGATTGCGGCCACAGGGACGCCGGCGGTTCCAACGAGTTTCGCTGTCTGGGCCCTGCCCTTTGCCGCGGGCGCCCTGGCCTTGGCCTGGATCGGGCGCCGTATCGGCCAGGGTCGGCGTCCCTAGGCGTCAGCCGTCGGTCGGATCAAGCCAGTCGGCCACAACAGAGCGCGCCTCGGCCGTCGTTTGCTCGGGGTGGTGTATGCGGTAGACGCGCACCGCCGTCTCGAAAGCCGGAACGTCGCCACGGCCGCGTTCGCGCATTTCAAGATAAACCCGCTCGACCGCCGCGCGGCAGGCGCAGGCGTCGGCTTCGGCGTTCACGTCCGGCCTCATCTACTCGTACCGCGACAACATGTCATCGCGCCGTTTCATCCACACGCTAAAGATCTTCACCAGGCCCGCCAGGACCACCAAGGTGATGATCATTGCTCCGAACAAGGGCACCAGCTCATTCATCTGCCTGTCTCCTGCAGAAAGGGCATCTTGACGGATGCGACCCTGACCCCTGCCGCCGTTTCGCGCCTTGATCCGTGTCAACTCGCCAAGAAATCGCCCGAAGTGCCGCGGATTCACTGGTGGGCAGAGCCGTTTTCCGGCAAGATGCTTGGTGCGTTCCGAGAACGCAGCGAGGGGCATGGGGGGACATGTGGCAAGAGGGACGGCCCTGTTGCTACTCACCATGGTGGTGGCCGGCTGCGTCTCGACCATCCAGCCGCCACCGCGGCCGCCGGGCGTCAGCGAAGCTCAGTACGCTCGGGACCTCGGCTATTGCCAGGAACGCGCCGGCATCACCGGGGAGGATTCTCCGAACAACCTGTTGCTGACGCGTACCTTGACCGGCGCGCTGATGGGCGCCATCAACCAGGTTCCAACGCTCAATCCCGTCGCCGTGGCCTTCGGCGCACTGCAGGGTGGCCTGAACATGATGATGGCAACGGCCCAGCAGATGCCGAGCCAGGCCGAGCAGAAGATGGTCATGGAGAGTTGCCTGGCCAATCGCGGCTACCAGATCGCCGGCCCGAATTCCTGAGCTGAAGCCTCAGGCCAAACCGTTGAAATCGTCCAACAGGGCGGCAATCCGCCCGGCATCGGCCTGGTCCATGATCAGGTTGGCGCGCCGCGTCGCGGCGATCAGATCGATGCTTCGGATCCTCTGCTTGACCCGCGGCAGGGAAACCGCGGCCATCGAGAGGTCCCGGATCCCGAGGCCGAGCAAGAGCGGCGTGTAGCGCGGGTCGCCGGCCATCTCGCCGCACAGGCAGACCGGGATGCGCCCGCGGAACGCGGCCTCGGTGGTGAACTGGATCAGCCGCAGCACTGCCGGGTGCAAGGGGTTGTAAAGATGCGCCACCTGGTCGTCGCTGCGGTCGATGGCCAGCGTGTACATGGTCAGGTCGTTGGTGCCGATCGAGAAGAAGTCGCTGGCACGGGCCAGGGCGTCCGCCGAGAGCGCCGCCCCCGGCACCTCGATCATGACGCCAAGCGGCGGCAGCGGATCGGGGATTGGAACCCGCCGGCGCCGCAGTCGCGTCGCCACCTTCTTGAGGATTTCACGGACCTGACGAACCTCGCCCGCCGTCGCGATCATGGGCAGCAGGATCCGGATCGGCCCGTGCGCCCCGGCCCGGAGCATGGCCGCGAGCTGCGTCTCCAAGAGGGCGCGCTCCTTGAGGGAAAGCCGAATGGCGCGCAGGCCGAGCGCCGGATTGACGCTTTCTTCGATGTGGCCCGCAAGATTGTAGGCGAGCTTGTCACCGCCGACATCCAAGGTGCGCACCGTCACCGGTCGTCCCGCCATACCTTCGACGAGTTCGCGCAGCGCCTCGTACTGTTCGGCCTCGCCCGGCAGGTCATCCCGGTTCATGTAGAGAAACTCACTGCGCAGCAGGCCGATGCCTCCTGCGCCCACACTCAGGGCGTTCTCCAGCTCGCGGGGCAGCTCCAGGTTCGCTTGTAAGTCGATCTCGACCCCGTCCTTGGTGACAGCAGGCAGGCGACGCAGGCGGGCGAGGTTTTGTCGCTCCTTGTCCAGCGCGCGCTTGCGGCGGCGATAGTCGCTCAAGGTCTCTGGCGTCGGATCGACGATCACCTGGCCGGCGGAACCATCGAGGATGATCATCTTTCCGCTGCGTACTTCACCGAACAGCTGGCTAACGCCGACCACGGCCGGCAGCCCGAGGGAACGCGCCATGATCGCCGTATGGCTTTCCGCGCCGCCCAAGAGGGTGGTGAAACCGGCAATCTGGTGCGGGTCCATCAGCGCCGTATCCGCCGGGGACAGATCCTCGGCCACGATCACGGTGCCCTCCGGCAGGAGCGCGAAACCCTGCAGCGGCGCCTTCGTCAGATGCCGAACCAAGCGGTTTCCGACCTCGCGGATGTCTTGAACCCGGGCCGCCAGATAGGCATCGTCCATGGCCTCGAAGCTCTTGGCGATCTCGGAGATCTCGGCCTGAACCGCTGACTCGGCATTGACGCGGTCGGTCTCGATGCGCGAGAGCACGCCGCGCACGAGACGGGAATCGGACAGCATCTGCAGATACGCGTCGAGCAGGTAGCCGATTTCTTCCTTGGCCGCCGGGGGCAGGCCGGATGCCCTGCTCTTGAGTTTTTGGATCTGCCTGCGGGCGGCCGCGACGGCCCGCTCGAAACGGGACAGTTCTTCGCCCACCTTGGCCGCCGGCACCCGGGACTCGGGCACGGTAATAGTCCCGCTTTCGCGAACAAAAGCGGGTCCGATGGCGATGCCGACGGAGACCCCGAGACCCTCGAAGATCCGCTCCCGGCTGCGCCGCGTCTCGCCTTGCGTGACCTTGACCCGTTTGATCGCCCTACTCCTCTCCGAACCTCTCCGCGACCAGCTCTTCAAGCGCTGCCAGGGCAGCCTCCGCGTCACTTCCGGCAGCAGTGACTTCAATGTCGGTGCCCGGCGCCGCCGCCAGCATCATCAAGCCCATGATCGACAGACCCGAGACCGTCATGTCATTGCGCCGCACCGTGATCTCGGACTCGAACGCGCCCGCCACTTTGACAAAGCGCGCCGCCGCACGCGCGTGGAGCCCGCGGCTATTGACGATGGTAAGCACCCGCCGGGCGGTTCCTTCCGACTCCGTCGGGTCACCGCTGGCCGCTGTCTTCCGTCCCGCGCAGCTGCCGCGCCGGGACGATCCCGACCGTTTCATTTCGCGGCGTCAGCCAGTAGCCGCGACGCGACATTGATGTACTTCCGACCCGCTTCCTGGGCCCCTGCAACCGTATCATCCAGCGACGCGTTCTCACGCAGCTCAGCGAGCTTGATCAGCATCGGCAGGTTCAGCCCGGCAATCACTTCTATCTTGGCCTTCTCCATGATCGAGATCGCAAGATTGGACGGCGTGCCGCCGAACATGTCGGTCAAGAGCACCACCCCATCCCCATCGTCGACCTCGGCCACGCTGTTCAGGATTTCCTTACGACGCGCTTCCATGTCGTCATCCGGTCCGATGCACACCGTGCGGATACTCTGCTGTGCGCCGACCACATGTTCGAGCGCGGCCACGAACTCCACAGCCAGCCGCCCATGCGTCACAAGAACCATCCCGATCATGGAGACCCCCCGTATCCTTCTTCTTTATCGGTTCACGTTGCCGGACGCGTCCCTGTCCGGCCGATCAGCCCAGTCGGAAGATGTCCCGGTGGTGGCGGCTGGCCGAATGGCCCTCGGCCGAGAGCCAGGCCGCCAGCTTTTCCGCCACGAAAACAGACCGGTGGCGGCCGCCGGTGCAACCGATTGCGATGGTCAGATAGCTTTTTCCCTCCGCATCGAACCGGGGCAGCAATGGCGCTAGCATACCCGTCAAGGCGGAAAAAAACGACTCGAACGCTGGATCCTCGGCGATATAGGCGCCGACCGCCTCGTCCTGCCCGGTGAGCGGCTGCAGGTCCTCGACATAGTGGGGGTTGCGCAGAAAACGCACGTCGAAGACCAGGTCAGCCTGCCGCGGCAGCCCGTATCGGTAGGCGAAGGATGTGACGAAAATCGACAAGCCGGCGACCGCCCTGTCGCCGAAATGGACTTCGACATCCTGGCGCAGATCGGCCGGGTGGTAGCCAGTGGTGTCGATCAACACGTCGGCACGGTCGTGCAGGGGCGTGAGCATCTCACGTTCATGGCGGATACCGTCGGTGACCGGCCTGTCCAGAGCCAGCGGATGGCGCCGACGGGTTTCGGTGAAACGCCGGCGCAGCACCTCGTTGTCGCAATCGACGAACAACAGCTTGGTGTCCTGCCCAGCCTGGCTGGTCAGCCGCTCGACCGCGTCCAGGAAGGCCTGGACGCCGAAGTCGCGCGTGCGGATATCGACACCAACGGCGAGCGGCCGCGCAAAGCTCTCCTTGGGTTCGATCAGATTGAGCAAGAGGGACAGAGGCAGGTTGTCGACGGCCTCATATCCCAGATCCTCGAGCGCCTTGAGCGCCGAACTCTTGCCGGCTCCGGACATGCCCGTGACCACGACGATGCGCGGTGGCGCGTGCTCCCCCGACGAGCCGTCCGACCGGTCTCGCGTGTCACTCTCGGCGATCTTGGCACTGCTCACGACGGTCCGCTCAACTGCCCTGCCCGCCGTCAATATCGGCGCAGATGGCGGTGACGGCAAGCCGCAGCTTCGCCACGGCGGAACTCTCAAACGGGGCAAGCGCGATCAGCGGTCTGTCGACGCCAAGATGGGCGCAACTGCGCGGCTCCGGCAGGCGCTCCACCTCGTCGGCCGAGACCAGATCGACGACAAGCCCGACCGGTGCTGACATGACGTAGGGCAGCCGCAGGATACCAACGCCGCGCGCCTCGATCCGCCCGGCGAGCGTCGGCGGCGGCGCGGCCAAGAGACGTCCGTCTGCGGTGGTGGCGAGATCGACACGATCATCCGCCACGAGTCGAGCCCCGGCATGGATCAGCCGCAGGGCCAGATCGGACTTGCCGCTGCCAGGGGGCCCGCGCAGGAGCACGCCGATCCCGGCGATTTCCACACAGCTGGCGTGAATCTGCTGTCGATTGGCGTCAGCGGTCACGACCGGTTGACCGCGTCAGGCGGCGCCCGCGACCCCGCCCTGTCCACGCAGCATGTCCAGCTCTTCACGTTCGAACAGCTTGCTCTTCGCCGTACCGGGATTGAGGACGTATAGCAGCGCGGGATCCATGTTGTGGACAAGCTGCCGACCGAGCACCGAGATATGCACGACCTTGAGGCGACCCTTGGCCCAGGCCAGCAAACGATCCTTGGTGTCGAAGATGGGCACCACCGGCCCCTCCGGCCGCTCGATCACCATGAGTTCCACGGCATCGGTCGAGAGATCGAGCGTCCGTTGCTCGCCAACTTTCATATCAGTCGCGTGGGTCGGCAGGAAGAACTCGGTCTCGAAGAACAGCTCGTAGAAATCCTGGACCCGTCGCCCGTCTTCCATCGCCGCCTGAATGGCATCGTCAATCGCGGTCACCACTGCTCCTTTCGCTCGCACTCGATTGGGTCGACAAGGTGCGGCGCGGCTCCGGCCGTGTCAATGGCTGCACGGGCCACGGCATCCACCATTTGGTCACCGCTGCGGCAAGCGAATGCTGAACCGCGCGCCCGCTGGCTTGCCGCCGACGCGCGGTCGGTTGCTGGCGCGGATGCTGCCGCCATGGGCTTCGATGATCTGCCGCGAAATGCTCAGGCCGAGGCCGGAATGGGTGCCGAACTTCTCGCCGGCAGGGCGCGCCGTGTAGAATCGCTCGAAGATCGACTCCAGATTCGTCTCGGGAATACCGGGGCCCTGGTCGTCGATGGTGATCACGATTTCCTCGCCCTCGGCACGGGCTTCCACCGAGATCGTGCTGCCATCCGGGGTGAAGGACAGGCCGTTGGCGAAAACGTTACGGAAGACCTGCACGAGTTGGTCCTCGTTGCCGCGGACCAAGAGCGGCGTGTTCGGAGGCACCGTCAGCCGGATGTGTTTGGTTTTGCCGGGCTCGGCAGCCGCGCAGGTCGCCTCATGCACGCCGACGAGGGTGCTCAGGAGCTGCGCCACGTCGACGTTGCTCCATTCCCGTCGCGAGATCTGCGAGTCGAGACGGGAGGCATAGGAGATGTCGCTGATCAGCCTGTCCAGACGCTCCACGTCCTGCAGGATGATGGCCATCAATTCCCGCTGGCGCTCGGGGTCATCCATGCGCGAGGCGGTTTCGACCGCGCTGCGCAGCGAGGACAGGGGATTCTTGATCTCATGGGTCACATCGGCGGCGAACCGTTCGATCGCATCCATGCGCCGCCACAGGGCGTCCGTCATTTCGCGAAGCACCGCGGACAGATCACCGATCTCGTCCTGACGGGCGCTGAAATCGGGAATCTCCGTATCGCGCCTGAGACCGCGCCGGACATGCTCGGCGGCGCGGGCCAGGCGCATCACGGGACTGGCGATGGTGCGCGCCAAATAGAGGGACATGAGGATAGTGATCGCCAACACCACAGCGAAGACCTGCAGGCTGCGCAGGCGCACCTCGCGCAGGTTCTGCTCGATCTCGCCACCGGCCGACGACAGCAGCAACGCGCCCACCACCTTCTTGTAGCGCTGGATCGGCACGGCGACGCTGATCACCAGGATGTCGCGCTCGTCGATCCGTACCGCGCTTGACCGATCGCCCGCCAGCGCCTGGACGACCTCGCCATAGTCGGCCGCATGGGGCGTCGAGGATTCCCAGTACCGGGGGAACTCCGATCCGCGAGCGAACAGGCCGGCGAACGAGTCGTACAGATCGACGATGGCGTTGCCCACCGGACTCCCCGTGGGTGGCGGCGGCAACTCCTCGATCTTGACGCTGCTGCGCAGGCCCTGAAGGGTGCGGCTGTCGGCAACCAGATCGCCGGTGGCAACGAACACCCGGGCGCGGGTGTTGGTCGGTTCGACCAGGCGGCGGACCAGCACGCGAGACCGTTCCGGGTCGATCCACGGCGTGCCTGCGGTCGCCCCGCGCACCGCCCCCTCGCCCAAGGCGCCCGCGAAGATGGCACCGTTGGTGCTGAGCTTGGCAATTTCGGCATCGATCAAGCTCTGGCGGTAGACGTCGAGATACATCAGGCCGCCGATCAGAATCGCGAGCGGCAGGACGTTGACCGCGAGAATGCGCAGGGTCAGCAGCGAGAACGGCAGCCGAAGCTGCCTAAGGCGGCCGAGCAGCTTGTCGCGTGCCGCCTCGAACCGGCCAGGGGCCCGCAGCAGGATCAGCGGCAGGCGGCGCGCCAGAACCCGAACTCGCGGGCGTGGCTCGGCAAGAGCCTCCGGATGATTTGTCGAGTTCACTGCCATGGCCTTGGGGCCATTCCCAATGCGGTCCTACCCCTCTTTGTAGCGATAGCCGATGCCGTAGAGCGTCTCGATGTGGCCGAATTCGGGATCCGCCGACTTGAACTTCTTCCGCAGCCGCTTGATGTGGCTATCGATCGTGCGGTCATCGACATAGATATGCTCGCCATAGGCGGCATCCATGAGCTGATCGCGGCTCTTCACATGGCCGGGCCGCTGGGCCAGGGCATGCAGGATCAGAAACTCTGTCACCGTGAGCGCCACCGGCTTACTGCACCAGGTGCAGACATGGCGCTCCATGTCGAGCATCAGATCGCCGCGCGTCAGAACCGTGGCGCTTTCGCTTGGACCGGCGGTGTCACGCGATAGCTCGGTCCGACGCAGCAGAGCCCGAATGCGCTCGATCAACAGCCGCTGCGAGAAAGGCTTGGTGATATAGTCGTCCGCGCCCATCCGGAGGCCGAGCATCTCGTCGATCTCGTCATCCTTCGAGGTGAGGAAGATCACCGGCATGCTGGTCTTTTGGCGGAGCCGCGACAGCAGCTCCATGCCGTCCATGTGCGGCATCTTGATATCGAGAACCGCCACGTCGACCGGCCTGGCGCTCAGCCCCTCGAGGGCCTCGACCCCGTCCGCATAGGCGCGCACCTTGAAGCCCTCGGCTTCAAGCGCCATCGAGACCGACGTCAGGATGTTGCGGTCGTCATCGACGAGCGCGATGGTCTGGGCCACACCCCTCTCCCTAGGCTTCCGGAACCGCTCCGAATAATGCGTGATGTTCAGGTGATTTGCCATTACTTAGCGATATTTCCTTGTGCAACAAGTACTACGAGGCCGCGCCCGGAGGTATACCCGCAGTTATCCGGGAAAAAGAACCGCGGCGGGGCGGCGGCGCTCGGCCGAAATCGGGGCGTTGCCCGCAGCCCGGTCGCGACATCGCGCGATTGACGACCTGCCTTGGCGGCACTAGGCTTGCGCCGATGGTGCCCGATCCGCGGGCTTGAAAGGGAACACGGTGAGGTCGATCCGGCCAAAGCCGTGGCTGTCCCCGCAGCTGTGGGCGGTGAGCCCGTTGCCGACAAGCGCCACTGGGAGCCTCAGACCCGGGAAGGCCAGGCAACGGACGCGGACCCGCGAGCCAGTAGACCTGCCATCCGCCGTTGAGAATCTAGCGGCGCGGCGAGATGCCGATCGCAACGGAGGATTGCACGATGACCGACCATGTCGTAAAGCCGAGCCGCAGCGAAGCGGCCGCCGACCGAACCACCGCGGCACTGCCCGCTGTCCTGGCCATCCTGCTGGGGGCATTCCTGGTCTTCGGTGCGGGCTTCGCCCAGTCAGATACGCTGCACAACGCGGCGCACGACTCCCGACACGCCTTCGCCTTTCCCTGTCACTAGCGTGACCGGCTAGCTGGGCCGGCTTGGCGGCTCCGGTTCGGGCACGCGGACTGGAGACCTCGCCTACATTGCCTCCAAGCCCGTTCTGCGAATGAGAATCGTTCGCATAATTTCATTGCGCAGCGCCTCAGGACCAATTAGAGATGAGAATAAGAATGATTATCATCTTGCTCCTCGGAGGATCGGCGTCTTGCAAAACATCCGTTTTTCCAGCCTGACATGCCATCAGCAGATCATCATCTGGGCCTCTCGCTGCTGGCTGGCCGGTGGCAAGACTTGGGCCCGCGCGGAACGGGACTTGCGCCACGCCTTCGGCGAGCCGGCTGGGCGGGTCTTCGGGCAGGCCCTAGGATCGTTCCTCAATATCCTGCACACCGCGGCAACGCGTCAGACCGGCATGCGACGGCCCTGCTGCGGCCGGGTCGCTCCGGACGAGATCCTGATCGCCCGCATCCTGGCCAACTGTCACGGCGAAGACGCCATGCCCGCACGAGCGCT
>JASJBI010000049.1 GCA_030066595.1 Alphaproteobacteria bacterium | reverse complement strand
GCGCAGTTCGTGCTCGACGGGATCAAGGGCAGCTTCGGCCTGGGCTGACCGAGTTTGACGGGTCTGTACCCATCGCCGCATCTGTAGGACTTATTGCGATTAATTCTCGCTTGCAATCCACCGGCAAGCCGGCCATAGTCCCTGCCGAAGATGAGAACCATTCTTAACAACACCAAAAGGGTCGAACGACGATGATCACCTTACGAGCTCGCGGCGTCGCCGCGGCAGCGATACTGGCGACGGTCTGCGCGGCCAGCCCGGCCGCCGCGAGCGGCGAGGTCAACATCTACTCCTACCGGCAGGAGGTGCTGATCCGCCCCCTGCTCGACCGCTTCGAGGAAACTACCGGGATCAAGGTCAACGTGGTTTTCGCCAAGAAGGGCATGATCCAGCGGCTCAAGGCCGAGGGCGTGAACAGCCCGGCGGACGTGGTGCTCACGGTCGACGCGGCTCGCCTGATCCGGGTCAAGGAAGAGGGCCTGCTGCAGCCCGTGCGCTCGGCCAAGCTCGAGGCTGACATTCCGGCCCAGTACCGGGATCCCGAGGGCCATTGGTTCGGTCTGTCGGTGCGGGCGCGGCCGATCATGTACAACACGGCCAAGGTGAAGCCGGCGGACCTCTCGACCTACCAGGATCTGGCCGATCCGAAATGGAAGGGCCGCATCTGCATCCGCTCGTCCTCGAACGTCTACAACCAGTCGCTGCTCGCCGCCATGATCGCGCATATGGGCAAGGACAAGGCCGAGGCCTGGGCCAAGGGTCTGGTCGCCAACTTCGCCCGCAAGCCCCAGGGCGGCGACCGCGACCAGATCCGCGCCGCCGCCGCCGGCGAATGCGATATCGCCATCGCCAACACCTACTATCTGGCCGGCATGATCAAAGGCAAGAAGGACTCGGACAAGGCTGCGGCGGCCAAGATGAAGATCTTCTGGCCCAACCAGGGCGGCACCGGCGCCCATGTCAACGTCAGCGGCGCCGGCGTGACCATGAGCTCCAAGAACAAGGACAACGCGATCAAGCTGCTGGAGTTCCTGGCCGGCGACGAAGCCCAGCGGCTCTACGCGGACAAGGTCAACGAATACCCGGTGCGCGCCGGCATCCCCGTCACCAAGGTCGTCGCCGGCTTCGGCGAGTTCAAGGCCGACACGTTGCGGCTGGCGACGTTGGCGAAACACAACGCCGAGGCAGTCCGTATCGCAGACCGGGCCGGCTGGCCCTAATCGACAATCCTTCGGAGAGGGCCATGTTCATCTGGCGCGGTTGCGGCGCGAAACCCCTGGCCCTTTTGATGGCCGCGTATGCGAGACGCGACTCCGCGCAAACGAATGAGCGGGCTATCCCACCCGCTCTGTCCGAGGCGAAGCCTCTCGAACGCGTCAAGACCAAGCCGGACGAGACGTCCGACGACTAGGTCGGTCGGGAGTGTCTTCTCCTCTCACGCTTCGACCCACCCTGCGGCCCGTGAGCGATGCCCCACGGGCCGTCTTTTTTGCTGGTCGGTCAGGTCAGGCAGGCGGTGGGTGCCGTGAAGGAAGCCCCTGCCCGGATCACCGGATCAGGTCTTCCCGGGCATGTTCCGGCAGGGTCGAGAACCACTGATAGCCGTCGTAGCGGCCGTCCTCGAGGTCACCTAGGCGGGTCCTCCGATTTCGCAGGCTCCACCGGATCCTGCTCCGCCTTCTTTCGCTCGGCGGCCTTCTCCTGTCTCGCGCTGAGGCGTTCCGCCTTCTTCGCCGCTTTCTTTCGTTCCCGCTCCAAACGCTCGAAGCGATAGTTTGGTTTTCTGGCCATTGGCCCTCCGTCTCCTCCGTTGTCCCAGTGTGCCTTACGCGGCGGCGGCCGAACGGCGCCGACGTCGGGACCGCCGGGGGCGGCGCTTGGTCGCCGGGCGGGAGCGCAGCTCCCGCTCCGATACATCCGGCGCCGGGTGCGGATCGTTGACGACCTCGAGGCGGCGGCCGATCAGCCGTTCGATATCACGGAGATATTCGGTTTCGCTCGAATCGCACAACGAAATCGCCGCCCCGGCAGCCCCCGCCCGCGCCGTTCGGCCAATCCGGTGGACATAGCTCTCCGGCACGTTGGGCAACTCGAAGTTGATCACGTGGGTGACGTCGTCCACGTCGATGCCGCGGGCGGCGATGTCGGTGGCGACCAAGACCCGGGCCTGTCCAATGCGAAACCGCGCCAGCGCGCGCTGGCGAGCGCTCTGGGTCTTGTTGCCGTGCAGTGCGTCAGCGACGATGCCGGCCTTGAGCAGGTGCGCCGCGACCCGGTTGGCGCCGTGTTTGGTGCGGGTAAAGACGATCACGCGGGCGAGCGCCGGATCGGCCAGCATGCTGACCAAGAGAGCCCGCTTGTGCTCGGCCCTGACGCGGCGCACGCGCTGATCCACGCGATCGACGGTCACCGCCTCGGGCGTCACCTCGATCCGAGCCGGCTCGGTCAGGATCTCCCGCGCAAGCCGTTCCACCGGGCCAGGCATGGTGGCAGAGAACAACAGGCTCTGCCGCCGGCCGGGCACCGCCGAGATGATCCGCCGCACGTCGCGGATGAAGCCCATGTCAAGCATGCGGTCGGCCTCATCCAGCACGAGATGCGACACGGCGTCCAAGGCGACCTGGCCCTGGTTCATGAGGTCGAGCAGCCGCCCCGGCGTGGCGACCAGGATGTCGACGCCGCGCGCCAGCGCCTTCCGCTGGGGGCCCTGGGCGACGCCGCCGACGATCACCGCGTGGCGCAGCTTGAGATGCCGACCGTAGGTGGCCAGGCTGTCGGCGATCTGGATCGCGAGCTCGCGCGTGGGCGCCAGGATCAGGGCGCGGGTCCGGACCGGGTGGCCCTCGGCGCGGGTCTTGGAGAGATGTTGCAGCAGGGGCAAGGCGAACGCCGCTGTCTTGCCGGTGCCGGTCTGGGCGACTCCGAGCACGTCCCGCCCGGCCAGGAGCAGGGGAATGGCGCGCGCCTGGATGGGCGTCGGCACGGAATAGCGGGCACTCTCGAGCGCCCGCACAAGGGGCTCGGCCAGGCCGAGCTCCGAAAAGCAAGTGTTGGTCATTAACTATTGTTGTCCTTTTGCACCAACCCGATGCGCGCCCGATCTGGACGCACGATTCGCCGATGGCGCGTTACCGTCTTCCACGCGCACCTGGAGCAAACGGATGATCTTTGGGGATTAACTCTACAACAAACGCCTCCCTTTGCCGGGAAGCGCCTTGCGCGGTCGCAAGTCATCTGAGCCCGTACATGGCCGTCCGGGCCCCCGATGTCAAGCTGTATCGGCCGGTCGGCCGGGCTTGGGCACCGATCACCGGATCAGATCCTCCCGGGCATGTTCCGGCAAGGTCGAGAACCACTGATAGCCGTCGTAGCGGCCCTCATCGAAGTACACAAACAGGCCAATTCTGCGGGAGTCGCCGGTAGCGGCATCGGGCGTCACGGTAACCGTGCCGCGGGAATAATAGTAGGACCACATCGGGCGCGATTTCCGATCGATTTTGGGCATCATCACCGCCCCCTCGCCCGCCGGCTCGCCCAGAACGGCGCGCACCTCCGCGGCCGTCGACTGTCCGAGGACAAGCCTTTGTTCCAGAGCGTCCACATCGGGAATGCGCCCGGTCTGCCATTGCAGGGTGGACGTCTCGCAGGCCGCGACCGCGATCGCCAGAAGCGAAACCAGGCACGGCCGCCATGACGTCCTACTGGTTCTTCGGGACTCCGCGCCAATGGTCATTGCAGCCCCACCGTCATGAGCTCGCGCGCGGAGAACCAGAGGTGCCCGTCGTACTTGCCGTCATCGAGGTAGACCAACAGCACGTTCATGCCGATCTGCTCCCCCTTCATTTGGACATATTCGTAGACCAGAACAGGCCGGACCGGCTGGTCCGGCGTATGCCGCATCATCCCGTAGCCGCGGGGCGTGCCCAATGCGGACACCACCTCGGTGACGGACGATTCCTGCGATTTGAGCTGTTTCAGACCACTGACCCGCGGCGGCGAGCCCATGTCGAGAGGGGGCGCCGTCACGCAGCCCGCGGCCAGCAGGGCGAAGCTCAGGACCAGCGCAGGACGGACGACGCTCGTCTGTCGCAGGCTTTGGCAGAGCCGGCGCATGGCGTTACTGCCAACTGCCGCTGGCCTTGATCGTGAACCAGTAGAAGCCATCGTACCTCTCGTCCATGAAGAAGACCAAGAGCACGCGCAGGTCTTCCGAGATCCCCATTCCGGTCTCCGCTTTGCTCGCTTCGTAGTACCAGGCATCGGCCGGCCCCTTGGCCGCGTGCGCCGGCCCGCGCGCGCCGCGGAAGCCGCCGAACTCACCCGCGCCGTTCGGCTCGCCCAGGAGACGCAGCACATCGGCCTTGGTCGACACGCCGCGCTTGAGCTCGCTCTCGAGGCGGCCCACCTGCGCCAGCGCATGTTGCTTGACGGTCTTGGCTTCGATGCCCTGACCGTGCGCAGGCCCGGCGATGATCGCAGCAAGCCATGCAGCGGCGATCGGCACGAGCAACTGTCGCCATCCCGCCACGCCGGCAGCGTGTCTGTGTCGTCGATCGCTCATCCCGCTGTCCTCGTCTTGTCCAGGAAATCCCCGACCCGGCGGCCGATGTCGGTGCACGCCGCCGACTCCGTGGCCGCGGGCATGCCGATCGGAAAGATATGGATCACCGCCAGCCAGGCGGTCCCGCGCCGCGCCGTATCGAACGCCTTGGCGGTACCGGTGCTGCGGATATCCATGAGCGATGCCCCAAGGCGGGAGGTCTTCTCCCACTGCCAGTATCCGCTGCAGGTCGCGTAGGGATAGAGGCCTACGCACTCGAATGATGCAGCCACCTGGTCGACCTGGGTGGTGCCGCCGACGAACAGCAGATAGCGCAGGTCGAGCGGCGCCACCCGCGCCGCGAACGTCGAATCTTTGAGCAGATGCGTCAGGTATTCGGGGCTGCGCGGCGCGGCGGCGCGCGGCAGCTCGGGAAACGCGACCGTGCGGAACTCGTCGAAAGACAGGATCCGCTGGTCCCACGCGTGGTCGCGGATCGCGCCGGCGATGCACTGCACGATCCGGTCTTCGTCGGAAATGCTGTGGACGTTCGGCTCGAATGCGAACGCGCGCAGAAAAACGATGACGATGGCGGGGCGCGGCGTCCCGGCCTGTGTCGTAGCGGAAGGCGCCGGGGACGCGTCCGGTGCAGACGTGACGTTTTGCCCCGTTTCACAGCCGCACAGGGCCAACAGCAGGATCGCGGCAACCAGCCCGCCCTGCTGCCGCGCGATCGTCCGGCGGCCGGCGGCCGCCGCTCGCTCGCACTGGTCCGGTCTGCGACGTTGGGGGGACATGTCTTGCGCCTGCGCCCGGTTCGGGCTCCGGTCCCCGGCGGAGCGGCTGTGTCGTTGGCTGTTTCGGTCCCCGATCTAGAGTTCTGCCATGGTCACAGACCGATCATGCGGGCGCATTGATACAAATCAAGAACATTTGGCAGGTCGTCGAAGAGTGTGGGCCGGCAGGTCAGTCCACTGGCCCGGCGCCGGGGAAGCCCGAGGCGGGGCGGGCGCTGTCCTCCTTGCGGGCCCGCTCGCGGTGCAGGACATCCGAAAAAGTTGGCCGGCGTTCTTCAGCAACCCATGTTGGGTGTGCGCCGAAGGAACGCCGGCCAGTCGTGGCGGCCGCTGTCAACGCGGCCGTGATCGTCGATCAGTCGTCGTCGTCCGCCGACGCCACGTCGATGTCATCATCATCGTCATCGTCATCGTCATCATCCCCGAGGCTCATGATGATGAGCCCGTTGACGATGTCGCTGGCCACGATGAGGTTGCGATCCGGGAACGGGAAAATACCCCACTGCCCGTTGAAGAACGGCGGGGTGATCGTCCGCGGCTCCGAATCGAGTCGGGCGATTTCTTTCAGATCCAGCGCGCCGTTCTTCTTCTTCATTTTCAGCACCCGGGTCCCGGCGTTGTAGACCGCCCAGTAGAGCTTGTTGCCCTTGCGGACGAAGTTGTGGTCGTTGTCGCCCGGGGCGTCGAGGAAGAAGCGCTCCTGGAAGACGGGATTGTCCAGATCCCGGATGTTCACGACATACAAGCTTGGATTGGGCGCCAGGTTCTGCGGCTCGTCCGAATTGCACCACAGCGTCCGGAAGAAGCCGGTCCCGTCGTTGGGCTCCGCATCGCGCGGCTCGTCGACCTCGTCGTTGATCAGCAGGAACTCGTGCTTGCTGGACGAGGTCCAGCCCTGGTGCGAGAAGCACAGGCCTGGGGGAACGATGGGCTCCCCGATGAACTTGATGTCATCCTTGTCCGTCACGTCCCAGATCTCGGTACCGCCGCCCACGGGCACACCCGGGGTGGCATCCGTGCGATTACCGAACCTGGCAAGCGCATCCAAGTCCCGGCCGTCGAACACGAAGGCGATCTCGTGACCCTGATAGTCCTCGTCCGGCCCGTTGTAGTTGACCACGTAGAAATCGTGCTCGCCGCGATCGGCAAGGCAGGCCGCGATCACCGGGTTCAACGGATCGGGTTTGAGATCCAGGATCAGAGTGTTGAACCTGGAAGGATGATTGGGATCGCCGTCGCAGGCGGTTTCGCCGTTCTCGTCTGGCGCCAGATTGACACCGGCGACATAGGCGAAGCCGGACTCCTGGTTGATGAAGATGTTGTGCGCACTGTCATACCCACCCGCGTCGAAGACAGCGCTCACCGGTATCTGGAAGGTGGGATCCGGGGCCGGACCCATGTCGTCCAGCTGGTTCAGTTCCAGGATATCGATGCCGATGCCATCGGCCTCGGTGGTGTAGTAGACATAGCTGGTTGAGCTATCGCCACCGCCGTCGTCGTCATCGTCGTCGCCATTTCCATTGCGGGCGGTGTAGACCGCGGTGTCGCCCCACAAATTACTGAATGCGGTCGGATCGGCCGTCCCCACCTGGCCGATGAACACCGGGTTGTCGGGATCGGTGACGCGGACGATCGACAGGCCGTCGCCGGTCCCGACCAGCGCGTAGGCCTCGCCTCTGGGCGAGACCCAGCCGCCGATGTCATTGAGAAAGACCCCGGCGCGGGAGGTTACGGCGTTGATCTCCTCGCGCGACAGCTGAGAACGGAACCTCAATCCGTCGGTGTCCGGAAACGGGCCGATCGCCGGCCCGGGAAAGTCAGGGAAACTATCAAATCCCGGCCCGACTTCACCGACAGGATTGTTGTCGCCATCTTGCAGGAACGCACGTGCGTGACCTGCCCAGGCCGACGTCACGGGCAGCGCCAGCATTGCCGAGGCCGCAACGGCCATGGCCGCGCCGCGCAGCGCTTTCGTACTGTTCATTTTTTCTACCTCCTTAGAGCGTTTCCAGCCGGCAACGGCCGTCGATCAGCCAGGGAGGTGGGCTAGCGTACGCGAACGCGCGCCCAGCTCTCGGTGATCAAGACCTATGTCAGCGGGAAAATTGTGCGGTTCTGGAGAGGATCGACCTGCGATTGGGAAACGCGGTCGGCGGGTAGCCTTATTGCTTTTGGTATTGGTCGCCAACGCCCCCTCCAGCAACCTTTGTATTAACCATAATGCAACGTATGACTAATTTCAGATCGTATTTCGGACACCGGGCGCACGATTATTGCGCGCATTTCTGTGTCCGCCGATTTCGCGAAATTCTGCAGGGCCGCCCGCGCGGCTCACCGCTTGATTGTCTGATACCTCAGCGAGGCTTGCGCGGGGCTGCGGTTCAGCCACATCAGGCAATATTCCCGGCGGGCTTCCGCAACGATCTGAGCCGTGCGCACCGTCACCGCGGTCGGCTGGACCGCGTACCGGATGGCGAGGCCGTCATGGTAGTGGATGTCGAATTCAAGCGGCCCGTCCGAGCGAAACCGGTACAGCAGCCTGTCTCGCGCCCTCATGTTGAAACACAGTTCGCGAAACTCGAACGGGGCTAGGGACACGACACCTGACGGAGCACGCAGCGCGCCCAGATCGGGACCCGCGACGATCGGCTGGGCCAGAATCCACAAGCCCGCCATGGTGTAAGCGACCATCAGGATGACCAAGGGATACTGGCTCCTAAGCGCCATCTTGGCGCTATCGAAGGCGCGCAGGGCCACGAAATGGGCGACCCCGATGCCGCAGACATGGCCGACCACGATCGCGGTCACGGCGGCATACCAGACGGACTTGGCGCCGATGACAGCGATATCAATGGCATAGTCCGCCGTGCCAAAGAGATCCCAGCCCCGGCCGAATGGATCGGAGGCGAGCGGGATGATGGCTTGCCCGGCGATCAACAAATAGGAGAGATAGTGCGCCAGATGGTAGGCGATGGCGATCGGGACCAATGAGAACACGAAGAGCCCGGCAATCTCCGTGAGCGAAAGGGCGCTGCCGGAGGCGCGCTTGGTCAACCAACAAAACCCTAGATAGACGAACAAGACCAGCGCCGGAAACAAGGCCAGCATGGAAGTCTCGAGAGCGGCCTGGACGTCGAAGCCGAGGTCATGCACGGTTCGCAGCACTGCGTGGAACGCGGGCGCCAGCGCGATCCGCTGCAGGAGAACGCCCCAGAGAGGCGTTTCCTTGAGGCCGTCGAACGTCACTGTCGAGAGCATCAAAACCACGAAGACCGTAACCGAGACACGGCAGGGTTCCGTCACGATCAGGGCGCTGGCATAGGGTCGGATGAACCAGCCGTGAGCGCGGCCTTCGGGTTGCTCTCGCACCGGTTGGCCGATCGGCGCAAATCGCCCGAACACGCTGAAGGCGAGTGAAAAGGCTTCCCCGTGAGCGAGCCAGGTCCCACGGCCGAACGCCGCCATGCCCAGCCAAGTGAAGACCGAATAGAGCAGAATTGCCGTCGCCAGGGTCGCCGGGGCCATGGACGATTCGGAAATCAGCTCGAACCAGGCAAACAGCCAAAATACCAGGATCGCGGGCCACACCCCCAGCCAGGACGGGTAAGCCAATCGCACGTCGGTCCGACGTCGCTTGGCCAGCCGGCGAAGCAGTCTCTCGACACCGCCGTGGATGGCCGACCACGGGTTGATGGCGGGCCAGACGTTGCCGGCCAGGGCGGCCACATAGGCCAGGCCGACCCACCAGACGATCCAGACGAAGGCCGGCGCGAAATTCCTGGTCGGGTCTTGCTGGCCGGACAACCCGGCGGCGAGGAGCAGGAGGAAGAGGCCGACCGAGGCGGTCTGCAGAAAACCGATCGCCACCGGATGCACCAGCATGCGCAACGGGCCCAAGCGGAGCAGGTCGAACTTCATGGACCCCGCGTGGGCGCGTTGTCCCCGGAAGATGAGCGCCATGATCACGAAGGAGAGCGCGACGGCCGCGCCCGCGCCAGCCACATAGAGCTCCAAAGGCAGCGGTAAGTCGTAGCGCGGACCAAAAGCATGCGCCCGCACCGGCGCCGCACTGAAGAGGCCGGACACGGCCGCGCCGGACACGGCCAACAGAGATCGGCAAGCGCCGCGCCTCAGCGACATACCTGCGGGGCACCTAGAGCGCGGCCGGCGTGATCGAGGATATTCCCGTTTGACCGCTGGACCTACCGCGGTCCGTGCTCCCCATCCGGCTCGTCGCATGTCGGTCAGTCCACCGGTCCGGCGCCGGCGGAGCCCGAGGCGGGCCGGGCGCTCATGTCCTTGCGGGCGCGCTCGCGGTGCAGGACGTAGAGGCCGCTGCCGGCGATGATCAGAGCGCCGACCAGGGTCCAGCGGTCCGGGAAGTCGCCGAACACGGCAAAGCCCAGGGCCACCGCCCAGACCAGCTCGGTATAGGCAAAGGGCGCGATGACCGACGCGTCGGCCCGCTCGTAGGCCTTGATCACCGCGAAATGCCCGGCCCCGCCGAACAGCCCTGCCAGCGCCAGGAGCAGCCAGTCCACGGCACCCAGCGGCACCCAGAAGAGCGGCGCGGCAAAGCTGGTCGCCACCGCCCCCACCAACGCCGTGTAGAACAGCGCGCTCAGCGGGTCGGCGTCGCGCGAGGTCAGCCGGGTGAGGATCTGATAGCTCGCGTAGAACAAAGCCTGGCCCAACGCCAACACCGCAGCCCACTGGAACACGCCGGCGCCCGGCCGGATCACGATCAGGACGCCGATGAAGCCTGCCGCCACCGCGGCCCAGCGGCGCAGGCCGACATGCTCGCCCAGGATCGGCACCGAGAGGCCAGTGACCAAGAGCGGTGCGACGAAGGTGATCGAGACCACGTCAGCGAGCGGCATCAGGCTCACAGCGGTGAACATGCAGAGCGTGGCCAGCAGCACCAGGACCGAGCGCAGCACCTGCAGGCTCTTGCGCTGGCTGGTCAGGAGCGTCGGGATCCGGCGCGGAAAGAACGCCAGGATCAGGACCAGGTGAAAGAAGTAGCGGCCCCAGATGATCAGGGGCACCGGCACCGTGTCGGACAGGTGCTTGACGATCGTGTTCATCAGCACGAAGCACAGCACGGCGGCACACATGAGGATGATGCCGCGCAGGGGCGCGTCCGACCGGCGCGGCGCGGCGGTCACGGGCGCACGGCCCCATACAAGGCAGCCCAAGATGGGCTTCGGGCCGCGCCCTTCGACAAGCTCAGGGTGAGGCCCTCATGCTGAGCTTGTCGAAGTATGAGGGTCTCGGATCATGTCCCCACTCTTCTGCTTTTTGTGTCAGACGTCCTCGTCGTCCTGGAGCGACAGGAGTGAGGCGTTGCCGCCGGTGGCGGTGGTGTTGATGGTCAGCACCCGCTCCGTTGCGAAGCGGTGCAGATAGTGCGGCCCGCCGGCCTTGGGTCCGGTGCCCGAGAGCCCCTCTCCGCCAAAGGGCTGCACCCCGACCACGGCGCCTATGATGTTACGGTTGACATAAGTGTTGCCCACATGGGTCTGCCGGTGCAGCCGGCGCACATTGCTGTCGATGCGGCTGTGCACGCCGAAAGTCAGGCCATACCCGGTGCGGTTGATGTCCTCGACCACGCGGTCGATCTTGTCGGCGGCGAAGCGGATGACATGCAGGATCGGTCCGAACACCTCGCGCTCGAGCCGGTCGAGGCGGTCGAGCTCGAACGCCGCCGGGGCGACGAAGGTGCCGTGCGCGGTCTCGTCCGGGAGCGGGCACTCATAGAGCAGCCTGGCCTCCGACTTCATGCGCGCGGCATGGGCGTCGAGCACGCCCTTGGCCTCGGCGTCGATCACCGGGCCCACGTCGGTGCTGAGCAGCGCCGGATCGCCGATCGAAAGCGCCTCCATGGCGCCGGTCAGCATGGTGATGACCTTCTCGGCGATGTCCGACTGGACGAACAGCACCCGGCAGGCCGAGCAGCGCTGGCCGGCGCTGTTGAACGAAGACGCGATCACGTCCGTCACCACCTGCTCGGGCAGCGCCGAGCTGTCGACGATCAGCGCGTTCTGTCCGCCGGTCTCGGCGATCAGCGGCACGATCGGACCATCGCGCTCGGCGAGCGTCTTGTTGATCGCCTTGGCGGTCTCGGTCGAGCCGGTAAAGGCCACGCCGGCGATGCGCGGATCCGCCGTGAGCCGCGCGCCCACCGTCGGCCCGTCGCCGGGCAGGAGCTGGATCACGTCGCCGGGAATGCCGGCCTCGTGCATCAGGCGCACGGCGAAGGCCGCGACCAGCGGCGTCTGCTCGGCCGGCTTGGCGAGCACCGCGTTGCCGGCCGCCAGCGCCGCGCTGACCTGGCCGGTGAAGATGGCAAGCGGGAAGTTCCACGGGCTGATGCAGGCGAACACGCCGCGGCCGTGCAGCGAGATCGCGTTGCTTTCCCCGGTCGGCCCGGGCAGGTCATGGGGCCCGGCAAACTCCGACCGCGCTCGCGCCGCGTAGTAGCGGCAGAAGTCAGCCGCCTCGCGCGCCTCGTTGACGCCGTCCATGATCGACTTGCCGGCGTCCCGGGTGCAGACCGCCATGGCCTCGCCCATATTGGCCTCGAGCAAGTCCGCAAAGCGCTCGAGACAGGCGGCGCGCTGGTCCGCCGGCGTCGCGTCCCAGGCGCCGGCAGCCGCGTGCGCGCGGGCCAGCGCGTCCTCGACCTGCGCCGCGTCGGCCTCGACCACGCTGCCCACCTGGCGCCGGTTGTCCGAGGGATCGGTCACCGGCTTGGCCGCGCCCTGGAGCGATTTGCCGCCGACGATCGGCGCCGCCTCCCAGCCCCGTTCGGAAAAGCGCCGCATGTGCTCGGCGAGTGGTGCGAGCTGGGCCACGTCCGACAGGTCCGGCCCGAACGAATTGCGCCGGTCGGGCTGGTACATGTCCGCGGGCAAGGCGATGCGCGGATGGGGCTTGGTTCTGAGCGTGCGGGTCTTTTCGATCGGGTCGGCGACGATCTCGGACACGGGCGCTTCGGCGTCGGTGATGCGGTTCACGAACGAGGTGTTGGCGCCGTTCTCCAAGAGGCGGCGCACGAGATAGGCGAGCAGGTCCTCGTGGCTGCCGACGGGTGCGTAGATCCGGCAGGGCAGGTTCAGCTTGTCCGCGCCGACCACATGCTCGTAGAGGTCCTCGCCCATGCCATGCAGGCGCTGAAACTCGAACGCGCGGCTGTTGCCGGCCAGCTCGACGATGGCGGCGAGCGAATGGGCGTTGTGGGTCGCGAACTGGGGATAGAACGCCTTGGGCGCGGCGAACAGGCGCTTGACGCAGGCCAGGAAGGAGACGTCCGTCGAGCTCTTGCGGGTGAACACCGGATAGCCGTCCAGCCCCCGCTCCTGAGCCCGCTTGACCTCGGTGTCCCAGTAAGCGCCCTTGACCAGCCGGACCATCAGGCGCCGGCCGGTCCGCTCGGCCAGTTCGTCGAGCCAGTCGAGCTGCGGCAGGGCCCGCTTCTGATAGGCCTGGACCGCGAGACCAAGGCCGTCCCAGCCCTTGAGCCGCTCACTGGCGGCGACCTGGGCGAAAACCTCGAGCGAGATCTCCAGCCGGTCGGCCTCTTCCGCGTCCACGGTGAAGCCCAGATCGTGCGCCTTGGCCAACACCGCGAGTTCGACCACGCGGGGAACCAGCTCGGCGATCGCCCGGTCCCACTGGGCGAACTCGTAGCGCGGGTGCAGAGCCGTGAGCTTGACCGAAATGCCCGGCCCGTCGATCACGCCCGCGCCATCGGCGGCCTGGCCGATCGCCTGGATCGCTCCGGCATAGGAGTCGTAGTAGCGCTCGGCGTCGGCCATGGTCCGCGCCGCCTCGCCCAGCATGTCGTAGGAATGCCGGTAGCCCTGCTTCTGGTCCTCGCGCGCCCGATCCAGGGCTTCCTCGATCGTGCGGCCCAGAACGAACTGGCGGCCCATGATGCGCATGGCCTGGGTCACCGCCTGGCGGATCACCGGCTCGCCGACCCGGCCAACCATGCGGCCCATCACGTCCGCGAGGTCGAACTTTTCCTCGTCCCCGATCTCCTCCGCCAGCTGGATCACCCGGCCGGTCAGCATCAGCGCCCAGGTTGACGCGTTCACGAACAGGGATTGGCTGTGCCCAAGATGCTGCTGCCAGTCCGCGTCGGCCAGCTTGTCGCGGATCAGGGCTTCGGCCGTCTCCGCATCCGGAATGCGGAGTAGGGCCTCGGCCAGGCACATCAGCACGATCCCTTCGGCGCTGGACAGGCCGTATTCGCCCATGAAGGCGTCGATGCCGCCCTTGCCGGCACCGCTCTCGCGCATCGCGGTGACCAGGCCGGCCGCCTGGTCCTCGATGCGCTTGCGGGTCGCCGCCGGAAGGTTGAGATAGTCCAAGAGGGCCTCGACCACCGCGGTCTCGTCGGCGCGATAGCGCGCGCGCATGGCGGCCACCAAGGCGGTCGGTTCGGGCTGTGGCGTGGCAAAGATCATGACGGCGCGATCCGGGATCTGTATGGCGAAGTCCCCTGCGCAGAACTGTATGACGAAGCAGCGCCCCTCGCCACACCGAAAGGGCGGCGCATGGCTCTCGTGTCGAAGAGGCGCGGGCGGCCAGAGGCCGGATCAGATCAGGCCCAGCTCCCTGAGTTCGGCGGCCATCTGGGGCGAGGGCAGGTCATAGGTCCGTACGCTGCCCATGTCCCGAGGCGCGTCCGCCTGCTCGAGATAACGCCAGCCCTGATGGGGCCGGCGGGGCTGCAGCTCGGTCCGCACCAGCTCGGGATCGCGTTCGAGCAGGCAGTAGGAGCGGCCATCCTCGTCGGTCTCCCGATGGATGCCGATGATGCGCTGGCGCACTTGGACGAAGCCCCGGATGATCCAGTAGATCGAGCCGCCGTCCAGCACCTCGTCCGCGCGGCGCGGCGTGTGACGGGTCCGGTGCACGAGCCGCCCGGTCTGCCGGATGCGGCGTTCCTGGGATCGCGCCAACTGATCGACGTCGTCGATCCCAACACAAAGCTTGAGAAGATGCACGGTCATCGCCATGCAAAATATGCGCGCTTGCGCCCGCCGAGACAAGCGCCCGAAGCCGGCCTATTTGCTAACCTTGTCGACCAGCAGGGAAAGCGCCTCGACGAGTTGCTGCCCGATGGGACCGCCGTCCCCGGCCACGCGGTCACGAAGCATGATCTTGAGCGAATCGACATGGATTCCGACCACTTCCACGGTGATCGGTGAGGTCCGGTCGGCTCGGTTGAGGAAATCGCAGATCGACTGGCAGACCATGGTGACCAGGGGAAAGCCGAAGGTGGCGCCCTGACCCTTCATGTCGTTGGCGACGAAGGACAGCTTGTCCAAGAGCTCGGCCCGCTGTTTGGCGTCTTTCCGGGCTTGCGCCACGAGCATGGCCAACTGGCCCACATCATCGCCGAGCCAGCCGAGGTAGCGATTGCCCAGATCCTCGATGACATGCTCGGCTCGCTCGAGCATCTGGCGACCCTCGCTGCGGGTCATCTTGCCGACCCTGCGATCAAGGCCGAGCCGTTCCTGATCTGCGCGATCTTCCCAAGCGGACATGGAACCAAACGAGACCCAAGAGACACAACCCGGGCATGCCAGGGAGCGGCCTGTGCCCGAACCCGGGACAATGGAGACCGATTGGAAAAGAATTGATTAACGATTTGCGCAGGACCCCTAGAGCATTCCCATAATCCGCCACCAGACGTAGTTCAGCGGAACCAATAGGAGAAATGTCAGCACCGCCAGGGCCAGGGTCGCCCGGGCGGCTGCCCCCCCTCCGATCCCGCCGATCTGGACCGCGACGATCACCGGCGGCACCTGATAGGGCAGGATGATCGTGGAATAGCCGATCACCTGGGTCATCAACACCGTCAGCAGCGGCAGGTTCGCCGCGGCCGCCATGTCCTGGGCCAGCGGGGACAGGACGGCGGGCACGCCCGGCATGGTCGCGGCCATGCCCACGACCGTCGACAGGCCGACGAGAGAGAAGTAGCTCTGGGCCTCGGCGCCCGGCGCCAGCGGCAGCACCGCCAACACGAGATGGCCCAGTTCCGTGCCCAGCCCGGTCTCGGCCACGACGACCCCGAGGCTCAGAACGCCGGCCACATAGATCACCGAGGCGAAGTTGGTCTTCTCGTTGAACTCGCCCATGGTGATCAGCCCGAACCGCGGCAGCAGCAGAAAGACCGCGGCCCCGAGCGAGATCCAGGCCGGCGAAATGCCGTGCAGAAAGTCGCTTGCCCAGAGGGTCAGACAGGCCAGCAGCACGACGGCCAAGAGCCGTTCGGCCGCCGACATCGGCCCCGGCGGCGCCTCGCTTTCCACCGGCCGCGGCGTATCGCGGAACAGGATCAGCAAGACCAGAAAGATCGCGACCGCCTTGAGCGCGCCAAGCACGGGAAAATGCAGCAGCATGTAGCTGCCATAGGTGAGCGAGATGCCGTAGAGGGTCTCGGCGGTGCCGGCCAGCACCATGTTGGGCACATTGGACGGCAGAATTCCGGTGGACGGCATCCAGGTGCCCAGCGCGGTTGCCAGGACCAGCCCGCTGCGGCCGCGGCTGCCGCGGGCAAAACCCAGCCGATCGGCCAGCACCGCGACGATGGGAACCAGCAGCACGACCCGGCCCATGGTCGACGGCATCACGAACGACAGGGCGACGCCGACCATGACCGTGCCGGCGATCAGCCCCGCATAGCTCTGGCCGAACCAGCCCGCGATCCGGTGGGCGAGCCGCTCCCCCAGCCCGGTCTTCTTGACCGCGACCCCGATGACCAGTCCGCCGAACACCAGCCACAAGGCGGTCGATTGGAAGCCGGCGAAGACCACGCCCGCCGGCGCCACGGCGAACAGCATGGCGATCAGAAAGAAGGCAAGCGCCGTGAGATACTCGGGAACGACGCCGGTCGCGTACAGGCCGATCGCGAACACCACCAGGGCCGCCCCGCGCAGCATCCGGGCGTCGACGCCCTCCGGCGCCGGCAGCACGAACAGCGCCAAGGCGACCGCGAGCGCCAGGCCCGCGATCAGCCGCGGTCCGGCCAAGGCAATGGATCTAATGGGTCCCGGTCCCCCGCTGGTCGTCCAGCTTGCTCAAGAGCGCGAGGCCCACGCGGGAGACGGGCGGTCGTCCGAGGTAGTCCGAGATGAAGCGGCCTGCGGCGGCCAGGCGCTCGAGATCGACCCCGGTGGTGATGCCGAGGCCGTCGAGCATGTAGAGCACGTCCTCGCTGGCCACGTTGCCGGCCGCGCCCGGCGCATAGGGGCAGCCGCCGAGCCCGGCCACGGAGCTGTCGACCACGGTGACGCCCATCTCCAGCGAGGCCAGAATGTTGGCCAGCGCTTGGCCGTAGGTGTCGTGATAGTGAACCGCGAGCCGGCTGGGCGGTACACGCTCGGCGACCGTCGCGATCATCGCCTGGGCCTTGCCCGGCGTGCCGACGCCGATGGTGTCGCCGAGCGAGATCTCGTAGCAGCCCATCTTGAAAAGCTGCTCCGCCACCTCGGCAACGGACGATGGCACGATATCGCCTTCATAGGGACAGCCGAGCACGCAGGAGACATAGCCGCGGACCCGGATGTCGCGCGCTTTGGCCGCGGCGACCACCGGCTCGAACCGCGCCATGCTCTCGGCGATCGATGCATTGATGTTCCGCTTGGAGAAGCTCTCCGAGGCGGCGCCGAAGATGGCGATCTCCTCGGCCTCCGCGGCGACCGCCGCCTCGAAGCCCTTCATGTTCGGCACCAGGACCGGGTAGCTCACGCCGGGCCGGCGCTTGATGCGGGACATGACCTCGCCCGAATCCGCCATCTGCGGCACCCATTTGGGCGAGACGAACGCGCCCGCCTCGACCGCCGGCAGACCGGCGTCCGCCAGCCGCTCGATCAGCGCCGTCTTGATTTCCGTCGGCACGGTCTGCGCCTCGTTCTGTAGCCCGTCCCGCGGTCCCACGTCGACCATCCTGACTTCTTGCGGCAGGGTCATCATCCCCTCTTGCTCAGTTGCAACGGCACCCGTTCCTTAGCGTCCTGCGGCATCTCGCGCCAGTCAAGACACGGTGAGATCGCGGATTCACTCGCCGCTCTCGAAGGCCAGCAGCTCGGCCCCCTCCTCGACCTGGTCGCCGACGCCGTAGTTCACCGTCGTCACCGTGCCGTCGGCCGGCGCGGTGATGCCGTGCTCCATCTTCATGGCCTCGAGCACCATCAGGGTGTCGCCGGCCACAACCCGAGCGCCGGACTTGACCTTGACGTCGATCACCTTGCCTGGCATCGGCGCGGTCAAGCGGCCGGCCGCGCCTTCGTGCTCGGTGGCCTCGATCAAGGGATCGTGCAGGATCAAGAGCTGGGACCGGCCGCGGCAGAACACGGTCAGGCTGCGGCCGCGCTGAACCACCCGCGCTGTCAACCGCTCGCCGCCGATATCCGCCCGCAGCGTGCCGTCGTCGGCGAGGTCTCCGGCGATGCCGACCCGCCCCGACGGCAGCTCCACCTCCTGGCCGCCCGCGGCGAAATGGACCCGCACGCGCTGCTCGATGGCGCCGTCCTGAAAGCGGTATTCCTGCAGGCCCTCGTCATTCAGGCGCCAGCCGTCGGTCGTGTTCCAGGGCGAATACGGATCACCGTTGCTGCCGATCGTGCGCGCGATCTCGGCCGCGCGCGCGAGCAGCAGATAGAGCGCCGCCAGCGCCAGCGCCTGATCGGAGGCCGACCCGGCTTCGGGCAGGAGATCGGCCCGGTGTCGATCGATGAAGCCCGTATCCAGGGCCCCGTCGGCGAAGGCCGGATGGGCCACGACCGCGGAAAGGAAATCCACATTCGAGCTGAGGCCGACCACCTCGGTCGCCGCCAGCGCGGTCCGCATCCGTCGGACAGCCGCGGCGCGGGTCTCGTCCCAGACGACGAGCTTGGCGATCATGGGATCGTAGTGGATCGACACCTCGTCGCCCTCGCGAACGCCCGTATCGACGCGCACATGGGCGGTCTCGGCCGGAAAGCGCAGATGGTCGAGCCGGCCGGTCGCCGGCAGGAAATCGCGCCCCGGATCCTCGGCGTAGATGCGCACCTCGATGGCGTGGCCGGAGATGAACAGGTCGTCCTGTTGCGCCGGCAAAGGCTCGCCGGCGGCCACCCGGAGCTGCCATTCCACCAGATCACGCCCGGAAATGAACTCCGTGACCGGGTGCTCGACCTGCAGCCGCGTGTTCATCTCCATGAAATAGAAGCTGCCGTCCTGATCGGCGATGAACTCGACGGTGCCGGCGCCGACATAGCCGATGGCCTTCGCCGCCTGGACCGCCGCAGCCCCCATCTCGGCCCTGCGGGCAGGCTCCATGCCCGGAGCGGGCGCCTCTTCCACGACCTTTTGATGGCGCCGCTGGATCGAGCACTCGCGCTCGAACAGATACACCGTGTTGCCGGCTTGGTCGGCGAACACCTGGACCTCGATGTGGCGGGGCCGCTCGAGATACTTCTCGACCAGGACGCGCGCGTCGCCGAACGAGGCGGACGCCTCGCGCCGGGCCGACTCGAGCGCGGCGCCGAACGCTTTTGCCGACTCGACCACGCGCATCCCCTTGCCGCCGCCGCCGGCCGAGGCCTTGATCATGACCGGATAGCCGATGCGGTCCGCCTCCTTGGCCAAGAGCTTCGGCCCTTGCTCCTCGCCGTGATATCCCGGCACCAGCGGGACCTTGGCCTTCTCCATGATCGCCTTGGCCGCGCTCTTCGATCCCATGGCCCGGATCGCCTTGCCCGGTGGCCCGATGAACACGATGCCGGCCCGCTTGCAGGCTTCGGCGAACTTGGCGTTCTCGGAGAGAAACCCATAGCCGGGATGGATCGCCTGGGCGCCGGTGTCCTTGGCCGCCTGGATCACCTTCTTGATATCGAGATAGCTTTCCGCCGCCGCGGGCGGACCGATGCGCACCGCCTCGTCCGCCATGGCCGCGTGCAGCGCCAGCCGGTCGGCATCGGAATAGACCGCGACCGAGGCGATGCCCAGCCGGCGGGCCGTGCGGATCACCCGGCAGGCGATTTCCCCCCGGTTGGCGATCAAGATCTTGTCGAACATCAGACGGTGTCCCCGTTGCCGTTGCTGTTATTCACGGGGCTCCTCAAAGTCCACAAATCGCAACGCCATGTCGCGCAGCGTCACCAGTCCGACCAGGTTGCCGTTGTCGGTAACCAAGGTGCGGGACAGGCGAAAGCGCGACAACAGGCGAACCGCATACTTGATGTCCATGTCGGTGGTCACGGTCAGCACCGGTTTGGACATGATTTCATAGACGCTGACCCGCTCCGGCGCCTTGTTCTGGCCAATCACCTTCTCGGCGATGTCGTGCACCACCAGCAGCCCGTATTCGTCGCCGTCGTGCCGGCGGTCGATCACCAGCGAGCTCACATTGCTGTCGCGCATGACCTTGATCGCGTCCAGGACGGAGGCGAGACCGTCGATGATTTTCGGCGTCGGGGTCATAACATCCCCCACCCGCACGTACTTCGGATTTTCACTCATATCTGGTCCTCGATTTCACGCTCTATGGTCTCGATCTGCGAGGTGAGCCCGACGGCATCTTCGAGATCGATCTGAAAGGCCACACCGGTGCCCGGCTCTTCGTCGAAGCGGCCGACCTCACCCAGGGTTTCCAGGATGTGCCGGCTCAAATGCTCCTCCACGAGCAACAGCACCACGTCCCTTTGCCCTTCGAGGCTCAGGCCCAGAAACGTCTTCTGCGGCTTCAGCCCTTCGCCCCGGGCGCTGGTGATGACCGTGCAGCCGGTCGCGCCCGTCGTGCGGGCCGCCTCGATGATGGCATCGGTCTTTTCATCCGCCACCATAACCACGATGAGCTTGAACTTCATGCCACGCTCCCTTCTTAACCGTCGTTCGGTTCATCCCCGTCGGACCGCGCACGCCCCCGGCTCGCGCGCCAGCTGTTGAGCTGGGCATAGCCCATGACCGTAATCATGGGGAACAGGCTTGCAAGCGCTATCAGGCCGAAGCCATCGATCAGCGCGCTGCGGCCCGGCACCGTGGAAGCGAGGCCGAGACCCAGGGCGGTGACCAACGGTACGGTCACGGTCGAGGTGGTCACACCGCCGGAATCGTACGCCAGCGGGATGATGCTGCGGGGGGCCAGGGCGGTCTGGATCACCACCAGCAGGTAACCCACGATCATATAGAGATAGAGCGGCGTGCCGGTGACGATGCGAAAGGCGCCGACCGCGATGCTCAGCGCGACGCCGATGGCGACTGCGATCCGCAGCCCCCAGGCGCTCAACGCGCCGCCCGAAACGTCGCTGGCCTTGATTGAGACGGCGATCAGCGCCGGCTCGGCGACGGTGGTCGAAAAGCCGATCGCGGCGGCGAACAGGTAGACCCAGCCATAGTCCCGCCAGTCGATCGTCTCGGCCACGGCCCGTCCCGCCTTGATGAAGGCCGGATCGGTCAACTGCTCCGCCATGATCTTGCCGAGCGGAAACAGCGCCTTTTCCAGGCCGACCAGGAACAGCGTCAGCCCGAGCAGCACATAGATCGACCCCACCACCAGCCGCCGCACGTTGGGGATCCGCTGGCGCAGCACGACCAGCTGAAAGAACAGCAGGATCCCGACGATCGGTAGCACGTCGAACACCGTGGCGGCGGCGGTATCAAGCACGATCTGAAACCAGTTCTCTTGCATTTCTCAGACCACGATGCCGTAGATCAGGACGAAAAAGATCGGTGTGAGGCTGGCAAAGGCGATCAGCCCGAAACCGTCCAGCATGGGATTGCGACCCTTGATCGAGCTGGCCAGCCCGACGCCGAGGGCCGTGACCAGCGGCACCGTGATGGTCGACGTGGTCACGCCGCCGGAGTCGTAGGCGATGCCGACGATCGCTTCCGGCGCCAACGGCGTGAGCGCGACCACCGCGATGTAACCGGCGATGATGAACCACTGGATCGGCCAGCCCTTGAGGATGCGGAAGACGCCGATGACCAGCGCCAGGCCGACCGCCACGGCGACGGTGTAGCGCAGGCCGAGGGCATAGGTCTTCTGCGACTGTTCGTCGGCGGCGATGCGGCCCGCCTCGGCCATCACCTTCGCGGCCTCGCCCGCCACCGCGATCAGCGCGGGCTCGGCAACCGTGGTGCTGAACCCCAGCGCGAAGCCGAATGCCAGGAGCCAGAGCAGGCTGCCCTTGCGGGCAAACGCATTGGCCATGGCCTCGCCGATCGGGAACAGCGCCATCTCCAGCCCCTGCAGGAACAGGGCCAGGCCCAGCATGACCAGCAGCAGCCCGGCCAAGACCCTGTCGAGATTGGGGAAGGGCTGCTGCAGCACAACGATTTGAAAGAAGGCGACGACCAGCACGATGGGCGCGAGATCCCGAAGCGTTCCCAGGACGAGCTTCGCAAAGGAAAGCGTCGCGTTGAGCATGGGGCCGTCCGGCTAGTTGGTATCGGACCGGCGCTCGCGCCGTTCCCGCGTGTAGGAGATGATCTCCGAGAACCCGAACAACAGCAACAGCACGCCGCTGACGATCTGGACCGAGACGATGACTTTGGTCAGGTCGCTGGCGGGCGTCATCTCGCCGTAACCCACAGTGCTGAGCGTCACGGCCGAGAAGTAGAGCGCGTCGGGAAAGTTCAGCTCCTGGACCTCGCCGGCGATGCGGAAGTGCGAGACATCGCCAAACCGATCGATGATTCGGTAGATCGCCGCAAACACGATGATGTCGAGGGTATAGAAGGTAAAGAACGCGAAGGCGGGCACCATCAGATGCGCCATGCGCTCGAAGAACTCCTCGAACAGCAGACCGGTGTCGAGCAGGAACGTGGTGACGTCGCGGCTCGAGAAGCCCACGATGACAGCGATCAAGGCGAGCGAAATCAGAAAGGCAGCGTCGTACTGGACCTGGCTCAGGCCCATCCCCGGAAAGGCGAAGGTGACCGCGCCGATGCCGAAGACCGGGACGAGCCAGCGGATCACATGCCCGAAGTGCCGCTCCTCACGGAGATGTTGGTCGGTCACGATTCGCCGGATTGACCGCCGGCGGATCTCGGCGGCCAACAGGAAGGCGAGAATGGGGAGGGCGAACCCGATCGGCTGCACCGCCCGCGACACGGGCTCGAAGTTCAGCGTCACAAAGAATTCGAAGAGGCAGATATAGACGGCGAGCAGGTTGGCGAAGGCGATCGTGAAAAAACGGCTCTTCGGAAAGATGACGTAGAACAGGACGGCGCTGCCGGCCACGAGAACGAACAGGGACAGGCTGGTGAAGTCGAAACCGGGAGACACCGCCAGCGCAACGAGCGCGAACATGCCGACGGTGAAGGTCAGCGCGGCGAAGGTGCGACCGAAAACGCGCTTTCTCGCCACCCCTGCCTCTACATGCGGAAGACGCCGAAGCGCGTCTGTTCGACGGGCGCGTTGAGCGACGCCGAGATCGCCAGGCCGAGCGCCATGCGCGTGTCGGCGGGATCGAGAATGCCGTCGTCCCAGAGCCGCGCGCTGGCGAAGTAGGGGTGCCCCTGATGCTCGTACTGATCCAGGATCGGCTGCTTGAACGCCTCTTCCTCCTTCTTTGGCCACTTCTTGCCCTGCGCCTCGATGTTGTCCCGGCGCACCGTGGCCAGCACGTTGGCCGCCTGCTCGCCGCCCATCACCGAAATGCGGGCGCCGGGCCACATCCATAGGAAGCGCGGGCCGTAGGCACGGCCGCACATGCCGTAGTTGCCGGCCCCGAAGCTGCCGCCAATGATCAGGCTGAACTTGGGCACCTTGGCGCAGGACACCGCGGTCACCATCTTGGCGCCGTCCTTGGCGATGCCGCCGGACTCGTACTTCTTGCCGACCATGAATCCACTGATGTTCTGTAGAAAAATCAGAGGGATACCACGCTGGGCGCAGAGTTCGATAAAATGTGCGCCCTTAAGTGCCGATTCAGAAAACAAAATCCCGTTGTTTGCCACGAATCCCACAGGATAGCCGTGAATGTGCGCGAAGCCGGTGATCAGCGTCGTGCCGTAGAGCTGCTTGAACTCGTCGAACTCGCTGCCGTCGACGATACGCGCGATCACCTCGCGCACGTCATAGGGCTTTTTCAGATCCGCCGGCACGACGCCGTAGAGCTCTTCGGGATCGTAGAGCGGCTCTGCCGGCGGCCGCAGCTCCAATGAAGTCTGCTTGACCCGGTTGAGATTGCCGACGATGCGCCGGGCGATGGCCAGCGCGTGCGCGTCGTCCTGGGCGTAGTGGTCGGTCACGCCCGACACGCGCGAATGCACGTCGGCCCCGCCCAGCTCCTCGGCGGTAACCACCTCGCCGATCGCCGCCTTCACCAAGGGCGGGCCGCCCAGGAAGATCGTGCCCTGCTCCTTGACGATGATGCTCTCGTCCGACATGGCCGGGACGTAGGCACCGCCTGCGGTGCACGAACCCATGACCACGGCGATCTGTGGAATCCCCATGCCCGACATGTTGGCCTGGTTGAAGAAGATGCGGCCGAAATGCTCCCGATCGGGAAACACGTCGTCCTGATTGGGCAGGTTGGCGCCGCCGGAATCGACCAGATAGATGCAGGGCAGGTGGTTTTCCCGCGCGATCTCCTGCGCCCTGAGATGCTTCTTGACGGTCATCGGGAAATAGGTGCCGCCCTTGACCGTGGCGTCGTTGACGACGACCACGCATTCGCGCCCGGACACGCGCCCGATGCCGGTAATGACGCCCGCCGACGGCACCTCGCCGCCATACATGGCATGCGCCGCGAGCTGCGAGAGTTCCAGAAACGGCGAGCCGGGATCGAGCAGCGTGCGCACCCGGTCCCGCGGCAACAGCTTGCCGCGCGCGAGGTGCCGCTCCCGGGCGCGCGCGCCGCCGCCCTGCTTGACCTGATGCACCTTCTCCTGCAGATCCGCGACCAGCGCGCGATAGGCACGGTCGTTCTCGCGGAATTCCTCGGAGCGGGTGTTGATGGTGGATTTGAGAACGGACATCTTGTTGGTTCATTCCTTGCGCGCGCGAACGCGCGGCTCAAGACAATAGCATCTCTGGCCGGGGAAACGAGCCGCTAAGCGGCCGGTGTCAGGACAAGGCCCCGAACGACCAGCTCACCCCTCCTGCGCCAGCGCGCGGCTGATGACCAGGCGCTGCACGTCGCTGGTACCCTCGTAGATCTGGCAGACGCGGACGTCCCGATAGATGCGCTCGACGGGAAAGTCGTTGAGATAGCCGTAGCCCCCGTGGATCTGCAACGCCGCCGAGCACACCTCCTCGGCCATCTCGCTCGCGAAAAGCTTGGCCATCGAGGCCTCTTTCAGACAGGGTTCGCCAGCGTCGCGCAAATGGGCCGCGTGCATGTAGAGCTGCCGCGCCGCCTCGATCTTGGTCGCCATGTCGGCGAGGCGAAAGGCCAGCGCCTGATGCTCGATGAGCGGCTTGCCGAAGCTGGTCCGCTCCTTGGCATAGTCCAGCGCCGCTTCGTAGGCTGCCCGCGCCATGCCGGTGGCCTGGGCCGCGATAGCGACGCGCCCGGCCTCGAGATTGGCAAGCGCGATCTTGTAGCCCTCGCCCTCCTCGCCCAGCAACAGGTCGGGCGTGACCTCCATATCCTCGAACACGATCTGGCAGGTATCGGAAGCGCGCTGGCCGAGCTTCTTCTCGACGCTGGCGACCCGATAGCCCGGCGTGTCGGTGGGCACCAGGAAGGCGCTGATGCCCTTCTTGCCGATCTCCGGGTCCGTGACCGCGAACACCATGTTGACGCCCGCGATGCTGCCGGAGGTGATGAACTGCTTGGTGCCGTTGAGGACGTACTTGTTGCCCTCGCGCCGCGCCCGGGTGCGCAGGTTGGCGGCATCCGAGCCGGCCTGGGGCTCGGTCAAGGCAAAGGCGCCGATGATCTCGCCCCGGGCCAACGGCCTGAGGAAGCGCTCCTTCTGGGCCGTCGTGCCGAAGGTGCTGATCGCCGCGCCGACCGGCGCGTTGTTGACGCTCATGATGGTGGACACGCCGCCGTCGCCGGCGGAAATCTCCTCGAGCGCCAGCACGTAGGAGGCGTAGTCGGCGCCGGCGCCGCCCCACTCCTCGGGGATCACCATGCCCAAGAGCCCAAGCCCGCCCATTTCCCTGAGCGTGTCCATCGGCACTTCGGCGGTGCGGTCCCATTCCGGCGCATGGGGCGCCAGCCGCTCCTGCGCGAACTCCCGCGCCATGTCGCGGATCATGCCCTGTTCTTCGGTGAGAATCATATCTGCTCCTTCTGTCGATTGACCCTAGGACCAGCCAACGCAATAGGGTTCCGGCGCCAGCTCCTGGCCGTCGGCGTCCTCGCCGGCCGGCGAGGGGAAGCGTTCCTTGAAGGTGAAGGCCTCGGCGGTCGGTCCGTGGGCGCGCAGATGGCTCAGCCGCGCGAAGCCCTCTTCAACCGTCGGCTCGCGGCCGGCAGGAACCCACCATAGGACCTGAAAGGCCTCGGTCGGCCGCTCGAACCATTCGCGCCGGCGCGCCATCACCCTCGTGTGGGCGGTGCGATAGACGAACTCGAACAGTACCTCGGGCGACTCCCAGACGGACATGTTGACGATCAGGTTGGGATCGTCCGTGAACTGGATGTCCGTGGCATTGCCGCTTTCGTCCTTGAGGCGCCAGACGAAGCCCGGGCTCCGCTCGGCCAGGCCGTTGATGCCGTCGAGCCGAACCACAAAGTCACGCATTCGGGAATCGGTCAGCGGATACCGCGCCGTCGCGACGTTCATCTGGGCCAAGTGGTAGGTCCGGGTCATGTCGTCTCCTCTTGCGTTCACCAAGGGATCTCGCTGCCATCATAGTTGAAGAAGCGGCCGCTGAGCGAGCCGTCGAGCCGGTCGATGACGCGGCGCATGCCGGTTACGCTCTCCTCGACGCCGACATCCGCGCTCGTCCCGCCCATGTCGGTGCGCACCCAGCCGGGATGCAGCAGGAGAACCGAGATCTCGCGCCGGGCCAGGTCGAGCGTCAGGCTCCGCGTCGCGGCGTTGAGCGCGGCCTTGCTCGAGCGGTAGATGTAGGCACCGCCGGTCGTGTTGCTGGCCATGCTGCCCATCTTGCTGGTGATGGCGACGATCTTCTTCTGGGCGCTCTCGGCCACGTTGTCGACGAAGGCTTCCACGATCCGCATGGGCGCGAGCGCGTTGACGCGGAGCGTCTCCGCCCAGGCGTCGTAGTCGATGCCGCCCAGGGGGCTGCTGCGCGGCCCATAGACGCCGGCGTTGTTGAGCAGCAGATCGATGGGCGCGCCACCGATCTCCCCGGCCAGCGCCGCGATCTCGTCCGGCTCGGTGACGTCCAGGCGATGGACGCTCACCTCGCCGTCGACCGCCTTGAGATCCGCCGCGGCCTCGGGATCGCGGCAGGCCGCGAGCACGCGCCAGCCGTCGGCCGCATACTGGCGAGCGAACTCCAGGCCGATGCCCCGGTTCGCACCGGTGATCAGAACAGTGGGCATGATCCCTCCTTTGATACCCTCTCCCGAGCGCCGGCCGATTGGCGACGACCGGGCGGCGCCTTGTGCGGCAGCTACGCCTGCCGCTTGGCCGTCACCTCGATTTCGATCTTGATCTTCGGGTCGACAAACCCAGCGACCACCGCCGTCGCCGCCGGCCGCGCGGCGTGGAAATAATCCCCGAAGAGCGGCGCCACCGTCTTGAAATCCTCGGGATGGGCCAGCGTGTACTGCACGCGCACCACATCGTCGAGGCTGCTGCCCGCCTCCTCCAGCGCCGTGGCGATGTTGCGAAACGTCTGGTGGGTCTGCTCGACCACGTCGTCCGAGATCGTGTGCGCCTCGTAGTCGAACCCGGTGGTGCCGGCCACGAACACCCAGTCGCCGTCCGCCACCGCGCGCGAGTAGCCCGCGAGTTCCTCGAACTGGGAGCCGGAGGAGATGCGCTGTCTGGTCATTCGAACCCTTTCCGGCGTCATCCTTCGAGACGGGCTTCGCCCTCCTCAGGATGAAGGGTGGCAAACAGGATCTTCACCCTGAGGAGCCGCCGCATGCGACGTCTCGAAGGGCGAAGATCCGTGTTCCGTGCGTTCCGCCTAGTGCAGCCGCTCGATGGCGACCGCGGTGGCCTCGCCGCCGCCGATGCAGAGCGAGGCGACGCCCTTGTCGACGCCGTACTTCTCCATCGCGTTCATCAGCGTGACCATGATGCGCGCGCCCGAGGCCCCGACCGGGTGGCCCAGCGCGCAGGCGCCGCCATGCACGTTGATCTTGTCGTGCGGGATGTCGTGCTCGCGCATCGCCGCCATTGTGACCACGGCGAAGGCCTCGTTGACCTCCCACAGGTCCACCTGCTTGGCGGTCCAGCCGACTTTGTCCAGAACCTTCTGGATGGCGCCGACCGGCGCGGTGGTGAACCAGGCGGGCTCCTGCGCATGGGTGGCGTGCGCCAGAATGCGCGCCCGGGGCGTTAGGCCGCGCTTTTCCGCCTCGGAGGCCGTCATCAGCACCAGCGCCGCGCCGCCGTCCGAGATCGAGCTCGAGTTGGCGGGCGTCACGGTGCCGTCCTGCCGGAAAGCGGGCTTGAGGTTCGGGATCTTCTCCAGATTGGCGGCGAACGGCTGCTCGTCCCGGTCGACCACGGTCTCACCCTTGCGGGTCTTGACCGTGAAGGGGCTCAGCTCGTTGGCGAAGGAGCCGTCCTCGTTGGCCTGCTTGGCCCGCTTGAGCGAGGTGATGGCGAAGTCGTCCTGGGCCTGGCGGGTGAACTGGAAATGCTGCGCCGTGTCCTCGGCATAGGTGCCCATCAGCCGGCCGGGCTCGTAGGCATCCTCGAGGCCGTCGAGGAACATGTGATCCCAGACCTTGTCATGGCCCATGCGAATGCCCTGGCGCGCCTTGAGCATGATATAGGGCGCATTGGTCATGCTCTCGAGGCCGCCCGCGACCACCACGTCGGTCTGGCCGCCGGAGATCGAGTCGAAGCCCATCATGGCGGCCTTCATGCCCGAGCCGCACATCTTGTTGACGGTGGTGCAGCCGGCGTCCCAGGGAATGCCGGCATAGTGCGAGGCCTGCCGCGCCGGCGCCTGGCCCAGGCCCGCGGGCAGCACGCAGCCCATGACGACCTCGTCCACGTCCTCGGCGCTCACGCCAGCCTGGACCAGCGCCGCCTTGATCGCCGCCCCGCCCAGGTCCGTGGCCTTGGCGTCCTTGAGCGTGCCCTGAAAACTGCCCATCGGCGTGCGCGCGCCGCCGACGATGACGATGGGGTCTGCCTCTGTGCTCATGATGCTCCTCCTTGATCCCTCTTGCCGTCTTGATGATGTCTATCCCGCTCGTGCCCGAACCCGAAAGGTCAATCGTCCGAGCGCGAGTTTCAAGCCTGCCTCACTCCTCCGCATCCTCCGCCGCGCGCCAAGCCTCGTAGGCCGCGAGCGTCGCCTCGTCGGGCGGATAGGTGCCCTTGACCGGGGCCCCCTGCTGGATGCGCTCGAGCGCAAAGCGTTCGAACCGTTCCTGCTCGGGCGCGTCGGCCGCGATCTCGTCGGCGAGCGCCCGGGGCACGACGACTGCGCCGTCCTCGTCGGCGACGATCACGTCGCCCGGGAACACCGCCACGCCGCCGCAGCCCACCGGCTGCTCCCAACCGACGAAGTAGAGCGCGGCGATCGAGGGCGGCGCGGCGGCCCCGGCGCAGAACACCGGCAGGCCGACCTGACGGATCCCGGCCACGTCCCGCACTGGCCCGTCCGAGACGATGCCGAGGCAGCCGCGCACCTTGAGCCGCGCCAGCAGCAGGTCGCCCAGCGTGGCCGCAGCCGTCTCGCCACGGGCGTCGATCACCACGACCCGGTCCGCCGGCATGGCCTCGATGGCGTCGCGGATCGAGCCCGCCGCGCCATAGCTCTCCCGCGTCGCCACGTCCTCCCGCGCCGGGATGAA
>JASJBI010000104.1 GCA_030066595.1 Alphaproteobacteria bacterium | reverse complement strand
GCGGCGGCGACCTGGGCAGATGGCGCAGCCGGAGGGGCTGGGGCACCTGGGGCCGCTGGCGCACCCGGTGGGGCCGGCGCGGCACCCGGCGGCGCTGGCGCGCCCGGCGGAGCTGGCGCCTCGGCAACTTGCGCGCCCGGGGCAGTCGGCGCACCAGGCGGGCCAGGAGGCCCTGGTGGCGCGCCGGGCGTTCCGGCGGGTGCCGGCTCCGTCTCGGTCACGTCGGGTAGCTGTTCGCCGACCTGAAGACGGTTAGCGCCGAATGAGCACGCGCTCAGTAGCAGCCCCAAAGCGGCAATTGCCGCGATCGCACACGCATCCCGCAGCCCCTGGTGCTTGCCGTTGCCGGCACGATGGTCTGAAATGCAGGTTCTCATCTCGGAGTGCGCCATGCCTCTAGACGAACCAAAAGAGATCCTAGGTATAAAAGACCCGATCGCGCTGTTCCAGGCTTGGATGGCCGACGCCGAGGCCAGCGAGGTCAACGATCCAAACGCGATGGCGGTGGCGACAGCGGACGCTCAGGGCCGTCCCTCGGTGCGCATCCTGCTCCTCAAGGGCGTGGATCAGCGCGGGTTCGTGTTCTATTCCAACTTTGAAAGCCGTAAAGGCGGCGAATTGAAGGCCAATCCGCACGCGGCCATCAACTTTCATTGGAAGAGCCTGCGGCGATGCGTCCGCATCGAAGGACCGGTCGAGGTGGTCGGCGACGAGCAGGCAGACGCCTATTTCGCCAGCCGCGACCGGAACAGCCGACTCGGCGCCTGGGCGTCGAAGCAGTCGCAGCCGCTCGACGAGTGGGCGACGTTCGAGGCCAGGCTGCAAGAGTTCGATCAGAAGCACCCCGGAGACGTCGTGCCGCGGCCGCCGCATTGGTCCGGCTGGCGGCTGGAGCCGGTGCGCATCGAGTTCTGGGTCGAACGCAAGCATCGCCTGCACGAACGCTACGAATTCAGCCGCGCTTCGGCAGACCAGCCGTGGTCGGCGCAGATGCTGTTTCCGTGAGCGCCGGCCGTACCTGCGGCCATCTCGATCGTGGGTCAGAGGTGCAAATGGAACTCGATGGCGCCGAGCAGCATGTCGATGTTTTCGCCATCGGTGGCCAGCGGCATGTGGACAGAATCATAGGGCATTGCATCGACGCTTGATTGCCAGGTCGCGCGGCCGGTTCGGAAGACCGGCTTACGCCGCTGCAAGGGAAGGCGGAAGCTGTCTTCCACATTGGCGCGGTCGTCGTACTCGCACTCGGAAACAAGTTTGCCCGTGTAGTCGCGGTTCAACATGCGCGTGATGTGCGTGCCAATCAGCCGGTAGCGGAAATCCCGCCCGCCGTCGATCACGTCCAGCATAATCACGTGGCCGAGCCAGCGACGGAGCACCTCAGGGGAGAAATCGGCCCGTCCGGGCAGCTTGCCATCGACGCACTTGGACTCCCACAGGGCCGCCAAATCGATCAGCAACTGGTTCGTCGGATGCTCGACCACATCAACGGACATGGCGCCCCTCCCCTAAGACAGCAAACGAGCTTCTCCCGCATCCGGATTCAGTGCTTCGAACAACGGGTGGCTCTCGTGCTGATTCGGTTCGGCAGGTGGAATGGTTCACCCCGCCACGTCGCGAATTTTGAGAATCAACGCGGGGTTTCACTAAAGTTGGTTGTGTAATCGAAAGTATGCATTGCGATCAACCGGACGCGACTTTTTCTTTATTCAACTCGTCTCGTGCTCGACCGAGGGCGCCAAGCACCGCCAAAAGCAGCTTGTCGCGTTCGCGAACCAGATCGGGCACCGTCCGGCCGGCTGCTTCGGCCTCGACCCCCTCGATCAACTTGCGGCGCACCTCGGGCGTGAGCGTCGGCGTGCCAAGGTCTTTCCACCAGCGTTCGATCGATGGGCCGAAATGGTCGATGTAGTTCGGCATGCCCCCCTCGCCGCCGGCGAGCGCGCAGATCAGGTGCGGGCCCATCACCGCCCAGCGCAATCCCGGACCGTAGGCGAGGCCGCGGTCCACGTCCTCCACGCTGGCCAATCCGGTGGCAACGGCGTCGATCGCCTCGCGCCAAATCGCGGCCTGCATACGGTTGACGAGATGCCCGGGGACCTCCTTGTTGAGCCGGATCGCCACCTTGCCGATGGCTTCGTAGAACTGCAGGGTCCAGTCGACCACCGCGGGGTCCGTCGCCGTGCCGCCGACGACCTCCACCAGAGGGATCAAATGCGGCGGGTTGAACGGATGTCCCAGCACATAGCGCTCGGGGCCGACACGCCCCTTTTGCAGCTCGCTCATGATCAGACCGGACGAGCTGGAGATCATCACCGCATCGTCAGGCAGGCCCGGCTCCATCGCCTCGTAGAGCGCCAGCTTCGCGTCCATGAACTCGGGCGCGTTCTCCTGAACCGCCTGTACGTCGCGCACAGCGCCCGCCGGATCGGCGTGCACGGTGACGCGGTCAGGATCCGCCGCGGCCGGAAGCCCGAGCTGCTCCAGCGCCGGCCACGCCGCCTCGATCCGCCGGCGCAAGTCGGCTTCGGAATCCGGCATCGGGTCGTAGGCCGATACGGTCAGCCCCCGGCTCAGAAAATATGCAGCCCAGCTCGCCCCGATGGTTCCGGTTCCGAGGACGGCGATGCGCTCGACTTGATCGGGTGGGCAAGGCAGCATGGCGGTGATCTCCCTGGTGATTTTCTTGACGCCCACGATAGAGAGCGCATGAAGTGGCGGCAATCGGCGCTGCCAGTGCTTGCTAGGGAGACAGTCGTTGAGGTTGCCGCAGGTCCAGTTCTGGTACGAGTTCGCCAGCCCGTACAGCTATATCGCCGCGCACCGGGTGGAGCGGTTGTTCGAGGCGTCGGGCGCCGAGATCGTTTGGCGGCCGTTGATGCTCGGGCCGATTTTCGCGGCCAATGCGGTCGACGGCTCTCCCTATCAGCAGGCCAGCCCGGCCGAGCGCCGGTACCGGCAGCGGGATGTCGAACGTTTGTGCGCGGTACAGAACCTGCCGCTTAACTGGCCGAGCACCTATCCGCGCAACGGTCTGCTGGCCGCTCGGACGGCTTTGATCGGGTGCGATGCGGGTTGGGTCGCAGATTTCTCCAAGGCGGTGTACCGCGCGAACTTCGTCGAGGACGAGGAGATCAACGAAGCGCCGGTGATCGCCGCCGTCTTATCGACTCTCGGCCTGGACGCAGACGCCGTGCTCGACGCCGCCCAAGCGCCGGACAACAAGGCACGGTTGAAGGCGCAGATCGAGGAGGCGCAGGCGCACGGCGTGTTCGGCGCGCCGACGGTCCAGCTGCCGGACGGCGAGCTGTTCTGGGGCAACGACCGGTTGGACGAAGCGGTGCGCTGGATGCAGGACGGCGCGTGGGTCTAAGCGTCGGCCACCTTGACCAGCATCTTGCCCTGGTTCTTGCCGGCGAGCAGATCGACCAGCGCCTTGGGCGCGGCCTCGATGCCGTCGCGGATGTCGGTCTTGAAGTTGATCCGGCCCTCGCGCAGCCAGGCCGACAGATCCGGGATCGCCTCGCCGAGCCGGTGCATGTGGTCGAGGACCAAAAACCCCTGCATGCGGGCGCGCGCCACCAGCAAGGCGCGGTGCGGCCGCGGGCCCTGCGGCACCGGGGCTGACGGGATCGCCATGGTGCCGCAGATCACGATCCGCGCGCCGACGTTCAGATGCTCCATGACCGCGTCCGAGACCGGGCCGCTGGTGTTGTCGAAATAGACGTCCACGCCGTCCGGCGCCGCCTTTGCCAGGGCGGCCGAGAGATCCTGGGTGCTGCGGTAGTTGATCGCGGCGTCGTAGCCGAAGGTCTCGGTGCAGTCGCGCACCTTGTCGTCCGACCCGGTGAAGCCGACGGTCCGGCAGCCCTTGATCTTGGCGATCTGGCCGACGATCGAGCCGACCGCGCCGGCCGCGGTTGAGACCACCACCGTCTCGCCCGCTTTCGGCTCGCCCACACCCAACAGGCCGAAATAGGCGGTCAGGCCGTTTAGGCCGAGCACGTGCAGATTGGCCGGCAGCGGCCCGTCGGCGGGATCGCATTTGCGGTTGATATCCGAGCCGTCGGACAGCGCCCATTCCTGCCAGCCCTGCATGCCGTAGACGATGTCGCCCGGGGCATAGTCCGGATGGTTGGAGGCCGCCACCTCGCCCAGCGTGAAGCTGCGCATCACGCCGCCGATCGGCACCGGTTCGGAATAGTTCGGTCCCTCGGCGATCCAGCCGCGCATGGCCGGCTCCATGGACAGATAGAGCACCCGTATCAGCATCTGGCCAGGACCGGGCTCCGGGCGCGGAGCCTCCTGGGCGGCGAACAGTTGCTCGGTCACGGCCGGATCGGGCCGCGCGGTGAGGACGACTTGGCGGTTCATCGCAATCTCCGTAACGCTGGGGCTGCAGCCTATCGCACGCGGGAGGGATCTTTGGGTACCAGGCTAGGCGGCAATGATGTTTTGCTCCGGGCCGAACGGGAAGCCGGTGATGTTGTCCGCGCCGTCCTGAGTGACCACCAGAATGTCATGCTCGCGATAGCCGCCCGCGCCCGGTTCGCCCTCTGGGATGGTGATCATCGGTTCCATGGAGACGACCATGCCCGGCTGCAGAACGGTCTCGATGTCCTCGCGCAGCTCCAGGCCGGCCTCACGGCCGTAGTAGTGGCACAGCGAGCCGAAGCTGTGGCCGTAGCCGAAGCTGCGGTAGTGCAACAGGTCGTGCTCCCGATAGATCTCGTTCAGCTCGGCCGCGATGTCGCAACAGCGCGCGCCGGGACGGATCAGCTCCAGGCCGCGGCGGTGGACCCTGCAGTTGATCTCCCACAGCTCCAGATGACGGTCCGAGGCGTGGTCGAGGAACAGCGTGCGCTCGAGCGCGGTGTAATAGCCGGCGATCATCGGGAAGCAGTTGAGGCTCAGGATGTCGCCCTTGCGCAGCCGGCGTGAGGTGACGGGGTTGTGCGCGCCGTCGGTATTCAGGCCGGACTGGAACCAGGTCCAGGTGTCCATCAGCTCCGCATCCGGGAACCGGTCCGCGATCTCCCGGA
>JASJBI010000002.1 GCA_030066595.1 Alphaproteobacteria bacterium | reverse complement strand
CCGCGCGCGCCGTGGATCGGCTCGGCTTGGCCCAGGTCCCAAAGCCCCCGCCGGACCTGTCGATCGCGGGAGACGATCCGCCGGACGACCGCCAGGTACAGCGCGAGCGCATGGTCGCTGACTTCTTCGACGCCGTAGTCGGGGACGTTGGCGACGAAGATCCGCTGCCGGCGGGCCGCGTCCAGATCGATGTTGTCCACGCCCACGCCGTAACGGACCACGGCCTTCAGGTTCGGCGCGGCGGACATGACCTTGTCCGTAACCGGCCGCTCGCGGACCAGGATCGCGACCGGGTCCAGAGCGACCAGGGAGGCGGCGGCGTCCTGATCCCGGGCGATCGGCACGACCTCGGCGCCGATCTCGGACAGAACCGCCCGCTCGGTGTCGTAGTCCCGATAGCCGGGCTCGAGAACGGCCACCGTCGCTGGTCTCGACGCCATGCGCCCCGCCTCCCTTGTCTTTGCGGCCTAGCGGGCGCGGTACTCAGCAACGGCCGCGTCGAGCTTCTTCGGCCATTCTTCGCCCACCTGCTCGACAATCCAGGCGCGCACGGCCGGCTGCGCGAGCTTGCGGAACTCCGCCTTCTGATCCGGCGTGATCGGCGTGACCTTGAGGCCCTTCTCGGACAGGATCGTCGCCGCGTTGGCGTCCTGAGCCGCGGTCATGCCGCGGTGGATCGTCTTGGCGATCTCGACGCATTGGCGCAGGGCTTTCTGCTCGGCGGGGCTGAGGGAGCCGTAAAAGGCCTCGCTCACCATGTAGGCGTGCCAAGAGAACACATGCCCATCCAGGGAGACGTGCTTCTGGTGCTGGTACAGGCTGGCGTTCAGGATGTTGGTGACCCCGTTTTCCTGGCCGTCGACCACGCCCTGCTGCAGCGCGGCTGGCAGTTCCGGCCACGGCACCGGGGTCGCGCTGGCGCCCAGGGACTCGACGAGCTTGACCCAGACCGGCGCGGTCATGACGCGCATCTTCAGGCCCTCCATGTCCTTCGGCACGCTGATCGCACGCTTGGAGTTGGTGAAATTGCGCACGCCGTTGTCGGCCATGGCGAGCAGTCGGATGCCGGTGTCGTCCAGCATGCCCTTTGCCAGGTCCTGGCCGAACGGCCCATCGACCACCGACCAGGCCATGGCCTGATCGTCGAACAGATAGGGCAAGGCGAAGACCGCGAAGGGCTTGTAGACGGCCGAGATCGGCCCGTCGTGCACCACGCCGAGCTCGATGGTGCCGAGCTGCAGCCCTTCCATGACCTCGGGCCCGCCGCCCAGTTGGCTGGCCGGGAAGATCTGCACCTCGATCCCGCCGGCGGTCTTGGCCTCGAGGCAGCCCTTGAAGGCGAGCGCCGCGGCGTGCTTGGGCGAGGACAGGTCGGCCGCCTGAAAATGCGCGTATTTGAGCACTTTGGCGGCATAGGCGGCGCCAGGCAGGGCAAACGCCGCGGCCGCCAGGGTAGTGAGTGCAACTGTCCGGAGTCGCATTTCGAGTTCCTCCCAATGGTTAGCTTGCGAAGCCCAGATATCTGGGCAGGGCCGTACTCACCGCCGGAAACAGAATGACCAGCAGCAGCACGACGATTTCGGCCGCGAGCAGCGGCAGAATGGCCCGCGCGAGCGCTTCCAGGCGGATGCGCCCCACGGTCGAGATCACGAACAGGACCGGGCCGACCGGCGGCGTGACCATGCCGATCGTCAGGTTCAAAACCAACATCATGGCGAACTGCAGGGGATCGATCCCGAACTGCAGGGCGATCGGGCCAAGGATCGGGACCAGAATGATGAGGGCCGGCAGCGTATCGATGACCAGGCCGCAGGCCAGGCTGAAGACGGCCAGCAGCAACAGCGCGGTGAGCCGGTCGTCGGTCAGGCCGGCGACCCACTGCGCCAGGGTCTGCGGCACCTGCAGCACGGTGATCAGCCAGGCAAAGATCGCGGCCATGGCAACGATCAGCAGAACCGAGGAGGTGATCACGCCGGCGCGCACGAAGGTGGCGCCGATGCCTGCAAGGTCGAGCTTGCGGGTCACCAGGCCGAACAGCAGGGCGTAGGCGACGGCGACCGCGCCGGCTTCGGTGGGCGTGAAGACTCCGCCCAGGATGCCGCCAAGGATGATGAGCGGCATCAACAGGGCGGGCACCGCCGACACGAAGCTCCGCCACAGCTGGGCGGCGCCGGGCCGCTCGGTGTGAAAGCGGAAGCCGCGGCGCACCGAGATCACATGGTTCGCGCAGGCCAGTGCTGCGCCGAGCAGGATCCCCGGCACCACGCCGGCCAGGAACAGCCCGGCCACGGTCACCCGGTTGTCGGAGATGGCGTAGATCACCATCAGGATGCTGGGTGGAATGATCGGCCCGATTGTCGCCGTGGCCGCGCTCAGCGCGCCGGCGTAGGAGCCGTCGTAACCGGCCCGCTTCATCATGCGCATGACGATGGCGCTGGGCCCGGCCGCGTCGGCCAGCGCCGAGCCGCTGATGCCGGCGAACAGCATCGAGACCAGCACGTTGACGTGACCGAGCCCGCCGCGGATGTGACCGACCAGGTTGTTCGCCAGGCGCAGCAGCGCATGCGTCAGGCCGGCCGACGTCATCAGCTCGGCCGCCAGAATGAAGAACGGCACCGCCATCAAGGGAAAGGAGTCGATCCCCTTGAACATCTGCTGGGCAGCGACGAGGGCGTTGAACTGGCCGCCCCAGACGATCGCGCCCAGACCGGCGATGCCCATGGTCAGCGCAACCGGGACGCCAATGATCAGGCAAACGGCGAACAGGCCGAGGCAGACCGATGCCATTACTCGCGTCCCATCACCAGGCGCCGATCCTCGAGTCCGTCGTCCTGCGGGATCGCCACCTCCTCCCAGTCCCGGGCTAGAAAGCGGCGAAAGAACAGCAGCAGGTGGACGATGAACAGGGCGCAACCCAGCGGCACCGCCAGGTAGGGAATGCCGCGGGAGATCTGCAACGCCATCGTGACCTTGTCCCAGCCGAAGATGACGAAGCGCAGCCCCAGATAGGCAAGCCCGGCCATGAAGACGAGCACGGCGACGCCAATCACGATCCGCAGCAGGCGCCGGGTCGGCTCCGGCAGGCGGTCCTGAAGCACGTCGATCGCCACATGCCGGCCCTCGCGCAAAGCGAGACCGGCACCCAGAAACGCGCCCCAGATCATGAGAAATCGGGCGACCTCCTCGACCCAGGAGAGCGAGGTCCCGAAGCCGTAGCGCAACACGACGTTGACGAAGACCAGAACAAAGATCCCGCCCATCGCCAAGCCGACGAGGGCGCGGTTCACCTGGATAAAGCGCTCCTCGAACGCACTCACCGATGTCCTCCCCGTGGAAATTTCTTATTTCGGCGCTTCACAACGCTTCTGCATTCGGTATGCTGTATACAGAGCACGGAATGCAGAATCAAGCTGGAAATTTCAATGGTCCGGTGGTATCGCTCTAACCATCCGTTCGGAATTCCATCCTTGCCGGAGTTCGACACTCCGAGATGACCGACGCCGCGACGCAACCCATTGAACGCCCACGGTCTTTGGCAGATGTCGTGACCGAACGCCTGCGCGAGGATATCGTCGGCGGCCGCTACGATTTGGGCGCGGCCTTGCGCGAAACCACGCTTGCCCGTGATCTGGGCGTCAGCCGAACCCCGATCCGTGAGGCGCTTATGCGCCTCGCAATGGAAGGGTTGGTGGTCATCGAAGCCCCGCGCGGGGCATCCGTGTTCAAGCCCTCGAGACGGGAGCTCGAAGACATCTGCGACCTGCGGGTCAGTCTCGAATCAAGCGCCCTGACCTTTGCGGTACAGCGCAACAGGCAGGAAGTCGCCCGTGCCCTCAAGGACATCGTCGAGAAGATGGCAAAGCGCCGCAAAAACCACGATACCGCCGGTTATCTGGACCTGGATACGCGGTTCCACGCCGCCTTCTTCGAGCATTGCGACAACCAGTATCTGAGCGACGCCTACCAGATCATTGCGTCCAAGATGGCGGCCCTGCGCAACCGTCTGGGCGACCACCCGGATCACATGGCCAAGTCCTTCGCCGATCACAAGAAGATCGCCGCGGCCGTGGCGGATGGTGAGATCGACAAGGCGCTGGCCATCCTCGAAGGTCATATCGGCCGCAAGGAAGGGTCGTACTGGAAGCTTTGATGTCTCCGTTCGCAGGATGAGAGTGACCCGGCTGAAGCACTGGAGGAACGACAATTTGACGCCCTGCCCCGGCCGTGGCCTGGGATCCGGTGCACCTGGTCACGGGGCCGGCGCCAAAGAACCGATCGATGATATCGACGCATCATGCTCCGGAGGCGGCAGTGGCGAAAACTGACGGTCCCACGCCCGGTTATCGGCCCTGCGTCGGTCTGATGCTGATCGGGCCGGACGGCCGCGTGTTCGTCGGCCGCCGCGACGACATCACGGCCGCCGCCTGGCAGATGCCGCAAGGCGGCATCGGTAAAGGCGAAGCGCCCCGTGCGGCGGCTTTGCGGGAGCTGGCCGAAGAGATCGGCACCGACAAGGCCGAGGTCATTGCCGAGAGCGGGCGTTGGCTCGACTACGACCTGCCGGACCATCTCCAGGGCAAGGTCTGGAAGGGCCGCTGGCGCGGACAATCGCTGAAATGGTTCGCCCTGCGTTTTGTCGGGACGGACATGGACATCCGCCTGGACACCGACCATCAGGAGTTCCTGGACTGGCGATGGGTGGCGCTCGACGAGCTCTCAGGCCTGATCGTCGATTTCAAGCGGCCGGTTTACGACGCCGTGGTCGAGGAGTTCCGGCCCGTGGTCGAGGCCATCGCCGCGAAGGCTGGAGCCGAGTCCAGCTAGCCGGCCCGCCGCTCACGCCATCGCCGCACGCTGCAGCTGGCGCGACCGCCAGCGGAGCAAGCGATAGACGACCGGCGCCAACAGCCGAGCGAGCATGCCGTCGTGCCGGAGCCCGACTGCGCGCAGGATCATCTTGACCGCGCGCCGCATGTGCGAGGGCTGGTAGTAGCCGAAGGACGTTCCCAGAACGCGGCCGGTGAAGCGGCGGCGGTCGTAGCCGGAGACGCCGTCATTCGCGGCGTAATAGGCGTAGGCCAGCTCGTCGTCTTCCGATTCCCCGAGCCGGCCCAGCGCGACCAACAAACGCCGCCAGCGGCCGATCCCTTCGATCCTGAGATAGCGCTCGAGATGGGAATAGAACAGCCTGTAGTGGCGGATCTCGTCCGCCGCGATGTGGCCGCAGATCTGCTTGAGTACCGGCTCGTCCGTGGCGTCGCCGATCGCCCGGTAGTAGGAGCTGGTGCCCGTCTCGACGATGCATCGGGCCACCAGCTCGCCAGCGCGCGATCCGCGCACCGAGTCCGCCGCCTCGAGCGGCAAGCGGTATCCGTCCCGGAAGCACTTGAAGCCCGCCTCGAAATCGAAGTTGGGATCGACAAGCTCGGCCCAGCGCTTGAGCGCCAGACCATGCTGCACTTCCTCCTCGGCCCAATGCCGCGCGGCCTCTTGGAACTCCGGGTCGTCCTGGAACACGTTGCACAGATAGATCGCGTAGTCGCCGCCATTGTGCTCGACCATGGCGGCCGCCTTGACCACGGCCACCATCTCGGCGTCCACCTTGGATCGGTCGAATCGATCCCAGTCGATATCTTCGAGGGTCCAGTGTTTACGCATCGCTCCCACGCGTCTACGTCATGCTACATGCGTGGAAAAGAGCCGCGACATATCCTGATCGCGAGCGCGACGGCTATTCTGCCGCGACGGACCGGTCCCTGCAAGCGGTCGCCGTAGAGCGGGGACAGCCCATCAGGGCGCGTGTGCGAGCATCGCCTCGGCCAGGCGCAAACGGTCTTCGGCGGCGCTGCGCTCGGCCGCGTCGGCGGCGTCCTCGATGTCCTCCCGGGCCCGCTTGATGCGGGCCTCGACCTCGCCGCGGTCGATCTCGGAGACCGGCACGGCCTCGGGGGCGAGCACCGTGCAGCGCTCGCCCGTGACCTCGGCGAACCCGCCGGAGACGAAGATGCGCTCGTCGACCGTGTTCTCGTCGTAGACGTCGATGACGCCGGCACGCACCGACGAGATCAGCGGGGTATGGCCGGGCAGGACGCCGAAGTCGCCCTCGCTCCCGGGCACCACGACCATGTCGACAGTGCGCGAAACCAGCAGCCGCTCGGGCGCCACCAGTTCGAAATCGACCTTTTCCGGATAGTCCGCCATGGCCGGTCTTCCCTAAGCGCCGCCTAAGCGGCTTCCGCCGCCATTTTGCGGGCGTTCTCGACCGCTTCCTCGATCGTGCCCAGCATGTAGAACGCAGCCTCGGGCAGGTCGTCATACTCGCCGTCGACGATCCCCTTGAAGCCCCGAATGGTGTCCTCGAGGCTCACGAGCACGCCGGCCCGGCCGGTGAAGACCTCGGCCACGTGGAAGGGCTGGGACAGGAAGCGCTGGATCTTGCGCGCCCGCGCCACGGTCAGCTTGTCGTCCTCGGAAAGCTCGTCCATGCCCAGGATGGCGATGATGTCCTGCAGGTTCTTGTAAGTCTGCAGCACCTCCTGCACCCGGCGGGCCACCTCGTAGTGCTCGTCGCCGACGATGCGCGGGTCGAGAATGCGCGAGGTGGAATCGAGCGGGTCGACCGCCGGATAGATGCCCAACTCGGCGATCTGCCGCGACAGCACCGTGGTCGCGTCCAGATGCGAGAACGAGGTCGCCGGCGCCGGGTCGGTGAGGTCGTCCGCGGGCACGTAGATCGCCTGCACCGAGGTGATCGAGCCCTTGGTGGTCGAGGTGATGCGCTCCTGCAGGGTGCCCATGTCCGTGGCCAGGGTGGGCTGATAGCCCACGGCCGAGGGAATCCGGCCCAGGAGCGCCGACACCTCGGAGCCCGCCTGGGTGAATCGGAAGATGTTGTCGATGAAGAGCAGCACGTCCTGCCCCTCCTCGTCGCGGAAGTACTCGGCCAGCGTCAGTCCGCTCAAGCCGACGCGGGCGCGGGCGCCCGGCGGCTCGTTCATCTGGCCATAGACGAGGGCCGCCTTCGACCCGTCGCCGTCGAGCTTGATGACGCCCGATTCGATCATCTCGTGATAGAGGTCGTTGCCCTCGCGGGTCCGCTCGCCCACGCCGGCGAACACCGAGTACCCGCCATGCGCCTTGGCGATGTTGTTGATCAGCTCCATGATGATGACGGTCTTGCCGACGCCGGCGCCGCCGAACAGGCCGACCTTGCCGCCCTTGGCGTAAGGCGCCAGCAGGTCGACCACCTTGATGCCGGTGACGAGCACCTCGGTTTCCGTCGACTGATCGCTGAACTCGGGCGCCGGCCGGTGGATCGGCAGGGTCTTCTTGTTGTTGACCGGGCCGCGCTCGTCCACGGGATCGCCGATCACGTTGAGGATCCTGCCCAGCGTCTCGGGTCCCACCGGCATCTCGATCGGGCCGCCGGTGTCGACCACTTCCTGGCCGCGGACCAGCCCCTCGGTCGTGTCCATGGCGACCGTGCGCACCGTCGATTCGCCCAGATGCTGGGCCACCTCGAGGACCAGCCTTTGGCCCAGATGGTCGACGTGCAGCGCGTTCAAGATTTCCGGCAGTTCGCCCTCGAACTGCACGTCCACGACCGCACCCATGACCTGGCTGATGCGTCCGACGATGTTCTTTGCCATCTCTTGCTCCTGTGTTCCTGCCGCGCCGCCTCGCCAGCGTGCGGCGCCCCGGACCGCGGGCTAGACCGCCTCGGCCCCGGAGATAATCTCGATCAGTTCCTTGGTGATTTGCGCCTGCCGGGACCGGTTGTAGTTCAGCGTGAGCTTGTCGATCATCTCACCGGCATTGCGGGTCGCGTTGTCCATCGCCGTCATGCGCGCGCCTTGCTCGCTGGCATTGCTTTCGAGCAGAGCGCGGAAAATCTGGACCGAAACATTGCGCGGCAACAGATCCGCCAAGATCTCCTCCTCGTCGGGCTCGAACTCGTAGACCGCGCTGGCCCCTTCGGACGCCGCGGGCTGTGCCTCTTCCTCCTCGGTCGGCGCGACCGCGAAGGGAATGAGCTGGAGCTCCGTCACGATCTGGCTAATCGCCGAGCGGAATTCGTTGTACAGCAGCGTGCACATGTCGAACTCGCCGGCTTCGAACAGCTCCATGATGCGGGATCGGACCCGGCGGGCATCCTCATAGGTCAGCACCGGCCGGCCGACCTCGTCGATGGTCTCGACGATCAGCGCGCCGTAGTCCCGGCGCAGCTGGTCCCGGCCCTTGCGTCCGACACACAGGATCTTGATGGTCTTGCCTTTCTTCTGGAGCTCTCGGATCAGGGCCCGGGCCCGGCGCACGATCGAGGAATTGAAGCCGCCGCAGAGCCCCCGGTCAGACGTCATCACGACCAGCAGCACCGTCTGGTCCCGGCCGGTGCCAGCCAGCAAGGGCGGCGCACCGTCGCGGCCCTGCAGGCTTTCCGCCAACGAGCCGAGCACGCGCTCCATCCGTTCCGCGTAGGGCCGGGCCGCCTCGGCCTGCTCTTGCGCGCGCCGCAGTTTGGCGGCCGCCACCATCTTCATGGCGGAGGTGATCTTCTGCGTCTTCTTGACGCTTCCGATCCTGTTGCGCAGGTCCTTGAGGCTGGGCATATCCGGCTCGTTCCCCGACGCCGCGAGCGGCTAGGCGAAGGTCTTGGTGAAGTTGTCCAGGAACGCGGTGAGCTTCTTGTCCGTGTCCTCGGAAATCTCGCCTTCCGTACGGATGGCATCGAGGATGTCCTGGCCCTTGGCCTTGAGCTCGCTGAGATAGGCCTGCTCGAACCGGGTCACGTCCTTGACGTCAATGCCGTCGAGATAGCCGCGCACGCCGCAGAAGATCGCCGCCACCTGCTCTTCCACGGGCAGGGGCGTGTACTGCCCCTGTTTCAGCAGCTCAGTCAGCCTCGCGCCGCGGGCCAAGAGCTTCTGGGTCGTCGCGTCCAGATCCGAGGCGAACTGGGCGAATGCCTCCATCTCGCGGTACTGCGCCAGCTCCAGCTTGATCGTGCCGGCGACCTGCTTCATGGCTTTGACCTGCGCGGCCGAGCCCACCCGGCTCACCGACAGGCCGACATTGATGGCCGGTCGAATGCCCTTATAGAAGAGGTCGGTCTCCAGAAAGATCTGGCCGTCGGTGATCGAGATCACGTTGGTCGGGATGTAGGCCGAGACGTCGTTGGCCTGGGTCTCGATGACCGGCAGGGCGGTGAGCGAGCCCGAGCCATTGTTCTCGTTCATTTTGGCCGCCCGCTCGAGCAGCCTCGAATGCAGGTAGAACACGTCGCCGGGATAGGCCTCGCGCCCCGGCGGCCGGCGCAGCAACAGCGACATCTGCCGATAGGCCACCGCTTGCTTGGACAGATCGTCATATACGATCACCGCGTGCTTGCCGTTGTCGCGGAACCACTCGCCCATGGTGCAGCCGGTGTAGGGTGCGAGGAACTGGAGCGGCGCCGGCTCGGATGCGGTGGCGGCGACCACGATGCTGTATTGCATCGCGCCATAGTCCTCGAGCGTCTTGACGATCTGCGCAACCGTCGACCGCTTTTGTCCGACCGCGACATAGACGCAGTGGAGCTTCTTCGCGTCGTCCCCGGACTCGTTGACGCTCTTCTGGTTGATGAAGGTGTCGATGGCGAGCGCGGTCTTGCCGGTCTGCCGGTCGCCGATGATCAGTTCGCGCTGGCCGCGGCCGATCGGCACCAGGCTGTCGATGGCCTTGAGCCCGGTCTGCATAGGCTCGTGCACCGAACGGCGGGGGATGATGCCGGGCGCCTTCACCTCGACGCGGGCGTTCGTGGCGCCGGTGATCGGGCCCTTGCCGTCGATCGGATTGCCGAGGGCATCGACCACGCGGCCCAAGAGGGCTTCACCGGTGGGCACCTCGACGATCGCCCCGGTCCGCTTGACCGTGTCGCCTTCCTTGATGTCCCGGTCGTCGCCGAAGATCACCACGCCGACATTGTCGGTCTCGAGGTTGAGCGCCATGCCCTTGATGCCGCCGGGAAACTCGACCATCTCGCCGGCCTGGACGTTGTCGAGCCCGTAGACGCGGGCGATGCCGTCGCCGACGGACAGGACCTGCCCGACCTCGGCGACATCCGCCTCGGTGTCGAAATTGGCGATCTGTTGCTTGAGTATGGCGGAGATTTCCGCCGCGCCGATCTCCATCACCCAATCCCTTTCATAGACAATTGCAGCCGCTGCAGCTTGGTCTTCAGCGAGCTGTCGATCATGCGCGAGCCGACCCGCACCACGAGGCCGCCGATCAGGCTCGGATCGACCTTGAGGTCCACGCTGACCTTGGCGCCGACGACCCGCTTGATCGCCTCGGTCAAGGTCCCGACCTGCGCCTCGTTGAGCTGCACGGCCGAGGTGACCTCTGCCGTGATTTCGCCCCGGCGCGCCGCCAGCAGCGCATGATACGCCTTGATGATTCCCGGCAGCGCGAACAGACGGCGATTGCGCGCGATGACGCCGATGAACCGGCGCACCAGTTCGCTCAACTCCGCCTTGCCGATCAACGCATCCATGGCGCGCGCCTGGTCGTCACGTCCGATCAACGGGCTGCGGATGGCGCGCTGCAGATCGCTGCTGTGTTCGACCATCGCGCCCAGCGTCGCAAGGTCTTGTGCCGCCTGATCCAGGGCTTTTTGTTCTTCGGCAAGGTCATACAGGGCCGTCGCGTAACGCTCGGCGATCGCGCCGGTTACTGTGGTCTGAGATGCCAACTGGGATCTCCCCTACCCTCTGGAACCGCCTGGCAAGCTTTTGAGCAACAAGCCTTTTTGGCGGCGAATGACGCTGCCGCACCCCCCGGCGGACAAGGCGCGGGTTTGGTAACACACTCGCCAGAGCCATGCAACCCGATCGGCCGCAACGGATCGACGCCTGCATGCCGCAGAAATCCGGGCGTTTGCGGCTGCAAATCCTGATCAAGATATGGACGCTGTGTCGTCCGTTTGCACCCCTCATTGACGATTTCGATCGAAGTCATGCGGTGGCGCACACACCGCGCTCAAACGAAACTGTAGGGATCGACGTCGACCTTGACGCGGACGCCGGCCGGCGTTTGCACCGCGTTGAGCCAGCGGCGCAGGACCGCTTGGAGGTTGCTCTCCCGCGTCGCCTTGACCAGAAGACGCCAGCGCTGCTGTCCGCGCAACAGCGTGAGCGGCGCGGGCGCCGGGCCAAGCACGGTGACCCCTTGCTCCGTGGGCGCCCGACGGCCCAGCGCGCGGGCGGCCGCCTCGACCCGTGCGCCGTCCCGACCCGAGACGATCAGCGCCGCAAGCCGGCCGAAAGGCGGCATGCCGGTGCGATGGCGGTCCTCCGCTTCAGCGGCCATAAAACGCGCTCGGTCGCCCGAGGCCAGCGCCGCCATCACCTTGTGCTCGGGCACGTAAGTCTGCAGATACACCCGGCCGGGACGGTCGGCGCGCCCGGCACGGCCGGCCGCCTGGGTCAGGAGCTGGTAGGTCCGCTCGGCCGCGCGCAGATCGCCGCCGGCCAGGCCGAGGTCCGCGTCGACCACGCCGACCAGGGTGAGATGGGGGAAATGGTGTCCCTTGGCCATGAGCTGGGTGCCGATCAAGAGATCAACGTCGCGCGCCCGCATCCGCCGGACCAGGGCTTCGGCGGCGGCAGGGCCGCGGATGGTGTCGCTCGAGACCACCTCCGAGCGCGCCTCGGGGAAGTCCGCCGCCACCTCTTCCGCCAGGCGCTCGACGCCCGGCCCGCAGGCCGCGAAGCTGTGCTCGGCGCCGCAGTTCGGGCAGGTCTCGGCCGGAGCAGTGTCGTAGCCGCAATGGTGGCACTGCAGGCGCGCGGCCAGGCGATGCTCGACCAGCCAGGCGGTGCAGTTCGGGCAGGCGAGCCGGTGGCCGCAGGCACGGCACAAGGTCAACGGCGCATAGCCCCGGCGGTTCAGGAACAGCATGGCCTGCTCGCCCTCGGCGAAGGTCTCAGCCAGGGCCGCGTGCAGCAGCGGCGAGAGCCAGCGCTGGCGCGGCGGAGCGTCCCGGCGCATGTCGATGACGTGCACCTCCGGCAAACGGGCGCCGCCGTGGCGTTCCGGCAAGTGGAGCCGGTCGTAACGGCCCGTCGCCACGTTGGTCTCGGTCTCGAGCGATGGCGTCGCCGAGGCCAGCACCACCGGAATGCCGGTGATCTGGGCCCGCACCACGGCCATGTCCCTGGCGTGATAGATGACTCCGTCTTCCTGCTTGTAGGCGGGGTCGTGTTCCTCGTCGACCACGATCAGGCCAAGCTCGGCGAACGGCAGGAACAGGGCCGAGCGCGCGCCGACAACGACCCGCGCCTGGCCTTCGGCCACGGCCCGCCAGGTCAGCCGCCGCTGCCCCCGGGTGAGGTCCGAATGCCAGGCCGCGGGCGTCGCCCCGAAACGCGCCTTGAAGCGGTCGAGCCACTGGGCACCCAGCGCGATCTCGGGCAACAGCACGAGCACCTGCCGACCGCGCGCCAGCGCCTCGGCCGCCGCCTCGAAATAGACCTCGGTCTTGCCCGAGCCGGTCACCCCGTCGAGCAGGGTCACGGAGAAATCCTGCGCCGCCACCTTGTCGCGCAGCGTCGCCGCCGCGGCCTGTTGCGAGGGCGAGAGGGACGGCCCGGCGCGCGCTGGGTCCGGCGTGGTAAAGGGCGCGGCCGGCCGCATCGAGATGGTCTCGAGCGCGCCCGCGTCCGCCAGCCCCCGAACCACGCCGATACCGCAGCCCGCCTCCCGGGCGAGCTCGGCCGCCGGCCGCGGCGGGCCGTCGGCCAAGACCGCGAGCACCCGCTTGCGCGCCGGCGTCAATCGGAGTCCGAGCCCCTCGAGATCGGCCTGGCTGCGCCCGTAGGCGACCACCGGCTTCGGCGGCAACAAGGCTTCGGGCACGCTCATCGCCATGCGCAGCACCGCGCCCCGCGAGGCCAGGGTGTAGCCCGCGACCCAGTCGATGAAGCGCCGGACCGGCTCGGGCAGCGGCGGCGCCTCGAGGCGGCCGGCAACGGGCTTGAGCTTCGCCTCCGCCACGTCGCCGCTGCCCTGTCCCCAGACCACGCCGGTGGTCTCGCGCGGACCCAATGGTACGGCGACGAAATCCCCCGGCTTGAGATTCGCATCCGCCGGCACGCGGTAGTCATAGGGCCCTTTGAGAGGCAGCGGCAGCAGCACGCCAAGGCGCCGATTTGCGGCCTCGGGCGGGGACGGGCCGGGGCGAGAGGTGGCGCGGGTGGGAGGCATGGAGTACAGTATGGAGGAACGGCGGGACGGCCAAAAGGGCCCTCGGACGCGGGGCGGGGCCGGCCGGATCGCCATCGGAAACGCACACGCAGAGACCGCCGGGAGACCGCGTCACCATGAAGTTCTTCGTCGACACCGCCGAACTCAGCGACATCCGCGAGCTTGCCGCCACCGGGCTGGTCGACGGCGTGACCACGAACCCTTCCCTGGTCGCCAAGAGCGGCCGGGACTTCATCGACGTGGTCAAGGAGATCTGCGAGGTGGTCGCCGGACCGGTCAGCGCCGAGGTCACCGCGACGGACTTCCACGGCATGGTGCGCGAAGGGCAGAAGCTCGCCAAGATCGCGCCCAACGTGACGGTCAAGGTGCCCCTGACCGTCGACGGCCTGAAGGCGTGCAAGGCGCTCACCGGCGAGGGCGCGATGGTCAACGTCACCCTGTGCTTCTCGCCCAGCCAGGCGATCCTCGCGGCCAAGGCGGGCGCCACCTTCGTCTCGCCCTTCGTCGGCCGGCTCGACGACGTCAGCGGCGACGGCATGTCGCTGATCGCCGAGATCTGCGAGATCTACGCCAACTATCCCGATTTCCGGACCGAGGTGCTGGTGGCCTCGATCCGCCACCCGCTGCACGTGGTCGAGGCGGCCAAGATCGGGGCCGACGTGGCGACGCTGCCGCCCAAGGTGCTGCGCCAGATGTTCCAGCACCCGCTCACCGACAAGGGCTTGGCTGCCTTCCTGGCCGACTGGGAGAAGACCGGCCAGAGGATCCTGGGCGGCGAAGCGGAAGACCAGAAACGTGGCCAAGCGTAGCCGGATCGAACCGCGCGAGCGTGGCGAGGAACCGGAAGACCGGCTGACCGCCGAGCAGGTCGCCGACTATCTGCGCGACCACCCCGAATTCCTCAGCAACCATCCGGACCTTTTGCCGCTCTTGACACCGCCGAGCCACCACAGCGGCAAGGGCGTCGTCGACATGCAGCACTACATGATCGAGCGGCTGCAGAAGGACATCGAACGCCAAAGCCGGCACCGGAACGAGCTCTTGAGCAGCAGCCGGCGCAACCGCATGGGCCAGTCGCGAGTGCATGGCGCGGCGCTGGAGATCATCGCTGCGAGCGACTTCGAGCAGCTGGTCGAGATCATCAGCACCGACCTGGCCGTCCGCCTGGAGGTGGACGTGGTCCGGCTCTGCGTCGAGGCCGGCGGCAAGATCCGCAAGCGGGACGAATGCTCGGGCATCCGGCTGCTCGAGCCCGGCACCATCAACCGGGTGATGGGCACCGAGCAGCAGGCGCTGCTGCGCCGCACGGACGAGCCCGAGGCGCTGATCTACGGCAGCGCCGCGCCGCTGGTCGCCTCGGAGGCGCTTTTGCGGCTTAGGATCGGCGAGGACACGCCCGAGGGCCTGCTGGCGCTCGGCGCGCGCAATCCGGGCCACTTCGACACCGGCCAGGGGACCGAGCTGTTGCAGTTCCTGGCCCGGGTCATCGAGACCACGATTCGCGCATGGCTCGGCCTCGCCGCCTGACGGCGTTCGCCGCCGCGCCCACCCTGGCCGCCCCAGACGTCCTGGACGAAGCCGCCCGCTGGCAGCGCTGGCTCGCGGACGAGCGCCGCGCGGCCGACTACACCATCGAGGCGTATGGCCACGATCTGGCCGCCTTTCTCGACTTCCTGCGCGAGCATCTGGGCGCCCCGGCGCGGCTCGACGATCTCGCCGGGCTTCGGGCCGCGGACTTCCGGTCCTGGCTCGCGCGGCGCGCACAGCAGGGGCTCGAGCGCAGCTCGACCGCCCGGGCGCTCTCGGTGGTGCGTGGGTTCTTCCGCCATCTCCGGCGGAGTCGCGGCCTCGAGAACGCGGCCATCGCGACGATCCGCACGCCCAAGCTGCCGAAACAGCTCCCCCGCCCCTTGGCCAAGGAAGAGGCCGCGGCGGTGGTGGCCCAAGCCGGGAGCCTACATGACGAGCCCTGGCTCGCGCACCGGGACACGGCGGTTCTCACGCTGCTCTACGGGGCCGGGCTGCGCATCGACGAAGCGCTCTCGCTCAACCGGCGGGACGCGCCCAAAGCCGAGACCATGGTGATCACCGGCAAGGGCCGCAAGCAGCGCATGGTGGTGGTGCTGCCGGTCGTGCGGGCGGCGATCGACGCCTATCTCGCGGCCTGTCCGCACGACCCCGGGCCGGAGGGCCCCTTGTTCCTGGGCGTGCGCGGCGGCCGGCTGAGGGCACGCGCGCTGCAGGCGGCGATGCAGACGCTCAGGGTCCGGCTCGGCCTGCCCGAGACCGCCACGCCGCACGCGCTGCGCCACAGCTTCGCCACCCACCTGCTCTCGGCCGGAGGCGACCTGCGCAGCATCCAGGAGCTCTTGGGCCACGCCTCGCTCTCGACCACCCAGCGCTACACCCAGGTGGACGCCGAGCGCCTCATGGCGGTCTACGAACAGGCCCACCCGAGGGCGAAGGGCTAGCCCGGATTTCTCCCCAGCGACCCTACGAATTGATCGCCGCGCTGAGGGCAATGGGATCATGCGTCTCGGCGAGGCCGAGCGCGGCCAGCGTTTCCTTTTCGGCCAGACCGGTGATCGGCAGCCCGGCGTCCCGCTGGAACGCGCGCAGCCCCGCCCGCGTCTTGGGGCCCGTCTTCCCGTCAACGACCAGATCAGCGCCAGCGCGGTTCAACGCCTGCTGCACTTCGGCGGTCGTCGGCACGATTCCACCGGCCGCGTATTTGGCATATGCGTCCGCCATCTTTTGGTCGCTTCGGTTCTGCCGATAGCCGGGTCCGTTATAGCCCGCGGCAGAATCGGCCCATCTCTTGTCGCGCAGCTCGTCGTCGAGCCGGTTGGCAATGACGAAGCCCACGAATGCGCCCAAATGGGCGCCTTCGGAGTCGCGCTGCCCCTGGACGTACTCCTCGGCGGTCTCGAAGCCACAGGTCCGATGGTTGACCCCGAGGATCTGGAACTTGCCCCAGCTTGCGGACTTGGGCGCGGCCTCGCGGTCGAGGGCGATGGCTTCGTGGAGCCGGTCATATTCCTCGGCCCCTCCGCGATAGTTTCTCACCCATTTCGGCGTCGAGATGTGGGGGTGGGAGTCGTCGCAGGCGCGGTCCGTGAGCTTGTGGAACCAGCGCGACTCAAAAAGGATCTTTGGCCGAGCGTCCCGGAGAAAGCCGCTACGCCCGCCGGACTCAACGTCGGCGACCGCTCTGATTGCCGCCACCTCACAGCCGATCCGCTCGGCCGCGCGGTCGAAGTCCCGCTTCTTGAGAAGCTTGGCCTTGCCGGCGAATTCGAGCGCCGTGCTGCTGCCTGCCGTTCTTGCCATCTGTCCGTCCCTTTCGAGCGTCACTCGGATCACATCTTATGCGCGAGTGATGTGCGGACGCCGACCTCGCGGTCGGGGGATTATACGCCTGGCGGCGTGAGGACGGCCGCTCTCGGACCGGAGGGGGGCAAAGCTTAAGGGAGCGCGAAGAACCGGCTTTAGCCAAGTCGGATTTGCCGGCACTGGTCGGCACGCTGACCACGGGTTCATTGACGAGGCACCGAGACCCCGTTGCCGAGTTACTCTCGCCAAGGCACTATTGACTCGTCCCCACGGCCGGTAATGGGACGGGACAAGCCTAGAGAAGACTGCCAATGAGTGAAGAGTCCCACACCGCGCGCCGCCTCGCCGCCGTACTCGCCGCTGATGTGGTGGGTTATTCGCGCCTCATGGGTGCCGACGAAGAGGGCACCCTCGCGGCGCTCAAGGCCCATCGTCGGGAACTCATCGATCCTCTTATCGCTCAGCACAAGGGACGGATCGTCAAGACCACGGGCGATGGTATTCTCATCGAGTTCGCATCAGTTGTCGATGCGGTCCGCTGCGCCATCGTCGTCCAACATGGCATGGTGGAGCGCAACGCCGGTGTTGACGAAAGCCGGCGCATTCGCTTCCGCGTAGGTATCAACGTTGGCGACGTGATCATCGACGAGGACGATATCTTCGGAGACGGCGTTAATGTAGCGGCGCGCCTCGAAGCTTTGGCAGAGCCCGGCGAGATTTGCGTCAGCGGTACGGTTCGTGAGCATGTAGGCGAAAAGCTGCCCGTACAGTTCGCCGACCTAGGCGAACATACCGTCAAGAACATAGCCCGACCGATCCACGTGTATCGTATCGATAGCCGCGCCGACACCGACCCCGTCCAGGAAGACAAGGCGGCCAGTGAGGTGCTGGCGGTGCCCGACCGGCCGTCAATCGCGGTGCTGCCGTTCGCCAATATGAGCGGTGACCCCGAGCAGGAGTATTTCGCCGACGGCATGGTCGAGGACATCATTACCGGGCTATCCCGCATCAATTGGCTTTTTGTAATCGCCCGCAATTCGAGTTTTGTCTACAAGGGCCAAGCCGTCGACATAAAGCAGGCCGGACGGAAGCTCGGTGTGCGCTACATTCTTGAGGGCAGCGTCCGCAAGGCAGCAAACCGTGTTCGGGTGACCGGTCAGTTAGTCGAGGCCGAAACTGGGCAGCATGTGTGGGCACACCGTTACGACCGTGACTTCGATGATATCTTCGCGATTCAGGACGAGCTGACCATAAATGTGGTCGCCGCCATCGAACCGAGCCTGCGCCAAGCCGAGATTGATCGCGTAAGAAGAAAGCGACCCGACAATCTTCAAGCCTACGATCTGCTCCTCCGAGCCCTGCCCCATGTCTACCCGGCGATGCCTGACGGCGCGTCCGAGGCGTTGCCAATTCTCAAGCGTGCGCTCGACCTAGAACCTGATTATGCGCTGGCGCACGGCTTTGCTGCCTGGAGCCATGAAATCCTCTACGCCCGCGGCGGTGGCGACGAGGAGAACCGAAACGGTGCAATCCGCCATGCTCAAGCTGCCATAGGCCACGGGCGGGACGACGCAATGGCGTTATCTCTGGGCGGATTCGTTATGGGCCTTGTCGCCCACGACCGCGAAATCGCGCGCCAAGCAATCGAAGCCGCGCTTGCCCTCAGCCCATCCTGTGCCATTGCATATAACCTGGGCAGCGTCGTCATGGCATTCGCCGGCGACGGGGAACGCGCCATTGAATGGGGCGAGCGCGCCATACGTTTAAGCCCCGTCGATCCGATGAACTACGCCCCCTGGCTCTCCATCACCCTGGCTCAATTCCAGCGCGGCGCTTACGAAGCGGCGTCTGAGGCAGCCCATAAGACTTTCCAGGCAAACCCCGATTGGAGCTCAGCGCACTTCTTGCTGGCGGCTACCGACGCCAAGCTTGGGCGGCTTGATGAGGCCAAAGCCGCTGCCATGCGCGTCCTCGAACTTCAGCCGGGATTCACCATCTCCAAACTGTGCGCCAGCTTCGACATTCACCCATCAATCGCTGACCCATTGAGCGAAGCCCTCGGAGCAGCTGGCCTGCCGAGTTAGGCGGCAGATGGCCTTGTCCGCTCAGGGTCAGTATGCGACCTCGCCGCAACCCGTACCCAATGTCCTCTTTCAGGTTTTGCCCGGACGTGGGCCCATGCCGCAGCGCGCCATGTCCACCTCGCCAGCTGGCTGACGCGGCACGCCGCCAGAGACTCAGACTCGTCCCCTCACGCCGCCTCCTGGACCGCGCGCGCAATGTCGCGGCGCCAGCCGTCGAAATCCGTACACAATAGTGCCCGCCGATATGAAGAGCCTCGATGCCGTGAGCGGCTCGTTCCAGCTCCACCCCGGATCGCGTCGGTCGCCTTAGAGCAGGGCCTTGCGATCAGGATTGACCAGCCATCCAGCCGTTAGATCTCTGGCACGCTCGGCGGCTTCGGCGGTCGACACATTGTTGATGCGGTGGGCCAGGTATGCGGCGAAGAAGACGTCACCGGCGCCGGTCGGGTCGGATCCGACGATGTTGTTCGAGTCCACGAAATGGATTTCCTCCTTTTGAGCCACGTAGGCACCCTTTGCGCCGCATGTCACAACGACGTCCGAACTCCGATGGCGGTGCGCCAAATCACCCACGGCGTTCGAGGCACGGGACAAGCCGGTGATGAGGCACGCCTCGTCTTCGTTCGCCATGATGGCGTCGCAGGCAGCGAGCAGGGATGGGAGTCTTCCGTCAAGCTGCGGCAACACACACTCGTCATGCACAACGCGGGTGAAGCCTTGAACATCGAGAGCGAGGCTAAAAGACTCTCTTTTCCGTCTCACAAAAGAGAGCGCTTCCTCACTCAAGTCCGCCGGGTGCAGTGGCCCGAGGTAGACCAAGTCGGCGTCGATCAGCGCCTCTTCCAGGGCACTGGCCTGGATCGGGTCGGCCATTGCCAGCACGCGCTGCGTGCGCCCATCGCGGGCCTCTGTCGTATATTCGTTGACGAAGGTAGTGGTTTGCGCAGAGAGCTCGACCCGTGTCTCGACACCGGCCGCCTCCAGCGCTTTGCAAAGTTGACGGTCCTTGGAGGCGATCCGCGTAACGATCCGGGTCTCTACGCCCAGCTTTGCCAGCGTCGTCCCCGCGTACCAGACGACTCCGCCAATCTGACGCCTACGGGTGCCATCGTGGATCACCTGATCTTTCGTCAAGGACCCTATGACCACGACCCGAGGACGGTCCAGGCGCGCGACGCGAGTGAGGTTCATGGAGACCGGTATTGCTAGCCTTCGATCGGTGTAGGAGCGCCGGTGCCGTGGAGGTTGGACCGCACATCCTATTGTGCCAGGCCATGGTACCAGCCGCGCACCAATTTGCCATTTCATGCCACTGTGCTATTAGAAGACGAGCCCGCCGGTCCAAATGCGCGACAGCTCCGCGCGTCCGCGCGCTCACGAATTCATCCGCGGCATCGGCGACCGGTCGGAGCGGATCGCTTCGAGCGACGCACCCGCAACCTGTCAGTAGCGGCGCCTGTCCGTGAGTTCTCCCGTGGTCAAGACCCACGATATGAATCGCCATTTCACCGACGTCTCGTCGGTCTACCGTGGCGTTCGGACCACCGACCGAGAGCCGGTCGAGCGGATCGCGATGGTCCTCAAAGGCCTGCCCTGCCCCAAGGGCGCCGACATCGGTTGCGGCCCCGGGCGATATGACCTCCTGATGTTCGAGACCATCCCCGAACTGCATCTCACTTGCATCGATGCAAACCGCGCCATGCTGGAACAGGTCCGTGCGCTGCTGGCCGCCAAGGGGATCGACGCATTCGAGACACGGCAGTCGACGGTCGAAGAGCTGGAACTGGAGGCCAGCGCCTATGATTTCGTGTCATCGTTCAACGCAGTGCATCACTTCGATTTTCGGGATTTTCTCAGGAGATCGAGAGACGGGCTTGCGGCGAGCGGACATTTGCTCGTCTACACGCGGCTTCCCGCGCAGAACGCTCGCACCATCTGGGGCCGGTACTTTCCGGGCTTCACCAAGAAGGAGACGCGGCTGCACGAACTCGCCGACATGCAGCGATGGATCGAGGACACGCCAGGGCTGAGGTTCGTCAATGCGACCTCCCTGCGATATCCGAGGCGGTCATCACTTGAGCGGTTGGTCGAACAAGTCAGAAGCCGGCATTATTCCACCTTCGCCCTCTACGAACCGGACGCGCTCGAACACGCGTTGGCCGTATTCCAAAAGAGGGTGCGAGATCGGTTCAACGGCACCGTCGAGTGGTATGACGAGAATGTTCTCGTGCATGCCCGCCGGAACAACGACTGATGTGCGGCCCGGGCTTGGGCCGACCTTCGGCCTCAAAAGCAGAACTGACGGCTGGTCCATTCACGCGGAGCAACCCCGCTGCCCATCAAAGAACGACGCACCAGCGTCTCTAACGGGGCAGGCACGGACGGTCTCGCAGCCTCACTGAACAGCCCGCTCTCCGGCCCTAAGCGGTCGTGCATCGCCTTGACGGCCGCTCTTGGCCAATAAGCTCAATCCTGCGTGTGAGGGGCAAAATTAGCCAGTTCCAGTCATTCACACACCCGTGCGACGGCATGGCATGTCCGGCCCTCGCAGAGTAGTCTCTCTCCCGGGGGAGGCGTCACGTGGAACGCAGGCTCGCCGCCATTCTTGCCGCTGATGTGGTCGGCTACGCGCGCCTCATGCGCGTGGATGAAGCGGGGACGTTCGAGCGTCTCAAGTCTCTGCGCAAGGAGTTGGTGCAGCCGAAAATAGCCGCGCACAAAGGGCGCATCGTAAAGCTCATCGGTGATGGGCTCTTGGCCGAGTTTCCCAGTGTGATCGAAGCTGTTCGCTGCGCGGTCGACATTCAGCAAGCGATGCCTGGACGCGAGCCCGGCATGGCCGAGGACAGCCGCATTCGGCTCCGTATCGGCGTCAATCTGGGAGATATCATCGTCGAGCGCGCCGATATCTACGGCGACGGGGTCAACGTGGCCGCTCGTTTGGAAAGCCTGGCGGATCCCGGCGGCCTGTGTATCTCGGGCGCGGTCTACGAGCAGGTCCGCGATCGGACAGACGTTGCATTCGAGAACAGGGGCGCCCGGGCGGTCAAGAACATCAACCGGCCGATCCAAGTTTGGCATTGGCCCACGAACCAAAAGGCAGCGGCGGGCACATCCGCACCCGAGAGGGCGCTCGCGATGCCCGACAAACCCTCGATCGCTGTCCTGCCCTTTGAGAACTTGTCCGGTGATCCAGAGCAGGATTACTTCGCCGACGGCATCACCGAGGACATCATTACCGCACTCTCCAAGTTCCGCTGGTTCTTCGTCATCGCCCGCAACTCGACCTTCGTCTACAAGGGGCAAGCGGTCGACGTCAAAGAGGTGGGACGGAAACTGGGCGTGCGCTACGTGTTGGAGGGGAGCGTGCGCAGGGCCGCAAGCCGGGTCCGGATCTCGGCTCAGCTGATCGAGGCGGAGAGCGGCAACCACGTCTGGGCCGAGCGTTTCGATCGGAGCCTCGAGGACATATTCGACCTTCAGGACGAGATCACCTCGACGATTGCCGCGGCCGTTGAACCGGAATTGGCCGGATCGGAGCGCGAGCGGTCAAAACGCAAGCCGACGGAGCATTTGGACGCCTGGGATCTCTTCCAACAGGGCGTGTCACTCATGTGGCAGCATAATCTCGCAGACCTCAACCAAGGGATGCGGCTCATCCGTCAAGCCATCGAATTCGATCCGAGCTTCGGTCGGGCCTATGGTCACTTGGCGTATTGCAGCCTGTTGCTCCTCGTCTATGAGTGGGCCGACGATCGCAACGAAGTCCTCGAGCAAGGTCTCGAAGACGCCGGCAAGGCGCTCGGCATCGATCAGCGGGATCACTTCGCTCTTCATGCGCTCGGACGCTTGAAGACGTTGCAAGGTGAACACCAAGCCGCCTTTCGGGCTCTGGAATCATGCGTGAGCATCAATCCGAATTTCGCGCTCGGATACCTTGGTCTTGCGGCGGCGCACGTCTATGGCGGGGATCCGAAGAAGGCAATCGACTACGCGGAAACGGCCATCCGGTTAAGTCCGAACGATCCACTGAAGATGGTCATGCTGCACTACAAGGGGTCGGCCTATATGAGGCTCGACGAATTCGACCGGGCAATCGAGATCTTCGAGAAGGTTTGCGAGTTTCCCACGGCGCAGTACGTGCCCGCTGCAACCCTCGCGGCCCTCTGCTTCGTGCAGGGGCGAGAGACAGAGGGGCGCAAGGCATTGCAGCAGGCTCTCCGCCTCGAACCCACGCTGTCGATCTCTCGCATGAGGAATGTCTACGGCGTTTCCAAGGACCGGCCGGGCACCCGTACGCGGCGGCTGCTGGACGCCCTTCGGAGGGCGGGGCTGCCGGAATGATCGAGATGGGTCAAAACGCGGCCTCCTAGAAGGCCGTCCGCCGCGTCCTCTTTGACGTTCTGAACGAAAATGGGCCCGTGCCATAGCCTGCTGCCTCCGCCACGCCGGCTGGCGCGCGTCGCACCGTTTTTCAGGCGAACCGGCCCGCTCACCCTGACTGCTCAAGCGCGCGTTCGAAGTCGCGGCGCCAGGCGTCGAACTCCGCGACATAGTTGTAGCCGCAGACGGTCTCGAGCGGCCGGTCGGCGGCGATCTCCAGCACCCGCTTGCCACGCGCGCGGGTCTCGTCCTTGGGCCCGTAGGGGTTGAGGCGCATCGCCGGGCCCGGCGGGAAGGCGTAGTCGCAGACGAACAGCACCGGCCCATGGATGTACATGGTGAAGCCGGGCGTGTGCCCGCCGATGTGAAAGGCCTCGATGCCGTGCGCGGCGAAGTCGCCGGTGAAACGGTCGTCCACCGGGAACGGCCGGGCCAGCGGATGTTCCGCGTCCCGGGCGTGCAGGCCGACCCTGGCGTCCCAGAGCGCGCGATACTGGTTGGACGCGCCCATGAAATCCTTATGCGTAAAGTAGATCGCGTCGACCGGCGGCAGGTCGCGGTTGAAGGCGGAGGGGCAGTCGATCCAGACCGCCGCACCGCCCGTCTCGATGCGATAGGCAGCATGCTCCATGCCAAGGCGCGGCACCGACATCAGCTGCGTGACGGCGTCGGTCACCGGGCGCGGCGAGACCCGGTAGGTCCTCTCGGCCTCCTCCCAGGTGACGAAGGTGTCGTGGCGCGCGCCGCAGAACGGGCACACGTCCGGCCTCTCGCCGATCATGTTGTAGCCGCAGACCGTGCAGACCCACTGTTTCTCGGACATCGCGCCGTCCTTTCCGATGTCGGGAACATAACACACGCGTGGGCGTGCCCGTCGGGTCACTTGCGGGCGCGCCACGCCTCTTTCCGGAACGCCTGGTGGCAGGTGTTGCAGGCACCGGCTATGCGCCACGCCGCGCGCCCGGTGCATACAACACCGTCCCGCAGCTCGGTCGGGCTGTGTCAAGGCGGCGAGCGCTGCTCCAGGACCGAGACCGTCCACAATGCCGGGCGTGGCCAAAGGACCGCGTGTGGCTTGATGCGGTCATGGGCGCATTCCTTGAGCGCATGGCAATCAACACCAACATTGACTACTCTCCCGCTCGAGGGAGGGTTGGCATGGAGCGCCGGCTAGCCGCCATTCTTGCCGCCGACATGGTCGGTTACTCACGCCTCATGGAAGCGGACGAGGAAGGCACGATTGCGCGTCAAAAAGCGCATCGCGCCGACCTGATCGACCCGATGATCGCGCAGTACAAGGGTCGTATCGTCAAGACAATGGGCGATGGCTTGCTGATCGAATTCAACAGCGTCGTGGATGCCGTGCGCTGCGCCGTGGAAGTTCAAGAAGCGATGGTCACGCGCGAAGCTGATTTTGCCGGCGACGAACGTATTGCCTACCGGGTCGGCGTCAATCTCGGCGACATCGTCATCGACGGCGACGACATCCTCGGCGACGGCGTTAACATCGCGGCCCGCTTGGAGGGATTGGCGGAGCCGGGCGGAATTTGCGTCTCGGATGTCGTATATCAGAGCGTAAGGGGCAAGCTTGATATCGGCTTCGACGATCTCGGCGCCCAGGAGGTCAAGAACATCGCCGAGCCCGTGCGGGTCCACAGAATCCAACTCGGCGATCCGGGCGCCGCGACCGTGACCCTAGAAGCAGGGCGCGTCTCGCTCGACCTCCCGGACAAGCCATCGATCGCGGTGCTGCCGTTTGACAACATGTCGGGAGATCCCGAGCAGGAATACTTCGCCGACGGCATCGCCGAGGATATCATCACGGGGCTCTCGCGCATGCGTTGGCTCTTCGTCAGCGCACGCAATTCGAGCTTCACCTACAAAGGCCGTGCGGTGGATATCAAGGCGGTCTCGCAGGAACTCGGCGTGCGCTACGTACTCGAAGGCAGCGTGCGCAAATCGGGCAATCGGGCGCGTATTTCGGTTCAGCTGATCGACGCGGCCACGGGAAACCATCTCTGGGCCGAGCGCTATGACCGCGAGCTCACCGATGTCTTCGTCGTCCAGGACGAGATCACCGAGACCGTCGTCGCCACCATCGAACCCCAACTCTACGTGGCCGAAAGCGAGCGGGCCAAGCGCAAGCCGCCCGAAAGCCTCGATGCCTGGGACTTGGCCATGCGCTCGATGCACCACCTGTGGCGAATGACAGCGCCCGACAACGCGCGGGCGCAGGAGTTGCTTCAGGCCGCGATCGACCGCGACCCTGGCTATGCACAGGCTTACGGTCTCCTTGGTTTTTCGAACATCTGGCACGCTTGGATGGGGTGGGGCGAGGATCCGACCCGGCTGATCCCCGAGGCCGAATCAATGGCGCGGCGCGCCATGGCGCTCGACGAGCAAGACCCGTGGGCGCACTTGGTCGTGGGTGCTATCCACGGTTATGCCCGGCGCCACGAGGACGCGGTCGATTCTCTGCGCAAAGCCCTCCAGCTAAACCCAAACTTCTCGTTCGCCTATTTCTGGCTCGGAGCCATCATGGGCTATGCGGGCAAGGTCGAGGAGGCGATGGAAGCGATCGACCGGGCCTTCCGCATCAGCCCCCGCGATCCATTCAACGTGCTGCTGCCTGTGCTCCGGTCGATCGGACTATTCACGGCCGAGCGCGACGCCGAGGCGCGGGATCTTGCCCGCGAAACGATCAAGGCCCGGCCCGACATGGTGGGCGCTTGGCGCCTGTTTACGATCACCAACGCCCATCTGGGCGAGCTGGACGAGGCGCGACGCGCCCTGGCCGAAACCAAACGTCTGCAGCCGACGATTTCGCTGGCCTGGGCTCGCAAATACGGCCCCTGGGTGCGTCCGCAGGATCTTGAGCGCTACGTGGAAGGATTCCGACTGGCCGGACTGGAGTAACTCGGAGTCCGCAATGGGCCGAAAGCGACGTCGAGGCAGCGCATCCCCTTTGTGCGCCTAGAGGCTTAACCCGCGCCCGCCACCTCCACCACGCCGGCCTCCGCCAGGCCGTCGATCTCGTCGTCGGCGTAGTCCAGGCCGCGCAGCACCGCCCGGGTATGCTGGCCGAGCCGCGGCGCAGCCGCGCGGGGCGGTTCGGGCGCGGACGAAAGGTGCAGGGGCGTCCGGGCGAACCGAAACGGGCCGACCTCGGGGTCGTCGATCTCCATCAGCATGTGGCGGGCCGCGACCTGGGGGCAGGCGAAGATGTCCTCGGCCGTGTGCACCGGCCCGCAGGGCACGCCGGCCTCGTTCAGGACGTCGACCGCCTCGTCCCGGCCGCGCGCCTTGAGCCAGCCTTCGATGATCGGGTCGAGGAATTCGCGGTTCGCGGCCCGGGCCGTGCCGCTGTTGCTGCGCTCGTCCGTCGCGAGGTCGGGCCGGCCGATGGTCTCGGCGAGGCGCTGCCAGATGCGCTCGTCCGGCACGTTCAAGGCGATGTAGCCGTCTCGGGTCTCGTAGGCGCCCCGGGGATAGGCGTTGCGCGGCCGGCCGCGATGGGGCGACTGGCCGGCCACCGAATGGAGGGCCACGATGCTCTCGTTCAGGGACAGCATGTTGTCGTACATGGCGGAATCCACGAGCTGTCCCGCGCCCGTGCGTTCGCGCATGTAGAGCGCCTGCATCACGCCGAAGGCGGTGCACATGCCCGAATAGAGATCGGCCATGCCGTAGATGGTCCAGGAGGGCGGTTTGTCCTCGAAGCCCACGAGATGCATGATCCCGCTCATCGCCTCGGCGACGATGTCGAAGGCGGGCCGGTCGCCATAGGGCCCCTCGTAGCCCGGCAGGCGGCCGAAGCCCGAGATCACCGCATAGATCAGCCGCGGGTTCAGATCCTTGAGTGCGGCATAGCCGAGCCCCATGCGGTCGATCGAGCCGGGGCGCAGATTCTCCACCACCACGTCGGCGGTCGCGGCCAAGCGCTTGAACACGTCGCGCCCCTCGGGCTTGGAGAGGTCCAGGGCGAGGCTCTTTTTGTTGCGGTTGTAGCCCATGAAGCCCGCGGCTTTCTTCGCACCCTCCTTCTCGGCGAAAGGCGGCATGGCGCGGCGCGGGTCGCCCAGGCCGGGACGCTCGATCTTGATGACCTCCGCCCCGGCGTCGGCGAGCAAGAGGGTGCAATAGGGCCCGGCCATGTACTGTTCGAGCCCGATGACGCGCACGCCGGAGAGCGGCCGGTCGGTCATGACTGCGCCTCGCCCTTCGACAAGCTCAGGACGAGGCCCTCATGCTGAACCTGTCGAAGCAGGAAGGCCGGGCTGCCAGGCATGCCAGAAACTGCCTCACCCCGACCCCAGCCCTCCCCCATCGAGGGGGAGGGGGCTGAAGCACATGCGCGACACGGCGATCCATGCCCCATCGAAAGGGCGGGGGTGGCAAGTCTGGCAGACACTGCATTCCCTCCCCCCTTGTGGGGGAGGGTCAGGGAGGGGGGTGCGACCTTCGGCGTCACCGCCTAGTCCCCGATCCACTCGACCAGGGTCGAGACACCCATGCCCACGCCGACGCAGAGCGTGGCGAGGCCGTAGAACGGCCGGCGCGCCTCGGGCGCGCGCCGCTTCATCTCGTGCAGCAGCGTCACCAGAATGCGTGCCCCGGAACAGCCGGTGGGATGGCCCAGCGCGATGGCGCCGCCGTTCACATTGGTGATCGCGGGGTCCATGCCGAGCTGGCGCATGCAGCCGATGCTCTGGGCGGCGAAGGCCTCGTTCAGCTCGATCAGCTCGATGTCCTCCATGCGGCGGCCGAGCCGGTCGAGCAGCTTCTTGGTCGCGGGCACCGGGCCCAATCCCATGACTCCGGGGTCGACCCCGGCCACCGCCGAGCCGAGCCAGCGGGCCATGGGCTTCAGGCCCAGCGCTTCGGCCCGCTCGGCGCGCATCAGCAACAGCGCGGCCGCGCCGTCGTTGATGCCGCTGGAGTTGCCGGCGGTGACGGTGCCGTCCTTGCGGAAGGCGGGCTTGAGCTGGGCGAGCTGTTCCAGTGTGGTGGCGAGCGCGTAGCTGCCGTTGGATTTGCGGTAGCGCGGGTGCTCGTCGGTCTCGACACGGACCGGCGCACCGCGGCGCTGGGGCACTTCGATCGGCACGATCTCGTCCCGGAAGCGGCCGGCGTTGATCGCGTCGATGGCGCGGCGGTGGCTCTCCAGCGCGAACTTGTCCTGCTCCACCCGCGTGATCTGCATCTGCTCGGCCACGTTCTCCGCCGTCTCGCCGAGGCTGATGATCGGGTAGAGCGCGTCCATCTTCGGGTTGTTGTAGCGCCAGCCTACGGTGGTGTCCCAGAGCTTGGGCGGCTTGGTGGTGGGCGTGGTCTCCGGCTTGGGCATGGACCAGGGGGCGCGGCTCATGGACTCGACACCCGAGCCGATATAGACGTCGCCCTCGCCCGCCAGGATCGACTTGGCCGCCTGGTTGACCGCTTCGAGGGCTGAGGAGCAGTTGCGGTTCACGGTGACGCCCGGCACCTCGACCGGAAAGCCCGCCAGCAGCACCGCCATGCGGGCCACGTCCCGGTTGTCCTCGCCCGCCTGGTTGCCGCAGCCGGCATAGACGTCGTCCAACAGCGCCGGGTTGACACCCGCCCGGTCCATCAGCGCCGTGTAGGTCGCGGCCAGGAGATCGTCCGGCCGTACGGTCGAGAGCCCGCCGCCATAGCGCCCGATCGGCGTGCGCACCCCGTCGATGATCACCACATCGGTCACGATTGCCTCCTCCGGCGCCTGACCTGGAGCTCACCCTTCGACAAGCTCAGGGTGAGGTCCTCATGCTGAGCCTGTCGAAGTATGAGGGCTGACGCCATGCACCAACCCGAAGCCCTGCCGACCGGCAGCTAGCCGCGCGCTTTTCCCGCTGTCAAGGCCGCCTTCTCGGCGACGCCGCTGTTGAAGCGGTCCCAGTTGACCACGAATCGGCGGTGGATGCCCTCGCCGATCACGTCCCGCTCGTCCCGCGCGCTGACCTGGAACTTGAGCCGACGGCCGTCCACCTCCAGGCATTTCGCATGGACCTCGACGGTCATGCCGGGCGGCGTGGCGGCGCTGTGCGAGACATCGATATGCACGCCGAGGCTGCCCTCGCCGTCCTCGAGATGCGGGCGCATCAGCTCGGTGCAGGCCCATTCCATCAGGCCCACCATGAAGCCGGTCGCCAGCACGTTCGGCATGGACGTGAAGATGTCGGACTCGGGGAAGAGGTTCGGCACCGTCTTGGACTCCGGCACAATGAAACGGAGCGTGTAGTCGAGGCCCGGCTTGAGGCTGTCCTTCATTCTGTCTCGTCCTCCATGCGAAAGAAGATGCCGTCGAACTGCACCATGCGGCCCAGATGGCGGCTCCAATAGCCAGGGATGATGAGATAGGGCGCGAAGCCTAGCCCGTGCACCCGGTCGAGCAGGGCCCGGTAGTCCGCCTCCCCTTCGTAGAGCGGCACCAGGGAAAGCTCGAGCTGCAGGCCGACGATGCGCGCCAGGGACGCACCCGCGCCCGCGAGCACCTCGGCTTCGGAGCCCTGGGTGTCGATTTTCAGGAACGCCCGGTCGGCGGGGCCGACATGGTCGTCGAAGAGCGAGTCCAATGGCGCCACGCGCACCGTCTCCTCGCCGACCTTGCGCGAGGTCGGCGAGACGGACAGGAAATCGGCCCGCATCTCGCGGAGCGAGCTCATGTCGGACTCCGCGGAGACGTGCAGGACCTGGGCGCCCTCGGCGGCGCCCAGCGCAACGGGCGGCGCGACTGTCCAGGCGGGATCGGCGCGCGCCGCCTCGGTCAGTTGGGCATGGGCCGCCGTCTGCGGCTCGAAGGAGACGATCCGCCCGGTCCAGCCGGCGGCGCGCAGATAGCCCGCGTACTGGCCGGTATTCGCACCCACATCCAGCACCACGGTCACGCCATGGGCGTCGAGCAGGCCCGCGAGCCGTTGCCAATGGAGGGGGGCGTCGCTCATGCCGCCGCCGCCGCGCGCCGCCCGAGCAGCCCGAGTGCTGCGGGCCCGAAGGCACATCCCAGCCCCATCGCGGCGAAGGCCAGGCCCCAGGCCAGGACGCTCATGCCGCCGGCGAGGTCGAGCACCACGCCGATCGCCAGCGAGCCGAGGAACCCCATGCCAAAGCCGAGCGTGGAATGTACCGCCATGGTGGCGCCCCGATAGCCCGGGGGTGCGGCCGCCACGGCACCCGCGGTCAGCGCGGCGGAATCGGCGGCCAGCACGAAGCCGTAGACCGTGGCCAGGATCACCACCAGGGCGAAGGGCAATGCCGCGGCGAAGCCGACCGTCAGACTCAAGGCCACCGAGAGCGTCATGATCCCGATCAGCCAGCGCCGCCGGCCGAGCCGGAGCGCCATCTCGTTGCCGCCGACGCTCGCCGGCAGCTGCAGGATGTTGATCAGCGCGGCGATGGCGGTGGCGCTCCAGGCCGTCCGGCCGCCCGGCTGCAGGCCCTGGCTGTAGTAGAGAAAGGCGACGATCCAGCCGCGAAAGGCGAACAGCTCCCACATATGCGCGGCATAGCCCAGGATGTAGGCCATGGCCTCCCGCGCCCGCAACACGGGGCGAAAGTCGAACAGGCCGGTGTCGTGCCGGGACAGATGGTGCGGCTCGGCCGCGGGGATGGCCGCGGCCATGACACCGACGGAGGCGAGCGCCCCCAGCGCCGCGGCACCATAGGCCCATTGCCAGCCGAGTGCCTCGGCGACGGCGCCGGCCACGAAGTAGGAGAGCCCCATGCCGATGGCGAACCCGGCCGTATAGAAAGAGACGTAGCGGGACTGGAGCGGCCCCTCAATCCGGTCGGTCAGCGCCTTGAGCCCGGGCATATAGGTGCCGGCCAAACCGACCCCGGCGAGGATCTGGAAGGGCAGCGCGGTCCAGAAGCCGTCTGCGAGCAGCGCGAAGCCCAGAAAGGCAAAGGCGGTCAGCCCGCTCGACGCCATATGGATGCGCCGCGGGTCGATCCGGTCGGCCAGGCTCGAGAGTGCCGGCACGCCCAGCATGTAACCGCCATAGTAGAGCCCGGCGATCAGCCCCGCCTCGGTGTTGGAGAGCGCCCAGCGCTCGATGAAGCCGGGCATCAGCGCCGGAAAGGCCGCGCTGCCGAGCATCCCCAGCACCTCGGCGAGCCAGAATGCGAAGGTCAAGCGCACCACGGCTCAGCCCCCGCGCTTGAACCGCTGCTTCAGCCAGGCGCGGGCGCGTTCGGACCAGGAGTCGTAGTGCGCCGCCGCCTCGGGATAACGCTCGCGCACTCTGAACAAGAGCAGCCGGGCGCGCGCCGAATTGCGCGTCACCAGAAAGATCCCGATGACCAGAAAGAGGATTCCCTGCAGGAACGGCAGAAACAGGCCGGCGATGCCCAGCAAGACAAAGATCCAGCCGAGCCAGAAAAAGACGGCCCGGCGAAGAGCGTTCTTGTTGGGGCGGCCGCGGCGGCCGCGGCGGTTGCGGCCGGCCGGCTGGCCGGCGTCAGATGTGGATGGACCGGCCATCGACGCCGAGCGCCGCCTCCTTGACCGCCTCGTTGAAGGTCGGGTGGCCGTGGAAGGAGCGCGCCAGGTCCTCGGCCGACCCGCGGAACTCCATCAGCACGACGGCCTCGTGGATCATGTCGCCGGCCTCGGGGCCGATGATGTGCACGCCCAGCACCTGGTCGGTCTTGGCGTCGGCCAGCACTTTGACCAGGCCGTCGGTTTCCTGGTTGCAGCGGGCGCGACTGTTGGCGCTGAACGGGAACTTGCCGACCTTGTAGGCGACGCCGGCCTCCTTGAGCTGCTCCTCGGTCTGGCCGACAGTCGCCACTTCCGGCCAGGTGTAGACGATGCCGGGGACGGTGCCGTAGTTCACATGTCCGGCCTGGCCGGCCATGAGCTCGACCGCGGCGACGCCTTCCTCCTCGGCCTTGTGCGCGAGCATCGGGCCCGGGACCGCGTCGCCGATGGCGAAGATGCCCTTGACGTTGGTCTCGAAACGCTCGTCCACCATGATGAAGCCCCGGTTGTCGACCTTGACGCCGACCGCCTCGAGCCCGAGGCCCTCGGTGTAGGGCCGGCGGCCGATCGCCACCAGGACCACGTCGGCGGTCACGGTCTCGGCCTCCCCGCCCTTCGCGGGCTCCACCGTGAGCTTCACGCTGGTCTTGTTCCTAGCCGCCGCGGTCACCTTGCTGCCCAGCTTGAAGGTGAGGCCCTGCCTGCCGAGGATGCGCTGGAACTGCTTGGCGATCTCGCCGTCCATGCCGGGCAGGATCCGGTCGAGGAACTCGATCACCGTGACCTCCGCGCCGAGCCGGCTCCACACCGACCCCATCTCGAGCCCGATATAGCCGGCGCCGACCACCACCATGCGCTTCGGCACCTTGGCGAGATCCAGGGCGCCGGTCGAGGACACGATCTGCTTCTCGTCGATCTCGACCCCCGGCAGAGGCATCACGTCGGAGCCGGTGGCGACCAGGATCCGCTGGGTCTTGAGCACGTCCTTGCCGTCGATCTCGACCTCGCCCGGCCCCTTGATCCGGGCCGCACCGTGCACCGCATCCACCTTGTTCTTCTTGAACAGGAACGCCACGCCCTTGGTCAGATCCTCGACCACCTTCTCCTTGCGCGCCTGCATGGTCTTGAGATCCAGAGCGACCTTCGCGACCTTGATCCCGTGGCTGGCGAAATCGTGCGCCGCCTCGGCATAGAGATGCGAGGACTGCAGCATCGCCTTCGACGGAATGCAGCCGACATTCAGGCAGGTGCCGCCGAGGCTCGCCCGCTTGTCCACGCAGGCGACCTTCATGCCCAGCTGGGCCGCGCGGATCGCGGCGACATAGCCGCCCGGGCCCGCGCCGATTATCACCAGATCGTAGCCGTCGCTCATGAGACCGCTTCCCGCTGTCGCTTAGCCTGTGCCCGTCTCGCCGGGACGCGGCGGGGCAAAAGCAGGGTACTGAGCGCGACCGGGCCTGTCATCCTTCTCTTTGGATAGATCGCGGACCCGGAAACGCGTCAGACTTCGGCGGCCCGCACCCGCCGCAGCCCCATCGGCCACACGCCCTGCAGGGCATAGAACCGGTGCATGAGCAACGCCGCGCCCGCGAACAGCCCAACGGCGAGCCCGATCCAGATGCCGAAGCCGCCCAGGCCCACGGCGAAGGCCAGGGGAATGCAGGTGCCGAGGCCGACCAGCCAGTAGGCGATGCCGGACAGGATCATGGGTACGCGCGTGTCCTTGAGCCCGGCCAAGGCGCCGGCGGCGATGACCTGCAGGCCGTCGGCGATCTGGAAGGCGGCGGCGACATAGAGGAACAGCACCGCAAGCTCCAAGACGCGCAGGTTGGCCGGGTCGTCGAGGTCGAGAAACAGCCCGGTGATCTCCTGCGGGAACGAGACCATGAGTATGCCCGTGCAGGCCATGAACCCCGCCCCCATGGCGAAAGCGAGGCCACCCGCGCGCATGACGCCCTCAGAATCGCCGCGGCCGACGGCGAGGCCGACCCGCACGGTGGCCGCCTGGCTGAGGCCCATGGGCACCATGAAGGTGATCCCGGCACATTGCAGCGCAATCTGGTGCGCCGCCACCTCGTCGACGCCGATCAGGCCCATCAAGAAGATCGCCGAGCCGAACAGACCCACTTCCATGCCGCGGGAGACACCCATGGGCACGCCAATGCGAAACATCTCGCGAAAGCGGACCCAATCGGGCCGCCAGAACCGGCCGAGGATCTGAAAGCGCCGGAAGCGCCGGTCCGTCAGAATGAAGCCAAGCAGGGCGGCGAACAGGAAAAAGTTGGTCAGGCTGGTCGCTATGCCGGCGCCGCGCAGCCCTAGCGCCGGTAGGCCGAGCGCGCCGAAGATCAGCACATAGTCGCCCACGGCGTTCACGGCGATGCCGATCACCGTGACCACGAGTGCGGCCCGGGGCCGCTCGAAGGCCGCGATGAAGCAGCGCAGGCAGACGAACCACAAGGTCGGAATGAAGGCCCAGACCGCGGTTTCGACATAGGCCGCCGCGCCCGCGGCCAGATCCGGGTTCTGGCCCGTGACGACAAGCATGGGGCCGGTCATCGACAAGAGCGCCATGGCCGGCGCGCCGAGGACGACGGACACCCAGAAACCCTGGCGCAGGGTCCGGCGCGGCTCGCGCACGGCATTGGGCTTGCGGCCCAGATCCTGGGCAACCATCGGCGCCGTCGCCATGACCACGCCGATGCCCATGATCAACAGCATGAAGATCAGCGTCGCGCCCATCGATCCGGCGGCAAGCGCCGGCGCGCCGAGCCAGCCGAGCATGATCACGTCCGTCGTGTGGATCGCGACCTGCCCGACATTGGTCAGCACCAAGGGACCGCTCAACGCCAAAAGCGCGCGGGCCTCTTGCCCCCACGGCGCGGCGCCGGGGCGGTTGTGGGCACTCCTTGTCATGATGGGACATGCGATATCACCGGGAGAGTCCCAAGGGAAGCGCGTTTGATGCAATGGGGGCATGCAGAACCCGTGACCCTGCGGCACGGCACGAGGCGAACGGCAGGCCCGTGAAGGCTGGACGGATTGCAGACGGCTTGCTAGAGGACGGCGCATGGACGCCGTCATTCAAAGCCTGTTCGCCGGGTTCCCGGTTCTGATCCTGCATTTCCTGGTCACCGTCGCGATCCTTTCCGCGGGCGTTGCGATCTATCTGTTCGCGACCCCCTATCACGAGATCCGGCTAATCCGCGCCGGCAACACGGCGGCCGCAGTCACCCTGTCCGGTGCGGTGGTCGGGCTTGCCGTGCCGCTGGCCTTCTGCATGGCGGCGAGCGTCAACGTGTTCGATATCCTCATTTGGGGCGCGGTTACGGTGGCCCTGCAGATCCTGGTCTACCGGGTGGTGGATTTTCTCCTGAAGGACATTCCGGCGCGGGTCGAGGCGGACGAGATCGGCCCGGCGATCGTGCTGTCCGCCGCCAAGCTGGGCATCGCCGCGATCACCGCCGCCGCCGTCGCTGGCTAGCGGGCGCAGACGCCAATGGGCAGCAGCGGCCGCATCGTCCTGATCATCGTGATCCTGGTCGGGGTGGGTTTGGTCAACCGGATGTTCGGCGGCGGCGGCGATGTGCGCCGGCCCGCGGTCGACGCCTTCGCGCCTCCGCCCACGATCGAGCAAGCCCCTCCGCCGGGGCAGCCGCTGCCACAGGCCTCTCCCTTGGATCCCGAGTTCGTGGTCGAAAAAGAGGCGCCGGCGCCGAGCACGGGCACGGCCTTCGCGATCGACGACGGCGGGATCTGGATGACGGCGCGGCACGTGGTCGAGGGCTGCACCGAGATCGGCATCCTCACCGGGCCTCGGCGCGGGCTCAAGGTCCGGCGGGTGCTGTCCGAGCCGGGCGCGGATGTGAGCGTCCTGTGGACCGGGCGCGGCGCGCCGCCGCTCGCGCTCACTTTGTCGCCGGACGTGTTGCGCGTCGGCCAGGAGGGTTTCCATGTCGGCTACCCGGGCGGGCGGCCCGGCGACGCCTATTCGTCGCTGATCGGCCGCAGCCGTTTGCGGACCGTCGGGCGCGGCGTCCGCACGGTGGAGCCGACGATCGCCTGGAGCGAACGTCGGCGCCAGCCCCAGTTCGACAGCCTGGGCGGCATGAGCGGCGGGCCGGTGCTGGACGATTCGGGCAGGGTGGTCGGCGTGACGGTGGCGGCATCGATCCGGCGCGGGCGCATCATCTCGGCCGCCCCCGTCTCCATGGCCAACGCGGTCCGAAGGGCCAGCCTGCGCCTCCCCGGCGGCGCCGGCGTGGGCGCCGATGCCGGACTCCCGTCCGCGCAGACCTTCCCGCGCTACGGCACGCGGCTGCGCCGGGAGCTCACGGTCGCCAAGGTGGTCTGCCTGGTCGACGGCCATCGCCGCCGCCGGCGGTGAGGCCGGCTGCGGTCATGGGACCGGCGCGGAAAGTCCCCAGTCGCGCTCAGGGTGTGCACACGCTGCCGACGCAGGACTCGCCCGCATTGCAGGTCACACCGCAGCCACCGCAGTTCTCTTCGTCCTTTTGCAGATTGCTGCACACACCGCTGCAGTTGTTCAGTCCGGCCTGGCACGTTAGCGCACAGGTTCCGCCGCTGCAGACTTCTCCGGCCGAACAGCTTACACCGCAGGCACCGCAACTCGCCTCGTTCGTCTGCGTGTCGGTGCATGTCCCGGAGCAATCCGTAAACCCCAAGGATGCGCAGCTTCCCCCGCCGCCGCCGCCGCCCGAAGACCCGAAGCTGTTGAGGCCGTCCGACAGTGAACACGAACCGGGGTCGACCCGGAAGAGGTCGTCGGACACGTTGTCCCAGGCCGAGTTTCCGATCGCGTTTGCCGGGCAGCTCAGCACAAGACCGCGATCGTTCTGAACCGCGATGTTGTAGAGCGCGACGCTTCGAATGCCGATGGCGATACCGTCGGCCGCGTTCTCGAATGCCTTGACGTACTCCACCACGCTCCCGGAGGAGGCAAGGAGGTCGATCCCGTTCGAAAAGCCCGAGATCGTGCCGCGGCGGACCATGACGTGCGTCTGCGCGACTCCGCCGTCGGTAATGGCGGACCCGGTTGCGGTGCCCGGCCCGGTGATCGATTTGTTGTTCAGGTCCAAGACGACCGAACTGGCCTGCACCGAGATACAATCGTCCCCGGCCAGGAGTCCGCGGCCGGCCGGAAGGTCCCGCGCAACCGTGTAGACCCCCGGTTCCGAAATTACCGTACAGTTTCGGATTTTCTTCCCCTGTTTCCTGTCATCGTCATCGTCATCGGCAAACGCGCTCGTCGCAAAGACAAACAGAGCGGTCGCCCAAACGAGCGTCGCCAACGCCGCCTTGAGACTTCCATGAAGTGTCCTCATCCGGATTGCCCCCCCTGAAAGGCCGCGCGAACGCGACCGCCAAACCACACCGCACGAACCAAACGGAATACGCGTCCGTGCGCCGGCGCGGGGTCGGCAGGGGTGCACGGGACCAAGGCGGGCCGCTTGTCGCGGCGCGCTTGTCGTGGTGTTGTTTCGAGGTCCACAAACAGCGACGCCGGCCAACCGCGCCTCGCTGGGCATCGTTCGACCGGCGTTAACCCGAGCCTCCCCCCTCTTGTATGACGATCAGGATATTCCCCGGTTCTCAGGCGAGTCAAACGCCCATGTGTAACAAGCTCGAGAAACGCAAGGAATGCTGCACACGGCGTCGACGAACCCGCATGGCACTCGGGTCCGGCCGCGGCTGCGATCGATCAGTGCCCTAGGGCAGATCACCGGTGAGCAGCCACCGGGCGCAGTCGGCGCCGAGCTCGGCGACCGCCCTTTCTTCATAGGCGGCGCATTCTTCCGCGCTCAGCGTGTCGCGCCAACGGTCGTTGGTGCCCTTGTGCATGAAGGTCCGGGCGCCCCCGTCCCAGAAGGCGCCGCCCAGAGGCACGCTCTCCGTCGCGTGTGCCTTCATGTAGTCGAAGCTGCAGTGCTCGAGGATGGCGTCCCACTTGGCCTCGTCGATGGGAATCTCGAGAAAGCCGGCGATGCGTTGGATCTCGCCGGGCATATCCGCCTTCAGCTTGGCGAAATGGACCGGCATCACGTTCGGCAGATCGCGGATCTCCCACCAGGATCGGACGTTTTCCCAGAACGGCCAAAACGGAAAGCCGTCCTGATCGAGCCAATCCAGAAAATACTGCCTGACGTCGTCGGGCGGCGGTTCGATCGGCGGGCCGACGCGGCCCGGGGTCTCGTTCAGTGCCTCGTACCACAGATCGTTGGCCGTGGCGTGGTGGTGGTACAGGCTCCAGACCACGTCGCGCCCGTCCCGGCCGATGTAGATGTACTTGGCCTTCGGCGAGAAGACGAGCGCGTCGACCGGCAGATGGGTTTTCACGAAGCGGCGGTGCGTCTGCTTTTCCACCTCCGGGAGCTTGACGTCCTTGGGTGGGACGCGCAGGTCCAGCCAGGGCGACATCTCCGCCACCGGAAGGCCTTCTTCGCCGTTGAAGATGAGCTGAGCGACGATCTGTTGCAGCCAAGTGGTGCCGGATTTCGCGTAAGTCGCGATGACGATATCGTCATCGCGAAAGCGGAAGTCGTTCCAGATCGTCGAGTCGAAATGGTGGTTCTGGAACTCCCGGGTCTTTTGTGGCCACTGCGTCTGGTCCGGGTTCATCGCCACCTCCCTCAAGCGTGGTGGTGTTACGTCCCCGCCGGCGATTATCAGCCCGATTGATGAAATACCCCAAGCGCGGCCTTCCTGGGCATAGCAAAGCCGCAGGCGCCCGGCCAGCCGGACCCGGCACGGAGATTACGCCAGCGCGCCCGCCTTGAAGCGCTGAATCGCCTTGACGTAGCTCATGTTCTCGCGCTCTTGGAGCCCGAGCTTGCCGACGGTGTTCCAGACCTTGACCGGGTCCGGGTCCTCGGCGGCGACGGTCTCGAAGGCCTCGCCGTCGAGCGTCACCCGGGACGCCTCGACGGTGCACCCGTCGACATCGTACAGATCGCGGACCTTGTCGGCGGAAACGGCCCAGGCCCGACCGTCCTCTTCGATCATCCGCAAGAGCGTGTCGAAGTCGCACTCCCCCGAGGCCGGCGGCGCGTCGAGCTTGAGGGCGCGATAGACCGCCGAGACTTGATCTCCGGACAGCGGAAAGGAGGCCTTCAGGGCCACCGTCCACTGTTCCAGACCGTCATCATTGACCTGTTGCAACGCCTTGATGTCGATGAGTTCATTGCGGATTTTCGGATTGTCCTCGGAGGTGGGGGAAGCGAGGTAAGTCTCTGAGGACTCCACGTGGCGGGTCTGCGGATGGGCAGCCAAGTCAATCTGCGTCTCGATCGTTCGTGCGAAGGTGCGCCATTCCCAGCGCGGTATGATCTCGGCCATTTGGACTCCTCCGCAGTTGTTGGTAGAACTGGCGCGTATCATGTGCGCACGGCGGAGATGTCGCCTGCCATGACCGAGCGCCTCGACAAGCTTAACACGTTTCTCGCGGAGGCCAGGGCCGCGGTCCAGGGGGCCGAGGCCGGTCCGATCGTGCTCGGCAACGAGGCCGCGGATCTGGACTCGATGGTCTCGGCGGTCCTCTACGGCCAGTTGGCGTCGGCGCGACGGGCTCCGGGCGCGCCGCCCGCCGTGCCGGTCGTCAATTGTCCGCGCAGCGATTTCGTCCTACGGACCGAAGCGGTCTATCTGTTCGCCGCGCTCGGCCTCGACGTGGACGCCCTGCTGTTCCTCGACGAGGTCGACCTGGATCGGCTGCATGGCGCCAGGCGGCTGCAGCTGACCTTGGTCGATCACAACGTCCTGTCTGCGGATCAGGCGGACTACGGCGACGTGGTCGGCGCGATCATCGATCACCATGCGGACGGCGGACAGTATCTGCAGGCCGAGCCGCGCGTGATCGAGACGACAGGCTCGGCCGCGACGCTGGTCGCCGAAGCAATGCTGCGTGACAAGCCGGACCTGATCGAGGCGGGGACGGCGACGCTGCTGCTGGGTACGATCCTGCTGGACACGGTCAATCTCGACCCTGCCGCGGAAAGGGCGACGGCGAAGGACCGGGCCGTCGCCGCCAAGCTCGCCCCGGTCGCCGGGCCCGACGCCGACGGTCTGTTCGAGAGGCTGGAGGCGGAGAAGTTCAACGTCTCCGCGCTCGGCACCGGCGATCTCTTGCGTAAGGACTACAAGGCTTGGGAGACGCCATCCGGGACCTACGGCATAAGCACCGTGCTGACCTCGCTCGAGGACTGGGCCGCCAAGGATCCCGCCCTCGTCGCGGGTCTGGACGCCTTTCTGCGGTCGCGGGACCTTGTCTGCCTGTTGGCGATGATGGCCTACACGGACGCCGACGGCGGCTTCCATCGCGATCTTGCCGTCTATGCGCCGGACCCGAAGCTCGCGTCGGGTCTAACGGCGATGCTGGAGGCGCATGATCTTCAATTGAGCGAGCTGCGGCCGGCGGGTCTGGCGGACCCTGGTGACGCGAAGCTTTTCAGCCAGGGCAATATCGCGATCTCGCGCAAGAAACTGCAGCCGCTGCTGCAGCGGTTCTTCGCAGACCGGGACGCGGATTGACCGGCGGGCGTTGGCTTGCCTCAATCCTCGGACGCGGTGCTCCGGTGTTACTGGGACCCGCTGTCGCTGCGCCACCAGCCGCGGACCGCGACCACACTGACAGTAAGTTCTGGATCGTCCATCTTGTCGCGCACGATTTTCGTCAGGTCTTTCGCATAAGACCGCGGCAGCGAGTCATGTGACGCGATGTGGATAAGGACCTTGTTCTGACCCCGCGGGCGCGCAACGAGCATGATCTCCACGCCCTCATCCTGGGCCACCCGCGCGAACAGAGCCCTATAAACCGCCCGCGTCACCGGGTGGGCTGCTGGTACGTTTTTTCCCTCTTCGAGCTGCGCGAGCAGGGCGGTGCTGAGCGGGCCGGCCAGCACCAGCAACAGCACCACCAGAGTCACGCGTACCACTTGGGCCGTCCGGCGCCGGCGCGGGAGCGCCCGTGCTGCCGTGATTCCCAAAACCGAAAAGGTGAAGCTCGACATCACGATGATCGCGACCAGGTTGGTGAAAAACAGCGCCGCAGCGCCAAAGGCGTTCAGCGCGGCACCGTGGGCAAGCGAGATGCCGACGGAACAGACGGGGGGCACCAGGGCGGTGGCGATCGCCACGCCGGCGATGGCGCCGGCGATGTTCGGCCGCGCCATGGCAAAGGTCGCGGCGGCCGCCGCGAACACGGCGATCAGCAGGTCGAGGACGTTCGGCCCGCCCCGGGCGAGCACCTCTTCGGACAGGGTCTCGCCGGCGGGGGTGATGAGTCCGATCAGGTAGCTGACCGCCAGGGTCAGCAGGAACCCCAGCACGATGGACTTGCCGCATTGTCGCGCCAGTTGCCGGTCCGCCTGCCCCAGGGCAAGCCCAAGCCCGATCATCGGGGTCATCAATGGCGCCAGCAGCATCGAGCCGATGACCACGGCCGGCGAGTTCTGCAGCAGCCCCAGCGAGGCGATCGCCGATGCCAGCCCCAACATGACGACGAAGTCGGGACCCCAACTCGACCCCAGACGCAGACTCACGCGCAGATCGGCGTGGTCGGCCGGATTGATCCGCGGTACCCAGTCGGCCATGGCGCGGAGACGGAGCGGTGGGTCCCGTTTCACGATGGCGACGGTGGCGTCGCGCAGCGATTGCTTTAACGGGCGCACGTGGCTCGCGGCACTGGCCCCGATCACGACCAGGTCGTGGCCGTCAAAGAGCTCGACGATGCCCCGGTGTTTCAATCGGTCGACGACGACCTTGGACTCGAATAACTCCTGATCGAGCGTCGCGTCATGCAGCATCGTCCGGATCCAGTTCGCGCCCGCCCGCCCCGCCTTGGCGCCGGTCTCGTCCTCTACGGCCCCAATGGTCACGTGGGCATGCAGGCGCTGGCGCAGTGTATCGACCAGCCGCAAGGCCGACCGGTCGTGGGCCTCCGGCGTCACCACAAACAGGATCCTCTTCACCTCGGAAGCCGCTTTTTCGCCATACAACGGTGCAAAGGCCTGACAGGGCGAGGCCTGCACCAGCGCGTCCGTCGTCTGTTCATTGTCGTTGACCGGCGGCAACTCGAACGGGCCGGTCACCAGGAGACGGGGGACCTTCTTGCGGACCTGGTTCAGCACCGCCGTCACGGGCATCGGGTCGTCGAGCGCCGTCACGGTCGGGGCGCGCTCGCCCTGTTCGCCCAGGGCTACGCGAACCGCCTCGGCGGTGCGGCCGTCGAATCCCGTCTCAAGACACAGGAACGTCGTCTCTTCGTCCTTTTCGGCCAGCGCCCGGACCCAACCGACCACCATTGCCGCCGTCTCCGGATCAGGAACAAACCCGATGATGCTCATCATGCGCCCCCGAAGTTTGGATTAGCTCGGACGTGATCTGATGAAATACGTAAATCGGCAGACCACGTGTTGAATGCGTGCATTCTAGGTTCAGATTTGCGCACTGGCGCAAGCTGCATTTGGCATACGCTCTTGGTACGCACCCGTCCCTATGAAGAGCGGTGAGAACCGCATCAATCCTGGCCAGGATTCGGCCTGCCTTGCGGGCCGTGATCGCTATCGACGCATGGGCTGCCTTCGGCTGGCCGCACCCCCAGCACGGCGAGGTTTCCACAGCCATCGTGGTGCCTACGAAAGGCATTTCCGCCGCCGCGCTGGCGGATGATCCGGGACTACCCTATTCAGGGCATCATCGGCGCACGGCTTTCCTGGTTGTTGCCGTCGGCGACCCGCTTCAGATAGGCGAGAAAACGCGCCTGCTCGTCGGGTTCAAGCGGCGCGAGAATGCGCGCCTGGGCGGCGTCCACCGCCGGCTGGGCGCGGTGCAGGACGTCACGGCCCGCCGCAGCGCAGGTGATGGCGTTGAAGCGGCGATCGATCTTGGAGCGACGACGCGCCACCAAGCCACGGCTCTCCAGCTTGCCGATCACCGTGCTGATGGTGCTGCGGTCGAGGGCCGTGAGACCGCCGAGGCGGTTCTGGTCCAGCTCGCCGTGGTGGTCGAGGGCGCTCAACACCACATATTGCAGCGGCGTCAGGTCGAGGTCGCGGCACTCCTGCAAAAAAATGGACACCGCGATCTGCTGGCAGCGGCGCAGCAGATGGCCGGGCATGTCAGTGATTTCGGCGAAGTCCCGGCTTGGCGCGCGGCCGGCGTCATGCACCGGTACGTCCTTGGTCGTCATGCACCGAGCTCGAACCTTTGGGCGCCGGTCTCGTCGATGCCTTCATAAAGCCAGGCCATGCCCTCTCCGGGCCTGCTTTGGTCGACGCCCCCCAGCATGGCGTTGCGCAGATCGGCGGTGGCGCCGGAGGCATGGTAGATGTCGCCGAAGAGCCGGGCGGTGAGCTGGACCCGTGCCGTGCGCAGATAGCGCAGCGACTGATACTCCTGGAAGGCGGTCTCGAAGTCGTCGCCGTTGGCCGCCACGCGGCTGGCCAGGCAGACGCCGTCCTCCATCGCCATGCAGGCGCCCTGGGCCAGGTACTGCAGCATCGGATGCGCGGCGTCGCCGAGCAGCGTGATGCGGCCGCGGCTCCAGTCGCGGATCGGCTCACGGTCGCACAGCACCCACATGCGCCAGCTCTCGATCTTGTCGAGCATAGCCAGGACATCCTGATGCTGGCCGGAGAACCGTTCGGTCAGCTCGTCCGGATCGCCGAAGGTGTCCCAGCCTTCCTCGTAGCGGTCGCTGTGAAAGACCACGACCAGGTTGTAGATCTCCCCGCGATGCAGGGGATAGTGCACCAGATGGGTCTTGGGCCCGGCCCACAGTACGACGTTGTCCTGGCGAATGTGCGCCGGCACGTCTTCGGTCGGCAGCACGGCGCGGTAGGCGATGTGGCCGGAGACCCGCGGCTTGCCGTCGCCGACGAGCTGCCCGCGCACCTTCGACCAGAGCCCGTCGGCGCCGATCAGCGCGGCGCCCTCGTGGGTTGCCCCGTCCTCGGTGCGGACGCGCACGCCGGTGCCGGTATCCTCGAAACCGGTGACGGCCTGGTTGACGCTGGCGGTGACCAGGGGTTGCTCCGCGCAGGCTTCGATCAGCGTGTTGTGCAGGTCGGGCCGGTAGATCACGCCGTAGGGGTACTTGAAGCGCTCCAGGAACGCCTTCGAGCCGATCGGGACGCGGACGATTTCGGCGCCGGTGAGCGCGTCGCGCATGACCAGGTTTTCCGGCAGCACGGCCACGTCCATGATGGCCTCGGTCACGTCCAGCACCTCGAACATCCGGAACGCGTTCGGACCGATCTGGATGCCGGCGCCCACCTCGCCGAATTCCGAGGCCTGCTCTAGGAGGTGCACCGCGCGGCCCTTCCGGCTGAGCTCGAGCGCCGCGGCGAACCCGCCAATGCCGCCGCCGGCGATCAGGATCGGCTTGTCCGCCATGCTGGTGCCCACCGTTGCCCGTCAGACAAAATTAATCAGTATTATGATCATAATACTGATTAATGATCAAGCGTGAAGTGCGTTCCGACGCTCGTTGGCGGAATGGGGCGTGTCGCGGCGGGTTCGGAGCGGCGTATCGGGGAAACGGAAGCGCGCCAAGAAGGGGAGATATGCCCTACCGCGCCGGCAGATCCCCGCCGGCGTGGGTCCATTCCCGGACCGTCTGGGGCTCCCGCAGGAAGCCCGCCGCCAGGATCTTGTCGACTGTGGCCTGGTAGTCGTCCGACTGGTTCAGCCGGTCGATGGAGTCCCTGTCGCGCCAGAGGGTCACGGTGACCCAGTCCTCGCCGTCATAGGCGAACAGGACGCCTTGGCATCCGTCGTGCCGGTGGAACATGGGCAGCGAGAGCCGGTTGGCGAAGTCCTCGAGCTCAGCCCGCCGGGCCGTGTCGAAACGGGACGTCCAGACGCGCACGATCATGCTCGGCTCCTGCAGTCTCGGTGCATGCTTCGGATATAGCCGCCTAGACGGACGGCGTCTTGCATGGTCTTGCGATCGGCTCCGCCTCGGCGGATCGCCGGCCGCGTGGCGGACTGATCAGAGCTAGCGGTGGATCGCCGGGGCGCCGCCGCCGGGCAGCTCGACGTTGATCTCCAGCGTAAACACACCGCCGTCGTCCTCGACCTGCATCTGCACCGATTCCCGGTCGATGCGCACATAGCGGGCCAGCACCCTCAGCAGGTCCTGCTGCAACCGCGGCAGGAAGTCGGGCAGGCCCCGGCTGCCCCGCTCGTGGGTCAACAGGACCTGAAGCCGTTCCTTCGCCTGTTGCGCCGACCTCACACGGGGCCGCCGAAAGAACTGCAAGAGGTTCATGCGGGTCTCCCGAGCAAGCGCTGAAAGAAGCCTTTGCGTTCCGGAATGAGGAAGCGATGCTCGATCGTCTCGCCGAGAAAGCGGCCGACCGCATCGGCATAGGCCTGGGCCGGCCCCGAGCGTTCGTCCATGATCACCGGCACGCCGACATTGGAGGCGCGCAGCACCGCCTCGTCCTCGGGAATGACTCCCATCAACGGGATCGCCAGGATCTCGAGCACGTCGTCGACGGCCAACATCTCGCCCTGGCGGACCCGGTCCGCGTCGTATCGAGTGAGCAGCAGGTGCTCGCGCACCGGATCGAGGTTCATCTCGGCCCGGCGCGACTTGCTGGCCAGGATGCCGAGGATGCGGTCGCTGTCGCGCACCGAGGAGACCTCCGGGTTGGTCACCACCACGGCCTCGTCGGCGAAATAGAGCGCCATGTAGGCGCCTTTCTCGATGCCGGCGGGGCTGTCGCAGATGATGTAGTCGAAGTCCTGCTTCAGGGTCTCGAGCACGCGGGCCACGCCGTCCTTGGTCAGCGCATCCTTGTCCCGGGTCTGGGAGGTGGGCAGGATGTACAGGTTGTCGAGACGCTTGTCCTTGATCAGCGCCTGGTGAAGCTTCGCTTCACCGTTGATCACGTTGATGAAGTCGAACACGACACGGCGCTCGCAACCCATGACGAGGTCGAGATTCCGCAGGCCGACGTCGAAATCCACCACCACGGTCTTGTGGCCCTTCATCGCGAGACCCGCCGCGAAGGACGCACTCGTTGTGGTTTTCCCGACGCCACCCTTGCCGGACGTCATGACGATTATCTTTGGCACGAACTTCTCCTTACTTGGTCAGTTGGCGCGCTTCATGCGTCCGGCGCGATGATCACCTGGTCCTCGGCCAGGAAGATCTGCACCGGCTTGCCGATCAGCGCATCATCCATGTCCTCACGGACGCGCCAATGCCCGGCAATGGCAACGAGCTCGGCATCGAAACTTCGACAGAAGATCCGCGCCGCGTGGTTGCCCCCCACTCCTGCAAATGCTCGGCCTCTGAGCGGGCCGTAGACGTGTATATGGCCGTCGGCGAACAGCTCCGCCCCCGGGCTCACGGTCGAGAGCACGACGAGGTCGCTGTTCCTGGCGTAGATCTGCCGGCCCGAGCGGACCGGCTCCTCGATCACCCGTGACGGGCCCCGTGGGTGTTCGTCGCGGCCCCGGCCGTGGCTGCGTTCCACGGCGGCCTCCGGGTCGGCCTGTTCGGCCATGTCGTCGGAGACCTCGCTGATCGGCGCGGCCGCGCGCCACATGGGAAAGACCCCGAGCCCCACCTCCGCGGCGGCCCGGTTTTGGGCGTCCGTCCCGTTCTGCACGCCGATCGCGACCAGCCCGCGCTTGCGCAACAGACCCGCGACGGCCGGGAAGTCGAAGGTGTCCTCCTCCGCCATGCCCTCCAGATCCAGCACCATGGGCGCGTCCTGGAAGAAATACGGCGCCTGCGCGACCTTGCCTTCGAGCCAGCTGAAGAAGCCCGGGTCCGTCACGTCGCCGGCGCGCACGACCAACAGCGTGAACGAGCCGCCGCGCAGCTTGAAGGCCTGCAGATCAGGGGAGTCCGAGAGTGGCTTGCGCGCAGTGACGGTATCGTTCATGCCAGACGATCGTTTGCGGCCGGCGATACCCGCCGATCCGCGTCACATCCTGTGTCGCCGACGGGCGTCGACACTTTGTTTATCCCCCGCGCCCTTTGCGGATAACCGTCAACGACGAATTCCCCGGTTCAGGACGACTCCGGCCTGCGCGATCCGAAGCGTCACGCTAGGCTGCCGAACAATCGTGGCGTAAAGATGGCCACCTCAGAAGATCGGTTCACACCGCCCGGCAGGCGGGCTCGGTTCCTATTCTATCTCTTCCGATCAACGGGGCGAAGCATTACCGAAGCGTCGCGCCTCTTGCAACGCGCTAAGTCACATATCCAGCAGGATACGCTGGGGATCTTCAATACATTCCTTGACCCGCACCAGGAAGCTCACCGCCTCGCGCCCGTCGATGATTCGGTGGTCATAGGACAGCGCCAGATACATCATCGGCCTGAGTTCGATGGCATCGCCTACAGCGACCGGCCGTTTCTGGGTCTTGTGCATGCCCAGGATGCCGGACTGCGGCGGGTTCAGGATCGGCGTCGAGATCAGCGAGCCGAACACGCCGCCATTGGTGATGGTGAAGGTGCCGCCGGTCAGTTCCTCCATGGACAGCTTGCCGTCCCGTCCCCGCGTGGCGAGATCGACGATCTCCTGCTCAATCACGGCGAAGCCCTTGGTGTCGATGTCCCGGACCACCGGCACCACCAGACCCTGAGGCGTGCTCACGGCGACGCCGATGTCGTAATGGTTCTTGTAGACGATGTCGTCGCCATCGATCTCGGCGTTGACCGCCGGGAACTCCTTGAGCGCGACCACACAGGCCTTGGCAAAGAAGCTCATGAAGCCGAGCCGGACGCCGTGCTTCTTTTCGAAGGCGTCCTTGTGCTGGGCCCTGAGCGCCAGGATGTTGCTCATGTCCACCTCGTTGAAGGTGGTGAGCATGGCCGCGGTGTTTTGGGCTTCCTTGAGGCGCTCGGCGACCCGCTTGCGCAGCCGGGTCATGCGCACCCGCTCCTCGCGGGCGCCGGGTTCGCGGGCCGGCGCCTTGGCCGCCGGAGCCGGGGCGGGCGCGGGCGCTTCGGCGCGCTTTTCCATGAAGCTGACCACGTCGCCCTTGGTCAGCCGGCCGTCCTTGCCGCTGGCGGGAATCTCCGCTGGCTGCAGCCCCTGCTCCTTGAGCATCTTCTCGACGGCGGGGCCGTGCCCCACCTCGGCCGTGGCGGCAGCGGGCGCCGCGGCGGCAACCGCCGCCTGGGCGGGCGCCTCGGCCACGGCGGCAACGGGCTCTTCCGCCTTGGCCTCCGCCTTCGGCGCCACGGCACCGGCGGCCCCTGCCTCGATGCGGCCTAGCAGCGCGCCCACCTCGACCTCCTGGCCGGAGTCGACCAAGATCTCGCTGATGGCGCCGGCCACGGTCGCGTTGACCTCGAGCGTGACCTTGTCGGTCTCAAGCTCGACGATCGGCTCGTCCACGTCGACCTGGTCGCCGACGGCCTTGAACCACTGCGCGACGGTCGCTTCGGTCACGGATTCGCCCAAGGTGGGCACCACGATGTCGGTTGCCATGCTGCCGTCTCCCTTCGTCCCCGGCCGTCCCGTCGGCCAAGTTATTTCAAGGTGAGCGCCTCGTCGACCAGAGCTTTCTGCTCCTGAACATGCCGGCTGTAGAGGCCGGTGGCGGGCGATGCGGCCGGAGGCCGGCCGACATAGCGGGCCCGTGCCTGCTTGGCGCCGATCTCGGCCAGCACCGCCTCGATCTCGGGCTCCACGAAGAACCAGGCGCCCATGTTCTTGGGCTCCTCCTGGCACCAGACGACCTCGGCATGGGGAAAGCGGCCGAGCTCCTGAAGCAAGGCCTGCTGCGGGAACGGGTAGAGTTGCTCGAGGCGCAGGAAGAAGACGTCCTTCTGGCCGCGCCGCGCCCGCTCTTCGAACAGATCGTAATAGACCTTGCCGCTGCACAGGACGACCCGCTTCACCTTCTTGTCCTCACACAGGACCTCGTTATCGTAGAGGACCCGGTGAAAAGTCGTCTCGGGCGACATCTCGTCGAGGCGGGAGGTCGCGAGCCGGTGCCGGAGCAGCGACTTCGGCGTCATCACGATCAACGGCTTGCGGAAATTGCGCCGCATCTGGCGCCGGAGCGCGTGGAAGTAGTTCGCCGGCGTCGTGCAGTTGACGACCTGCATGTTGTCCTCGGCGCAGAGCTGCAGGTACCGCTCCAGCCGGGCGGAGGAATGCTCGGGCCCCTGGCCCTCGTAGCCGTGTGGCAACAGCATGACCAACCCGGTCATGCGCAGCCACTTGGATTCGCCCGAGCTGATGAACTGGTCGATGATCACCTGGGCACCGTTGGCGAAGTCGCCGAACTGCCCCTCCCACAGGATCAGCATGTTGGGCTCGGCCAGGCTGTAGCCGTATTCGAAGCCCAGCACGCCCGCCTCCGACAGCGGGCTGTCGATGACCTCGAACACCGCCTGTCCGTCCAGCAGATTGTTCAGCGGGATGAAACGGTCTTCGGACCCCTGGTCGATCAGTACCGCATGCCGCTGCGAGAACGTGCCGCGGCCGCTGTCCTGGCCCGAAAGCCGTACGGGCGTGCCCTCGGTGAGCAGGGTGCCGAAGGCCAAAGCCTCGCCGGTCGCCCAGTCGATACTTTCGCCCTTCTCGATGTTGGCGGCCTTGGCCTTGAGCTGACGGGTGATCTTGCTGTTCAGGTTGAAGCCGTCGGGCACCCGGGTCAGGGCCGCGCCGACCTTCTTGAGCGCCTCGACCGGCACACCGGTCTCGCCCCGCCGGGCCTCGCCGCGGGCCGTCTCCAGCCCCGTCCAGGCCCCTTCCAGCCAGTCCGCCTTGTTGGGCTTGTAGCTGGTCGCCGCTTCGAAGTCCGCGTCCAGACGGGCCTCGAAGTCGGACACCACCCTGTCCGCCTGCTGCTGCGTGATCACGCCCTGGTCGACAAGCTTCTTGGCGTAGATCTCGCGGGTGGTCGGGTGTCCCTTGATCGCCTTGTACATCAGCGGCTGGGTGAACATCGGCTCGTCGCCCTCGTTGTGGCCATGCCGGCGATAGCAGAACAAGTCGATGATCACGTCCTTCATGAAGCGCTGGCGGAACTCGGTGGCGATGCGGGCAACGTGCACCACCGCCTCGGGGTCGTCCCCGTTCACGTGGAAGATCGGCGCCTGCACGATCTTGGCCACTTCGGAACAATACGGGCCCGAACGCGAGAAGGCCGGCTTGGTGGTGAACCCGATCTGGTTGTTGATGATGAAGTGGATGGTGCCGCCTGTGCGGTAGCCCTTGAGCTGGGAGAGATCCAGGGTCTCGGCCACCAGGCCCTGGCCGGAAAAGGCGGCGTCGCCGTGCAGCAAGAGGCCCATCACCTTTTTCATGCCGGTCTCGCCGCCGCCACGCTGCCATTGCTTGGCGCGCACCTTGCCGAGAACGACCGGGTCGACCGCCTCGAGATGGGACGGGTTGGCGGTCAGCGAGAGGTGCACCGGGATGCCGTCGAACTCGCGGTCCGACGACGTGCCGAGATGGTATTTGACGTCGCCCGAGCCCTGGACGTATTCGGGCTGGGCCGCGCCGCCCTGGAACTCCGAGAAGATCGCCTGATAGGGCTTGCCCATCATGTTGGCGAGCACGTTGAGCCGGCCGCGGTGCGCCATGCCGATGACGATCTCCTCGATGCCCAGCTGGCCGCCGCGCTTGATGATCTGTTCCAGCGCCGGCACCGTGGCTTCGCCGCCGTCCAGGCCGAACCGCTTGGTGCCGGTGTACTTGCGATCGAGGAAGGTCTCGAACCGTTCGCCTTCGACCAGGCGGTCGAGGATCGCCAGCTTGCCCTTCTCGGTGAATTCGGTGCGGTTCTCGATGGCTTCGATGCGCTCCTGGATCCAGGCCTTCTGGTCGGGCTCCTGGATGTGCATGAACTCGACGCCGATGTTGCTGCTGTAGGTGGCCTGCACCCGCTCGATGATCTGGCGCAGCGTCGCGGTCTCGAAACCGAGGACGTGATTGATGAAGATCTCCCGGTCGAGATCCGCCTCGGTGAAGCCGTAAGTCTTGTAGTCGAGCTCCGGGTGATGCTGGGGGGTCTCGATGCCGAGCGGATCGAGCTGGGCCCAGAGATGGCCACGCACCCGGTAGGACCGGATCAGCATCAGGGCGCGGATCGAATCGAGCGTCGCGGCGCGGACCGCCTCGGCCGTGATCGCCGCGGGCGCGCCGGCGGCTGGCGGCTTGGCGGCAGGGCGGGCCGAAGGCTCTTCCTGCAAGGCCAGCGCCAGGAGATCACCGTTGCCCTCTTCCGGCCGGGGATGCGGCGTCCAGCTGGCCCCGCCCAGTTCCTGCAGGACGGCGCCGCCCTCGTCGCCCAGTTCCGCGAAGAACTGCGCCCAGCTGGCGTCCACCGAACCGGGGTCGTCGAGGAAGCGGCGATAGAGTTGCGCGATGAAACCGGCATTGGCGCCGGAGAGAAAACTGGTCTGTTCGAGCTTGGATGTCATGGCTCTGGGGCGCGGCCCGAGGCCGCGGTCACATGGTCAGAGAAATCGTCACGCCTAGCAGACGATACTAAGAAGGAGCCCTTACCCCTTCATTACTTCCAACATGGTGCTCCCGATGGCGGCCGGCGAGTCGGCCACCACGATACCGGCGCTCTTCAACGCCTCGATCTTATCCTGCGCTCCGCCCTTGCCTCCAGCGATGATAGCGCCGGCGTGTCCCATGCGACGGCCCGGCGGCGCGGTCAACCCGGCGATGAAACCGACCACCGGTTTGGACGTGCCGCTCGCCTTGACGAAGTCGGCGGCGTCCTCTTCGGCGGTGCCGCCGATCTCGCCGATCATGATGATCCCGTCCGTCTCGTCGTCCGCAAGGAAAAGGTCGATGCAATCGATGAAGTTGGTGCCGTTGACCGGGTCGCCGCCGATCCCGATGCAGGTGCTCTGCCCCAGCCCGGTGACGGTGGTCTGCGCCACCGCCTCGTATGTAAGCGTTCCCGAGCGGGACACAATACCGACGCGGCCGCGCTTGTGGATGTGGCCCGGCATGATGCCGATCTTGCATTCGTCGGGCGTGATGATGCCCGGGCAGTTGGGCCCGATCAGGCGCGAGCCCGAGTTGGCGAGTGCCCGCTTGACCCGGACCATGTCGAGCACCGGGATGCCCTCGGTGATGCAGACGATCAACTCGATGCCCGCGTCGATGGCCTCGAGGATGGCGTCCGCCGCGAAGGGCGGCGGCACGTAGATCACCGAGGCGTTGGCGCCGGTCTCGGCGCGCGCCGCGGCCACCGTGTCGAACACCGGCAGGTCCAGATGGGTACCGCCGCCCTTGCCCGGGGTGACGCCGCCGACCATCTGGGTGCCGTAGGCGATCGCCTGTTCCGAATGGAAGGTGCCCTGCGCGCCGGTGAAGCCCTGGCAGACGACCTTGGTGGTCTTGTCGACGAGTACCGCCATTATGCCGCCTCCTTGACCGCGGCCACGACCTTCTGCGCCGCATCCGCCAGGTCGTCGGCCGAGACGATGGGCAGGCCCGACTCGGAGAGGATCTTCTTGCCCAGCTCGACATTGGTGCCTTCCAGGCGCACCACCAGCGGCACGTGCAGGCTGACCTCGCGCGCGGCCGCGACAACCCCCTCGGCGATCACGTCGCAGCGCATGATGCCGCCGAAAATGTTCACCAGGATGCCTTCGACATTGGGGTCCGAGAGGATGATCTTGAACGCGGTGGTCACCCGCTCCCTGGTGGCGCCGCCGCCGACGTCGAGGAAATTCGCGGGCTCGCCGCCATAAAGCTTGATGATGTCCATGGTCGCCATGGCCAGCCCGGCGCCGTTGACCATGCAGCCGATATTGCCGTCGAGCTTGATGTAGTTGAGATCGTGCTTGGCCGCCTCGAGCTCGGCCGGATCCTCCTCGTCCTCGTCGCGCAGCTCGGCCACGTCGGCGTGGCGGAACAGGGCGTTGTCGTCGAAGTTCATCTTGGCGTCCAGCGCGATCACCTCACCCGCGCCGGTCACCACCAGCGGATTGATCTCCACCAGGCTGGCATCCAGCTCGGTGAACGCCTGGTACATGGCCATGAGAAAGCGCACCGCCGACTTGACCTGACCGCCTTCGAGGCCGAGGCCGAAGGCGACCTGTCGCGCGTGATGCGCCTGCATGCCGGAGGCCGGATCGATGGCCACCTTGATGATCTTCTCGGGCGTGCGGGCCGCGACCTCCTCGATCTCCATGCCGCCCTCGGTCGAGGCCATGATGGTAATCCGGCTGGTCGCCCGGTCGATCAGCATGCCGAGATAGAGCTCGCGCGCGATGTCGCAGCCGTCCTCGACATAGATGCGCGTGACCTCCTTGCCAGCATCGCCGGTCTGCTTGGTGACCAGCACATGGCCAAGCATCTTTGCGGCGTTGGCCTTGACCTCGTCGACCGATTTGACCACCCGCACGCCGCCGGGGCCGTCGGGATCGTCCTTGAAGCGGCCCGCGCCGCGGCCGCCCGCGTGGATCTGGGATTTCACCACCCAGACCGGGCCGCCCAGTTCGTTGGCGACCTTTTCGGCCTCGTCGGACGTGTAGGCGACGCCTCCCTTGGGCACGGCGACGCCGAACTTGGCCATGAGCTGTTTGGCCTGATACTCGTGGATGTTCATCAGCGGTCTCCCGGCGGCCGTTGGCTAGAGCATCTTCTTGGTGATCTTGACGAGCCCCTTCACCGCGTCCACGGACTTGTCGAACATCTTCTTCTCCGCGGCGTTGAGCTTGATCTCGACGATGCGCTCGACCCCCTTCGCGCCGATCACCACCGGCACACCCACATACATGTTGCGCACGCCGTACTGGCCCTTGAGCCAGGCGGCGCAGGGCAGCACCCGCTTCTTGTCCCTGAGGTAGGACTCGGCCATGGCGATTCCCGACGCCGCCGGGGCGTAAAAGGCCGAGCCGGTCTTCAAAAGGCCGACGATCTCGGCGCCGCCGTCGCGGGTGCGCTGGACGATCTCGTTGATCCGTTTCTGCGTGGTCCAGCCCATCTTCACCAGATCCGGCAGCGGAATGCCGGCCACCGTCGAATAGCGCGGCAGCGGCACCATGGTGTCGCCATGCCCACCGAGCACGAAGGCGGTCACGTCCTCGACCGAGACGTCGAACTCCTCGGCCAGGAAGTAGCGGAAGCGTGCCGAGTCCAGGACCCCCGCCATGCCGACCACCATATTGTGCGGCTGGCCCGTGACCTCGCGCAGCGCCCAGACCATGGCGTCCAGCGGGTTGGTGATGCAGATCACGAAGGCCTTGGGGCAGTAGCGCTTGATGCCCTCGCCGACCGCCTTCATCACCTTGGCGTTGGTGTCGATCAGATCGTCGCGGCTCATGCCCGGCTTGCGCGGCACGCCGGCGGTGACGATGACCACGTCCGCCCCCCTGAGCGGGGCGTAGCTGTTGGCACCGAGATAGGCGGCGTCGAAACCCTCGACCGGCGAGGCCTGGGCGATGTCCAGCCCCTTGCCCTGCGGAATGCCCTTGACGATGTCGAAGAGAACCACGTCGCCAAGCTCCTTGAGCCCGGCAAGCAGCGCCAGCGTGCCGCCGATCTGACCGGCGCCCACGAGCGCGATTTTACTGCGAGCCATGTACTCCCCCTGGAAGGTGCTGCGAGCGGTGGCGGCGGAGCGCCGTCCATGGCCCGCGGGCGGGGCCCTGTCCCCGCCGTGAAAACCGGCGGCTAACTTAGACGATTCCTCCCCGAGGGCAAGGGTCGAGCCCGCCTTGGATCCGCCCTATGACAAATTGCCGACCCCTGTAAGATGGCCTCCCGCGACCTGTAAGAACTTCCAGTATCCCAGTCGCGTTCGCCGGGTTACACTTGGCATCTGAAGGGTCGCAGAGGGAGGACCACTTCGCTTGCCGGGGACAGCCCAAGCAGCCGACGCGCGCGCGTGTGGGAGAGGGGCGCTGCGCCGCTAAGGCTGGGGTGCATGGGCCATGAACGGCACCGGAAGCAGGCAAGTGGCTGCCCGATCGATCGTGTCCATCCGAATTGACGCGGGGCGGGAGACACGACGGTGCTATCAGGAAGATGGATCTTGGGCCTGTTGCTCATTGCCGGGGCGGTGGCTCTAGCTCTGCACGTTGACGCGGGTCGGACCATTCCGCTTGCGGGCCAGATGCAGCCCGGCGATCCGCACGATCAGCTGATCGAGGAATTCGCCAGCGAGCACGACATCGACCTCGGCGAGGTCTTGCAGCGCGCCAAAAAATAGCCGCGCCGGCGCGGAGCCGGCGTCGCACCCAGAATGGAACATCCGCTGGTTTGTCGCGCCGACCATTGCGCCGTTGCGCTGGCCGCTTCCTCGCGTCCAGCCATCCGCAGCACACGGGCCAAGCTGAATGGCCCTCTTCAGTCTATCGAGACAGCCTTACTTGCCCAGCCCCTTTGGATCGCCTGGAAGAACCTCCAGCGTCTTCCCCTCCCAGTTATATTTCCGACCTCCTTGCGCGACGGTCTTGTCGCAATTCCTGACTTCGCCCGAAGCAAGGGGCCAGGTGACGCAGACGACGCCATCGTCTGCGATCTCATAGCGGCCGTTTATGCGCCCCTCAACCGGGTGCAGGCCGCGCGCGACCCCGTCCGGCCGCACCAGGGCGTATGCGGTGCCTTGTGGCAACTGCGCGACCACCGTATTGCCGACGAACTGCTCGCGCAGGTCTTTGGCGCTCATCGCGTTGTCGCTCGTGAGGTTCGATGCCACCAAGGGCACAAGGAAGACAAAGTGAAAGCGCGCGGGATCGAAAAAACGCATGATCATCTCCTCCCCTCAATTGCGGATGTAAATGTTCCAGATACAGCACGGCATGGACGTTTCGAGACCAGTCATAATCTGCATGCCCTGAGCGTGGCGCAAATGATCTGGCACAAGTCTGCGGTGGTAATGCAGCGCCACTTTGGCACATGCGGCACGGCGAGCTGACCCGCGTGCACGCAAGCCTAGGCCGTGCATCCGCACGGCCAGCTCATCAAGGAATCCGTCAGAGAGCACGACGTCGACCGCGGCGAGGTCTTGCAACGCGCCGAGAGATAGCCGCACAGGCGCGGTCCAGTTACCGAGCGCGGATCGGAACGTCGCGCGGGGCGCGCCGATCATCGTCCTGCCCGGCGCGGCCAGCGCCTTCCGACCCGACGGCCCTCTTCTCTGGCATCTGGAAGAGAACAAGACGGCTTGGGCCGAGAAAGACAAGACCATCTTGGACGCTTGCACTGCTAGCCTTGCCCTTGGTCGTCTGGCCGCGCCGTCAACAGCGAGAGTGCGGCACGCGCGAGCTTTTCCCCCTCTGCGGCCGGTGGGCGCGGGAGAATGCTAGGCTCGGTCGAAACATAGTGGACGAAGAGCCGCGTTCGTGTGTCGAGCGCGCGGCCTCGGAAGCCGAGTTCTCGAAATCTGCTCCGGACAAAGTCGAGCCGCCGGGCGTCGACCCGCTTGACCACCTTGGCGGCAGTCCGGTCGAAGGCGGCCCAGGCGCGCACGGCAACATCGAAGTCCGCCGCGTGCCGCCGCCTGACCGTGGTCATGATCGTCCAGAGCCTCTGTACCGGCGTGCCGCCTTTGCGCTCGGTTTCTTCGATGATGGCGCCGGTCATCTCGCTGTCCCAATAGTCGAGCATGCGTCCGAGGAGATCGCTACGGTCCCTGAAGTGCCAATAGAAGCTCCCCTTGGAGATGCTGAGATCCCGGGCGAGTCGCTCCACGCGCACGCCCTCGACGCCCTCGCGCCGCAGGATCACCAGCGCCTGCTTGAGCCAGTCCTCCGGAGAGCGCATCCGCGCACGGTTCCCGGAGCGTTTGCGCGGCTGCTCTGATTGTCGCTCGTTCAAGACGGTTGACCGTTCATGCTACTTGTCAGTACCATACGTGGGCGTATGTAAGCTGGGCATGCGAAACACTTCTTTTAGCATCGCAATGATAGACTGACAGCGCGTCGCAAGTCATGCCGCGGCGTGCACAGAGCGGGGCGCTGCGTCGACAGCGATACCGAGCCCCGTTTGTGCCAGTAGGGGCGGCACGGGGGAGTCATGGTAGAGATGACACCACGCATTGGGGCGCTCTTGTTGATCGGCGGCTCGGCGCTGGCGGGGGCCGTGCAAGCGGACGGTGTGGCGCCAGGCGACGGAGGTGGCGACGCCGCTGCGCGCGCCCTGACAAAATCCTGGAAAACGCCGCCGCCGGCCTTGGGCGGCCAGCCGGGACGGGTTACGGAGGAACGGGTCGGCCAACAACAAGACCTGCCCGACCGGGCAACGTTGCAGATCGATCCGGCCCGGCAAACACAGCTGCGCAAACTCGATCTCTTCGGCACGCAGCTTGCGGCAAAGCCTGCGGGCGATCAGCAGGCTCCCGCCGAAGAGGGGGGCGCCGTGGGGCTCAGCGTCGAGGAGGCGGCGCGGCAGTCTTCGAACCCGCTCGGCGGCAACTTCTGGATCCTGCTCAATCAGTTCGACAACTACTTCCTCGAAGGCGACATCAGCAGCCGGACCCGCCACCTGAACACCTGGGCCTTCCAACCGGTCATTCCCATTCCCTTGACGGAGACCCTTGGCGAGAACTGGATCTGGGTGAACCGCCCGACCTTTCCCACCATCATGAATGCCTCCATCCCGGATGTCGGACAGGTCCAGAGCACGCTCATTGGCGGCGCCACGCCCGAGATCGGGGGCTTCCCCCCACCCGGCGGCGCGCCGTTCACGAGCAAAAGTGGCTTCGGCGATATCGTGTATTTCTCGCTCGTCGGCCAGAGCCTGCCGCAAGAGCGATGGGGCGGCGGCGATTTGGTCTGGGCCGGCGGCCTCACGCAACAGTTCCCGACAGCGAGCGACACCCGCCTCGGTACCGACCAGTACTCCTTGGGCCCCTCGGGCGTTCTGGCGTTCATCGGTCGGAAGTTCATCGTGGGCGCCCTGCTGCAGCAGTGGTTCTCGGTGGCGAGCACCCGCAGCGACGCCTCGGACGTCAACTTCACCTGGCTGAACCTGTTCTATTTCCTCAATTTTGACGACGGCTGGCAGATCGGCGGCACGCCCATCATCACCGCCGACTGGGAAGCCGACAGCGGGGATCGCTGGACCGTGCCCTTGGGCTTCGGTGTCTACAAGACACATTTCTTCGGCAGGATGCCGATCAAGTTCGGGATCGAAGGCCAGTGGATGCCGCAACGGCCGGACGTGCTGGGTCAGGAATGGAACATCCGCGTGGTCGTCGCGCCGATCATTCCGGCGCTGTTCTGAGCGGCATACGCGCCATCGCGGCACTTCGCCTTCATCCCTATCCCTACGCTTTCACCTTTCATCGCGGAGAACAGCCATGAACATGAGGACGCGAAAGCACGGCGAGACCGCACTTTTCGGTGCGCTGTCGGGCGCGGTTCGCTCCATCGCCTACAAAAGCGCGGCAGTCGTTGGCATCACTACGTTCGCCTCTGCCGTCTTGGCTTCGGCGGCGAGCGCGCAACCAATCCGGCATGACGCGGAGCACTATGTTCTCTTGCATCAGTATGCGGAGCAGTGGGCCGCCGAGGACAAGGAACTGGATAGGCGGCTCGCCGAGATCAGGGAGCGCAACGACGGCAAGCCGCCGAACATCGTGTACATCCTGATCGACGACATGGGCTTCGGCGAGTTTGGCATGCCGGAACTGAACAAGATCCGTGGTGGCCGTACACCGAGCCTCGATACCCTGGCAAAAGAGGGCATGACCTTTACCCGTTTCTATGCAGAGAACATCTGCACCTCGACGCGCGTCGCCTTCATGACCGGGCGCTATGCCGTACGGACCGGAATGGAGCTCACAAAGGTCACGCCGCCCGAGGGCGTCGGGTTTAATGACAAAGAGGTGACGATCGCCGAGCTGCTGTCCAATGCGGGTTATACGACTCACCACATCGGTAAGTGGCATATGGGTGACATCAAGGAAGCCTATCCGACCAATCAGGGTTTCGATTACGCGTCGTTCCCCATGCACAACCAAGTGGCCTATAGCTTCCTGACACGGGACGCCGAACTCGATGCCCGAACGACCTCTTTTACACCGACCACTGTCGACCCCGACTACGGGCTGGACAAGACCTTCCGACTGTACGACTGGGTCACCCAGGTGGAGGGCAAGCGCGGCGGCAAATTGCGCGAGTGGGGCATCAAGCCTGGAGAAAAGCCGGACATCGAGTTCTACAAGAGGGTCAACGACCGTTTCCAGGAACAAGCGGTGGAGTCACTGCGCGCGCTGGCGAGCGGCGACAAGCCCTTCTTCCTGAACTACTGGCCGCAAATCCCGGTGGCTGTTCTCAGGTCAACCGATGACGGCGGGTGCCAGACCCCCAACTGCGGACGCTGGGCCAATGCCATGGCGGTTGTCGATGGCTACATCGGCGAGCTCCTGGCCGAAATCAAGAAACTGGGCATCGAGAACAACACCATTGTCATGGTCATGGGCGACAACGGCCCGATGAAGCAGGACCTTGAGCTCTCCGGCTACTCCGAATGGCTGTTTCGCGGCACCAAAGGGCAGGCGCTGGAAGGCGGTCACCGCGTCGGCGCTTTCATCCGTTGGCCGGGCGCAATTGAGCCCGGTTCCATCGCCGGGGACATGGTCTTTGTCAGCGACCTCTACACCACCTTCGCCCGGATCGCCGGCAACACAGACGGCATCCCCCGTGACCGCATCGTCGACGGCGTCGATCAGACCGCCATCCTCCTGAAAGGCGATACCAATGGGCGCCGTGACTACGTGCACCTCTATGAAGTGGACACGCTCAAGGCGACCGTGAAACAGAACATGAAAATCCACTGGCCGCCGCCGGGCGTGAACCCGGCCATGGCAGAGTTCTACAACCTGTATTGGGATCCGCGGGAGGATAACCCCCTAAAATACCAGGGTGTCTGGGCAGGTACGCCCTTCGTGCGCATGCGCATCCAGCACCTGCGAATGAAGGACAAGTGGCCTGACTGGCAACCCGCCCGCGGCATGCCATACGAGGGCGTGGAAAATCTGCGGCCGGAGACGAAAGCCATGGTGCGAACCTGGCTGAAGATATACGGCGACGCAAGAGATGTCGTCCTTGGTGTGGAGGCGATCGGAAATTAGTGAGCCGATGCTCGCGAGCGTAACCCAGGCCATTGGGATGACGCCGACTTTGGCGCGGCGCAACCTGTTCGGCCCCACTCATGATGGGGATGACGCCGATTATTGCGCCGTTGCGCTGGCGAATCGCCGTCCCCTGTAAGAAGTACCAGTTTCTCAAGCTCTTGCGCCGGATTACGATCCGTCTCAGAGGGACACCAGGGGGCGGACGCATTCAGGAGGGAGTAACGATGAGAGCAGAAATCCACGCAGTGCGGCTTGCCGCGGTGCTTGCCACCACGATCGCGCTGTCCGGCGCGGCAAACGCCTTCCAACCCGACGCGCCCTTTCTGTCGCATCAAGAGAAGAACAAGGCCGCCTGGGCCGGGGAGGACAAGACCATCAACGACAAACTCGCCGCCCTGGAAGAGCGCTTCGGCAAGAAACCGAACATCATCTACATCCTGGCCGACGACGTGGGCTGGGGCGAGCTCGGCTGGCAGGGCGGCGGCAAGCACCGCGGCACGCCGACGCCCGAGCTCGACAAGATGGCCTTCGACGGCATGCGCTTCTGGTCGGCCTATGCCGAGCCCTCTTGCACGCCGTCGCGCATCGCCATCAACACCGGCCGCCATCCGGTGCGCACGGGACTCCTCAGCGTGCTGTGGCCCGGTCAGACCGAGGGGCTGTCGCCCGAGGAGGTGACGGTCGCCGAGATACTCTCCGAAGCCGGCTATCACACCGCCATGTGGGGCAAATGGCATCTTGGCGACCTGCCCGAGCACGCGCCCGAGAACCAGGGCTATGACTATGCCTATTACGGCCTGTTCAACGGCGCACCCGATGCCTGGCCGATGAGCGCCGAGTTCTATCAGCAGTCCATGCCGAACCCGGCCGCGCCGCCGTTCTACGACTTCGTCGGCGTGGAGGAATACAAGAGGCGGACCGGCATCGATCTGTCCGTCGCCGGCTATATCGGCGAGAAGGACAAGGGCCGCAGGCCGATCCCGGGCATTGCGGGCCAGCTCGGGATCAAGCGGCAGGAGGCCTTCGAAACCGAGTCGATCAAGCAGATCAAGGACTTCATCAATGACAAGGCCAACAGCGAAAGGCCCTTCTTCATCTATTGGGCGACCTACACCCAGCAGATCATGGGCTCGGAGGCGTTCAAGGACGCGCCGCACGTGGACCACGCCAACGCGCAGGGCTCGTTCATGGCCATGCACAACGACCATATCCGGCAACTGCTCGACACGCTCAAGGAGCAGGGCATCGACGAGAACACCCTGGTGGTGTGGTGGAGCGACAACGGGCCGATGTACGCCTTCTGGCCGACCTCGGGCTATTCCTGGCTGCGGGGCGCCAAGGGCGACGTGCTAGAGGGCGGCGTGCGCGTGCCCGGAATGGCCTGGTGGCCCGGCATGATCGAGCCGAACCAGGACCCGGTCGACATGATCCACCTGACCGACCTGTACACCACGGCGGCCCGGCTCGCGGGCGCGATGGACAAGATCCCCAACGATCGGGTGACCGACGGCGTCGACCAGACGCCGCTCCTGCTGCTGGGCGAGGGGCATTCGCGGCGCAACTACCTGATGCATTACAGCGGCGGCACCTTGGCGGCCATCCGCTACGAGGATTTCAAGATCCACATCAAGCCCGGCGGCCACGGCGGGCTCCCGGCCATGGACTTCTACAACGTCATGCGGGACCCGGCCGAGAAGCGCGGCCAGTTCTATCCCGGTCTTTATGCGGTGACGCCGATCCAATTTACAATGCGCGGGCACATGCAGCTGATCGCCAAGTTTCCGCACCGCACGTCGGATGTGATGCCCAAGGGGTCGGAGTTGACGGCGCATGACTGACGCCGAGAGATGAGGCGGGGTCGGCGCGGCGCGCGAGCGACGCTGTCGGCTCCGACAGGGTTGCCCAGACAAACTTTAGGAGGGAGATAATGGTCTCGATCAGAAAATTCGTGACCCCGGTCATGGCGGTGGCCATGCTCGGGGCGCTGTCCGCAGCTGCTTATGCGCAGTCCCAGTTCTCGGGCTTTTTGCGCGACTATTCGAATCTGAAAGACGACCCCATGGGTCTCGCCCAGTACTACTATCAGAATCCTGACAAGGACGTGAAGACGTACACCAAATTCGTGGTCGACCCGATCGTGGTGCACTTCAAGCCGAACGCCAAGGGCACCAGCATCGACGCCGCCAAGCTGGGCGAGGTGGCGAGCTACATGCAGAACAAGGTGATCGGGATCTTGTCCCAGCGCTTCGAGGTCGTCGATCGATCCGGGCCGGGCGTGGCCCGCCTCCGTGCAGCCATCACCTCGGTCGAGCAGACCGAGCCGGTGCTGAACATCCATCCCCTGATGCGGTTGAGCGGCATGGGTCTCGGCGGGGCCGCGATGGAAGCCGAGATGGTCGATTCCGTCAGCGGCGAGACGATCATAGCGGCGGCCGACGAGCGGGCCGGGAACCGCATGGGGATCACCGCCGGCTTCGAATCGCTCGGCCACGCCTATCAGGTGATCGACCGGTGGGGCGAGAACCTGGAGAAGCGGATCGACGCGATCTACGGCCCGAAATAGGGAGGACGATACGCCTTGCGCCTGCGCGAGGCCTGTCAAAGATGCCAGTTTCTCAGGCGCGGGCGCCGGTCTACCATCCCCCGGCGCGGCGGGATCACGAGCAGCGATCCGCCGCGCTGGGTTCGAATATCCTGGGCTCCGGAAGAGGGAAACGGAGACATGTTCGAGATTTTGCCGGAGACGACGGATCGTGTGATCGTGGTCAAGGCGAGCGGTGTCCTTACGGATGCCGACTATCAGTCGTTCATGCCCGAGTTCGAAGCGTTCCTCGGGAACCGGGGGACGGTTCGTGCCTATGTCGATTGGGAGGAACTCGAGGGCTGGGACGAGGAGGGACAGTCGGGCGCGTTCCTGTTTCGAAGCAGACACCGGACCGATTTCGAGCGTATCGCCGTGGTCGGCCCGGAGAAACTGGCGGAGTCGGCAAGACAGCTGGCGGAACAGCTCGACTGCAGGCTGCGTCATTTTTTGCCGCAGGACAGGGACGCGGCCTGGGCCTGGCTCAACGCGGTATGAGCGCCGATCATGCGCGAGAGGCACAGTGCAGCGCGCCGGTCTCTGGTCGCGGCGCCCGAAACTGATTTCACGTCAACGGAGTAAGAAAATGAGGGGAGTACTGATCAGGATTGCGGGCGCCTGCCTGGCCGCCGCTCTGTCGGTCACGGCCGCCGGCGTCGGCAGCGCCTTGGCGCAGGAGACTTACGAGGTGGGCAGCAACCGCCGCGCGTCGAATATCCTGCCAGCGGACGTGCTCAAGGGACCGAACTATCGGATCGACGAAAAGGTCGTGACCTATGGGTTCATGCACACCTACACCGTGAACTCGGACTTCGGCACCTACGAGGTGACCGGCAACTTCGCCCTGCAGAAGCTCCTGAACGAGATCCGGGTGATCGCGGAGCTGAAAAAGATCCAGAAATCCGACGCCTACCTCCAGGCCGTGGGCTACGCGGCGAAGTCGCCGATACGCCTGGGCAAGAATCTGATCGAGGACCCGGTCGACACGCTGAACGGCCTGCCGCGCGGGGTCTTCCAGATCTTCGGGAACGTGGGCACGGCGGTGACGGAAAAGCAGGACCCGAGCGAGGACAGCCGGCTCAAGCAGGCGCTCTTCGTCTCCTCCTGGAAACGGGACTTCTGCGCCCAATACGGCTGCGACGTCTACTCCAGCAACAAGGTCCTGCAGGAGGAGCTCAACCGGATCGGCTGGGCCGCCGCGCTTGGCGGGCTGAGCGTCACGGGGGCGACCATGGCGGTTTCGGCGACCGGCGCCACCGTGTTCAGCTCGATCCGCATGTCCGACCAGATGAACGAGGTGCTCAAGGAGGAACCGCCCGCGCGCCTGCGCATCATCAACGACGCCAAGCTCCAGGCCATGGGCATCTCGCCGGATCTCAGAAAGCAGTTCCTCGACCATCCGGCCTTCACGCCCCGCCACGACACCATCATCACGGCGGCGCTGGAATCGCTCGACGGCGCCCGCGGCCGCGACCGCCTCATCGCGCTGGCGCTCTCGGCCGAGGACGAGGTCGGCGCCAACTACTTCCAGAACGTGGCCGAGGTGATGAGCGGCTATCACAAGTCGGTTTCGCCCATCTCGGAGATCCAGGTCATGCTGGGCCTTTCGATCGCCCAAGCCAGGAACGGGCGCGCGGTCATTGCCTTCGCCTGGGACCACGGCGTCTACGAGGAGATCGTCGGCCGGCGCATGAGCTATGTTCAGGAGAATTTCCGCCCAGCCGGCTTCAGGGGGCAGCTCGATGTCTGGACGACCGGAACGGTCAGTCCATTGCTGCGCGAGACTGCGGCCGGACGCGGGATCCGGATCACGGAGAGCGTCGACAAGCGGGTCGGCCTGACGCTCTGATGGCGACCTCTCCTCGATCCCGAGCCACGGCGCGGGACGGAGTCCCGGGATCGATCGCCTGTCCTTAATCCCGGCGCTGGCCGGCGGCGCCGCGGTGGTGGCCTTCGGGCTGGCCGCGCGGCTCGCCGCCGACGCGGGCTCGGCGGCCTCCGCCGCCGCAGATTTCGTCGGCCGGGAGACCTGTGTCGCCTGCCACAAGGCGCAGGGAGAGGCCTGGTCCGGCTCCCATCACGACTGGGCCATGCGGGAAGCCTCCGAGGACACCGTCCTCGGCGACTTCGACGACGCGCGATTCACACATGCGGGCGTCACCTCGCGCTTCTTCCGCAAAGACGGCAAATACGTCGTCAACACGGATGGCGCCGACGGCCGGCTCGCCGATTTCGAGATCGTCTATACCTTCGGCATATCCCCCTTGCAGCAATACCTGATCGCGCAGCCGGGGGGCCGGCTGCAGGCGCTGACCATCGCCTGGGACACGGAGCGAAAGCGCTGGTTCCACCTGCTGCCCGACGCCGAGATCGCGGCCGGCGATCCGCGCCACTGGACCGGACGGCTGCACAACTGGAACGGCCGCTGCGGCGAATGCCACACGACCGGCTATCGCAAGCGCTATGATCTCGAAAGCGAAAGCTACGCGACGAGCTGGGCCGAGATCAACGTCAGCTGCGAGGCCTGCCACGGCCCCGGCGCGCGGCACGTCGCCTGGGCGCGGGCCGGCGAGAAGACCGAAGACGCCGACACGGGCCTGGTCGTCGGTTTCAAAGAAGACGCGCCCGGACGGGAGATCGAGGCCTGCGCCCGGTGCCACGCGCGGCGCGCGCCGATCACCCAACACTATGAACACGGCGCGCCGTTCCTGGACCACTTCCGGCCGGCGCTCTTGCGCCAAGAGCTCTACTTCCCGGACGGCCAGATCCAGGACGAGGTCTATGTTTACGGCTCGTTCCTGCAGAGCAAGATGCAGCGCGCCGGCGTGCGCTGCACCGACTGCCACGATCCCCACACCGCCCGCGTGAAAGCGGACGGCGACGCGCTCTGCGTCCGCTGCCATGGGCAGGCACCGGACGCCCGCTTCGAGTCCCTGCCCCGCAAGGCCTATGACACACCCGCCCACCATCACCACCCCGCCGGCTCGCCCGGGGCGCAGTGCGTCAACTGCCACATGCCGGCGCGCAGCTACATGGTGGTCGACCCGCGCCGGGACCACAGCTTTCGCATTCCCCGTCCGGACCTTTCGGCCCGGCTCGAAACGCCCGACGCCTGCACCGGCTGCCACGCGGATAAGCCGGCGGACTGGGCGGCCGACGCGATCGTGGCCTGGACCGGCGGCGTGGCCCGGCGGGGCGCCCATTTCGGCGACGCCATCGCCGCCGGCCGCGACGGTCAGGCCGGGGCCGAGGCCAAGCTGGTCGCGCTGGCCGAAGATCCGGCGCAATCCGCAATCGCGCGGGCGACGGCGCTGCAGTTGCTGCGGCCGACCAGCCGCAGGAGCCTCGCGCCGGTCGTCGAGGCACTCAAGAGCGACGATCCTCTCCTGCGCTTGGGCGCGCTCGCCGCCATCGAGGCTCTGCCGCCGGTCCGGCGGCCGGCCTACGCCGCGCCCCTGCTGGACGACCCGGTGCGCGCGGTCCGGCTGGAGGCGGCGCGGGTGCTGGCCCCGGTGCCGACGACGCGACTGGAGGCGCCCCGGCGCCAGGCCTTTGAAGACGCGCTGGCCGAATACGAGGCGGCACAAGAGGCCATGGCCGACCAGCCGGAGGCGCATCTGAACCTGGGTGTCCTGTACATGAACCGGGGCCGGCCGGACCTCGCGGAACGGGCCAACAAGACCGCGTTGCGGCTCGCGCCCGGGCTCGTCCCGGCCTATGTCACGCTCGCCCACCTCTATAACCAGACCGGGCGCAACACCGAGGCCGAGGCGATGCTGCGGGCGGCGCTGGAGAACGCGCCCGACGACGGCCGGCTCTACTATTCGCTTGGGCTGTTGCTGGGCGAAATGCAGCGGTATGACGACGCGGCAGAGGCGCTCGGCGCGGCGGCCCGGCGCCTGCCGTACCAACCGCGCGTCCGGTACAACCATGCCCTGGTGTTGCAGCATCTCGGACGGCGCAAAGAGGCCGAGGCCGAGCTTCTGGCGGCTCACCGGCTGGAGGAGCGGGACCCCCGCATCCTCGAGGCCCTGGCGCTCTTCTATCTCGGCGACGGCAAGTACGCGCAAGCCAAGTCTTACGCCGACCGGCTGGTCCGCCTGTTCCCGAACTCCCGGCGCGCGCGCCTGCTGCAGCGGCGGATCCAACTAGGCGCAGACGAACAAGCCCGCTAGGACAGGCCGCGATCGGGTCTCGGACGACTGGCATCCGGCTTTCCTAGCCCGGGCGCGGGCGCTATGGTCCGGCCGCACCTCCGCTTAGCCACAATCCGCCACGCACCATGTTCTATCGCACCGACCAGCATCACGGCCTGCGCCACAACCCGTTCAACGCGCTCGTGATCCCGCGCCCGATCGGCTGGATCTCGAGCCTGGCGCCGGACGGCTCGGCCAATCTTGCGCCCTACTCCTTCTTCAACGGGGTCTCCTACACGCCGCCGCAGGTGATGTTCTCCGGCGGCCCGCGGCTGGCCGCGCCCGGCGAAAAAGCGCCCAAGAAGGACAGCGTCGCCAATATCGAGGCGACCGGCGATTTCGTGGTCAACCTCGCCACCTGGGCGCTGCGCGAGGCCATGAACCAGACCGCCATCGACGCGCCGCCGGAGGTGGACGAGTTCGACTATGCGGGGCTCACCCGGGCGCCCTCGGAGCTGGTCAAGGCGCCGCGCGTGGCCGAGAGCCCGGTCCATCTGGAATGCGAGTATGTGAAGAGCGTGGAGCTTCTCGCCGACGAGGGGGTCGAGCCCAACATCATCGTCATCGGCAAGGTGGTCGGCGTGCACATCTCGGACTCGGTGCTGACTGACGGCGTCGTCGACCAGACCAAGCTGGTGCCGATCGGCCGGCTGGGCGGGCACGACTACGTCAAGGTCACCGACATCTTCACCATGCGCCGGCCGACCTGGGGCTGACGAGCCTACCGCAAGCGCGACGCGGCGGTGGGCTCCACCAAGAGCACGTTGCTGTAGTCCTCGATCATCGAGAACGCCTCCTCCTCCAGATCCTCGCGCCAGAGCGGGCCGCCGTAGAACGCCTCTTTCTTCATGTCCCGGTCCGCGGCGTCGTCGAAGGCGCGCAGCCAGACGAAGACGTTGTCGTCCTGGAGCGAGCGAAACTGGCCCAGGATGCGCATGCCGCAGGCCTCCTGCGGCGCGATGGTCCTGCTCTCGAAGAACTCGATGAACTTCTGGCGCATGCCCGGGCGGATCTTGTAGATGCGGATTTCCATCAGCATGGCCTACCTCCGTGCCTGGCCGCGTTGGTCGCTCGCCGGGTCATAGCCGTGCGCAACAAGCAGCCGCTTGGCCGCCGCCCGCGCCGTCCGCCCCGCTTGCCCGCCGCCCTCGAGCAGCGCCATGGTCGTGGCGCCCTCCATCAGCAGCAACAGGGACGCGGCCAGCGCGTCCGGCGCCGCCAGCCCCGCCCGCCGCGCCAGGGCGGCGAAGCGCGCCCGCACCCAAGCCTTGTTCCGGGCCGCCGCTTCGCGGACCCCCGGCTCCACGCCGCCGAGCTCGGCGGCCGCGTTGACCAGGGCGCAGCCGCGGAAGCTCTCCTCCGCGAGCCAGCGCGCGAGCCAGCCGAAGACGGCCAGGATTTGGGCAGCGGGATCCCGGCCCGCCCGCTCAAGCACATCGGTCAGGACCTGGCGCCGGGCCGCGTCGCGAGAGGCCAGCACCGCCAGCAGCAGCTCGGACTTGGAGCTGAACTTCGCATAGAGCGTCGGCTTGGAAACGCCAGCCGCGGCGACGACTTCGTCGACGCTGGTGGCCACGATCCCGGCCTCGTGAAAGAGATCGGCGGCCGCCTGCACCAGCCGGTCCCGCGCGCTCACAGACGTTCCGGTCATCCACCACTCCACCGCCGCCCAGCCACCGAGCGTGGCATCCGCATGAAGTTAACTGACTAGTTAGTTTACTGCAATGAGTGAGTTGGTGTCGCTAAGATCGTGCCCGCAAACGATGCTGTTGGATCCGCCGTGCCGGGCCGGTGTGGACTACACCCCAGCCACATAAGCGGCGCTCTGCATCTCCATCAGGCGCGAGACCGTGCGCTCGAAGTCCCTGGCGCCCGTGCCCTCGACATAGAGGTCCTGGGGCGCCGCCGCGGCCGAGCAAACGAGCCGCACCTTCTTTTCGTAGAGCGTGTCGATCAGCGTCGCGAACCGTTTGGCTTCGTTGCGCTGCTCCGGCCCCATGCGCGGGATGTCCTTGAGCACGATGCTGGAGTAGCGCTCGGCCAGGGCGAGGTAGTCGGCGGCGCCCAGCGGCTGTGCGCAAAGATCGGCGAAGCCGAACCAGGCGACGCCGCGCGCCGTCTTGGGCACCGGAACCGTGCGGCCCTGGACTTCGATCTGGTCCGCCCGCGCCGTGGCCCCGTCGGCAAGCTGGGCGAATGCGTCCTCGAGCGCGCGGTCGGCCGCCGGCCCCAGGGGCACGTGGTAGACGCGCATGCCGATCAGGCGCTTGAGCCGGTAGTCCGTCGGCGAGGTCAGCTCGAGCACGTCGAGCCGCTCCTTGATCAAGTCGATGAACGGCAGGAACAGCTCCCGCTGGAGCCCGTCCTTGTAGAGCTCGTCCGGCGGCCAGTTGGAGGTGGCCACGATGATTACGCCGTGGTCCAGTAAGCTCTGGAACAGCCGCCCGAGCAGCATGGCGTCGGCGATGTTGGTGACGTGGAACTCGTCGAAACAGAGCAGCCAGGCCTCGTCCGCGATGGAGTCCGCGAACACCATGAGCAGATCGTCCACATGGCCGTGCGGCTTCCCCTCCTGACGCCAGCGGTGCAGCGTCTCATGCACCTCCAGCATGAAGGCGTGGAAGTGCACCCGGCGTCGTTTCTCCAGCGGCGCGGAGGCATAGAACATGTCCATCAGCATGGACTTGCCGCGCCCGACCTCGCCAAAGATGTAGAGGCCCTGCGGCGGTTCCTCGGTGCGACGGGTGAGCCCGAAGCGCGCCTTCCACGACCCCTTGCGCGCGGGCTCGTACCGTTTGAGCGCGTTGTGCAGGCTTTGCAGCTTCTCGGCTGCGAGTTCCTGCGCCGGATCCGGCTCCAGCTCACCAGCGCGGGTCTTGTCCCGCAACGCGAAAATCGGTCCTTCTGTCATGGCCGCGGCGGAGCCTGGAGATCAGCCAGGCGTGTAATCGATCAGCTCCCAGGTCACGACGGCGCGCTCGTTGCCCCGGCCGGTGGCCTGCACCACCTGACGGCGCACGATGACGCCCGGGTTGGGCGCGTACCATAGCAGGGTCCGTCGCGTGTTGTTGCGCCGCGGCTCGCCGCGCAGGCGCATGGCTTCGAAGGTGCCGGCCGGCGTGGTTACCGGTTCCCAAGCCTCGACCGCCCAGCTGGTGCCGATCGGTCCTACGGAGAAGTCCCTGCTCCGATCGTGATAGATGAATTCCGCCTCCCAGTTCTTGCCGACCACGAGCGGCCAGACGAACACGCCGCGGTGCGGTTCGGCCTCCTCCACCGCGCCGTCTTCGCGCATGGTGGCGATCCAGTTGCGGTCGCTGCTGTCGAGGATCTGCATGGTGGTCCCGCTTCTGAGCGGCGTCACCGGGCGGCCGTTGAAGATGGTTTCGGGCAGGACCGTCCAGGTCTGCTGGCTTTCCCGGCCATCGGCATCGACATTGCGATAGACGATTTTCGTGCCGGGTCTGAGCGGCGCGAAATAGACCACCGGAGAGGGCACCGCCGCGGGCGCCTCCGGCGGCTCCCCACCTTGCGGCGGCGTAAGCGCGGATTGCGCCCCCGCTTGGCTGGCGGCAAACAAGAGAAGCGCGGCCGACAGAACAACGCGGCGTCGTGCCGGCGATCCAGGAGGGGTCATGCGCGGAGCCTAGGCGAGACGAACAGCGGGCGGCAAATCTGCACCGCGCGGCCCGGCCCGGCAAGTGCGCAATTCGCTATGCCTGACCGACCTCCGGTTTCGGGCAACGGGTCCGCTAGTTCACCCGCACGCCACGCTCGAAATAGCTCGACAGCACCACCGTGGTCTGCGTCCGCTCCACATGCGGGAGCTTTTGCAACGCGTTCAGGAACGCCTCGAGCGCGGCCGAATCCGGGGTACGCACCTTGAGCAGCATGCAGGCCGCGCCGGCGATGCTGTGGCACTCCTCGATCTCGGCGAAGTCCTCCAGCGCCGCCGCCATCTCCGGGCTCGTGAGCCGGGTGTAGGTGAGCTCGACGAAGGCGAGCACCTGGAGCCCGAGCGCCCGGGGATCGATGTCCACCGTGGTGCGCCGGATGATGCCCAGGCGCTTGAGCTTTTTGACCCGTTCGAACACCGCCGGCGGCGACAGGTGCACCGCCCGGCCGAGCTCCGCATATTTCGCGCTGGCATCCGCCTTGAGCAGGCCTAACAGCGTGCGGTCCCGGTCTTTCAGGCCCGCCCCGGCCTGATCCACTGAACCGAATGTGGTTCGTTTCTTAATCACATTCATCATTACAGAGTTTTACTCGAATGAAATTCGCGTTACAAGCGACACGCGAGAATATCATTGGAGGAGAACCATGATCGTCCGTATGTGGCGCGGACCGGTGCCCAAGGAAAAGAAGGCCGCCTATGTCGACTATCTCAAGACCACCGGTCTCAAGGACTACGCATCCACCCCCGGCAATCTCGCCACCTATCTGCTGTGCCGGGATCGGGGCGCGGAGGTCGAGTTCCTGACGCTCACGCTGTGGGACTCGATTGAGGCGATCAAGGCCTTCGCCGGCGAGAACTATGCAACCGCCCGCTACTATCCCGAGGACAAGGCGTTCCTGATCCGCTTCGCGGACGAGGCGGAGCATTTCGAGGTGGCGGTCGGCCCGGACGAGGTCAGAGCGCTCTGACACGCGAGCGACAGTGGCTCGATGTCCACCCGCGCACTTGGTCGTTCGATCGCCACCCTTTGTCCTTGACTTGCACGCTTCATCCTGAGGAGTCGCCTTCTCCTTCGAGACGGCCTTGCAGGCCTCCTCAGGATGAAAGCGGCGTCTCGAAGGATGAGGATGACAAGTTCTTTGTGTATCTGGGCGAGCCGCTCAGCGAGCGCCGCCGACCCGCAGCACGGTCCCGGAGACATAGGACGCCTTGTCGGACAAGAGCCACAGGATGGCCTCAGCGACCTCGTCCGCCGTGCCGGCGCGGCCCATGGGCACGCTGGGCGCCAGTTTCTCCAACCGGTCCGGGCGTCCGGAGGTGGCGTGGATCTCGGTTTCGATCAGGCCCGGCGCCACCCCATTGACCCGAATGCCCTCGCGCGCCACTTCCTGGGACAGGCCGAAGGTAAAGCAATCGACCGCAGCCTTTGTCGCGGCGTACCAGGTGTACTCCCCCGGGCTGCCGAGGGTGGCGGCGACGGAGGACAGGTTGACGATGGCGCCGCCGGCCCCGCCCCGCGCCGTGGACATGCGGGCCACCGCCTGCTGCGTGCAAAGGATCAGGCCGGTGACGTTCAGGCCGACGACTTGCCGGATGGTCTCCGGCGTCGCCTCGACCAGGCGGCTCGCCAGGCCGGTGATGCCGGCGTTGTTGACCAGCGCCGTGACAGCGCCGAGCTCCCGGTCCACCGTTTCGAACAGAAGTCCGACGTCCGCCTCGACGGCCATGTCGCCGGCGACCGCGATGGCGCGCCCGCCGGCCGCGCGGATCTCCTCGACCAGCCCGTCGGCCGCCGTCGCGTCGGCCCGGTAGTTCACGCACACGGCATAACCCTGAACAGCGGCCAGGCGCACGGTGGCCGCGCCGATGCCGCGCGACCCGCCGGTCACGATGGCGACTTGATCAGGCATCCGAGGCTCCCTCTTGCGGTCGGCATTCGGCGACGGGCCTTGCCAGCCTCGTCACGGCTGGAGAAACTGCGGCCAACTGATAGCGCTGTCAGAGCCCCGGGTCCATGACTCCCCTTTCCCGACGCGTATTTCTCACGGGTCTCACCACGCTGCCCCTTGCGCCAGCCATCGCTTCGGCGGCCGAGACCGACGTTGTCGTGATCGGCGCGGGCATGGCCGGGCTGACGGCGGCACGCGCGCTCGCTGCGGCCGGGGCGCGCGTCACCGTGCTCGAGGCGCGAAACCGCATCGGGGGACGCGCATTCACCGAAAGCGAGACCTTCGGCGTGCCCTTCGACCACGGCTGCGCCTGGCTGCATTCGGCCGACCAGAACCCGTTGACGCCGATCGCTCGCGAGCTGGGGCTGACCACCGCGCCGGATGACGGCGATGTTCTGGTCTATCGCGGCGGGCGCCTCCAAGACGAAAACCAGAGCGAGGCGCTCGAGGACGCGTTCGCACGGCTGAATCAGAACCTGGACGAGGCCGGCGAGTCAGGCCGCGACGTGGCGGCGGCGACGGTCTTTCAGCCGCGCAGCGACTGGGACCGGCTGGCGGCGACGCTGGCGGTATCGGTCAGCTATGGCGTCGATCTGGAGGGGCTCTCGGTTGCCGACCGCTACGCGCAGATCGGGACCGGCGAGGAGTGGCTGGTGCGCGAGGGTCTCGGGCGCATGGTCAACCTCTATGGACGCCGCGTGCCGGTGGAATTGTCCACCCCGGCCCGTTCGGTGCGCTGGGACGCGCGCGGCGTATCGGTGGAAACGGCGCGGGGCAACCTCGAGGCCAAGGCCGCGCTGGTCAGCGTCTCGACCGGCATCCTCGCCGCCGGCACGATCCGCTTCACCCCGACCCTGCCAGCCCGGAAACGGGACGCCATCGCAGCCCTACCGATGGGACTGTTGAACAAGGTGGCCTTGCAGTATCGGGCCGGAACCTTCGAGGTGGCGCCGGGCTCCTGGCTGATCGGCCTGGACCGGGCGGGGCGGCCGGGCGATTTCCTGGTCCGGCCCTTCGGAACCGAGCTCATGATCGGGTTCGTCGGCGGCCGTTTCGGACAGGAGCTCGAAGCGGCCGGCGAGGCCGACGCGCTCGACTACGGACGGCAGGTCGTGCGCGAGCTGCTCGGCAACGCCGCCGACCGGCGTTTCGTCACGGGCCTCGTCACGGAATGGGGGCAGGATTCCTGGACCCGCGGCAGCTATTCCGCCGCGCTGCCGGGGCAGGCGAAGATGCGCCGCGTACTGGCCGAGCCGGTCGGCGATCGCCTTTACTTCGCAGGCGAAGCCTGCGTGCCCGAATGGGCGACCCAGCTCGCCGGGGCCCATCTCTCCGGACTCGAGGCGGCGCGCCAGATCATCGCCACCCACGGGTAGGACGCTTAACGCTCAGCCAACGCCTGCCCGCCCCGCGGCGAGCGCTGCCTTGGCGTCTTCGACCATGCGCCGCACCAGTTCGCCTGCCGGCGGCAGGTCGTGGATCAGGCCCGCCGCCTCGCCTGCGATCACCGGCAGCATGTCGAAATCCTGTTGCGCGGCGGCCTCTTGGAAACGGGTGCGCTCGTCGTCGATGGCGGCGACCAGCTCGCCGTCGCGGCCGTCCCAGCGGTCCGAGAAGGCGTTCTTCAGCACCCGGCCGGTGAACTCCTCGGGCCATTTGGCGTCGCGGATGATGTCGAACAGCTTGCCGCGGACGGTGTCCTCGCCGCTGGCCGCGACGATGCGGGCCTTGGCCTCGGCCTGGCCGAGCGCCTCCTGGGTGGCGTAGAACCGGGTGCCCACCAGCACGCCGGCTGCGCCCAGCATCAGGGCCGCGGCGAGCCCCCGGCCGTCGGCGACGCCGCCGGCTGCCACAACCGGCACCGGCGCCACCGCGTCGACCACGGCGGGGACGAGCGTGAAGGTGGAGCGCGACTGGGCGTGGCCACCGCCCTCGGTGCCCTGGGCGACGATCACGTCGGCGCCGGCGGCGACCGCGGCCCGGGCGTCGGGCACGGTCTGCACCTGGCAGATCAACGGCACGCCCGCGTCCTTGATGCGCCCGGCAAAGGGGGCCGGGTCGCCGAAGGACAGCATCAGGGCCTGGGGCTTGCGCGCCAGCGCCATGTCTAGGAGCTCCAGCCGATCGCCCAGGCTCCAGGTAATAAAGCCGACGCCGGTGCGCTGGTTGCCGGCGGCCGCAAACTCCCGCTCCATCCACTCGGCCTGGCCGTAGCCCGCGCCTATCAACCCCAGACCGCCCGCATCGGAAACGGCCGCCGCCAGCGCGCCGCCGGCCACCAGATCCATCGGCGCCAGCAGGATCGGATGCTCAATATCCAACAGTTGGGTCAGCTCTGTCTCAAGCGGCATCGCAGCCTCCTTTCTGGCCTCCGGCAAAGCGGCGCGGCAGCGCCCGCAGCATGCCGACAAAACGATGGTACGCGGACCAAAAGGCATTCGAACGGCCGCGATGCGCCCGCGCCGCGTAATACTTGAAATCGATCACGCCGGTCTGGTCGCGTCGGATCGGCGGGGACGCGAACAGATCCGGCCGCATGCCGTAGATCCGCCGCAGGTTCGGGTCCCAAATGGTCATCTCAGGTCTCCTCGTGGCTGGTTCGAAAGCCCGGCCCCCGGATGCCCTGAGAATGGCCCGGATTAAACATCATTACAAACGATTAATCTTGATATGATCGTTCGTTTAAATTAATATCACTCCCATGGACAGCAAAGCGCTTGAGATCTTCTCCGCCGTGGCCCGGACCGGCAGCGTTTCCCGCGCCGCCGAGGAGCTGCACTACGTACAGTCGAACGTGTCGGCGCGCATCAAGCAGCTCGAGGACGAGCTGGACACGCGGCTGTTTCACCGCCAAAGCCGCGGCGTCGCGTTGACTGCCGCGGGCCGCGTGCTGCAGGGCTATGCCGACCGGGTGCTGCATCTGGTGGGCGAGGCCGAGCAGGCCGTGCGCGGCTCGGTGGAGTTTGCCGGCTCCCTCAAGATCGGCTCGCTCGAGAGTACGGCCGCGGTGCGCCTGCCCGGCGTGCTGGCGCACTACCACAAGGCCTATCCGCAGGTCGATCTGAGCCTCAAGACCGGCCATACCGCGGATCTCTTGGACGAGGTGCAGGCCTTCAAACTGGACGGCGTCTTCGTGAGCGGCCCGGTCGAGCGGGCGGAGATCGTGCAGGAGCCGGTGTTCGAGGAGGAGCTGGTGCTGGTCAGCGCGGCCGGCGCGGCGCCGGATACGCCCGACGCGATGCTGGCATTCCGCCACGGATGCTCCTATCGCCTGCTCACCGAACAGTGGCTCAGCGAGAACGGCCAAGTGCCATCCCAGATCATCGAGCTGGGCTCGCTCGATGCCATTCTGGCCTGCGCGGCGGCGGGCATGGGCATCACCCTGTTGCCCAAATCCGTGGTCCAGCGGCCCCAGCATCGCGAGGCGTTGAGACTGGAGCCGCTCCCGGAACCCATGGCGCGGGCGACGACCGTCTTTGCCCGGCACAAGGACACGGCCATGACCCCGGTCATGGCGGCGTTGTTGGATCTGGCCAAGGAAGCGGCCGCGGCGGCGGGGTAGAACCGCTACTCGCCGGCCTCGCTAGCGACCTGCGGCTTCGGCCGCGATTTTGGCGAAGATGGGGTCGAGCTCGGCAGCCATGGCATCAAGGTCCGCGTTCTTGTACGGCGCGAAGACCGCGCTCGGTTTCCGGTATGTCAGCGTGGCAGTGCCGTCCGGATTCTCCGTGACGTAGAAACGCAACGGCGCCTCGATACCGGCAGGGACGCTCGCCTCTAGCATGCGCACGGCAAAGTCGTTGCGATACACGCCGAGGACCATGTTGCCCGGAATCGTCACGCCGCGACGGGACGCGCCGATGCTGGCCGACGCCTTGGTCACGAGGCCCATCTTGTTGGCGTCGATCGCCGCCTCGAGACGAGATACCATGTCCTTGAAGTCAAGCGGGGTGGCCAAGACCTCAACGCCTGCATAGGGGAAATCCTTGGCCTCGAACGCGGACGCACGCTGGGTCACGCCCGATAAGAGCACGGCGGCGACAAGAACCGCGGTCAGTCGTTGCATCGGCATCTCCGTTATTCGCCCGCCTTCACGACAGGCGCAGGCGTGAAAGCGGCCTCCATCTCCCGGCGGACGCGCACCACCTGGCTCTCCTCGTCCGCCGCGACATCGCTCCAACGGAGCATGCTGCCGGCCGCGACCGCCCGGGTCAGGCGCACGCCGTGGGCCAGTCCGATCGGCAGGCCGCCGGCCGCGAGGGAGTCGGCGGCGGGCATCAGCCGGCCCCACACCGTGTAGCCCCCCTCCCCGTCCAAGAGCTCGCCTGCGGCCAGGTCCCGCTTGGCCACCGCGACAACGTCCCCGCGGAAATCCGTGGGCGCGCCGGTCGGCTCCCCCCGCAGCGCCGCCGAGGCCACCGAGATACCAAGCTCCAGCCCGATCAGATGGAAGGGCTTGTACATGGCGGCGTACCAGCCGCTCGAGTCGGTCACCAGCCCGTACTCGGAGAAGCAGCGCGCGACATAGTCGGACGCCGCCTCGAAGCTGACATAAACGCCCCAGCGCAGGTCCCGGTGCACCGGCGTGCCGTCCCGGTTGAGCGAGGAGACCACTTCGACCGCGCCCTTGCGGGCGAGCGCCCCGCCCTCGGCCCGCGGCCGGCAGACATTGGGCAGATCGTCGACGCCGGCGGGCGGAAAGCCGAGCCCGTCCGCGGCCGGCGTGAGCCCGGTGGCGTTGGCCACCGCCGCCATCTCGATCGCCGACTTGGTGCCGTCGAGGAAGGAGTTGAACATCTGCGGGTTCATGCCGCCGGCCCGCGCCTCCTCGGGCGTGAGGCCGTAGTAGTCCCAGACCGTGTCCGGCGTCGAGGCATGGTATTCGGGCAGGTATTTGGTGCCCTTGCCGGCCGCGACCACGTCGAAGCCCGCGGCGCGGGCCCAGTCGACCAACTCCGCGATCAGCGCCGGCTGGTCGCCATAGGCCAGCGAGTAGACCACCCCGGCCTCGCCCGCCCGGCGCGCCAGCAACGGCCCCGCCAGGGCGTCGGCCTCGACGTTGACCATGACCACATGCCGACCGTACTCACAGGAGAGCAGCGCATGTCGGATGCCCGCGGCCGGACCGCCGGTGGCCTCGATCACCACGTCGAGCCCGTCGGCGGCAATCAGCCCCGCCGCGTCCGCGGTCAGGTGGGTGGCGCCGCTCTCGAGCGCCGCGGAAAAGGACTTGGCCGCAATCTGCTCAGCCGGCCAGCCGATCCGGGTCAACGACTGGCGCGCCCGGTCCGGGTCGAGATCGGCCACCGCGAGCACTTGCAGCCCAGGCGTGCGCCGCGCCTGGGCCAGGAACATGGTGCCGAACTTGCCCGCGCCGATCAGCCCGACGCGCACGGGCGTATCGCGCTCTCGCAGCGCGGTGTACAGAGCCATGGGCTGCGTTCCCTTCGCGGTCGCGGGTCTCCAAATGGTAGCCGTCGCAGTATTCCGCCCCGCCGCCGGGACCACAAGCTCCGTCTCGTTGATTGGGTTCACCGGCTTCCCTGCTTGGTGTTAACCTCGATGCCAGCGCAAGGGCGGCCCGGAAGCGGCACGGTGTGCAGGGGACGACGTGACGGAGATAACGAAGGAGATCGCGAAAGGCGGCCGCGGGCAGCTCTACGTCTGGGCGGCCGTTCTGATCTTCGCCGCGGCGAACTCGATCGTGCAACTGCTGCACATGCTCGGCGCCGCAAATCCGGTCGAGGGGCGCAACGCGATCAGCTTTTGCAACGTCCTGTTCGTAGGCAATCTGTGTGCCGCCGCGACGCTGTTCGCAATCTACCGCCGGACCTGGACCGGAGAGACCCTCAAAGCGCTGACGCCTGCCGATTGGATCAGCCTGACCGTCCTGGCCCTGCTGTCGAGCGCGCTCGCCCCCGCATTGCTCTTCCTCGCCATCGAGAACACGACGGTGACGAACGTCGTTCTGGTCGGCCGCATCGAGCCGCCCCTGCTGCTTGTCCTGTCCGTCCTCGTGCTCGCGGAGCGCCCCGACGGCTGGACGTGGGCGGGCGGCGCGATTTCGCTCGCGGGCGTGGGCGTGATCTTCTACCTCCAAGCCCGCGAGACGGGCGTCATGCTTGGCAAGGGCGAGCTCCTGGCCGCCGCGGCCGCGGCCACGCTGGCCTGCTCGACCGTCGTCTCGAAGGTCCGGCTCAAGAATATCCCGATCGGCATCTTCACCGTCTATCGCACCGGCGTCGGCACGATCATCTTCTTCTTCGCGGCGCTCTACCTGTTCGGGATTGACCACTTTCAGGACGCCTTCAGCCCGCTGCTCTGGCAGTGGATGGTGGTCTACGGCGCCATCATCGTGGTCGGCGGGCAGCTGCTTTGGTTCACCGGAATACGGACTGCCAGCACCGCCGACGCCTCGCTCGCCACGTCCTTCTCGCCGATTGCGGGGTTGGTGTTCGCCTTCCTGCTGCTCGGCGAACGGCCGGGTCTGCCCGTCCTGGCGGGCGGTGCGGTGATCCTCTCCGGCATCGCCGTGGCACAGATCGGCGGCTATTACCGGCGACGGGCGGAGAGCCGGCGCCAGCTTTCCGACGCCGTGGAGCTGGAAGGGAAGGTAAGCTTCAAGGGCGTGTGATCCCGACGCTGACCGGATCGCCGGCCTCGCCCCGAGCATTGAGCTTGGCGTGGAGGTTCATGGCGCATCCTGCCTTCCCGCCAGTATGCCCGACGGTGCGCCCGGAGAGAAGCGGCTCAGCCGCCCGCGGGAAAGGCGGGCGGCAGCGGCATGCCCCGCGCGGCCATGACCGCGCGCAGACGATCCGGGTAGTCGGTGATGATGCCGTCGACGCCCAGCGAGATCAGCCGCTGCATGTCCTCGGGCTCGTTGACCGTCCAGACCACGACCTTCAGATCCATAGCCTCCGCCTCCGACAACGACGACGCGTCTAGATCCTCGTAATAAGGCGACCAGACGGCGCAACCGGCGGCGCGCACCATGTGCGGCACCGAGCCCGCGAAATCGTCCACGTCCCGGCCGGCGGTCCAGGGCGAGGGACCCGGCTGACCGCGCCCCACCGTGTCGCTCCAGTCCTGCTCGGCCGTCAGGCAGACCGTGGGTATGGCCGGGGCGATCCGCCGGACCACCTCGAGCGTGCGCCAGTCGAAGGACTGCACCGCGGCCCGGTCCGAGCGGTCGAGCCCGGCCCCGGCGAGCACCGCGACCAGGGCCCGGGCAAAGGGCTCGGGCGCGACCGTCTCGTCCGGCGCCACGGGCGAAAGCTTGGTCTCGATGTTGTAGCGCATGGTCCCGCCGCTGCGGGCTTCGGCCCGGGCCAGGACCTCGGCTAGGCGCGGCATCGGCACACCGTCGACCACGCGCTGCTCGGGAAAGCGCTTGGCCGATGCCCCGCCGGGCCTTGGCCGGCCCACGTCGAAGGCGCGCACCTCGTCATAGCTCAGGCTCGAAAGCGTTGGCGACGGGTTGCCGATCCAGCTCCCGTCCGCGCGGCGGGTTCGGTCCGGGTTGAGCCTGCGGTCATGGGAGACGACCACCACGCCGTCGCGCGTGACGCCGGTATCCATCTCCAGCGTGGTGACGCCGAGCGCCAGCGCGCCATCGAAAGCCGGCAGGGTGTTCTCGGGCCAGAGTCCCCGGGCGCCCCGATGGCCCTGCAGATCGAACGACGGCGGCGGCGCGGGTCCCGCACAGGCGGCGAGCACCAGAACAGCAGCCAGGCCGATGATCGCGCGCATCCCGCTCTCCCCCCTCTCCTTCCAGTCCGCCGGATCCGCCCCGCCTGAACACTTCGGCCATTCAGCCAGAGAAGGAACGGCCGGTCCGGAGGATCAGTCGCCGTCTTCGCGCGCCGCCATCAGCTCGGCAATCGCCCGCTCCCCGGCGCCGCCATGGGCCCGCAAGCCTGCGATGGCGCCCCGCCGGTTGCCCTCCGGATGGTTTTGGTTGAGCTTGAACTTACCCTCCAACCGATCGATGGGGATCTCGCAGGCGACGATGCCCTTGAGCATTGCCGCGAGGTAATCCTCGGGCTGACTGTCCATGCGCCAGGGGTTGGCCATGCCGGCCTCGTGCAGGTTGACCAAGCGCTCCTGGTGGGCGCGCGTCTCGTCAGAGTCCTCCATGATGTGCGGCACGCCATAGGCGTGCACGACCGCGTAGTTCCAGGTCGGCACCGCCTTGTTCGCGGGATCGTACCAGCCCGGCGAGATATAGGCGTGCGGCCCCTGGAAGACGGCCAGAACCTGGGATCCGCCGTCGAAGGATTTCCACTGGGGGTTGGCCCGGGCCATGTGGACCAGCAGGGTCCCGTGCGGACCGCGGTCGTCGTCCAGCATGAAGGGCAGATGCGAGCCGAAGGGCGCGCCGTCCACCACCGAGATCAAAAGGCCGAAGTTGTTGTCGCGGATCAGCCGGTGAAGGGTGGCGCGGTCCTCCTCCGCAAAGGGGCGCGGGACGAACATGGCAATGGGTCCTTTCGGGACAGCGGATGCGCGCCCGACCCCGACGTCGCGGATCGGCCTAGGCGCGGTTGTGCGCCCCTTTATACCTCAGCTCTTATCCGGAAGGGGATGCCCCGGCATCAGCTCGTAGGGATGAACCCAGCCGGGCAGCGCCGCGATGCGCTCGAGCCAGGCGCCGATATTGTCGTAATCGGCCCAATCAACGCCGATCTCGTCGGGCCAGAACAGATAGCCGCACATGGAGAGATCGGCGATCGTGGGGCGCTCCCCGACGACGAAGGTCTTCCCTGCGAGATGGGTGTCCAGCACCCTGTAGGCGGTGAACGCGCGGCCCTGAAGAAAGTCGAGCACCGCCGTATCTTCCGATTTCATGTAGTAGCGCAGGAATCGCAGGCTGGCGGTGTAAGAGGTGAGTTTGTGGTTGTCGAAGAACAGCCAGCGAAAAACCTCTCGCCGCTCCGCCTCGTTCTCCCAGCCGAACCTGCCAAATATCCCAATCAGGTAGTCGAGAATCACGCCGGTTTGCGCCAGTCGCAGATCGCCGTGCTCGAGAACCGGCACTTCGCCCATCACGTTGATCTTGCGGTATTCGGGCGTGCGCGTCTCGCCGCCAAAGAAGTCGACGAACCGCGGCGCCCAGTCCGCCCCGCACATCTGCAGGTATGAGGCGGCTTTGAAGGCGTTGCCCGACTGGGCGAAGCAGTAGAGCGTGTAGTCGGCCATGGCGCGCGTCCTTAAGAGAGGCTGAATATCGAAGGGCGGGTTCCAAACCCGCCCCTAAGATCAGGCCGAACAGCCGTGCTGTAAAGCCGCTACCGCCGGGCCACCATGAGCTTCTTGAGCTCGGCGATCGACTTGGCCGGGTTGAGATGTTTGGGGCAGGTCTTGGTGCAGTTCATGATGGTGTGGCAGCGGTAGAGCCGGAAGGGATCCTCCAGCGCATCCAACCGCTCGCCGGTGAACTCGTCCCGGCTGTCGGCGACCCAGCGATAGGCCTGCAGCAGGATCGCCGGACCGAGATAGCGGTCGCCGTTCCACCAATAGCTCGGACAGCTGGTCTGGCAGCAGAAGCAGAGAATGCACTCCCAGAGCCCGTCCAGCTCGGCCCGGTCCTCGGGCGACTGCAGCCGCTCGCGCTCGGGCGCGGGCGTCTTGGTCTTGAGCCAGGGCTCGATTGCCGCGAGCTGCGCATAGGGCACGGACAGGTCCGGAACCAGATCCTTGACCACGGGCATGTGCGGCAGCGGATACACCTTGACGTCGCCCTTGATGTCGCTGATTGCCTTGGTGCAGGCGAGGGTGTTGGTGCCGTCGATGTTGAAGGCGCAACTGCCGCACACGCCTTCGCGGCAGGACCTTCGGAAGGTCAGGGTCGGATCGATCTCGTCTTTGATCTTGAGCAGCGCGTCCAAAACCATCGGGCCGCAGCTGTCCAGATCCACCTGATAGGTGTCGACCCTCGGGTTTTCGTCGGCGTCCGGATCGTAGCGATAGACGTGGAAGGCGCGGACATTGGCGGCGCCGTTGGGCCCGGGCCAGATCTTGCCCTTCTGCACGCGCGAGTTCTTGGGAAGCGCAAACTCAACCATGGATCAGCTATCTCTATTCCGGCGGGCCAGAGGGCACACGCGCTCGCCTTCACCCCCACCCCGGCCCTCCCCCATCGAGGGGGAGGGAGAGATGGTCGCCCCAACCGGATACCCTCCCCCCTTGCGGGGGAGGGTTAGGGAGGGGGGTGCAATGAGGCTGTTGGTGCTCATCTCAGGATCCCGGCCCCTAGTAGACCCGCGCCTTGGGCGGGAAGGACTGCACCTCGTTGGTGAGCGGCTGTAGCGAGACCGGGCGGTAGTCGATCCGCGTCTTGCCGTCCTCGCCGCACCAGATCAGGGTGTGCTTGAGCCAGTTTTCGTCGTCGCGGTCGGGATAGTCCTCGCGGGCGTGCGCGCCGCGACTCTCCATGCGATTGATGGCAGCGTTGATCGAGACCTGCGCCTGGAACAGGAGATTGTCCAGTTCGAGCGTCTCGACCAAATCGCTGTTCCAGATCATCGAGCGGTCGGTCACCCCGATGTCGCGGCGCTTGGCCCAGCTTTCGTTCAGCTTGGCGACGCCCTCTTGCAGGGTCTCGCCGGTGCGGAACACGGCGCAGTAGGTCTGCATGGTCTGCTGCATCTCGAGTCGCAGCGCCGCGGTCCCCGTCCCGCCCTTGGCATGGCGGAAGCGGTCCAGCCGGTCCAGGGCGGAATCGCCGGCATCCTTGGCCACCGGCTTGTGCGCCGCGCCGGGCTTCAGGATCTCGGCACAGCGGTTGGCGGCCGCACGGCCGAACACCACCAGGTCCAGGAGCGAGTTCGAGCCGAGACGATTGGCGCCGTGCACGGAAACGCAGGCGGCCTCGCCGATCGCCATCAGCCCGGGCACCACCTCCATGCTGCCGTTGGACTTGGACACCATCTCACCGTGATAGTTGGTCGGAATGCCGCCCATGTTGTAGTGCACCGTCGGCAGCACCGGGATCGGCTCCTTGGTGACGTCGACGCCAGCGAAGATCTGCGCGGATTCAGAGATGCCCGGCAGGCGCGCGGCCAGGATATCGGCGCCCAGATGTTCGAGATGCAGGAAAATGTGGTCATTGTTCGGCCCGACGCCGCGGCCCTCGCGGATTTCGATGGTCATCGAGCGGCTGACGACGTCGCGTGAAGCCAGATCCTTCGCCGAAGGCGCGTAGCGCTCCATGAAGCGCTCGCCCTCCGAGTTCGTCAGGTAGCCGCCTTCGCCCCGGGCCCCTTCTGTGATCAGCGTGCCGGCACCGTAGATGCCGGTGGGATGGAACTGGATGAACTCCATGTCCTGCAACGGCAGGCCGGCGCGCAAGACCATCGCGTTGCCGTCGCCGGTCTGGGTATGGGCGCCGGTGCAGGAAAAGAAGGTGCGGCCGTAGCCGCCGGTCGCCAGCACCGTCATTTGCGCGAGAAAGCGATGGATTCTGCCGTCGTCCAGGTTCCAGGCCACGACACCGCGGCAGCTGCCGTCATCCGGGTCCATGATCAGATCGAGGACGACGTACTCGATGAAGAACTCGGCGTCGTGCTTGAGCGACTGCTGATAGAGCGTGTGCAGGATGGCATGTCCTGTGCGGTCGGCGGCGGCGCAGGTGCGGTGGGCGATGCCCTCGCCGAAATTGGTCGTCATGCCGCCGAACGGCCGCTGATAGATCTTGCCTTCCGGGGTGCGCGAGAAAGGCACGCCGTAATGCTCGAGCTCGATGATCGCCGGGATCGCCTCGCGGCACATGTACTCAATCGCGTCCTGGTCGCCGAGCCAGTCCGAGCCCTTGACCGTGTCATACATGTGCCAGCGCCAATCGTCTTCGCCCATATTGCCGAGCGCGGCGCTGATACCGCCCTGCGCCGCCACGGTGTGGCTGCGGGTGGGGAAAAGTTTGGAGATGCAGGCCGTGCGCAGGCCCTTCTCCGCCATCCCGAAGGTGGCCCGCAGGCCGGCCCCACCGGCGCCCACCACCAGGACATCATAGCTGTGGTCCTCGACCGGATAGGCCTGGCCGTTGGTGCCGGGGGCATTCCCCGTTCCGTTGCCGCCAGTGCTCTCCGCCATCTTTCCGTTACCCTCCGAAGGCAATCTTGAGGACGGCAAAGACCGCGCCCAGGCCCAGCAGGGCAGCAGCAAACTTCACCAAGATGATGGTGCCAATCTTGGCCGCCTCGTTATGAACGTAGTCTTCGATCACCACCTGCAGGCCGAGCTGCATGTGATGGAAGGTGACCGCAATGAACAGGACCAGCAAGACCGCCGGTACCGGCGACGCGATCCAGCCCGCCACCGCGCCGTGATCTGCACCCACCAAGCGCACCACGGACACCACGAACCAAAGGGTCAACGGCACCAAAGCGATCGAGGTGAGGCGCTGGACCCACCAGTGATGGGTGCCGTCCTTGGCGGCACCCAGCCCGCGCACGCGGCCGAGGGCGGTCCGCCCGCTCATCCGGCGACTCCGTATCCGGCGATCCAGGCGATCAGCGTCATGGCCAGCGAAACCGCCACCACGGTCCAGCCCGAGGCGTAGACCTGCTTGAGCTCCATGCCCAGGCCCGCGTCCCAGAACAGGTGCCGGATCCCGGTACAAAGGTGGTAGAATAGGGCGAACGACCAGCCGAACAGCAACAGCCGGCCGATCCAGCTGATCAGGAAGCCGTTCACGGTTGCATGGGCGTCCGGCCCCGCGGCGACCGCCAGCAGCCACCACACCAACAGCAATGCTCCAACCGCCAAGGCCACACCTGTGACGCGGTGCAGTATGGATAGCATCGAGGTGAGTTGAGGCCGGTAGACCTGCAGATGCGGGCTGAGCGGCCGATTGCCGGTGGTCATGAAGTCCTCGTAGAACGGCGGGTAGGCTCAGCCGATTCGGCCGGAAACGGCGCCCACCCCACCGGTTTCATCTATTAAGTACGTCTAGAACGCCGCCCGGATCAAGTCAACTTGGGCCCCGGATTGGCCACACACATCAAGCATTTGGTATATTGTATACCTTCCAACCTTCTGGGTCGGCGGCGACGGACAAGGGATGGAGATGTTGGAAGGCGGGACGCGCCTTCCGGGGCGGGTCCGGGCCGGTCCGTAGACCGTCCGGATTGAACCGTCTTGCCTCTCCGGCGCCTGGTCGATCTGTCAGGCATCGGGCGATGTCAGCCGCAGGGGCCGCGCCCTGTTGCGGTGCACGCGGGAGTCGGGCACCGCGTTCCGCGACGAGGCTATTGACCGCCTTTCTGGCTCGTCGTGCAATCTCCCGGGAGGAGCGTCATGAGCACCGTGCAGATCGAGTCCACACTCTCCTGTCCGGCCTGCGGGCATCGAAAGACCGAGCGCATGCCAACGGATGCCTGTCAGTACTTGTACGACTGCGCCGGCTGCGGAATACTGCTCAAGCCCAAAGAGGGCGACTGCTGCGTTTTCTGCTCTTACGGAACGGCCCCCTGCCCGCCCGCCCAGAAACACGGCAGGCCGAACAGCTGCTGACCCATGGCCGCTGCGACTCACCGAGTGTGACAATTTGGTCAACACCGGCACCGCTGTTGCGCCGAGGACGCAATCCTCGGGAATAATCGCCATCGGTGCGCGTCTACCTAAGTGGTCGACCCCTATGTCCGCAGCGCCGGCGCTGTATCCGAACGTTTCCTCGAACGGAGATCAAAGGAGACTCGCCATGCTTTGCACTATCAGACCGTCTGTGGCGTCAATGGGTGCGGGTGCTGTGCTGGTGGTGACAGCTGGATTGCTGACCGGGCTGCCGACGCCGGCCGATGCCGCGACGGATTGCATGAAGCGCGTGCAGAACGCAAACGCATCGATGATCCAGCAACGAATCAGCGACAAGAGCATGGAGGCCAACTTGGTCAAGGCGGAGGATCTTTGCCAGCAGGGCAAGGCGAAGGAGGCCAACCTCATTCTCGCCCAAATCGAGAAGCAACTTAGGGGGACGTCCAAGAACTAGCGGCCCGACCCTCTAATACGGCCTGGCGCCCCAGCTGGCGCAGCCGGCACGCAAAAAAGGGGGAGGGCGTGCCGGTCGGGCGGCCGGCCGCTGAGCCTCCGGTGCACGGAGGTTGGAGAGAGAGAGGAATGCCGCAGTCACATAATGACGGTT
>JASJBI010000051.1 GCA_030066595.1 Alphaproteobacteria bacterium | reverse complement strand
GACGGGATAGTCGCCCAGCTCCATCGGGCTGCCATAGAACCAGGCGGCGAACGGGACGAAGAGAAGCGTCAGGATCTTGCCGAGATGGGGAAAGGGATAGGCCAGGGGGATGATGAACTCCGGGTGCGCGATCGCTTTCGCGCCGTCCCGCTCGATCCCTTCCGCCTGATATTTCTCGAGCAGCTCCTTTATGCTCTCGATGAGCAGGGGGATGATCACGAAAACACTGCCGACGACGAAGCCGGTCAGCAGGGCGCTGCGCGAGACCATCATGATGTCCCGGTACCGGAACGGGGTGCACGCCGCGACCAGCATGGGGAGCAGCCACAGCGTCAGCATCAGAACGCTGCCGACAAAGATGATGAAATAGGCCTGCAGGCGCCCGAATTCCTGCAGGGTCAGGGTTCCGGTCGCGCTGGCCGCAATGGCGAAGATGCCGATGGGGCTGAGCCGCACGACGAGATTGGTGACGCTGGACAGGGTGCTGTTGATCAGGTCGAAGGCCCGCAACAAGCCGTCCTTGTTCTTCACCCGGATCAGGGCAAAGCCGAACAGCATGCAGAAGACGACAACCGCCGGGGCCAGGTTGTTGGCCAGGGAATAGAACGGGTTGGCGGGGATGAACAGGGACACCAGGTCGACCTTGGGTTCCGGCTCGAGAAAACTCGTGCTGAAGAACGCGCCCGTGGCCCAGTGCGGCAGGGCATAGGACACAAACAGGATGGTCGCGGCGCCGATGGCCCAGATCACGAGCATCACGACCGCGGCGGTCGCGGCGAGCCGTTTGCTTTCGCCAATCGTCAGCCTGCCGATATTGCCGATGAGCGAGAACACGATGTAGGGCAGGACCGTCATCTGCAACAAGCCGACATAGGCATCGCCGATGATCTTCAGTCCGCCCACATACTCGCCGAGAAAGAGCCCGGCGGCGATCCCGAGAAAGAGCGCCAGCAGGATGAAGCTGAACAGGCCGAAGCGGAGCTTGCGCTTGGCCGGCGGCTTGCCGACGGCAGCCCGGTCGACGGTTGCGCTCACGGATCTCGCCGGCGGCGATCCGGTCGGCGCCGGAGACGCGCCGTCGGCCGGGCCCCGGCAAGCGGACAGGGGCTCAGTCCCCGATCCATCCCTGCTCCCTGTAGTAGCGGAGGGCGCCGGGGTGGAGCGGCGCCGACAGGCCTTCCGAGATCATCTTCCGGGGATCGAGGCTCCGGAGCGCCGGGTTCTTCTGCCGGAAGATGTTCATGTTCAGCATGACGGCGCGCACCATCGCATAGACGGTGTGCTCGCTCGCCGTGGCGCGGGTCACCAGGGTCGCCAGGACGCCGAAGGTGGTGACGTCCCGGTCCATGGTTTCGTAGGTGCCCTTGGGCAGGGTGAAGAAGGCGTAGTAGGGCTGCTCCTGGACGAGTTTTCTCTCCACCGGGCCGTCCAAGGAGATGATACGCGCGCCGCATCGGTTGGTGGCGAGGGCGATCTGCGGATGAGGCGCGTTCGCCGCAAGGGTGAAGGCGTCGATGGTTCCGTTGCAGAGCGCTCTGGTTTGCTCGACCGAGGTCAGCTCCGTCGCCTTGCCGAGGTCACCGATGCCCATGCCATAGGCCTTCATCAGGACTTCCATGGTGCCGCGGTGGCCGGCGCCGGGATTGCCGATGTTGACGCGCTTGCCCTCGAGATCCTCGAAGCGCGCGATCCCCGAATCGCGGCGCACGACGATGTGGAACGGCTCCGGGTAGATGGAAAACACGGACCGGAGGCCCTTGTAGGGCCGGACCTGGTGCGGAGCGGTCCCGTGGTAGGCATGATGCTGCCAGTCGGACTGGGCCAGCCCGAAATTGAACGCCCGGTAGGCGAGCTGGTTGATGTTGTAGGTGGAGCCGCCGGTCGCCGGCGCCGCGCAACGGACGGCGCCGTACCCCGCGGACGTCATCGGATTGTTGACGACCCGGGTCAGCACGTCACAGAGGGCCTGGCCCACGGCCCTGTAGGTCGAGGACGCGCCGCCAGTGCCGATGGTGATGAAGCGCAGGCCGCCATTCGCGGCGGCCTGCGGCGGCGCCGAGATCAGCGCGCCCAGGACCGCGAGGCACAGTCCCAGAAAAAATCCCCCCCAACGCGTCATCTGCAGGCCCGAATTCCGCCAAAATCCAGAGACTATAGCAGTGCCCGGGATACGTCACGCGCAAGCGCGGCGGATCCGCGGCCGGCCAGACCGGCCCTCATGCCGGTCGGCATCCGGAGCCGGCAGATACGCCTTCCGGCGGGCGGGCGCCGCAGGCCGAGCGCCGACGAGGGACCAGGGCCAGAGCGGCCGACCCGGGCCTCGCGCCTCGACCGCCGCGCCCCGCGACGCTTTCGCGGCGGCGCCAACGACCGCCCGGGGCAGAGCACGTCGATCCGATCAGATCATGGCGTCGCGCCAGCCGTCGGGGGCCGAACGGCCCCAGCCGAGAGCGGGCGCGCGCTCAGCGATCGGATAGTGCCAGGCGCAGGCCCAACGCGCCAAAGGCACCGGCGAAGCCGCGCTTGAGCCAGAGCATCACGGGCGGCCGGGAGATGACAAAGCGCCGGGTGGCCGACGCAAAGGCGCCGTAGCCGACAAAGACGACGAAGGTCAGCAGCATGAACACGACCGCCAAGCCCAGCATGTAAGAGGTCGCGTTCGGCGTGTCGGCCGGCACGAATTGCGGCAGGAACGCGAGAAAGAACAAGGAGAGTTTCGGGTTCAGGATGTTCAGCAGAAAGCCGTTGGCAACGATCTTGGCCGCGGAGACGGTCGTGTCGCGCTGGGAGACCTGCAAGGCGCCGCCTTCCCGCAGGACGCACCAGGCCATGTAGAACAGGTAGGCGACCCCAAGATATTTGACGATCTGAAAGGCCAGCGCACTGGTGTGAAGGACCGCGGCCAACCCCAAGATGCTTGCAGAAATGTGAGGCAGAATGCCAAGCGTGCAGCCGAAGGCGGCGAAGACACTGGCGCGCCAGCCTTTGCCAAGGCCAAAGGCGAGCGTGTAAAGAACGCCCGTGCCCGGCAAGAGAATGACGATCAGCGAGGTCAGCAGATATTCCAGCGTCATGCTCAGCTCCCAAGGCCGACGGTTCCATCCCGAAGCAGGAGATCAGAGTTGCCCGGGGCTTGCAAGCCGGAGTCGGACCGCGTGGCCAGCCGATCCGCCGGGACGGTTCCGGGCGGGCGCGGCTCCGGGTTCAGATCGGATCAGTATTGCTCTCAGGCAAGGTTCGGCTGTGCCACGTCTCCGGCACGGCGCAGCACAAAAAGAGGCTCCCCCAACGCGACATCTACGCGTCTGAATTTCGCCTGTGAACAGTGATGATGGGAGCGCCCATTGCAGGGCGGCCGGCAATGGGTCCTGTCTTTCAGGCAGGCTCAGTCGACCGCGCTCATCGACGCCTGACAGCCATCCACGTCCGCCGCGCGACAGGAGACCGCTATGGGTGTGCGGGGTCCCTCGTTCCGGGCGGATCGTTACCGGAGCACGAAAACGTGCTCTAGACGTCGACACCCTTCAACTTGAGCAACTTGCGAATACTGCCCAGTGAGTTCAGGCCGATGATCTCGGGCATGGTGAACTTCACCGAATAGGCACCCTCGATCGCCATCACGAGTTCAAGATGCTTGAGGGAATCCCACGCCTTGGTATTGCGCGGACTGGTCTCCTCATTGATCGACTCAATCGGCTGTCGAAGGAGGTTAGAAAAGAGCACCTCGAGTTTCATCAAGCGATTCCTTTCCCAACTTCGTAACCGGGCTTCCCGGCCCGCTGCCGTGTCGTCCTGTGCCTGGGTGACGTCCTAGAAGATCCGTTCGCGCACGCCGACCGGCCAACGATCCGGATCGAGACCATGCTGGCTGAAACAGGCGAGCACCCAGCGCTCCACCCCGAGGCCGACGCAGCCGGTATTCGCCGGTTCGCCGTCCGGGCACATGATTTTGAACCGCTCGCCAAAGAAGTTGCCATGAAGATTGATCGAGCCGCACGCCAGGAGCTTGCGCGTGCCGTCTGTCTGAGCGACCGGGATCAGGATCTCGTTCTTGACCTCCTGCGCCTGCTGCCAGAACTTCTTGGCGGCAGAAACAGTCGCAAAGAACGGGTCGGTCGCCGTCTGTACAACGGCGTCGAGGTCGAAGAACCGAACCAGCTCGTCAATAATCTGAAGGGATGTCTCTCGGCTCGCCTGGGTAAACAGCTCGCTTCCGACGTAGACTAGCTCCCGCACGTTGAACTCGTAGAGGCGTTCAAGCCCAGAAATATTCCGCGACTCGTATCGGAACACCCGTCCCAGCCAGCTATAGCATTCGCCCTCTTGCAGCTGCCTGCCCTTCAACGTCGGGTAACACGGGAAGCAGGCCGCAGGATTCAGGCACATGCCATCGACGTGAACATGGTCCTGGGGCGGCAAGAGCGCCCCTTCCGAGCAGGCATTGGCGACGCGAAATTCCTCGATCGCGTCAAAGTCTTCCAACAGATTGGCCAGGAAGGTGACGGCGTTCGGATGGGAATCGAAGTATCCGCACTGATGCAGCGTGTCCGCATCGACGAGGGCCGGGAAATGGCCGTCTATGGCGCCGAGCCTGTCGGCGTAAAGATCGCCGGCCTTCGCGTCGATCAAGCGTGCGAGCTTGAGGACGGGTCCGGAGTACGCGATCTGGCCCTTGCCATAGTCGTGTAGCCACCCCGCCTCGGCCAGCTGCGCATCGACATCGGGCTCGTACGCGCCGTCATCCTGGCGCTCGTTCTCGAGAAAAACCTTTGCCTCGTAACCGCCGACCTGCTTGGTCATGGTCTCGAGGTAGCGCGTGGCCTTGTCCCTCACCTCCTCTATGGGCGCGTTGTTCTTCAGAATCGCGCGAGCGGATGCGCCGTCCGGCTCGACCACAATCCTTTCGAGATAAGGCGAGACGAAGACCGATTCCTTTTCGATATCGCCGGCCAGCATCGCGTCCACGGTCTTGGGCAGCGGAATGACCATTTCTACCGGGGAAGGATTGAGGATGTTCATGCCAGTCTCCGTTTCGCACGCTCAGAATTGATAGTAGAGAAACGTTGAGTACCCCTTAATCGAAGCAACAGCCAGCACCAGTACTACGGCACTAACGAACGCCCAATTCGGTGATGCAGTCCAAAGCAAACGCCGCAGAAAGGTCGGTTCGTCCGAAGGCTTCGGGTCGGAACTTACCCAATACTTGCGCAGGATTTCCTGCGTGTTGGGCAGAATCAGCACCACCGTTGCAAGCAGACTGATCAGCGGCAACGCCCAACTGAAATCCACCTGCACGACCGTGGCCGCTTCGCCACCGCCGTAGAGCAGCGATACGCCCCACATGCCCGAGAGAATTTGGCCGGCCGTCGCCAGGTCCGGCGCGCGAAAGACCACGAGCGCACTGACGACAACGCACATCGTCAAGAACCAGCTTGCGAGCGGTGGCAACTCCGGCATCTGGAATTCTCGCCAGCCCAGGTTGACGGCCAGAGCGAGACCATGAACCAGGCCATATACGACCATCGTCCAGCCGGCGCCGTGCCATATGCCGGCCACCAAGAAGGTGAAGGTTATCGGCCAAGCCGCCGCAGCGAGATAGCGTCGGACGGGTCCGTGCCCGTTGGCCACTGCCGTCCGCGTGTTCTTCATCGCCATCGGGGTGAACAAGAAATTGGTGAAGAACCGCGTCATCGTGATGTGCCAGCGGCGCCAGAAATCGGAGATGCTGGTCGCCTTCAGCGGAGAGTTGAAGTTGAGCGGTAGCTTGATGCCGAACAGATATCCGAGGCCCACCGCCATGTCGCAGTATCCCGAGAAATCGAAGTAGAGCTGGAGCGTGTAGCAGAGGGCGCCGACCCAGCCGGTCAGGGCGTCAACGCCCGCGCCGGCCGCCACGCCGTTAAACACCTGGTCGGCGTATGGCGCGATCGTATCGGCAAAGACGACCTTCTTGAAAAGGCCGAAACAGAAGATCGTGGTGCCAACCATGATGCGCCACGGCGAGAAGGCGCGATCATCGCGATCCCCCATTTGACCGAACATCTCGCCCTGCAGAACGAGAGGCCCGGCCGTGACGCATGGGAAGAACGTCGCAAACAAGGCATAACGGTCGAAGGTCGGCCGCTCCGCCGTTCCGTTATATGCCTCAATAAGAAACCCGATCTGGATAAAGGTATAGAACGAGATGCCGACCGGAAGGATCAGGTCCAAATGATCAATCCCCGTACCGGCGACGGCATTTACGGTGTCAATAAAGAAATTGGTGTACTTGAAGTACCCAAGCGCCGCGACGTTGGCCGCAACCGACACCAGAAGCATGATTTTCGCGAGCCACCGCGTCTCACGCAGCTCGATCAACGCGCTGGCGACGGCATAGTTGCAAACCACCGATGCGGCCAGTACGGCGACCAGCAGCAGGCTCCAGTGTGCATAGAACGCCAGGGAGACCGCCGCCAGATATGGATAGACGGCCCGCCAGCCGCCGACCCGGTGGATCAGCAAGAACCCGAGATAGGCCGCCGGGAAGAAAAGAAACAGAAATTCAAACGAGTTGAAGATCATTTGATCCGACCTTCTCGAGCCTTACGCGATTCAATTGACGGGAGCGGATGAGGATCGGACCGACAAATCCAAAGCGACATACTGGTCGAGGATCTTCTGCAAGCACTTCGGATTCGCGTGTTCGGCATCGATGTACAGTTCGGCGCCGCAGCCCAGGTCGTGCGGGTTGAAGCTTCCGATGATGTGCAGGCGGTATTTCTTAGCTAGGTTGCGCGTGAGCGCCTTGACCCGTTCAAGGCCCTCCATGTAGGGCGAGCCCTGGAGCGTGTCGTAGAAGATCGGGTTGAACGGCGGATGGGCCAGGATCACCTCGACGTCACGATCCCGAAGGAATGCCAACAGTCGGTCGATGGCGACTATGCCGTCCGGATCGATCCGGGGCGGGTCGTTGCGGCGTTGATCGGCGAAGCTGAGCGCTTTCTCCCGTGCGGAGGCCGGCGTGAAGAGCATATCGTGCCGTCTTGACCAACTGATCGAGCCATCCGCCAGCAGGATGTCGAGCGTCTCGAGCTTTCCGACGTTGGTCTCGTGCGGGCGAACCCATGCCCCAAACCAGCGCTTGGCGTTCGCATGAAGGTTCGCCAGCGAGAAACCTTCGCGGATCTGCGGCAACGGGATGGTCTCCGCCCAAGGATGCGTTGGCAGCTTAAGGCGCTTGGCCATCTCGCGATAATCCGGGATCGCGGGCATCCACAAGAAATCGGTCCGGTCGGCGACCGGCGTAAACAAATTGTCACGGATCGTAATGATCAGCTGCTTGGGAAGGCGATTGTTGCTGACGAACATTTCGACGACCGCCAGCATGTCCTCGTAATAGTCGCGGTGGACGTGGGCGTTATAGAAATACCTTCCGGGGACCAAGCTGGCGTGCGCTTCCTGCCAGTGGCTCGCGCCCATGACGGCGACGTCCGGGGTTTCCGTCAAATTGGCGATATGAGCGCGACGCAGCGCTCGGCTGTTGATGTTCAGATCGAACGTCGCGTAGTTGGAGCCGGATGCGAGGGTCGCGGCGACTTGCTCCACGGCGGCAACGTCGAAGAGCAGTGGTGCAAATCGCGCATTTCCGAACCAGATGAGGCCCAGACCGGCAATCGAGAAGAGCAAGATAAGGAAGAGATGAAGCAGCGGCCGCGCTTCGGCCTCCGCGTCACTAAGCTCATTGGCAACGCCGATTCCGCCGGCGGTGTTGGTATCGCCAGCGCGACGTCCGGGATTGGCCCGCGGCAGGAACCGCCGATCCGCGACGGTCCGCTCAGCCGGCGCGCGTGGTGTGGCTGCATTCGCGCGGGCGATGCGAATGGCGCGCTCAACCACCGCCGGGGCAAGTTCGGCCTTGTCGAGTTGGTCGAAGACGCCCGCCTCCCCGGCGGCGGTCTCCATTTCTCGGTCTTGATGGTCGGTCAGCAGTATTGCCGGCGCGTCAAAGCCGTCGGCCTTGGCCGCCTTGAGGAACTCGATGCCCGTTTTGGGCCCGATCCGATCGGAGATTAGCGCGACATCGAAGCTCTGCTCCGTCAGCGCATCGCGCGCTTCGTCGAAGCCGGAGCACCAAACGATTTCGGAATGCGCCTCGCCGATCGATTCGACGGCATCACGCGTCAGACGGTAATCGTCCTCATCGTCCTCCACCAAAAGGACGCGAACTTTTTCATTACGCATGATGCAAAACCCAAGTATTAGGCAGCTTTCTATAGTACGAAAGTGATAGAAAATGAATGTTGCTGAATATTGCCCCAAAGATTTAAAGAAAAACTAAATCCAGGACATTCAGATAAGTGGCGCGCATTGAACATGCGCGCCGCAAAAACCTGTGCTGAAGGCTGACGGTTTTCCCGCGCCGGGACCGTGGATTTACTTGCCCGCGGCGCCCAGGGCGTGCTTTCGGGCCGCCGAGCGACACTCCGGCGGGAGGGCTACGATTTCGAACCAATAGTGGCTCAAGGCCTTCACCACGTCGCAAAGCCCCTGGAACGTGACCGGCTTGGTAATGAACGAACTGACGCCAAGACCATAGGTCCGCACGATATCCTCCTCGGTCTTGGACGTCGTCAGGACGACGATGGGAATGCGCCGCAGGGTCTCGTCAGCCTTTATTTCCTTGAGCGCCGTGCGGCCATCCTTCTTGGGCATATTCAGATCCAGCAGGACGACGCCAGGCAAGGGCGTATCTCGGAGATGTTCGTATGACCCGCGGCGGTGCAAGTAATCCAGCAATTCTTCACCATCGTTCACAAAGACCAGCGGATTCGAAACGCTGTTTTCATTGAACGCATCTTGGATCAACAGCCGATCATCCACGTCATCGTCGGCGACAAGAATTGTGATTGCATTGTGCATATCGATGACTCTCCCGTTGCGCGGCTAGCCCTGTGCGACCGGTAGCGTGACGGTGAACGTGGTGCCTTCGTCCAGACGCCCATCCGCAACAATCTCTCCACCATGCCGCTCGACAATCTTTCGACAGGTCGCAAGGCCAATTCCGGTGCCTTCGTATTCGCCGCGCCCATGGAGACGCTGGAAGATCGTGAAGATCTGGTCCTTGTATTTGTTGTCGAAGCCGATCCCGTTGTCGGCGACCGTCAGGCGGCAGAGATCCGTGCGCGACGACGGCGAGGATGCCAAAACGATTGTCCCTTCGACACGAACAATCGGTTTGCGATCCGGCTTGGAGAATTTGAGGGCGTTGCCGATCAGATTCTGAAAAAGCTGGCGCATCTGCATTGCGTCGGCGTCGATCGTCGGCAGGTCACCGATGACGATATCCGCGCCAGTCTCTTCGATCCTGATCTGCAGATCCGAAATGACGCCGTCGATGACCGTCCTCAGATCGGTCTGCACGAATGGCTGGGCATTCGTCGTGACCCGCGAGAAGTTGAGCAGATCATCGATCAGCAGCCGCATTCGATCCGCGGCGTGCCGCATCCTGTCCACGAAGACGCCTGCTTCCTCCGGCAGGTCGTCGGCATATTTCTCGCATAAGCGGCCGCCGAACGCCTCGATCTTGCGAAGCGGTTCCTGCAGGTCGTGGGAGGCGACGTAGGCGAAGTCCTGCAGCTCGCGGTTGGAGATTTCGAGCTTGCGCGTGTATTCGCGGAGGCGTTCCTCATGGCGCTCAAGATCGGTGATATCCTGATAGGTCGCGATCGAGCCGCCATTCGGCATCGGCTCATGCATGACGGCGATCACACGCCCGTCACGCAAGTGCTGTTTCAAGGTTGCCCGTTCGCGAAGCTTTGCGTGATCCGGCCGCTCGGCGATGGCGCGTGCGGCGTCCTCGTCGGTGTAGTTCCCGATCGAGACGCTGTACTGCATGATCTCTCGTAGCTTGATGCCAGGCTTCACGATTTCGGGATCGAAGCCATACATGTCGAGATATCGCCGATTGCACACCAACAGCGTCTGTTCGTCGTCGAACATGCACAGACCCTGGATCATGTTATTGAGCGCCGTATCGAACTGGATGTTCTTGCGGCGCAACTCTTGCGTCATCTGCAGGATGTCGGTTTCGCGCCGCTTCAACTCGGTGATGTCCGAGCGAATTCCGACGATTCCGCCATCATCGGTGCGTTTCTCGTGGACGCGAACCCAGCGGCCGTCCGCCAGCTGCACGTCATAAGGTGCATCGGGTTCGCTGTGCTGCTTCATGCGCCAGGCGAGGAATTCATCCTTGGACATGGACCCGGTATTGAACCCGCCGCGGTTTACACCTTCGCGCAGCATTTCTCCGAAGGATGCGCCGGGCGCAATGAGATCGGCGATGTGCGGGTTGAGCTCGACGTACTTGCGGTTGTAGATGACCAGACGGTCGGCGGCGTCATAGAGCGCGAAGCCATCTGCCATCCCCTCGAGCGCATGAGTCATGCGCTCGCGGGCCATTTCCGCGAGCTGCTCGACGCCTGAATCAAAGCTCCCCGAACCGTCGACCTCGTCCAACTCTCGAACGGTTTCGACCAGCGTGCCGTTCTCCAGGCAATTGCGCGTGATCGCCAATTCGCGCCCGCTCGAGGTGCGAAACCTGAACCTGTGAACCTTTCCGGGCTGGAGGCATCGCGCTGCGTGGGCAATGCGTTTTTGGATGTCGCCGGGACTCGTGTCGGACCGCTCGAGCTTGATCCGGATCAAGTCGTTGAGCGGCGTGCCCGGACGCACATCGCTCGGCTGATAGCCGAACAACTCCCCGTAGCGGGCATTGCAGGTGATCAGCGCCCAGCTCGAACTGAACAGCGCGAGACCGGCGTCCGCGCCTTCCAGGAAGTCGACCAGATTGCAGATCGCCGACGATGAACTCGTCGGGCGTGGCGACCGGATAGGCCCGTCTTCGACCGTTGCACCGTCCATTATCTTCGCCCGAACAATGGTTTGGCCGGAGTTTGGCGGACAGGCTGCAAAGATTTGGTAAACGTGGACCGTGCGTCCGGGCGCCCGGTGGGGACAGGGAGAGCGATCCCTGAGAGCATCCACGGGGGAAAGTGCATCCGGCCCGTGAACGGGAGGAGTGCGGCGGCGGCTCGCGCGACGGAGAGGGATTGTCGGCGCGGCGCTTCATACCGCGCCTGTCGTCGACCACGGTGATGGGCTTGTCAGCATACAGCCCCTGGGTTGTCCATGGCGCCGCATGGAGAATGACGAAACTCCATTCCGCCAACAGCTTGTCGATGGCCGGCTTCGCGGATTGTTGGAGGCGCCACACCGCGTTGACGCTGCCGGCCAGAATCGGGACCGCGTCGATCCCAAGAATCGGATGTACGTTTGAGAGGGCGGACATAAGCCGCTCTCCGATCTGCGCCTGTCCAGCTTGGACGGCCTGCCGGATTTCATGGCCGGCGAAACGCGATCCGGCGGCGTGGACGACGATCCCGAGATCAGCACAGGTCGCCCTATCGACCGCCTTGGCAAACAGGATCGCCGTCTGAGACCGAGAATCGCCCGGCGCATACACCATGGATATCTGCCATCGCTCGCCTGCCGGGAGCGATGAAGCAGTGCAGATGGGGCGACAGCGATCGTGAACGCGAAATCCCGAGCTCAACTTCCATTCTGCGGGAGTCCGTCCTCAGAGTAGGCCTATCGTCAAACATAGAGTCAGATGAAATGAAGGAATTATCTCTATCATTAACAGTGGATTAATATTGACCGTATACATTCAAGACAATGTTATCGTTTTACTAATCGTTTATTAAGTCTCAAGCGACACAACTACGAATTCTGCAAGGCGCCTTTCTTGACGGGAGAGCGGACCAGGCCATGCAAGACCTGCTGAGGAAAATGTCCGATGCAACGGTGCCCGCGATCCTGGCGCTGGCCGTCTGTGCGGGCGTGGTGTTTCCCCAAGTCTCGGCCCTCGCGGCACCACTCATCTTTCCTGCGCTGTTCCTGCTCTTGACGTTCTCTCTCTCCCTGGTCACGGATCGGCCGATGGCAATCCTGACCAAGCCCGATCCGGCGGTTTGGGGCATCATGCTGTGGCAGATGGCCTTCATTCCCTTGCTGGTCGTTCTTATTGGCTGGGCGGTCGATTTGGCGCCTGATCTGCACCTGATGGTGCTGGCAACAGCCGTGTCCGGGACCGTGTTTGCGGCGCCGACGATTGCGCACCTCCTAAAGCTCAACAGCCGCCTGCCGATCAACGGCATGGTCCTGTCGACTTTCCTGATGCCGGTGACCCTCCTCATGTTTGGTGAGAGCTTGGAAGGCGGCGGCTTGAGCATCTCGATGTCGCAGTACGTGTCCCGCGTCGCGATTTTCCTGCTCGTCCCGCTCTTGCTGTCAGTCATGATCAATCGGTTCGTCAGAAAGCTGCCGGAGCCCCGCGCGCCGACGATCTTCCTGGCCCTGCGCGTCGGCGCGGTCGCAGCGCTTCTGACGTTTGCGATCGGCATCATGGACGGCGTGGGGGAGAAGATCGAGACCGATCCAGAACGCGTGCTGATCTTCCTGTCGATCACCATCGGATTCGCGCTGGCAACGGTGGTCGGTACGATCGCCCTGTTCTGGTCGATGGGTCGGGATCTCACGATCGCAGCAACGATCCTGAGCGTTCACCGAAACGTGGGCCTGACCTACGCCCTCATCGGCACAGCCGCCGGCCATGACTTCGCCATCTATGTCGCCATCTCTCAAATGCCGATGTTTCTGTTTCCACTCGTGATTCACCTCGCACAGATGTTCCGACCGGGCGGCGCGATCGCGCCGGACCAAAGAGCGGCCGACGTGCCGTCGCGGTAACGGCGACCTCGACGGATCCGTGCTTGGCAGCGGGCTCGGCGAGCCACCCGTCTTCCCGCCGAACCGCCTCAGGCTCCACGCGGCGCTCGGGCCCGGCGCGACGCGGACGGTCGTGCGCGCTTGGATGGCGGCCATCGATGCGTGGCCTTCCGCGATCGCGCGCTTGCCCGGTCCGAGGGCGGCTTCGGGCCCTCGCGGGCGCCCGCCAATCCCGTCCGCCTTGCGGCGGAACTCGGAAAGTCAGGGCCTGTCCTTCCGTTCAGGGACCAAGAGCGGTCGTTACCACGGCGCGGTGAAAAGGTTTCGGTTTAGCCAGAACCGGAACTGCGTGACGACGAAAGTGAAGAATCATTGCGTATCAACGAAGAGGCAACCTCCACCTTCCAATGCGCCCCGACAATCCGACCTGCTGCCTGGCTTTTGCGGCTGGTCTTCTCGTCGCTTGCCAGAGCGCAGATCAAGTCGAATCCCCACTGTCAATCGGGGCCACTTTCTGGGGGCGCATCACTGCTCGGTGACGGCGCCGACGCCTCCGCCGCTCAGAAGCTGGCGCATCCTTGGCAACCGATGTGGCTTAGGCCCGTTGGAGCCACCATCTGCACGAGTAGAAATAACTACAAGACATGGGGAATATAAACTGGGGAGACTATTAGATATCGACCAATCTTTACCAAATAGAAACACCTTTATGCAAAACACGGTCCTGGCTCATTCAGTGCTCAGCTGGGCGCTCTGCGCGCGCTGAGACTGGAGATTCCTCGCCATGGGATTGTCCTGAGCTCGAACGGTTAGAACCGACCATGGTACGTGCTGGACGGAAAAGGCCACAAGTTAACTGCCTCGTGGTCGACGACGACGAGGACTACGTCCTTCTCGTCCAATCCCATCTTACGGCTATTCCGCATTTCAGCTGTGCAGTCCACTGGGAGCCAGATTTCGACAAGGCCTTGGCCAAGGTGCGGGACAAGGCGTTCGATGTTTGTTTCGTCGACTATCTGATCGGCGCGCGCAATGGAATCGAGTTTATTCAGGCCGCGTCCCGGGCCGCCCCGCGCGTCCCGCTGATTCTCCTGACCGGGTCGGACGATCCCTCCATCGATGCGAAGGCCTCCAGTGTCGGCGCGAGCGACTTCATATCCAAGAGCGATCTGTCCGCGACTACGTTGTCGCGCACCATCCGATTCGCCCTGGCCAATGTAGAGAGGAACAATGCCTTGCGGCTACGTCAGGCCGAGCTCGAAGAAACGATGCGGAGCCTGGAGGAGCAACGCACGCTCCTGCAACTGGCGATGGACCATACCAAGCATGGCATTGCCATGTTCGATGCCAGCAAACGGCTGATCGCCTACAACGCCAAGTATCTTGAGATTTACGGCTTCTCTCCGGCGGTCATGCATACCGGAATGAGCTTGGATGACATCCTCAGGTACAGCGTCTCGTTGGGCAACTACAGCCGCGAGGACGCCGAGCGGATCCTGGCAGAGCGTCTGCTACAGGCATCGTCGCCGCGGCTGTCGACCTATCAACAACGGCTGAAGGACGGACGTACGATTGCAGTCAATCACAAGCCAATCGCGGGCGGCCGCTCGGTAACCACGTGCGAAGACATCACCGAACCTCTGCTGAACCAGCACCGGTCCGCAAAACTGGCACGCAGCGCCGCCCTTGCGGATGCGGAGGCTTTGGCAAAGACCAAATTCCTATCCAATATGAGCCACGAGCTGCGGACGCCGCTCAATGCCATCATCGGCTTCACCGATGCAATGCGTCAGGAGCTGTTCGGGCCCTTGGGCGCCGAGCAGTACAAGGCCTATGCCGACCATGTCATCGAGTCCGCATCGAGCCTTCTGCGTATCGTGGAACAGACCATTGAGATGTCCCTGCTCTTTCAGGAAAACCTGGACATTGTGGAAGAGGAGCTTGAGCTGGCCGATCTGATATCGCGAACGATCCAGAAATACGCCAAGACGACAGCGGAAAAGCGTATCGCCGTCGGTGTCTCCATTTGCGCCGAATCGCCCAAGTTACGCGCTGATGTCGGGCAGATCACACAAGCGATCGAAAACATCGTCGACAACGCGGTGAAGTTCTGCCCGCCCGACGGTGTGATCGCCGTCTCGGTCGAACGCAGCGAGGCAGGAGACGTCGTCATCACGGTGTCCGACACGGGCGGCGGCATTCCGGAAGATCGCATCGAGGCAATCCTCATTCCATTCGAGCAGGAGGAGCCTGCGGATACCCGCCATAATCACGGCGCTGGCCTCGGTCTGCCGATTGCGCGGGGCCTGATCCGGCTTCATGGCGGCGATGTCAACATCGAGAGCGAGGTCGGGGTCGGTACCATCGTGAAGATCAGGCTGCCTGCCGACCGCGTCATAGCGGGCACCGCCGGCCCTATGGCCCAGCCCGCCGCCTAACGGAGTTATTGACCCTTCGGAGCGGCAACCACGTTATCGGATTTGCGCGGTCGTGAACCCGCATTGCGGCCAGACAGAAAGCCGCGCGCATCACGTTGGTCTCCGACGCAAGGCGGCTCGTATCTCTGCTCAGCATGGTTCGCCCGGACTTCCCGTTCTAGCAAAGAGCGGACATTCATCGCGCCGGGTCTTCACTGCTCCGTCGCCTGTCCGTGCGATGGGACCCGAGCGTCGCTTTCCACCGGGGTGTCCGTCATCTCATGCCCGTGCGAATGGAGGACTGGACCGACATTGATCAAGCGGCGGCCGAGCTGGGATTGACGCGGTCTGCGGGGAAGCGCACGGAAACAGTGGTTCCCACACCGAGGGTGCTCTGGATCTCCAGGGCACCGCCGTGCATTTCGGCCAAGTGCTTTACCAAGGGCAGTCCCAGGCCGGTTCCTTCAAATTGCCGGCTGAGTTCGCTATCCACCTGTTGGAAGGGCGCCAGCACCCGCGGTATATCCTCTGCTGCGATGCCGATCCCTTCGTCGGCGACCGACAGGCACAGGTCGCCAGAACCATCGAGCGTCAAGCGTATTGCGACGTGACCGCCGTCGGGCGAGAACTTGATCGCGTTGGACAGCAGGTTGAACAGAATCTGCTTGAGCGCGCGGGCATCGCCGAGAAGCGCCGTGCCCTCGTATTGCTTGGCTTGCTCGAGCGTAACGCCGACCTCGCCTGCCATCTGCCGCACGATCCGGACGCTAGTCGCGATCGTCTCGTGGACGTCCAATATCTCCTCGCGCAGTTGCAGCTTTCCGGCTTCCGCCTTCGACAAATCGAGAATATCGTTGATGACTTGCGAGAGGTGCGCGCCACTCGCGTTGATATCTGTGACGTAGTCCTTGTATTTCTCGTCCCCGAGCGGACCGAAGGCCTCGATTTTCATCAGATCGGAAAAGCCGACGATTGCGTTGAGGGGCGTGCGCAGCTCGTGGCTGATCATGGCAAGGAACTCCGACTTGGCCTTGCTCGCCTGCTCGGCTGCAACCTTGGCCGCTTCCAGCGCGACCTCCCGTCGCTTGCGATCCGTAATGTCGACATGGAGCGCAATGGTGCCGCCGTCCCGGATCCTGCTTTCGGAGACCTGAACCCAGCGGCCGGACGTCAACTGGTGCTCGGAATGGCTATGCAGCGGGCGCGGCTCTCGGATCCGCGCTTCGAGCCAGCGCTCGGAGCCTGTCGCCCGAATGCCGGCGTACATACCCCGTTTTACCGCAGCTCTCAGTAATTCGGATCGCTGTGCCCCTTTATGCAGGATGTCGGCCACGTCCGGATAGATCTCGCCCAGCCGGGAATTGCACAAAGACAACCGGTCGTCGCTGTCGAACAGAACGAACCCTTCCGATAGGCTCTCCATCCCATCGGTCAGATACGTTTCTGCCTTTTCCGCGGCGCTCTCCGCACGAAGCCGATGCTGGATCTGCAAGATGGTATAGACAAAAAGCGCAATGATGACGATCAGGGGCGTGCCGCCAATCAAGGCGTCCGGGATGCGACGATGGAGCCAGGCATCGATGACGCTCTGCTTCAGGATCCCTGCGCCGACGATCACGCCGCCCGTGGGCAGCCGGCGATAAGACACAATCCAGGGGTCGGTGCTGCCCGCCAGCCCGGCTTCAAAGGTGCCGGTCCGCCCGAGCATGAGGTCTTTCGCGAAAATCCTTCCGTCTGCCGCAGGGAGCGCCGGTCGCGGGTTCGCCGCCGCCTCCATCGCAAGAACGGCCGAACCGGCCTGCAGGAAGGTCAGGCCGACATGGTGCCTGGCCGGGCCGGAGACGAGGCTGTTGCGAAAGTGGGCGGGGTCGAGCACCGCGACGATCGCCCCGTTGAAGCGTTCACGCGGGCCAAAGCGCGGTTGAACAAGGGCGATGCGCCACGCGCCGTCGGCGCCATGCTTGAACGGAGGTGTAACGGCGACACCGGCATCCGACTGGGACCGCATCTGGTGGAAGAGCGAGGATAGGTTCATGCTCTGGGCCATGTGTTCCCATCGGCCGGCTTCCAGCACCGGCTCCCCCTCGGCGGTCAAGACCGCGACGGCCTCGATTTGGGAAAACCGCGAAGACGTCTCTTCGAGCATCTGCTGGAGGCTCTCCTCGGGAACCGGGACCGAGAGCCGCTGCGCAAAGCCGAGCTCCTGGTCGACCGTGTCCAGGAGCAGCATGACCTCGGCGAACGAGCGCCCGAGCCTGTCTGACAGGAAAGCCAGGGCATGCCGGGTTTCGTCTTCGGCTTGGGCCATGCCGCGCCGATAGTCCTGCCAGGCGTAGTGCGAAACCAGCAGCAGGGCGGTGACGACAAACGCGCCGAGAGCCGTCCAGAGCGTATAGATCCGGCCTTTCCCGTCTCTGCCGTCCTTGCGCTTGCCAGGTTTGCCATCATCGAGCTTGGCCAGCAGCAAACGATTGCGCTCGACCGCATAGCGAAGAATCCGTGGGATGGCTCGATAGAGCTCGGGAGTCTTGATGAGGTAGTCCTGCGCCCCGGCCCGGATGGCGTCCTGGCCGACTCTTTCGTCACTCAGCCCGGTGCAGACGATGACGGGCGCCTTTCCCGCCGCTTCAACGACGGGAGCAACGCCCTGGATGCCGGAGGTATCTGGCAGGGACAAGTCCAACAAGACGGCATCGAACGTCTCGTTGGCCAGTTTGCTCAGCGCCGTCTCAAGCCGATCGGCGTGGTCAAGGCTGATGTCGGTCGCGCCGGCGTCGCCGATGGCCTCAGCCACCAGTAAGACTTCATCCTCGTCGTCCTCAACCAGGAGAATTCTTATCGTTTCTTCCTGCAAGGGTCATACCCCTATTGGCCCGATCGCTCGGGGGCGTCCGATATTTGGGACACCGGGGATAGTCGCGATTTGTGGTTAAGAAAGTCACAAGGCTGCCTGTGTTCGCCCCATGTTGCGCGACCGGCAATTTGCATCTGCTTGCTATTACCGCTCTGGGTTTGGGCTTTGCCAGCATGAATCCGCAATCTTTGGTAGATAAATTTAGTAACGTATACCCCTTATAGGGACAGCATGCCGATGCGAAGACCTCGCCGACGTCTTTCTTGAACGCCGTCGAGGGACAGACTCGAGCAAGCCATCTGCGCCTCGATCACCGGGTGCACGGGCTGCCCTCTGATCCGCCTAGGCTGCACCATCGCAGCGCGTGAACTGCACCTCGCTCGCCGACCCGTACGACGAAGGCCCGATCGCGGAGGCCCAAGCCGATCAAGGAGACCCAGCGAGCGATCGCCGATGTCCGACAAGGGTCGTCAGCAACCGATCCGCCACGAAGGCTCCGGGCGGGCTCTACTCCGGGTTCGGATCGGCCCATTCCGGATATGGATCGTTTTCGGTATTGATGGCGTCACCGTGCCTTTGCCGTGCTTGTCGGGCCCGAAGGGCGCCGGAAAACCGCGCCAGCATCGGATCCGCCGATGCGCTCGGCACGGCAAAGGGCCGGTCCGACCGTGTCGGCGCAGGGACGGCAGCGTTAGGATTGGGCAGACAGCCGCGGCGTTGCCGCCCTGACCCGATGCGCCGGCATCGCGGTGCGGGCGGCGCCTAGCGGGCCGCAGCGTTCAAACCGCCACAGCATTGAGGCCATGCGACCGCGCGGCCCCAAGCCGACCGATTCAGATCACGACAACCGCCACCGAGACACACCCTAATCTGCAATGATCGCCCGGCCGATGTAGTCGGCGATGAGGTTGTATGCCAAGGCGTTCGGATGGCGATCATCCGGGTCCAACCGGTATCTGAGATCCGCCTCGCGATAGCCAGGAAGGATGTTACTGATGCGATGGAGCCGCAGGCCGCGGGCCTGATATCCGGCGACCAGTTTGTCCGACAGCGCGCTGTCCCGTTTGTCCCAGAAGATCACGTGGAAGGTAGCGCCCGGGAAGCGGCGTTCGACAAAGTTCCTGGCTTGGTCCACCACCGCCACGGTCAGCGCAATATCCTGGTCGGTTACCCGATGAAGGACGCGCGTCACGATGCGGGACTTCACGACCTGCTTGCGCACTTGAGCAGCGAGCGAGCCGCGTCGCCAGAACGGTCCCTGATAGACGACTTCGCCAGCGTCGTTCAGGACGTATCTCGGCTCGTGATAGGCCCAGCTGACCTTACCCGCAACGCGATGAACGTGGTGGCGAACCCCGTGATAAAAGACATAGATCGGCCGGCAGGCGAGGTCTTGCACGGTTTCTCCCCGTTCCAACATGGCGAGCATCTGATGCGGGCCATAAGCGGAATATCCGAAATTGAGAATCCGGAACCGGCGCCCAGTGCGGAGACCGACGACATTGGCGAGAGTTTCCTGATCGTTGACGCCGTCGCCGAATGTGAATGACCCCCCAAAGAACAGGATGCAGCGGTCCGCGGTCGAACGACTTGAGGGCACATGGCGCAAGCCCAAGCCATTGATCCGGTAGGACACATCGAACATGAGGCGATCGCCGGAATATCTGCGCCAACGTGCCCGCAGGCCCTTTGGAGGGGCCCTGCCGAGAAGATCGTGCGCTTCGGTCCGGTGCTGCGGCCCCCCCTCCTCGAAAGACAGTTCGCTGCGCACGGCCCGGCCCGGTTGACCGAGATACAGAGCCAACTCGAACCCGCCGGCGACGAAGAGGCTGCCGGCGATGGTGAGAGCGAGGACGCGCCATGCGGACCTCTCGACCCGGATCGCAAGCAACAGGCAGACAACCAACCAGAACACACAAATCCAGACGTAGGGAGCGGCCCAGAACTTCAACGACAGGAGCGAGGCAAGGCCAGCCAAGACAGCGGCCACCAGGCCGACAATCCATGGACTGGCGGACGCGAAAGCGCTGGCGAGAAATGCTCCCAGGGTGCGTCTCAAAAGGGGCGTCCCCGTGTCCCTCATGTGAGGCCAGCGAGGATGATGCAATCCCCGCGGCTGCGCAAGCGGCAGCCGTTCTCGTGGAACATCAAGGGGTAAGGCGTGGCTTCGCCTCACGAGCCGCTCAATCAAACCCTGGGCGGCCTATACGAGACCCAGAGTTGGTTCGAACGCCGCAACGGACAGCGCAAGTCGCTCCCAGGCCGTTTCCGGTCTTGGTGGCATCACCGGCCCACTCCCCCACCCGGCCACCCATGGCAGTATCCTTGGGGTGGCGGGGTGAGGGAGCGGGCCGGTGCAGATTCCGTGAAGACAGAGAGCGCTCTGGTCGGCCTAGAGCAGATGCGGCAGGCGCGCACAGGATCTGCTTCTGGGAGTCGTCTTGTTGCGCGCCATCCGCCGGTGCCTCGTCTTTCGCCTGCCCTGCTGTGGCCGCAAGATAGGGCTACGTGCCGCCCTTGAGCATTGCGGCGATGATCTGGCGCTGGATGTCGGACGTGCCGGAGTAGATCACGCCGCCTATCGCGTCGCGCAGGTCCCGCTCGATCCCGCCGTCCGCCATATAGCCTCTGCCGCCATGGATGCGGACCGCGTCCATGCTGGAGGCGACGAACGCTTCGGAGATGTGCAGCTTTGCCATCGCCGCCTCCATCGCACAGGGCTCCCCGCGCATCTTGAGCCAGGCCGCCTTGTAGAGCAGCAAGCGGCAGGTCTCGAGCCTGAGCCGCATGTTCGCGAGACGGTTGGAGACGGATTGGTGGTCGCCGATCGCCTGGCCGAAGACCTTACGTTTCCGCGCGAAGGCTACACAGTCTTCGAGCTGGCGCGCCATCGACCCGACATGGCTCGCGAAGATGAAGCTGCGCTCCCATTCCATCGAATGCTGGAAGATCGCCGCGCCGTCGCCTTCATCACCGAGCCGGCGATCCTCCGGAACGAAGCAGTCGGTCAGTCTGAGAGATCCCATCGGGGTGGTCCGCAGGCCCATCTTGCGCTCGGCCGGACCGCGCTCAAACCCATCGTCTGTCGCGCTGACGAGGAAGGCGCACAAGCCCCATCGGCCGAGCTTGGGATCGGTTGTCGCGAACACCAGCGCAAGATCGCAGGCAGGGCCGAGCCCGACATAGACCTTTTCCCCGTTGAGCACGTATCCGCCATCACGGCGCTCGGCGCGGGTCTGCAGCGCGAAGGCGTCAGAACCGGACTCGCGTTCGGTCATGCCGTGCGCGCCCACCAGGGATCCGTCGGCGAGGCCCGGCAGCCAGCGGCGCTTCTGGTCCTCGGTCCCGAATGCGAGGATTGGTTCGATCACGGCCCAGATCTGACCGTTGATGGCAAGCGTGAGCCCGTTGTCGGGGCATCCCTGTCCCAGCGCCTCCAGGACCGCCACGGCCGCAAGGGCGTCGCGCCCCTGCCCGCCATACTCGACAGGAACGATGGAGCCGAGCACCCCGAACGCGCCGCAGCGGCGCCAGTCGCGCAGCCAGTCCTCCGGGTCCTGCGCGGCGCGCCGGTCGCGCGCCGCAAGATCGGCGCCGAGCTGCTCCCGCGCGAAGGCCCGCACACGATCCTGCAATTCGTCCTGGCCCTCTATGAGAGAATAATCCATGCCTTGAACAACTCCCGGTTCGATCACACGGATGCGGGCAGGAGTGTATTGTGAATTCCCAAAAGGTCAAAACGCCGTTAGGAGGGTCCGGATTCGCTGCATGTGGCGGCGACGCAGCCAGGGAGGCCGACATCGCATCTATCCTCATCATCGGCAGTGGCCTCTACGGTCGGCTGCTGTGCAGCGTGGAGCTTGGTCGGCGTCTGCGGGCGACAGGTCACGAGGTCGCGTATGCGAGCCCGGAGCGCAGCCGGAGCGTCGTTGCGGCCGCCGGATTTCGCTTCTTCCCGATCCCCGAGGTCGAACTGGGCGTGTTCACCCGGCGCGTTCCGCGCCTGGCCGGCGGCGTCACAACCCGGTCATGGGCGGAACGGGAGCGACGTCTGTCAGCGGGACTCCTCACATTGGGACTCAGCGACTTTGCCGAGCTCCTGAAGACCGAGGATCCGGATCTCGTTCTTGCGGATTTCGAGTTGCACGGCCAGATCATGGTGGCGGTCGCGCAGGGGTACCGAACCGCGCTCTACACCTCGATGGTCGCAGGTTCGCCGGGATGGCAGTCGCCGCCCTTGCACACAGGCGTCGTGCCAGGCCGGGGCTTTGCGGGCAGTCGCGCCGGCGTGGCGCTGACATGGATCAGGTATTGGACCTGGAAGGGGCGGTTCCTGCTGCGCGCCGGATTAGGGAGCTGGGGGGGCGATCTTGCCTCGATCCTGTGGCGCCATGCGAAATCGACGGGGTTTGACAGGCGTCTGATCGCGCCCTGGCGCTGGCAGTTGCCTTGGTCCTACAGGCTGCCCCTTCTCGTTCTGCAGGCGCGCGAATTCGACCTGCCCAGGCGCACCCCCGATAACGTGCACTACTTGGGACCCATGATCGCGCGCGGACCGCCGGGCGATCGAAAAAACTCTCAGTGCTCGCAGTTCCTCGATGCGTTCCAGGCCGAAAGGGGCGATACCGAGCAGAAGCTCATCTACGCCGCCTTCGGCACGATCGTGACGCCGGACAGCGCACTGGTCCGAAATCTCTGGACCGCGGTCGGTCGCAATCCGGCGTGGCGCCTGTTGTTCGTCGCCGGTCGGTACGGCAAGGGGGAGTTTCCCGCCGAGCGGCCGGCGAATGTCGAAGTGGTTGACTGGGCGCCACAACTGGAGGCGCTTTCGACGGCGGATCTCGCGATCACACACGGGGGAACGGGCAGCATTGTCGAAGCCGTAGATACGTTGACCCCTACGCTTGCCTACCCGAGACCGAAGATGGATCACCCCGGCAATGCCGCGCGGGTCGCATTTCACGGGATCGGACGCGTCGGCCGGCTGGACGACGACGCCGAGACGATCGAAGGGGACATCCGGGAAACGCTCGAATCGTTCGCCATAAGGGACGCTGTCGCGCGCATGAAGCAAGCCTTCGACGCCTATGCCGAGGCCCAGACCGCGGAGCGCGTGATCGATACGCTGCTCACAGGTCCCTTGGGCGCGTCATGAGCCCGCCATCGTCCGACGCGCCCCGGCGGGGTTGCGGCATCGACCTGTGGGTCCTGCCGATCCGCAGTCCGCTTGAAACCGAAATGCAGCGACGCTGTATCGAGATCATGCCCCTGCAAGAACGACGGTCCATCGAGCGCTACAAGGACGCAGCGAGGCAGGCACAGGCCCTTGCCGCGCGGGCATTGCTGCGACGGGCCCTTTCACACCGCCTTGGCCTGCCGGCGCCCGAATGGAGATTCGAGGCGGCGCCTCGGGGACGTCTCCGCCTCGCCGCCGCGCAGAACCCGCGGCGGGCAGACTTCAGCTTGGCCCATACGGAGGCCTGCGTGGTCTGCGCCATCGCCGAAGGCGCCAGGGTGGGGGTCGACGTCGAAGCCATCGCGCGCCTGCCCGATTTGCGGGCGGTTGCGCGCACGTTTCTGGCGCCGCGGGAGTACGAGGCCGTGGCGGCAATGACGCCCCAAGAGGCCGAAACCGCCATGATCCGTCTCTGGACGCTCAAGGAGGCGCTCGCCAAAGGCGTCGGCGCCGGCATGGCGCTCGCTTTCGAAACGATCCGCTTCGACGTCGCGCGGCTTTCGCCTGGGGTTGAGATCGAGTGCCTTTCCGCCGCGAATTGGCGGTTCCGGACGTGGGACGTCGGGACGACGCATGCGATTGCGCTGGCGTTCCGGACGCGGGACCCCGCCCCCGTCATTGCTCTGCGCGCCGCGGCCCATCCTTTGTTCGGAGTATCCGCAAGCGAGTGAGCCGACGCGCGACTTTCTCGGCCAGCCGCAGATAGACGCGTTTGGGGTAGTTGATGCGCTCGAGATAGCAGTCCGCCAACAGACGCGTGTCTTCGTCCGACGCCAATGCGCGCGCGCGCCGAAAGAGCTGAAACGCCTCAAGGTGCCGGCGCTGCGCTTGGCGCAGGCGGCCCAGCGCGATGAAGGTTTCGGCGTTGTCCGGGTCGAGGTCCTTCAAGCTCTCGAGACCCCTGGCCGCCTCTGCGAGGTTGCCGATGTCCAACATGCGCAGCCCATGCTCTCGCAAAATGGCGATTGCGTCGTCGGGCGTGCCGTCGACCAGCTTCGCCGCAGACCCGCTGCTTCGCCCCGTCGCGGCACGCACGTCCGCCGAGAGCTCTTCCCCCTCGCCGGTGCCAAAGCTGCCGGCCGCCGCCTGAACGCCGGGCGGCACGGTCTCCGCCGGCACGCGGCTATTCTCCCCAGTGGCGGGCGCCGCGGGATCCGCCATGATGTCGAAATGCAGCGGCTCGCCGCCCCTTTGCGAAAAATAGGCGACCCCTTCTTCGACCAGGTCGATCACCAGCCGGTATGGCCCCGCCCGATCCGGCGCGGCCATGTCCAGACAAAGCGTTCGCGATTCGCCCGCCCCCAGGGGGCTTTCGAACTCGGCTGCGTAGGACGCGCCAGGCACCGATTCGCCGCCCGGCGTGTGCCACCGCCCGACAAGTCGAATGCCGCTGTCGCGCGTCTTGCCCCAGATCCGCGTGCTCGCGTTGCGTAGGCCGACGCTGGCGGTGAAGCGCGCACCCGGCGCGACGGCATGGGGCAGGCGGGTCCCCGTCCACGCGACCGAGACGGCGTCCGCCGGCAGGGGCGACAGCGGGCTCTCGCGCGCTTCTTTCATTCGTTTGTGGATGACCCGCCCCAGGAGCTGGAGATACGGCGGATCGAAGGCCTCCATATAGCGGCACGGGATCAGGTCGATGCTGTGCTCTCGATAGAGCTGCCGCCACGCGTGTTCCGGCTGCTGAAATCGGAGATACGGATTGAGGAACCCGTCCCCCGAATATGCGATCGCCACGCGGCCGTTGTACTTGATCGGCGGCGCCTTATCCAAGAGGAACACGGTTGCGACCGATTTCCGAAACCCCGCCAAGGCGAGGGCGACGTTGAGCGCGATGGTCGCTCCCTGGCAATTGCCGCCCAGATAGAACGGGCCGTCGCCACCCAACTTGAGCACGTCGGCGACATGGCTTAGCGCGACCCGACGCTGATCTTCGAGCTGCTGATCCTCCGACGGATGATCGACAACGTCGTTGCCCGCCCGCATACCGTAAATGGGCTGGTCCGGGCCCAGGCTTATCGCCAGGTTCTCGAATTGACGTCCGCTCGTGAACCAAAAGAACAAGGGCGGCAGTTTGCCCTCGGCGTTCAGCACGCTGACCAGCGATCCCTCGAATGCGGGCTCTCCGGGCCAGCTGGCGATATAGGCATGCATCTGTTGCAGCTCGTCCGGCGTCAACCCGGCGAATGGACCGGGACCGCCAGTGATTTGCGAGGCTGCGGCCTCCGCGCTCGGCGTCTCGGACCCGCGCGCCGCCTCTGTCAGCAATCTGGCCTGTTCGGACACCGTGGTGATACGGCCCAACGAGGCGATCGGGATCTTGAGATCCAGCTCCGCCTCGATCTCGTTGACCAGCCGCATCGACAAGAGGGAGTGCCCGCCGAGTTCGAAGAAGTCCTCGTTGACGCCGACATCCCGGTCGAGCCAAAGCACGCGGCGCCAGATCTGAGACAGGACCGCTTCCATCGACGTCGACGGCGGCACGAAGGGCTGATCGCCGGTGTCGCGGTCCGGGGCCGGCAACGCCCTTCGGTCGATCTTCCCGCTCGCGGTCCGCGGCAGCGCCTCGACGAGCACGAACCGGGCCGGCACCATCCATTCCGGCAGTCGGTCGCGCGCGTAGGTCGTGAGCTCCTGCTGCTCGGGCGCGACGCCCGGCTGCGGGACGACGTAGGCTGCGAGAATGGAGCGGGCGCCGATCCCGATGAGCGCAACCGCGGCCTCGCGGATGTCGGGACGGGCGGAGAACACGGCCTCGATCTCCGCAAGCTCGACCCGGTATCCCCTGATCTTGACCTGATTGTCGCTGCGTCCGAGGTACTCCAGCACGCCGTCGTGCCGCCGCCGGACGAGATCGCCGGTGCGATAGAGCCGATGTCCCGGGTGCACCGGATCCGGCACGAAGCGCGCCTCAGTTTCTGCGGACATGTCCAGATATCCGGCGGCCACGCCCGGGCCGCCGACCAAGAGCTCGGCCGGCAGCCCGGTCGGCGTCGGCCGCCCGCGCCGATCGCGCAGAACCGTTCGCGCCCCCGGTACGGCCCGGCCGATGGCAACCGGACCGCCGGGCGGCAGTTCAGCCAGATCGAAGACTGTGCTCCACACGGTTCCTTCGGTCGGTCCGTATTCGTTGACGAGGCGCGCGCCCGGACGCGTTTCCCGATGACGCGTCGCCAGCGCCGGCGTCATCGCCTCGCCGGCAACGATCACGGTGCGCAGCGTTTCGATCTTCCCGGGCGGGACGTATTCGACGATCAGCTCGTAGAGCGACGGCAGGCAGAGCGTGTGGGTCACGGCGTGCCGTTCGACAAGATCCCCGATCCGCTGCACCTCCATCTCCGCGCCCGGTGCCGGAAGAACGAGGGTGCCGCCCGCGCAAAGCGTCCAGAAGATCCCCGCGACCGAACTGTCGAACGCAAACGAAGACAGCAGCAGAAAGACGTCCGGTCTGTCCCGGTACCAGGCAAACCGGGCGGCGGTCGAGGCCGACAGATTGGCATGCGTCACCACGACGCCCTTGGGTTTCCCGGTGGACCCGGAGGTGTAGATCACATAGGCCGCATCGTCGGGCGAGACCGTGGGCAGGTCGGCACCGGCTTCCTCGTCCGCGTCGATGCGCAGGACGGGCGGCGCGCCGCGCGGCAGCGTCTCGGCATGCCGGGCATCGGTCACGAGCGCCTTCGCCTTGGCGTTCTCCAGCATTTGGCCGAGGCGAGCCGCCGGATATTGGGGATCCAGGGGCACATAGGCGCATCCCGCACGCAAGGCGCCCAGAATCGCCACGGGAAGGTCAAGGCCTCGGTCAAGAAAAATGCCGACGCGGTCCCCTTGCCCCAGCCCCCGCGCCGCGATTCGGCGGGCCAGCCGTTTCGATAGCCGGCCGAGCGCGCCGTAGGTCAAGACCCCGTCCTGGAATACAACCGCGGGAGCGTCCGGCGCCTCCCGCACACGGGCGAGGATTTCCGTATGAACCAGATCGAATTCCGGCAGCCGGATATCGGACGCATCGCCGGCTTCCGCTTCGGCGCGCTCCGCGTCGGTCATCACCGGCAGGTCGAACGGCAAACGATCAAGATGGCCGGGCAACGCGGTCATCGCCCTTTCCGCCATCACCAGGATCATGCGCGCGCTCTCCTCGCCAATGATCGATTCGTCGAACAGCAGCTCGAGCTTGAGCCGTTCCCCGGGCATGACGATCAAGGCCAGGGGGAAATTGCTGCGCACCCGGCCGGAGATCTCGGAGAACAGCGCCGTCTCGCCATCCGAGGCGATTTGGGCCATCGCATCCTGTTTGATCGAAATGATCGTGTCGAACAACGGCTCGCCCTGCGGCAGCCCAGTCAGCTCATGCAACC
>JASJBI010000050.1 GCA_030066595.1 Alphaproteobacteria bacterium | reverse complement strand
ATTGGAGATGTATGGGACGGCGTAGAGCTTGCCCTCGTACCGGATTGTGTCGGCCGCGGCACCGCCCTCCAGATAGCGCGGCAGGATGTTCTTCCAGTTGGGAATGCGGCCGCTGTCCAGCGGCACGATGGCCTTCTGGCCGGCCAGCGCGTCTTCCATGCCGCCGCCGTTGTCGGTCATCGCGTCATAGAGCTTGTTGCCGTCGCCGACGACCATCTTTTGGATGGCCTCGTCGGCCCGCGCGCTCTTGGCGATATAGTTCACCTTGACGCCCGACTGGGCTTCCATCGCCGACCAGTCCTTGCCGCCCACCTTGGCGATGCCGATGGTCCAGATTTTCAGCGGCTCGGCCGCACGCGCCGACCAGCTTGGATACAGCCCGACTGCGCCCGCGGCGGCCGCCGTGGTCACGCTCTGCAGGAACAGCCGCCGCGTGAATTCGGCCTGATTCATGATTGCCTCCCTTGCCCCGATCATGGTTCTGCCGGCGGCGCCGGCCGTTATGCCGTTGTTGTCGTCGAACACCCTGGAAAGCCGGGGAGTTTCGCCGCCGCCCGGCACCGATTGCGCATCATATGAAAGCACGAGTTTTCGACCAATTCTATAGCAGTACTATCAGCTATACCGTGGCGGCATCATAGCGGTGCTGGTCCTGTCACCGTTTTCCGGGAACACTGCAACCATGTCCGAGACCCTGACCGAACGCTTGGCCAACATCGTTGCCCGGCCGATCGACGCCGACACGCGCGCCCGCGCCGCACGGCACCTGTTGGACTGGGTCGGCTGCGCGGCGATCGGCGCAACCACGCCGGCCGGCCGCACCTTCGCGCGCTATGGCCTCTCCGCGCCCGCAGGTCCGTGCGTTGTCCTCGGAGCCGGACTGCGGGACGCGAGCACGGCCGCCTTCGTCAACGGCAGCCTCGGCAACATCCTGGAGCTCGACGATCTGCACCGGCTCTCGATCGTTCATGCGGGCGACGTGGTGATCCCGGCCATTCTGGCCGTTGCCCAACGGCAAGGAGCATCCGGGCCCGCCCTGTTGGACGCCCTGGTGCGCGGCTATGAGTCGACCATCCGGATCGGCGCTGCCGCCGGCACCGGCCACTACGCCCACTGGTACCCGACCGCGACCTGCGGCGCCTTCGGCGCCGCGGTCGGCGCGGGCACGCTACTGGAATTGAGCCGGGAGCAGATGGTGGACGCCTTGGGCCAGGCAGGCATGCAGATGGCGGGGCTCTGGCAATGCCGGATCGAGCCCACCTTCAGCAAGCAACTGGCCAGCGCGCGGGCCGCGCAATCGGGCGTCATCTCGGCCGATCTGGCGGCCATCGGCTGTCCCGGGCCGCGGGCGATCCTGGAGGGTCCGCTGGGCATGTTCGCCGCCGCCGCGCCGGACGCCGATCCGGAGGCGGCCGTGGCCGCGCCGGACGGGCCCTGGCAGATCGCGGAGGTGACCTTCAAGCCCTGGCCTGCCTGCCGCCACGCGCATCCGGTGATCGAGGCCGGGCTGGCGCTGCGGGCGCGGCGCGATAGCCGGGAGATAGACCGAGTAGCGATCGCCACTTACCGGGAAGCCGTCGAGTTCTGCGACAACGCCGCGCCGGAGACCGCCCATGAGGCCCGCTTCAGCCTGCAGCACTGCGTCGCCCTGGCGCTGGACGGCAGCGAGATCACGCTGGCGGATTTCGATCCGGCCTCGCTCGACGCCGATCCGATCGCGTGCCTGCGGAAGCTTGTCGACCTGCAAGAGGACGCCAACCTGACCGCCGCCTTCCCGCGGCGCTACGGCGCCCGAGTTAGGGTGGCCTACGGCGACGGATCGACGGACGAGGCGGCCGTCGAGGCCGCCAAGGGGGATCCGGAAAATCCACTTGGCGCGGCGGAGATCGAAGCCAAGGCGCGGACACTGCTGGATGCGGCCGGGGTCACCCGGGAAGTAGCGAATGCCCTTGTTCAGGCGATCGAAGACCTGCCCGACAGGCGCGATCTCGGTGACCTCACGAGCTCCCTTGGGGACCTCGCGAAGGATCTTGGAGACTCGGTCGCGCGGCAAGCAACGGATAACCAAGGCGGCTTGTGACGCTGGTGACGGCCGGCCTCGGGCTCAAAGGAAAGGCCGCCCCGAAAAGGGACGGCCCCTCTGGACTTGGAATGAGGTCCTTACGGCACTGCATCGCAGGTGGTTACCTAGGACAGACCTGCGATCGGCGACATACGGTTCCGTCGCCCGGAATTGCGTACGGCAGAAGGGTAATCCTTGGCCTTCGTTTCCCCCTGCGCGGCGAGCCACGCTACCGCGAACCTCCCAGTACATTGTATCGAATTTACCATATTTCAAGGACGGAGCATTGCCACGCCTGCGGTCGTCCCCCGGCGCACGGCCCGATCTCTCCCGCGCACATGATATGCCCCGCCAAAAGGCGGGGCATCAATAGCAAGCCAGGAGGCGCTGTCGGTGCTCGGACGGACCGATCCCGCCGCCGCGATCACTCAAGGCGAGGCGACCTGTTCCTCGTGGTTGCGCGAGACGGCGAGCACCGCCTGCATCCGGTTCTTTACGTTCAACGTCTTGAAGATCTTGGTCATATGGATCTTGACGGTACCGTCGGCGAGCCCCAACTCGTTGGCGATTTCCTTGTTCGACTTGCCTTGACCGACCAGCTCCAAGACCTCGCGCTGACGCGGGGTCAACGCGGACACCGCCCCGCCGGAAACCGCCGCAAGATCCGCAGGCATGACGCCGACCTGCTGGAGGCTGCGCGCCTGCAACACGTTCGGCGGCAGATATACGCCCCCGGACAGGATGAGCTTGAGCGCGCTGAGCATGATGTCCGCGCTCGACGTCTTTGGAATGTAGCCCCGAACACCCAGGTTGATGGTTTGCCGCACATCCGATGCCCGGTCGCTCATGGACACCACGACGACCGGCACTTCGGTGAAGCGGTCGCACAGAGCCTGCACGCCAGCAAGCCTATCGGGTCCCGGCATGAATAGGTCGACCAGGATCAGGTCGAGGTGGTCCTCTTTGCCGAACTGCTCGAGGGCCTCGTCGAAGCTGCCCGCCTCGACGATCTCGATGTCATCGGCCAGTTGTTTAACGACGTGCCTGAGCCCAGTCCGAAAGACCTCGTGATCGTCTGCAATGGCAATCTTCAGCGATGTCATGTGAGCACTCCCCTTCCACGCCTAAGGGTGGCGCGATTTGGTTGCAGCCGCAAGAGTATAGGCGTCACCACCTAAGCGGGCAAAAACATTAAGCATTATGACCCTTATTGTGTATTATATATCACTAAAGTAATATATATTATATATACCGGAAAGATATAAAATGTTTGCAATCCTCAACCGTAACTTAGTGTATGCTTTTACTATAATTCATCAACTAAAGTAGATCAATTAACGATTACTTACTATCTCTTTAGCCGGACAGGCGTTCCTGTTTCGCGACGCTTCTAATCGGTGCCCTTACGGCTGTTTGCTCCCGGCCGCAGTGCCAGCTCGCCCGCGGCTACATCGTGTTCCTACCTTGCGGACGAATCAAGGTTTTCGGCTCTCGGCAGCGGATCGCGGGATCACGCCAGGCGTTCCCGCGCGCCAACTCACCGCACCCTTTCATCCAGCTCCGGGTCCACGAACCGATGTTGTGGTGCCGGCCGCAGACAGGATCATCTGGCCTACATGAGGTCTACTCGAGTCGAAACTGTTGTCTGATGTTGGGTGCTTCTTTCGCCCGCGACATCGTCTCGCACAACGACGTCCCGGTTCCTTCGAGCATCCTGTGCGATGCGTTGTTCTATTGATAAGACATGCAACCATATATCTCTTATGGTCCGGCATATTACTAAAAATATATCTCTTGTTCGGAATTATAATTTTATGCCTGTTTTTTCATTACACGGCTCTGGCAAGCAATTAACTCAAACTTCACCAAACTTCTCTCAATATCCCGTCCGAATACTGAAGCCGAGCTGGTGACGCCGCTCCCCGGAGACAGTCGTTGCCTTCAGAATTGTGATTGGTGATTTCCAGCCCGGCCTCGATCACAACAACGGCCGCGATCTCGATCGCGACAGGGCTCTACGGGTCGGCGATGCATACAGCAATCTGCGCGTCAAAGCCTCTTCGGCATCTGGATCTGTCCCGATCTGCGCCCCGGTCTCGCGGCCACAGAGACAGTGCTCCTTGGCCTGACTGTCGGCACAGGCAGTTGGGGACGCTGCACAGGCCTTTGGACCATTCACGGCACGCAACCGAAAACGGGGCCGGACCCGGGATCTAAGGAGAGTACGGAATGCTTAAGAAGCCGAAGAAGACTGAGGCAACTGGAGACATCAATCTGTCGGCTTTTCGGCAGATGGTCGAGAATCTACCCATCAACGTGATGCTCTGCGATTTGGAGGATTTCCGGGTCACCTACGCCAACCCGGCGACCCTCGAAGCGCTCAAGCCGCTCGAGGACGCCCTCAATATCAAGGCGGAGGAACTGGTCGGGACCTGCATCGACGTCTTTCACAAGAACCCCGAGCATCAGCGCCGGTTGCTCTCCGACCCGAACAACCTGCCCCACACCGCACAAATCGAGGTCGGCGAAGAAATCCTCGACCTCTTGGTGACCGCGCTCACCGATGAGCAGGGCAACTACGTCGCGCCGATGGTGACCTGGAGTGTGGTGACCGAGAAAGTCAAGTCCGATTCCAAGGCGCAGCAGCTGACCCAGATGGTCGAAGGTATGCCGATCGGCGTGATGATGTGCGATCCCGAGACCTTCGAGATCAACTACCTGAACAAGTTCAGCACTGAAACGCTGACCACGCTGGAGCAGCATCTCCCCTGCAAGGCGTCGGAGTTGATCGGCCAGTGCATCGACATCTTCCACAAGAACCCGGCACACCAGCGCAGCATTCTGGGCAATCCCGACAACCTGCCCCACAACGCCCAGATCCAGGTCGGTCCCGAGATCCTCGACCTGCTCGTATCGGCGATCCATGACCAGGCCGGCAACTATATGGGCCCGATGGTGACGTGGACCGTGATCACCGAGAAGGTCAAGGTGGACGCCAAGTCCCAGCAGCTCACCCAGATGGTCGAGAACATGCCCATCGGCGTGATGATGTGCGAGCTGGAGAACTTCGAGATCAACTATCTCAACAAGTTCAGCATCGAGACCTTGAGCAAGCTCGAGGAGCACCTGCCCTGCAAGGTCGACGAGCTGGTCGGCACCTGTGTCGACATCTTCCACAAGGATCCGTCGCACCAGCGCCGGATCTTGGCCGATCCGAAGAACATGCCCCACCGGGCGCAGATCGAGGTTGGCGACCAAAAGCTCAACCTGCTGATCAGCGCCATCGAAAACCCCGACGGCAGCTACCTCGGACCGATGGTCACCTGGCGGGTCGTCACCGACGAGATGGCGATGGCCGAGCGTGTGGCCGGAGTGGTGGACCTGGTGAGCTCCGCATCGACCGAGCTGCAGTCCACGGCCGAAGCCATGTCGGCGACGGCGGAGGAGACCAGCCGTCAGGCGACCGCCGTCGCGGCCGCCTCGGAGGAGGCCTCGACCAACGTGCAGACGGTGGCCTCGGCGGCGGAGGAGATGTCCGGCTCGGTCGACGAGATCGGCCGGCAGGTGAACCAGTCCACGGACATCGCCAAGAAAGCGGTGGCCGAGGCGAACCGGACCAACGAGACGGTGCAAGGCCTGGCCGAAGCGGCCCAGAAGATCGGCGAGGTCGTGGATCTGATCTCGGACATCGCCGAGCAGACCAACCTGTTGGCCTTGAACGCCACCATCGAGGCGGCCCGGGCGGGCGACGCGGGCAAGGGCTTCGCGGTGGTGGCCTCGGAGGTCAAGAGCCTGGCCAACCAGACCGCCAAGGCGACCGAGGAGATCGCCGCCCAGATCAATTCGATGCAGTCGGTCACCGGCGAGGCGGTCGACGCCATCAAGGGCATCGGCGGCACCATCGAGCAGATCAACGAGATCGCCACGGCCATCGCCTCCGCCGTCGAGCAGCAGGGCGCGGCCACCCAGGAGATCTCGCGCAACGTGGGAGAAGCCGCCAAGGGGACGACCGAGGTGTCGTCGAACATCACCAGCGTCAACCAGGCCGCCGGCGAGACCGGCGCGTCTGCCAAGCAGGTGCTCGACGCCAGCAGCAAGCTCAATCAGGAGTCGCAAAACCTGCGGACGGAAGTCGAGAGGTTTCTGCAGGAGATACGGGCGGCCTGACACCGCGCCCGCACCCGCGAGCGAGGGCGCTCAACGTCCCTTCGGGAGGCCGGGCTACTCCCATTCAGGTCTTTTCGCAGGGCCGGTGCCGCCGGCTTCCGGCTGCTGACGCGGCCCGCGCGACCTTCACGCACGAACAGGCCAGAGACGGATCACGTCCCATCGGCATGCGATTGGCCGCCTGAGACCGCGGGACGTGGTCGTGCCGTGTCGCAGTCCCTTCCAAGCATCCCTATACCTAGAATTGAATTACACACTGAATATTTTAGCTTCGGCTTTGTAAAGCGATGTATTGAAAGGTATAGATAGATATATAAATAGTACTAATACTTCCGCAACAGCTCGATTTTATTTCATTCTTAATTTTCCTCGTTAATGATCCCCGCCAATCAGGCGCGAAAGATAGCGACTCGCAATTACGTGGTTTGGCGGGTTCGTCCAACACGGGGACAAGGACATGCATCGACAGGGATTGTTTGGGGGATTTCGTAAGCGTGGATCATTGGCCCTTGGGGTCGCTGCATTCGGCGCGGTGCTCGCCGCGCGCTATGCAACCGTCGCCGCCTCGCCGCGGAATGTGCCGGCAGGCGCCAATGCGCGGCCGGTGCAGGCGCTGAACCATCGCCTGCTCCTGTCGCCGCCCGTCCCGAACTAGGCCTTCTGCAGAACGGAACTTGAAAAATGAACGATACGCTCGAACAGATGCAAGACCCGGATCACATCACCGCCGAAATCCCGGCTCAGGAATCGGTCGAACCGGAAGACAGCGGACCGGGGATCGCCAGCCGATTCGCGTCCGCTCTCACCGGCCGTTCGGTCGGACAGAAGCTCATGGGCCTCGTCGGCGTCGTCCTGATCGGCCTCATCACGGTGGCGGGAGTCTCCATCTACCAGATGCAGAAGATCGGCCTCGAGATCACCGAAATCGCCGAGGAGGACATCCCCCTGACCGAGGTGGTGACCAGGACCACGGTGCATCAGCTCGAGCAGGCGATCAATTTCGAGCGCGCCCTTCGCTATGGCATGGAGATGGGCCACAACAGCCATGCGGCCGAAGCGTTCGACAAAGCGGTGCATCACTTCGAGGAACTGGCCGCAAAGGTGGACAAGGAGATCAAGGAGGGCGAAGAGCGGGCCGCGCACGCGGCGCAGGTCGCGCATACGCCTGAGGCCAAGGCCGAGATGGAGAGGGTCCTGGCCGCTTTGAAGAAGATCGAGGGCGAGCACAAGTCCTACGACACGCACGCGCTGGAAATCATCGATCTCCTGCGCGTGGGCGCCACGTCCGAGGCCAGCGTGAAGGCCGAGGCGGTGGAGCAGGAAGAGGAAGCCCTCGACCATGCGCTCGAGGCGTTGCTGGCCGAGTTGTCGGAGTTCACCGGACAATCGGCCCTTAACGCGGAAGCGCACGAAAAGGCGGCGCTGATGCTGCTGATCGTCATCTCCGGCGTTGTCTTGGTCCTGTCCCTCGGTCTGACCATTGTGTTGACCCGGCGGATGATCGTCCGGCCGCTCCAGGAAGTGGTCGGCGGCCTCGACGCGCTGGCCGAGGGCGACACCAGCGTGACCTTGACTGTGCGTTCGCAGGACGAGATCGGCAAGGTGGTGAACGCCTATGAGGTGTTCAAGGAGCGGACCATCGAGATGAAGCGCCTGGAGCAGGCCGAGCAGGAGCGCCGCGAGGCCGAACGGCTGGCCGAGCAGAAGCGGCTCGAGGCCGAACGCAAGGCCGAGCAGGAGAAGCTCGAAGCCGAGCGCAAGTTGGAAGAGGAGCGGCGCGAATCCGAGAAACGCGCCCAGGCGGAAAAGGAAGAGGCCGAGCGGCGCGCAGCCGAACAGCGCAAGCAGGAGATGCACGAGCTTGCCGACCGGTTCGAATCGACCGTCGGCGGTGTTATCGAGGCCGTGAGTTCGGCGTCGACCGAGTTGCGGGCCACCGCGGAATCCATGTCGGCCACCGCCGAGCAGACCAGCCACCAGGCGACCACGGTGGCGGCGGCTTCGGAAGAGGCTTCGACCAACGTGCAGACGGTGGCCTCGGCGGCCGAGGAGATGTCCGGTTCGGTGGACGAGATCGGCCGTCAGGTCACCCAGTCGACGGAGATCGCGAAGAAGGCCGTGGCCGAGGCCAACCGGACCAACAATACGGTGCAGGGCCTGGCCGAAGCGGCGCAGAAGATCGGCGAGGTGGTGGACCTGATCTCGGATATCGCCGAGCAGACCAATCTCCTGGCGCTGAACGCCACCATCGAGGCGGCCCGGGCCGGCGATGCCGGCAAGGGCTTCGCCGTCGTGGCCTCGGAGGTCAAGAGCCTGGCCAACCAGACCGCCAAGGCGACCGAGGAGATCGCCAGCCAGATCGGCTCCATGCAGTCTGTCACCGGAGACGCGGTGGGCGCGATCAAGGGCATCGGCGGGACGATCGAGCAGATCAGCGAGATCGCCACCGCCATTGCCTCGGCCGTGGAAGAGCAGGGTGCCGCAACCCAGGAGATCGCCCGCAACGTGCAGCAGGCGTCCCAGGGAACCACCGAGGTGTCGACCAACATCTCCAGCGTCAATCAGGCCGCCAGCGAGACGGGCGACTCGGCCAAGGAGGTGTTGGACGCCACCGGCAAGCTTTCCCAGGAAGCCGAGACCCTGAAGAGCGAGGTCGGCAACTTCCTAGAGACCATCCGCGCGGCATAGGTCTATCAGCATACGCGCCAAGTCCTATTGGGCGTGGCCCGGTGGGACGTGCCTGGGTGCGTCCGTGATCGCGGATTTAACTTGCTCTTGACGCTGGGCGCCCTAGCTTAACGCCATGGAGGACCGCACCGTCAACGAGCCAGAAACGCAGGCCTATGTCTGCCGGCCCGCCCGCTACGGCATGCTGGCGGTCGGCTGGAGCTGCGTCGCCCTCGGCCTGATCGGCCTGCTGGTGCCGCTCATGCCCACCACGGTGTTTCTGCTGATTGCCCTCTGGGCCTTCTCCAAGAGCTCGATCCGGTTCCACAGCTGGCTCTACAGCCACCCCCGGCTCGGCCGTGCGCTCCGGGATTGGCATCAGCACCGGATTATCCCCACGCGGGCCAAGGTCCTGGCGCTCGCCATGATCGGCGCCAGCGCGATCGCCATCGGTGCCACGGTGGCCGAGAGCTGGCAACTGGCCGCGGCGGTGCTGCCGCTCGGCCTGGTGGCCGGCTGGATCGCGACGCGCCCGTCCCGGGCGCCCCAGCACGCCGAAAGCTAATCCCTCGCCGAATTCCGTGCTCTTGGTCACGCCCTTAGGAGGGCAGGGGTCGGCGCGGCTGCAAGCAGGGAAACAGCCCGGCCGTCAATCCGGCAGCGTCGGCTGCAGCTGACCGCCCATCCGGATCGGCGCGATCGCCGTGGCCAGCCCGGTCCGGTCGTCCGTGTCGATCAGGACCGCGCACAGCGTACCGTCTCCCAGCGCCGGCGCCAGGCGCTCGGTCGGCAGCTTGCGGGTGAAGCGCTGGATTGCGGTCTCCTTGACCATGCCGATGACCGAGTCGTAGTCGCCGCACATGCCCACATCCGTCATGTAGCCTGTGCCGCCCTTGAGGATATGCGCGTCCGCTGTAGGCACGTGGGTGTGGGTCCCGACCGCGGCGGAGACGCGCCCGTCCACCACATGGCCGAGCGACATCTTCTCCGAGGTCGCTTCGCCGTGGATGTCGAGCAGAATGGCGTCGACGCCTTGGCCGAGCCGGTACTTGCTGAGCACCGTCTCCACCGCGGCGAAGGGGCAGTCCAGCGGGTCCATGAACAGCCGCGTCATGACGTTGAAGACCAGGATCTTTTGGCCCCGGCGCGTGGTGAACACGCCTTCGCCCCGTCCTGGCGTGCCGGCCGGGTAGTTGACCGGCCTCAACAGCCGCGGGTCGCCGTCGATATGAGTGAGGATTTCGCGGTTGTCCCAGCTGTGGTTGCCGCCGGTGATCGCGTCCGCGCCGGCCTCGTAGAGGGCCCGGCAGATGGCCCCGGTGATGCCGAAGCCGCCGGCGGCATTCTCGCCATTGATGATGATGAACTCCGGCTCCAGCCGTTCGCGCAGGGCCGGCAGATGGGTCAGCACCGCCTCGCGCCCCGACCGGCCCACCACATCGCCGCAGAACAGGATCCTCATGCGCCCGCACCCGAGCCTTCGGCGATGGGCAGGACGCCGTCTTCGGTGGCGATCCAATCGAGCCGCGCATCGGTCGGGTCGTGGGGCACCCGGGGGACCTCCTGCCCGGCAAAGGCCAGGCCGACCGCCGTGACCCGACGCCGCGCCCGCATGGCCGCAAGCGTGCGGTCGTAATAGCCGCCGCCATAGCCCAGGCGATGGCCCGCCCGGTCGAAGGCGAGCAGCGGCACAAACAAGATCTCGGGATCTATTTCGTCGGCGTCGGCCGGCGGCTCGGACGTGCCGAAAGGTCCGGCAACCAACGGTCCGCCTGGCCGCCAGCGGCGGAACCGCAAGGACTCGCCCGCGCCGGCGATCACCGGCAGGCCGCAGACGCAGCCCTGGTCCTCCAGCCGCGCCATCAGGGGGCGCGGATCGATCTCGTCCCGGATCGGCCAGTAGGCCGAGACCACGGCCCCAGCGGCCGGTGTCAGGGCGGCCAGCAGGCTATCGGCCAGGCGCATCGCGGCGCCGGCATCCGCCGCCACGCGCAGCTGGCGCCGGCGGTTCAGCGCGTCTTGGCGCAGAACAGTTTTGGCCTCTTGAACGGGATCGGACTGGATGGCGACCTCGGCCCTGCCGTAATTCAAATCGTCCCCCGCCTCGCATCACGGTTGGACGGAGCCGCACGGCCGTCGGCCATATTGGTTCCTCTGTGGCCTGCATAAGCAGGTGGGCGCCGTGATACCGAAGCCACGGCTCCGGCAGGGACAGCTCCCTGAGGAGTTCATGTTGGCCCCAGGGTAATCCTAGGCCTAACGCACCGCGCAGCACCGTCCAGGAGTGAATCTAGGTAGGCTGGCCTTAAGCTGCAATGAATTAGGGCCACGGGGCATGCGGCCCCATGCGATGGTGCCCTAAGCCCGCTCGATCCGGGCGGCCAGGGTCTCCAGCCGGTCGGAGATGCCGTCCAGCGCGCTCGCCACCCCGACCTCGCGGATGTGGAAGTGCTCGGTTTCCTGCTCGCGCCGCTGATTGCGCTCGTCCTGCTGGGTCCGGGATTCGTGCAGCTCGTCCGCGATCAACAGGCTGGTCAGGACCAGGAGCCTGAGGTCCCCGACCTGGCCGACCGTAGCTGCCAGCTCCTCGACCCGTTTGTCCACATAGCCGGCGAGGCTGCGCAGATGGTCTTCCTGCCCGTCATCGCATGCGATGTCATAGTCCCGTCCGTTGATGGAGATCACGACTTGCTTCACCGGCCCCTCCGCCCCTTTCAAGAGTCTTCCATTGCTCAAAGCGCTCCGCTGCGGCCGATACCCGTCAGCTTTCCAGGACCGCCTCGAGTCGGTGAATCGTGTCGTCCAAACGGCTCCGGACCATGTCCGTGGTCTGTTTCACGGCCGCGTAGTCGGCGCGTGCCGTGTGCAGGTCTTCCTGAGCCTTGGCGTCGAGGCCATTCGATTTCAGGCGACCCTCGACCACGGCCTCCAGCCGGTCCAGTGCCGCTTCCAGTCGCCTCTTGGACTCCTCCAGGCGCGACATAGCTCCTCCCCGGAACGATCTTGCTTTTTTGGCGTGCCGCAGCGCTCCCCGCACCGGCTGCGACAGGAGACGGCAAGATACGCTCGGCGCTCGCGGGCCGTCAACGCCTGCATCGGACCGGAGGCGGAAAACCTGTCATCGGGAGCGGGAAAGCGGCCGAACCGGGGACCTGCTGGCGCCAAATGGCTGAGGGCGCCGCCTCGGCTCCGCTAGCCTGCGAACAGGCAAGGATGGAAAACGCAATTCGATTCGCCGGCCCGGGGCCGGCCGCCGGGTGCGACAAGACTCCGGTTGACGGCCCGGCGCCGGAACGGCATGTTCCGCTGTCCCCGCGGCCCGGCGGCCGCGGCGCGGAAACCCGTGCGATGAGCGCGCCCCGAAGCCCGACAGCGAACCCCGTCGCCGTGCCGAACGAACAGCCCGTGAACAGCCAGACCGCAACCCATGCCGAGATGGCGAACGCCATCCGCGCGCTGGCCATGGACGCGGTGGAGGCGGCCAAATCGGGCCATCCCGGCATGCCCATGGGCATGGCGGACGTGGCCACGGTGCTGTTCCGGGATGTCCTGCGCTACGACCCGGGCAGGCCGGACTGGCCCGACCGGGACCGCTTCGTCTTGTCCGCCGGGCACGGCTCGATGCTGCTCTACGCGCTCCTCTGGCTGACCGGCTACCCGGACATCACCCTCACCGAGCTGCGCAACTTCCGCCAGCTCGGCTCGCGCACCGCCGGCCATCCGGAATACGGCCACGCGGCCGGCATCGAGACCACCACCGGACCCCTGGGACAGGGGCTCGCGAACGGGGTCGGCATGGCCCTGGCCGAGCGCCTGCTGGCCGCGCGCTTCGGGGCCGAGGTGGTCGACCATTGCACTTATGTCGTGGCCGGCGACGGCTGCCTGATGGAGGGGATCAGCCACGAGGCCGCCTCGCTGGCCGGCCATCTCGGGCTCGGCAAGCTGATCGTGCTGTTCGACGACAACAAGATCTCGATCGACGGCCCCACGGACCTCTCCGTGTCGGACGACCAATGCGCCCGCTTCGCCGCCCATGGCTGGGACGTGCAGGCGATCGATGGGCACGACCCCGAGGCCATCCGCGCGGCCATCGCCGAGGCCCGGACGAGCGAGCGGCCGTCGCTGATCGCCTGCCGCACCACCATCGCCTTCGGCGCGCCCGGCAAGGCCGGCACCGCCGCGGCCCATGGCGCGCCCTTGGGCGCAGACGAGATCGCCGGGGCGCGGGAACGGCTGGGCTGGACCGCGCCGCCCTTCGAGGTGCCGGAGCATATCCTCGCGGCCTGGCGGTCGGCCGGCAGCCGCGGCGCGGCGGACCACGCGGCCTGGCAGGAGCGTCTCGGCGCGCTCGCGCCGGCCCAGCGGGCCGAATTCGAGCGGTTGATGCAGGGCGCGTTGCCGGCAGGCTGGCTGGCGGCGCTCGACGCTTACAAGCGCGGCTTGGCCGCGGATGCGCCGAGCCAGGCGACCCGGGTGTCCTCCGGCAAGGCGCTCGACGTCCTGGTCGAGGCGATCCCCGAGCTGATCGGCGGCTCGGCCGACCTGACCGGCTCGAACAACACCAAGGCGGCCGCGGCCCGGCCCATCATCCGGGACGATTTCTCGGGCCGCTACATCTATTACGGGGTGCGCGAGCACGGCATGGCCGCGGTCATGAACGGCCTGTCCCTGCACAAGGGCGTGATCCCCTTCGGCGGCACCTTCCTGATCTTTTCCGACTACGCCCGGCCGGCGATGCGGCTCTCGGCCCTGATGGGGCAGGGCGTCATCTACGTCATGACGCATGATTCCATCGGGCTGGGCGAAGACGGCCCGACCCACCAGCCGGTCGAGCAGCTCGCGAGCCTGCGGGCGATGCCGAACCTGAACGTCTTCCGCCCGGCCGACGCGATCGAGACTGCGGAGTGCTGGGCCCTGGCGCTGGAGCATCGCGGGACCCCTTCGGTGATCGCGCTGACCCGCCAGGGCGTGCCGCCGGTGCGCACGTCCCATACGGACGAGAATCTCTCTGCGCGCGGCGCCTATGTGCTGGCCCCGGCCGCGGGCGCGCTAGAGGTGACGCTGATCGCCACCGGCTCGGAGGTGCAGCTCGCGCTTGCGGCGCAACAGGCCCTAAAGAACGACGGCGTGCCCGCTTCCGTCGTCTCCATGCCCTGCTGGGAGCTGTTCGCGGCCCAGCCTGAGGACTACCGGCAGAGCGTGCTGCCCGACGGCACGGTGCGGGTCGCGGTCGAGGCCGGCGTGCGCCTGGGCTGGGACCGCTGGATCGGGCCCCAGGGCGGCTTCGTCGGCATGTCCGGCTTCGGCGCCTCGGCGCCGGGCAAGGCGCTCTACGACCATTTCGACATCACCGCCGAGGCCGTGGTCGCCGCCGCCAAGGCGCGGCTCGGTTAACCCTATGTTCTGATTGATCTATCCCGGCCTACGCCCACTCCCGGCGACCCATAGGATACTGGCGCTGGGTGCCCGGGTGGGGGAGCGGGCCGGTGCGAGTCCACGCGCGTGGACCCCAAGATAAACAAAAGGAGAAACACCCCATGGCAGTCCGTGTCGCCATCAACGGTTTCGGCCGCATCGGCCGGCTGGTCTTTCGCGCCGCCGCCGAGAGCCAGCGCGAGGATGTGGAGTTCGTCGCCATCAACGATCTCGGCCCGGTCGAGACCAACGCGCATCTCCTGAAATACGATTCGGTGCACGGCACCTTTCCGGGCGAGATCACGACCGGCGAGGACTGGCTCGACGCGGGCCGCGGCAAGGTCAAGGTGACCGCCGAGCGGGACCCCGCCAAGCTCGACTGGGGCGCGCTCGGCGTCGACGTGTTGATGGAGTGCACCGGCATCTTTGCCAGCAAGGAGAAGGCCTCGGTGCATCTGGACGGCGGCGCCAAGCGGGTGCTCGTCTCGGCCCCGGCCGCGGGCGCCGACCTCACCGTGGTCTACGGCGTCAACGACGACCAGCTCGCGCCCGACCACGCGGTGGTCTCGAACGCGTCCTGCACCACCAACTGCCTCGCGCCGGTGGCCTATGTGCTGAACCAGGCGATCGGCATCGAGCAGGGCTTTATGACCACGATCCACGCCTATACCGGCGACCAGCCCTCGGTCGACACCCTGCACAAGGACCTGCACCGGGCCCGGGCGGCCGGCGTGTCGATGATCCCGACCTCGACCGGCGCGGCCCGGGCCGTGGGCCTGGTGCTGCCCGAGCTCGCGGGCAAGCTCGACGGCACCGCCATCCGGGTGCCGACGCCCAACGTCTCGCTGATCGACCTGACCTTCACCGCGCCGCGCGAGACCTCGGTGGAGGAGATCAACGGCGCCATCAACCAGGCCGCGGGCGGCCGGCTCAAGGGCATCCTGGGCACCAACGACAAGCCCTTGGTGTCGGTGGACTTCAACCACAACTCGAACAGCTCGACCTTCGACCTGCCCGAGACCCAGGTGATCGAGGGGCGGCTCTGCCGGGTGCTCTCCTGGTACGACAACGAGTGGGGCTTCTCCCACCGCATGTCCGACACCGCGGCCAAGATGGGCGCGCTGGGGTAGTCCCTACCCCAAAAGGGCGAGGGCAGGCGCCGCCATCGCGGCGTCATCGCCTCGCGGCGGTTCCTCGATCTCTGCTATCTCCGCGCGTGGATTCTTCCCCGGCGTTCCGCTAGTCTCGACCGCGAGAGGGAACATCTGGTTTCGGCGTCGAGACGGGAGAGCGGCCATGGAGCGCCGGCTCTCGGCGATACTCGCTGCGGACGTGGTGGGCTACTCGCGGCTCATGGAGGCCGACGAGGAAGGCACCCTGACGGCGCTGAAGGCGCACCGCGCCGAGATCATCGATCCCATCATCGCCGCGCATCACGGCCGCATGGTCAAGCTGATGGGCGACGGCGCGCTGGTGGAGTTCCCGAGCGTGGTCGACGCGGTCGCCTGCGCGGTCGCGGTCCAGCGCGCCATCGCCGAGCGCAACGCCGAGGAGCCCGAGGACCGGCGCATCGTCTTCCGCGTCGGCGTCAATCTCGGCGACGTGATCGTCGAGGGCGACGACATCTACGGCGAGGGCGTGAACGTGGCCGCGCGCCTCCAGGAGCTGGCCGAGCCGGGCGGAATCTGCGTCTCGGGCGACGTCTACCGCCATGTCGAGGGCAAGCTGGATGTCGGCTTCGACGACCTGGGGCAGCAGACCGTCAAGAACATCGCCCGGACGATCCGCATCCACCGCGTCCGGCTCGACGACAGCGCGGTCCGGTTGGCGGCGGGGTGGGTGCCGACCGCTGCCCTGCCGCTGCCCAAGAAGCCGTCGATCGCCGTCCTGCCCTTCGTCAACCTGTCGGGCGACCCGGAGCAGGAGTATTTCAGCGACGGCATCACCGAGGACATCATCACCGCCCTCTCGCGGCTGCGCTGGTTCCTGGTGATCGCGCGCAATTCGACCTTCGTCTACAAGGGCAAATCCGTCGACATCAAGCAGATCCGGCGCGAGCTCGGCGTGCGCTATATCCTGGAGGGCAGTGTGCGCAAGTCGGGCAACCGTCTGCGCATCGCCGCCGAGCTCGTGGACGCGGTGAGCGGCGTGCAGCATTGGGGGCAGCACTATGACCGCGAGCTCACGGACATCTTCGAGCTGCAGGATGACATCACGCAGTCCGTGACCGCGGCGATCGAGCCCAAGCTGGTGGCGATCGAGGGCATGCGGGCCCAGACGCGCTCGCCCGAGGACCTGGGTGCCTGGGAGTTGGTCAGCCAGGCGATGTCCTATTACGGGCGCATGACCACCCAGGACAGCGAACGGGCCGTGGCCATGCTTCGGCAGGCGGTCGAGAAGTATCCCCAATACGGCCCGGCGCACAGCCTGCTCGCGTTCACCCTCTTGGTCTCGGGCCATGTGGGCTGGATCCCGGAGAGCCAGGATATGCACTATGCCGCCGAACTCGCGCACCGCGCGGCCCGGCTGGACGACCAGGATCCCTGGGCCTATCTGGCGCTCGGCTATCTCGCCTTCACCGAACGGCAGACCGACGAGGCCGTCCGCCAATACATGCGCGCGCTGGATCTCAACCCGAACTTCGCGACCGCCTATGGCTATATGGGCTGGGCGCTGGTCTTCGACGGCCAGTCGGAGGAGGCGATCCGCCATTTCCAGGAGGCGCTCAGGATGAGCCCGCACGACCCCTTGAAGGCGTTTTTCTATTCCGGCACCGGGGTGGGCCATTACTACGCCGAGCGCTATGACGAGGCGGTCGACTGGGTCCGCAAGGCGATCCGCGAACGGCCCGGCTTCGCGGCGGCCCACCGCATCCTCTGCGCCAGTTTGGCCCAGGCCGGCCGCGCGGAGGAGACGGCGCAGGCGATGGCCAAGCTCCGCGAGGTGCAGCCCAATGTCTCGATCGCCTGGATCGAGCGCTATGTGCCCTACACGCCCCGGGCGATGCCCCATTTCCTCGACGGCATGCGCAAGGCCGGGCTCGAATAGGGCAAGGCCGATCAGGGCCCGGTGATCGCGGGGCGGCTCTGCCGGGTGCTCTCCTGGTACGACAACGAGTGGGGCTTCTCCCACCGCATGTCCGACACCGCGGCCAAGATGGGGGCGCTGGGGTAGGGGCGCGAGCCAAGGCGGTGAGGCGGTTGGTCACGCTGCTTGCAGATAGTCGGAGCTGGTCGGATGGTCCGGCGGCGTGTCCCTTATTCGCGCGGTGACTTCTCGTGCTCGCAAGTTGGTGTGGTCCCGCCTGAACGCGCGGTTTCGGATCCGGCGGCGAGGGTCGTCATGTTGACGTCGGCAGATCCGTCGTTACAACCGTTAACGCCTTGAGGGCCCCGAGCTCCTGGCGTCCGCCTAGAGCGTCCGTCGAGCGGTTTGCGCTATTTTGGCCTTACGTTTGATGGATCCCAGTTGGCTGGGTCCTTGATCCCTGAGAGACCCCCGTCAAAGGTCGCAAGGACCCACTTATCGGCTAGGAACTCATTGAAATAGGCCCGGCTCCTATTCCGAATCTTTCCTTTCCTGGAGCAATACCATTGCCATCGCGCCAACAGGCGCCAATCCATCAACTGGTCATCCGTTGGATTGACGACGAACGGATGCCTGTTCCAATCCCACGTGACTCCGTTGTGAGAAAGCTTGCCAGTTTGAGCTGCCTCCACAATCTTTTTCCCCCAGCTACCCGCACTCGATCTCGCGGAAGCCACTCCGATGATTCCGGCAACGGAGTCGATGCCCGCCCGCTTCGCCTGCAGTGAGGCCGGCTGAATCAGGAACGCATGCCAATAGTCGATCTGCCACTCGACGAGCGTCCTGTCTCTCAACACATACTTTAGCAGCGGAACGAGCCACTCCTGGTGCTCGTGATACAGGTCGGGCTCTCCAGGTTTGCACTTCCGCTTGCAGTGCTTCCGGTACCTCTTCATGAACTCTGCACCAAAGATCGTGCGGTTCAGTGCGCTCTCTATCCGATCCTTGGTCGGCTGAACGTCATTTCCGAGACCTGTGATCCGCGCAAGCGCACCCCATGCGTCCTCGCGCGAACGGAAGAGCTGATGAGAGCGGAACAAGAAGGCGTCATAGGCTTTGCCGTCTTTGTCGTCACGCAGGCTTCCAAAGAACTTCTCCGAGCCGGATTGCGGGTAATGGCCAAGCCCAAACGTAAAGCCGTCGAGTGGCGCCACATGGTCGTAGTGTCTCTTGGAGGATCTCGTGGAGTCGAAGATCTTCAGTGTCAGTGCCACGATTTCCGAGGTTTCCAGACCGGCCTGCACTGGATTGAGGTCAGGCGGTAACAGGTCATCCTGTGCAACGCCTTGACTGGTCAAAGCCATGCCGAGGAGGGCGGCCGATAAATATATTTTTGATTTCAATGTTTTACGGCCTTTCACACTCTGAGCCGCATAGTTGACAATTCCATAACCCAGGTGGTGGCCCCCGGACGCATGGTCTGGGCGGTTTTCCGGCGCGTTGCCGATCGCAGGTCTGGCACCCTGCTGACGAGCATAGGCACGCATCGACGCATGATGATGTGGTCTTTGTCACGGATCGGCAGTGAGGGCGGTGACGCTCTTGCTGTCTGGGCGCTCCGAGGGGAACTTCGCTCGCCCCCCTCACCCCTCCGCTAACACGTCGAAGGCCAGGCTGATGCGCCGCTCGGCGCCCGCGTGCGGCACGGTGCGGTGATAGAAGGTGGCCGGGAACAGGACGGCCAGTCCCGCTTCGGGCCAGAGCGCGCGGGTCGGCGAGGTGGTCTTGCGGCGGGGATAGGGGTCGGGCTCGCCGAACGCGATCCAGCCCGCATGGGCGGCGTCGTCCCGGCGGATCGAGGCGGGCACCCGGACGTCGTAACAGCCGCTCAGCCAGGCGTCCCGGTGGATGTGCGGCGTCTGGTGCGCGGCGTCCTCCATGGCCACGCCCCAGGCGTTCAGCCGCCAGCGCGGTGGCGGCGGGCAGGTGGATTGCGGCCGTGCCGGCGCCCATATCATGGGTAGCCGGTCATTCGCCTGATCGCACGCCGCGGGAGCCGAGCGGATGTCGCTTGCCTGCCCAGACGTCATCGCGGCCCATTCTCTCGGGCTGTGCCGCCCGGTCGACAACTACTGCGAGCGCATCGGCCCAGCGCTGGACGCAGAACCCGTCAATGCGATCACGAATGCGGCCTTTCTGATCGCGAGCGCCGCCGCCTGGCGTCTCTCCTCCCGGCACGCGCCGCCGCGCGAGAGAGGCCTGATCCAGACATTGATCGTCACCATCGCGGTCGTCGGCGCGGGCAGCTTTCTCTTTCACACGGTCGGCAACCGCTGGACCGAGTGGGCCGACGTGGTGCCGATCGTGGCGTTCGCTCTGCTCTACGCCTGGCTGATCCTGACCCTGTTCCTCGCATGGCCGCCTCTGCCCAAGCTGGTCACGGTCCTGCTGCTGCTCTTGTCGACGGTCTATCTGGAAGCCTACGCGCCGGCGCCGTTCCTCTGGGGCGGCGCGCTCTATATCCCGGCGATTCTGACCCTCATTGCGTTCAGCATCACGCTCTGGAGGATCAGGCCGGCCGCGGGACAGGCCATGTCCGTCGCGGGCGTCGTCTTTCTTTGCTCGCTGACGGCCCGCATGGCGGATATGCCGCTCTGCGAACTCTGGTCTCTGGGCACCCATTTCCTGTGGCATCTCCTGAATGCCGTTCTTCTCTACCTCCTGATGAGAGTGGTGATTCTGCATGCGCCACGGGCGGTGGAAGACCCTGTGCCGGGCTGATCGAGGGCCCCGGCCGCGGGGTGCTGCCGTGGTCCCGGCGCGCTCTGGGCACGCCGGGGATCAGGATCCGGGGCGCGGTCAGCGTCCGGGTGCGGGCCACCGTCCCGCCCGGCGATCGGCCGGGTCGGCCAAGCCTGGCGCCGCCCGGTCCGATCCGCCAAACCGGCTAAGGCTTAATTAACGTATTTGCCCAATCCTTGGGCTCGGCTGCGCGGCCAGGGTGGGGGATGGTTGGAACAGCCTCTTCCAATGGCGACCGATACCTGCGTGACGACGAAGAGTTAAGCAAAGTCAAAGGCTTTGTAGATGCAGCCGAAGCACATCCTGCTGTTCGCCGCCTTTACCGTCCTGTTGGTGTTCTGCTTCACGGCGGGATGGTGGTTCTTTCTTGAGGATACCTTTCTGCCGATCCGCATCCCCCGCGGCGTCGCTGCGTCCGTGGAAGGGGATATGCAGTCGGTCCTGACGGCCACCTCGGCCGCCGCGATCGCCGTCACCATTCTGGGCCTGGCGTCCCTGCGCATCGTCGCCCGCTGGAGCCGGGCCGAGCACGAGCTCAGAGAGGCGCATGGCTCGCTCGAGCAGCAGGTGAAGAAGAGAACGCTGCAGCTCGAGAAGGAGAACGCCCAGCGCAGACAGATCGAGCAGCAGCTCTTGGCGTCGAACGAATACCTCGAGGATCAAAGCCGCAGGCTGGAACATCTGGCCCACTCCCTGACCCAGGCCCGCGAGCGGGCGGAGACGGCGAACCACGCCAAGTCGGCGTTCCTGGCCCATATGAGCCACGAGCTGCGCACGCCGCTGAACGCGATCATCGGCTTCTCGGAGCTGATCAAGGAGGAGAAGCACGGCCTGGGCGGGCGCAGCAAGCATCGCGAGTACGCCAACGACATCCACGTCTCGGGACGCCATCTGCTGGACGTCATCAACGACATCCTGGATCTGTCCAAGGTCGAAGCCGGCGAGAGCGAGCTGCACGAGAAGGTCATCGAGTTCGAAGAGCTGGTCGGCTCCGTCATGACTATCGTCAAGGGCCAGGCCGAGGCCGCAGGCGTCGAGCTTGTCCTGGACGTGCCGGCCAACGCCCCGGACCTGCGCGCCGACGAGCCCAAGCTCAAGAAGATCCTGATCAACCTCATCTCAAATGCGCTCAAATTCACGCCCGGCGGCGGCCAGGTGATGTTCAAGGCCTGGTCGCATGCCGAAAACGGCTACGTGTTCCAGGTCACGGATACGGGCATCGGCATTCCCCTTGCGGACATTCCCAAGGCGCTGACCCCGTTCCAGCAGATCGAGAGCCATCTCAACCGCAAGTACGAAGGCACCGGCCTCGGCCTGCCGCTGACCAAGGCTCTGGTCGAACTGCACGGCGGCTCCTTCGATCTGCAGAGCCAGGTGGGCGTCGGCACCACGGTGACCGTGCGGCTGCCGGCCGTGCGGATCGTCCAGTCGGCGGGCCAAGCCGAGACCGTGGACGCGGCTACGGAAACGGATACGGATAAGGATACCGATACGGCCGAAAGACAGGCGAGCTGAGCGCCGCCGCGCGGCGATCTTGAACGCTGATCGAGACCCGGCCGACCGGCCCTTACCAGACGCGGTACAACCGGGGGCGTTTCCGGTGCGCGTCCCCCCAAGACCGCACAGCCGGGAAACGCCCCCAGCCCCCCGCCCCCGTCGGAGCTTCAGGCGAACAGGCCCACGTCGCTTTCCTCGAGGCCCGTGACGCCCAGTAGCGTGATCGTGCCGCCGCCGAAGGCGGTGAGGTCGACGGTGGTGTCGACCCCGTCGTCGGTGACATGCGGCGCCAGCTCGCCGAACGTGTCCAGATCGCTGCCATAGCCGCTGATCACCAGCTGGTCGCCCTGGCCGGGGGTGAAGTCTTGCACCGTGTCCTGGCCAAAGGCGCCCGAGAACTCGAACAGGTCCGCGCCGCGTCCGCCGATCAGGAGGTCGTTGCCGAGCCCGCCGTTCAGCACGTCGCCATGCTTGCCGCCGGCGAGTTCGTCGTCGCCCTCGCCGCCCGACAGGACATCTTTGCCGCGGCCGCCGGAAAGCGTGTCGTTCCCATGGCCGCCTATCAGCTCGTCATGGCCACGATTGCCGCTTAGGTCGTCGTCGTTGAGGCCGCCTTCGACGATATCGTTGCCTCTTCCGCCCTTGACCACGTCATTGCCGTCGGCGCCGTTCAGTTGGTCGTGGCCGCGGTTTCCTCTGATGACGTCGTCGCCATCGGCGCCAAAGATGATGTCGTCGCCGGCCAGACCCTGGAGCAGGTTGTTCCCCGAATTGCCGGTGATCCAGTTGTCCAGCTTGTTGCCGGTGCCCCAGATATGGTCGGTCGTGGAGCCCGTGAGGGTCAGATTCTCGACATTCTGCCCGAGCGCGTAGCCCTGGGAGCTGAACACTCCGTCGATGCCGGCATTGGCCTCTTCGATCACGACGTCGTACTTCGACTGCACGATATAGATGTCGTTGCCGCCGCCGCCCTCCATGGCGTCGCGGCCGAAGCCGCCGTCCAGCCAGTCGTTCCCGGCGCCGCCGATCAGAACGTCGTCGCCGAGCTCCCCGTACAGGATATCGTCGTCGTCGCCGCCTTCGAGGACGTCGTGCCCGTCGCCGCCGCTCAGCTCGTCTTTCCCACCCATGCCCTGAAGGACATTGTCGCCGGGGTTGCCGACGACCCGGTTGTCGAGGGCGTTGCCGGTGCCGTTCGTGTGGCCGACGCCGGTAAGGATCAGGCTCTCCACATGATCGCCGAGCGTATAGGTCGCGGCACTCAGCACCTCGTCCGTGCCGGCGTTGGCCTCCTCGACCACGACATCGTCGGTGGAATCGACAACGAACGTGTCGTCGCCGTAGCCGCCGTGCATCTCGTCGACGCCGGGGCCGCCGTCAATTTCGTCGTTGCCGAAACCGCCGAACAGCGTGTCGTTGCCGGCGCCGCCATTGACGATGTCGTCGCCAAAGTAACCGGCGACAACGTCGTCGCCGCCCATGCCGTTCAGGACGTTCTTGGCGATGTTGCCGATGATCCAGTTGTCGAGTTCGTTGCCGGTACCGTTGACGGCGTTCAAGGCGTTGCCGGTCAGGGCCAGGTTCTCGACATTGTCGCCCAGTGTGTAGGTCACGGAACTGAACACCCCATCCGTCCCGGCGTCGGCGTCTTCGTTGACGACGTCATTCGGGGTATTGACGACGTAAATGTCGTTGCCGGGGCCGCCGGTCATGGCGTCGTCGTCCAGTCCGCCGTCCAGGTGGTCGTTGCCGATGCCGCCGATCAGGATGTCTTTGTCGTGATCGCCAAAGAGTGTGTCGTTGCCGCCACGGCCCATCAGCAGGTCATGACCGGCCCCGCCGCGGAGCTCGTCATCGAAGCCGGTGCTCGGCTCGCCGGGCGGGGCGGCCAAGACGATGTCTTCGGGGTTGGCGTCCCCGGACGGGATGCGCAACGCCGCCACCTCGCCGCCGGCCGCGGCGGTCAGGGCGCCGACAGTCGCGGCCTGGCGGGTCGCCGCGAAGTCGAACAATTCGTCATCGCCGCCATCCAGGAAGTCGTTTCCTTGGCCGCCGTAGATGGTGTCCTCGCCGGTCCCGCCGTCGATGTGGTCGCCGCCGCCGCCGCCGCTCAGGAAGTCGTCGCCGGCCCGACCCTCGAGCGTGTTCGAGTCGCTGTTGCCGATGATCTTGTTGTCGAGGCCGTTGCCGGTGCCGTCGATGCTGTTGTGCGGCGATTCGGCGAGGCTGAGATTCTCGAAATGGGCGCCGAGGGTGTAGGAGATCGAGCTCACCACCTCGTCGATGCCGCCGTTGACGCCTTCGTGCAGGACGTCCGACGGGGAATCGATCACGAAGGTGTCGTCGCCCGTGCCGCCGACCAGGGTGTCGATGCCGAGACCGCCGTTCAGGTGGTCGTTGCCGGCGCCGCCGTCCATCAGGTCGTTGCCGGCCAGGCCGAACAGCGCGTCGTTGCCCGCGTTGCCGGCGATCTCGTTGTCCGCGGCGTTGCCGGTGATGATGTCGTCGCCGCTGCCGCCTTCGGCGTATTCGATGGTGACGCCGTTGGCGATCACGAAGCCGCCGAAGACGCCTTCGACCTGGGACAGATAACCGCCGGCGTTCGGGCCGGTGAGCGGCGCCTCGCGCAGGTCGATCACGGCGTCGGCCGATCCGGTGTGGCGGATACGGTCGATGCCGCCGGCATCCCAGATCAAGGACCAGTAAGTGCCGTCGCCATTGGTATCCGGCAGCGTGTAGACGTCGTTGCCGGTCTTGTACGACATGTTGGCGCCGTAGATGTGCTGGAGCGCCGCCACGTCGAAGGCCATGGGCGTCGCGACGAATCCCCAGCCGTAATCCGAGCTGGGCGGGTTGTCGGGCGCCCAGAACTGACCCCGGTCGTTGTAAGACATGACCGTGTAGATGGCCGAATTCAGGCCGTCGTCGCCGGTGTCGCCCGAGCTGGTGACGCCCGGAAACGGCAGCCCGTTCAGGCCGGTATCTTCGTCCGGGTGCGGGTGCACTAGGCCGAGACCGTGGCCCAGCTCGTGGAGCACCAACAGGTGGGCGTAGCCGCCCTTCTGCAGGTGCCAATCGGTCCAGCGCTCCCAATCGTAGGGGAACTGGCCGACGGACTCCGCGTCCGACCCCGGGTATTCGAACCGGGCGGTCGCATTGATGTCTTCGAGGGTGTCGAGGGTCAGGACCAGGTTCGCGTCCGCGCGGTTGTCGACCTCCTCGAACTCGATATCGATGTAGTTCTCGTAGGTGGCCAGCGCCTCGCGAAAGGCGTCTTTTTCGGCCTCGGTCCAGGCGCGTTGGTCTGCGCTGTTATCCTCGAAGTAGAAGGTGACCGGGTGGTCGTCGTTCCAGTGATTGCCTTGGATCAGGGTGTCCAGGTATCTGTTTTGGGTCGGCGGAACCGCGCCCACCGATACCGATGCTTTGTCTGCCATGTCTGCCTCCATCGACTTTGGTCTCGCGCGGTCTTGCTCTTCTTGCTTGCGCGTGATTTCAGACGGGTCGACTGGCGGCGATCGGTGGCGGAGCCACCGGAAACGGTGAGAAGGAGGTCGTTGTTATCCGCGCGTGCCCGCGCACCCGTAAGCGTCTGTGCGGCTTTCCAGAGGGTCGGTCGCTGACAACGGGATCCGTGGATCGGATCGCGGCGGGTCCGCCGGCTCCCGGCGGCGGATGCGGCTGGTCAGTCGGTCACTTCCTGTGGCTCTGAGCCCTTGGAACGGTGGCTCGATCGAGCCTGTGATCGGCACCCCGGCCGGGGTGCGGCGCGCGTCGACGGCGCCGTTACCAACCGATTACGAAGGGCGCAGCCAAGATCAATGCGAACGGCGCTGCGATGAGAGATCCCATGGCACACACCAGACACCCGACTGCGATTTCCGTAACCTTCAACACCATTTCGTTTGCGTCAGTCATCCTATCTCTCCCGATTGTGGGCGAGACTAAAGGCTCAGCGGCCGCGGCGCAGTGATCGCCGTCACTGGGTTCGATTTTCTTTTTTGGGCGTGGCGGCGCGTTTGCCGCTGCCCGGCGCCGCGGTTCAGGAGACTCTCTGCTTCCGTCGCCGCACGGCCTTGGCCACCAGAAAGGTGCCCAGCGCGCCGGCGGCCGCCGGCAGCCAAGTGAGAACGAGAAGGTTGATGAGAATGCTGGCCAGTAGCCAAGGCCGCGTTTCCGGCAGCATGGCGAAGGCGTACAGCCTCTCGCCGAGGAAGATGGCGATGACCGCGACCCACCAATAGCGGGGCGCCGGTAGGGCTGCCAGGATTCCGGAGACGAATATCGCGACCCGGTAGTAGTGGCTCTGCGCGTCGAACGGTTCACGCACGCCCGTGATGGGGGTCGACAGGGCCCAGACGATGGCGCCACAGGTAAGCCCGGCCATGACAACCAAGACAATCCCTTTTTGCTCTTGCGTCACGGTCACGGCCGGTCGTCTTCCAGCATCTGCTTGCCCTCTGCCCGATGGGCTTTGCCGTGGGTCCGTGCGCCCCAATCTGCGCTTTTATGGTGCACAAATTGCTAAGGCGGACGCTCCGAGCGCGGGGCTGCCTGCCGCCAAGGCAGGCGGGTCAGGGGCGGTTAGGGCCGCGCGCAGTCCTGGAACGACGACGCGGGGGGCCTTCTTCCACCGCCATGTGGGACACCGCGGCGAGGATAGGGGAGCTGGGGTGGGACTTGGCGGAGGGGAGTGGGGGCGCGGAGCTCAGCCCTCGGTGCTGATCGTGAAGCGCGGTTAAAGGCCAAATCTGGGATTGCGCATCTCCTTCAATTGCACGTTCCAGCTCGCACGGTTGACGGCGCCTACTCGCAAATGCTCCAACCTGTAACAGATTATCGGAGGCGGCAAACCGATTTCAGATCGAACGTGTGCGGCCAACAACAGACGTCACAAGGCAAAGTCGATCGTCTTTCTTAGCGCACCAGCCGTCATCAAAATGGCCATGACACGCTCTATAGTCACGATTCTTCGCTTTGCTTAATTGACTCCTGGATTGGTTACATGAGCAAACCGGTTACTAAATAATATTCCATTTATCTTCATAAAGGATACTATCATAACCGTAATATCTTTCTTTGAATCCCTTGAGCGCACCTTCGTATTGAGACAGAACGAGGATCGCATCGCTGTATTGTGGCAGCGACTCATCATCCAATAGATCTAAATATTTATGTTCTGGCTCTCCTTCCATTATTTCTCGAATATCCTGCAGTAGTCTATTTACAATGCTGACCTTGCTAGCGCTTAGCGTATCCGATGGCTTCTTCATCCCGAGCGCCTTTAATTCTTTATATAGATGCGTAAACACCTCATAGAACGAATCGTACGCATTCGCCTTCTCTTGCGTAATTGATTGAGGTGCTTTGTTGGCCACTACTTCTTCTCCTTAATTTTTTTCGGTGGAGCAGTTCGGATGTATTCGTCACTGTCGGAGAGGTTGTATGTCCATGCAACTCCCGAGCGCTTGATATTATCTGCCCGTAATCGTTCTATCTCTTCGAGGTAAGAAGCAAGAATGAAGGTCACATCGCTGTTGGTGGGCAATTCGTCAGCATCAAATTGGTCGAACCCATCCAAAGGTCTGTAATCGGTGCCGAGGAAATCGTTTGCATTGGCAAGAGTGGAATTCACAAACCTGAGCTTGAATTCATTCAGACCATCATTCGGTGACTTTCTTGCCAGCGCCGATATCTCTCTGTGGAGACCTTCGAGCTGGCCCATGATCTTTTCCAACTTTTCGACATCCGCGCGTTTCAAAATATCCTCCTAGGAAGGGCAAGCTCTTATGAATTCTACATATTTTTTCTTTATTACGTCCAAAGGTAGGCGTTGTTGACTCTCGAATAGTTCGACCATCTGAGCGACATCTGCGTCGGTCAGGGTAATGATGCACCGTCTTTGGCCGGACCATAAGTCTATGTTGCTTTGCCTTCTTGCCTTTGTAAGTTCATTACGTGTCACGAGAATGCCGAACTTACCAAGGGTGTCCGTCATATATCGATTGAGCTGATTGATATGTTCACGACTGATCTCTCTCACGTTTTTGAGTTCAAAGACGAGCTGTCTTGAATCGTAGGTGTCGAAGATTTCTTCCAGGAAGTCGTGTTGGCGATTGTTATAGAATATTAGGTCCCGAATCAGGACTCCGCTCTCTGTTCGGCTCTGTTTAGCCGCAAAATCCAAATGCGGATACAGCAAAGATGGAAAG
>JASJBI010000001.1 GCA_030066595.1 Alphaproteobacteria bacterium | reverse complement strand
GTGCCGGGAAACCGCCGCCCAGGTTGACGAGGCGCAGCTCGATTCCGGCCTCGTTGAGGGCGGTGAACAGCATGGCCGTCCGCCCAATGGCAATGTCCCATTGTTCGGGGTCGGTCTGCTGCGAGCCGACATGGAAGGACACGCCGTAGGGCTCGAGCCCCATCGCGCCCGCCTGAAGCAAGAGATCGCGGGCCATCTCCGGTTCGCAACCGAACTTGCGCGACAACGGCCAGTCCGCGCCATCGCCCTCCATCAGGATGCGGCAAAAGACCCGCGCCCCCGGCGCCGCCACAGCGAGCTTTTCAAGCTCGGCCGCGCTGTCGAAGGCGAACAGAGTCACGCCTTGATCGTGGGCATAGGCGATGTCGGCCTGCTTCTTGATGGTGCCGCCATAGGACAGCCGCTCGGCTGCGGCGCCGGCGGCGAGACAGGCGTCGATTTCAGCCCGGCTGGCGGCGTCGAAACGGGATCCGAGCTCGGTCAGAGCCTCCAGGATCTGCGGCGCCGGGTTGGCCTTGACCGCGTAGTAGATGTCGACCAGGGGCAACGCCTCGGCGAGCCGCCGATAGTTGTCGCACACGACCTCCAGGTCGATCACCAAACAGGGCGTCTCGGGTCGCGCCTGCGCCAGGAAGTCCCTGATTCTTTCGGTCATGTGCCGTCCCCGCGCCGAAACTTCGTTGATATAGAGGCAACTGGCCGCCTTGGGAAGATTATTTCGAGACTGGCTCGGGCGCATGCTATAACCCGCTCGCGAATACCGACCCGGCGCGAGGAAAAGGTGAGTGCTGCAGACCGCCGGCCGACCACGATCCTGGTCCTGAACGGCCCCAACCTGAACATGCTTGGCAGCCGCGAGCCCGAGATCTACGGCAGCGAGACGCTGGCCGACATCGAGGACGCCTGCCGTGCGCGCGCGCAGGCGCTGGGGCTGGCGGTCGATCTCCGGCAGAGCAATCTCGAGGGCGAGCTGGTGACCTGGATTCAGGAGGCCAGCGACAGCTGCGACGGGATCATTCTCAACGCTGGCGGCTACAGCCATACCTCGGTGGCGATCCTGGATGCGCTGTCGCTGGCCGAGCTGCCGGTGATCGAGGTGCATCTGTCCAACATCTACCGGCGCGAGCCGTTTCGACATCGATCCCACATCTCGCGAGCGGCGGTCGGGGTGATCTGTGGTTTCGGCGCGCAAAGCTACCTGCTGGCGCTCGACGCCATGGCGGAACTCCTTGCAAAGGCGAACGCGAACTGATGGCCAGCAACGAAATAGACGAGGATCTGGTACGCCGGCTTGCGGCCCTGCTGGAAGAGACCGGGCTGTCGGAGATCGAGTACGGCACCGACGCCTGGCGCGTCCGGGTCGTGAAACAAAGAGCCGAGGTCATGGTGCCGGTGCAGAATACCGGGACCGCAACCGCCGAGCCCGGCGCGGCGCCCTCGGCCGGCCCGGACCAGGCGGCCGAGCCTGGCGCCATCACCTCCCCGATGGTGGGCACGGTCTATTTGGCGCCCGAGCCGGGTGCGCCGCCCTTCGTCAAGGCCGGCGATCATGTGGACCAGGGACAGACCCTGCTGCTGATCGAGGCGATGAAGACCTTCAACGAGATCCGCGCGCCCCATGCCGGCGAGGTGGCGGAGCTGCTGGTGCAGGACAAGATGCCGGTCGAGTACGGCGACGTACTGTTGATCCTGCGCTGACGCAATGCGGCGGACGAGCTCTATCCCTGCCATGGACGCGGGACCACGGGCGAAATGACGGACAGGACATGTTCGACAAGGTCCTGATCGCCAACCGCGGCGAGATCGCCCTGCGCATCCACCGCGCCTGCCGCGAGATGGGCATTCATACCGTGGCGGTCCATTCGACGGCCGATGCGGACGCCATGCACGTGCGCCTGGCCGACGAGAGCGTCTGCATCGGCCCGCCGCCGGCGAGCGAGAGCTATCTCAATATCCCTGGGATCATCTCGGCCGCCACCATCACCGGTGCCGATGCCATCCATCCGGGCTACGGCTTCCTATCCGAGAACGCGGCCTTCGCGGCCATCGTCGAAGAGCACGGCTTCGTCTTCATCGGACCCGAGCCCCGGCACATCGAAGCCATGGGGGACAAGGTTGCGGCCAAGGCCAGCATGCAGGCCGCGGGCGTTCCCGTGGTGCCGGGCTCCGAGGACGCGGTCAGGGACAACGACGCAGCGGCCAAGCTTGCCGATGAGATCGGCTTTCCGGTGCTGATCAAGGCCTCGGGTGGTGGTGGCGGCCGTGGCATGAAGGTGGTCTCGGCGCCCGAAGAGCTGGCGGGGTCGATCGCGACGGCGCGGCGCGAGGCGCTGGCGAATTTCGGGAACGACGCGGTCTACATCGAGAAGTACCTGGCCAAACCGCGCCATATCGAGGTGCAGATCATCGCCGACAGCCACGGCCACGTGGTGCATATCGGCGAACGGGACTGCTCGCTCCAGCGCACGCACCAGAAGGTCCTGGAGGAGGCGCCTTCCCCGGCGCTCAATGCCGAACAGCGGGCGGAAATCGGAAAAGCCGCCTGTGATGCGGTCCGCAAGCTCGGCTATCGGGGCGCCGGCACGCTGGAGTTTCTGTACGAGGACGGGAAGTTCTTCTTCATCGAGATGAACACCCGCATCCAAGTGGAACACCCTGTGAGCGAGATGATCAGCGGCATCGACATCGTGCGCGAGCAGATCCGCGTCGCCGACGGTCGACCGCTGTCCTTTGCGCAGCCGGACATTGCGCTGTCAGGCCACGCCATCGAGTGCCGGGTCAACGCCGAGCATCCCGAGACCTTCGCCCCCTCGCCCGGCCGCGTGACCGACTATCATCCCCCCGGCGGACTGGGCGTGCGGGTGGATTCAGCGCTCTATGCCGGCTACGAGATCCCGCCCTACTATGACAGCCTGGTGGCCAAGCTGATCGTGCACGGCTCCAGCCGCAACGAATGCCTGATGCGCCTGCGGCGCGCCCTGGAGGAGTTCGTGATCGGCGGCATCGACACCACCATCCCGCTGCACCAGCGCCTGGTCGCCGATGCAGACTTCATAAACGGAAGCTATGATATCCACTGGCTGGAGAATCTGGTCGGTGGCGAGCCGTAGGCGCCGCAGGCGGGAGCGCACGACACCGTGCCCAGCTCTTGCAGGCGCCGCGTGTCTTGTCCACCTCCGCGGCAAGCAGGCACACTTACGAACGCATGAGCGAGCTGAACGCTGACATCCTGCTCCGGGCCTACGCGGCCGGCCTGTTCCCGATGGCCGAGAGCCGGCAGGACAAGGAGCTGTTCTGGGTCGACCCGGAATGGCGCGGAGTGATCCCGCTGGACGAGTTCCACATGTCCCGCCGGCTGCGCCGGATCTTGCGCAACAACCCGTTCGAAGTCCGCTTCGACAGCGCCTTTGCCGAGGTCATGAAGGGTTGCGCCGAACCGCGGCCGGGCCGCAGCGACACCTGGATCAACGACGAGATCATGCGGCTCTACGGCGATCTGCACGCCATGGGCCGGGCCCACAGCGTGGAGTGCTGGCAGGACGGCCGCCTGGTCGGCGGGCTATACGGTGTCTCGATCAGCGCCGCCTTCTTCGGCGAGAGCATGTTTACCCGCGTGACCAACGCCAGCAAGATCGCCCTCGCCTATCTGGTCGCCGGCTTGATCAAGGGCGGCTATGTGCTGCTGGACACCCAGTTCCTGACCCGCCACTTGGAGCAGTTCGGCGCACGGGAGATCTCGCGCCAGGAATACCGTGCGCTGCTGGGCGAGGCGCTTAGCCGCCATGCCCGGTTTCAGTCGGGGATGGACGACTCCGAGGTACTGGGGATCCTGCAGTCGAGCACCCAGACGTCATAGATCGGGTGCTCCAGCGCGGACAGGGCCGGGCTGGATGCAAACATCCAGCCGGTGAACAGGCGTACCTCCAGATCCTCGTCCACTCTGATCTCGCGGATCTCCAGGAAGGCGGCGCTTTCCGGCGGTTCTTCCGGCGGCGTGCGATCGCAGCTGCGCACGATGATCTCGAGCGCGCCGAACCGGACCGGCTGGTTGATCGGCGCCTCGAACTTGGATATGCGGGCGGTGATCTTGTCGAGCCCGCCGAGCACGACGAGGTCGCCCTTGATCGCCTGCGCGGGCGGTGCGGCCAGCATCGCGAACAACAGGGCCGACGCGGCCAAGCGCGGGATCATGCGGGCTTCTCCGCGGCGAAACGCAGGCGCACGTAGTCGGCGCTCCAGTTGCCCGCGGCGTCGCGCAGCCGCGGGCGGGCCGCGGCCGCAACGTCGTCCATGATGGCTTCGCGCTCGGCCTCCGGCAGGGTTTCCAGAAAGGCGCCCGCGAAGGTTTCGAGCCAGGCGCGCAGTCCCGTGGGCAGGGGCGTCGGCCGCGGAAACAGATCGATCATGCGGACCAGGAAGCCGGCGCTCTCGAGCCGCCGTCGATAGTCGTCCGCGGTCGGAAAATACCAGGGATTCGTGGCGTCGAAGTCGCGGCCGCGCGCCTCGAAGGCCAGCCTGAGCCCATCGGCGATGGCGTCGATGTTGCCCGCCCCGCCCAATTCGCCGACGAACCGACCGCCGGGCTTGAGCGCGCGCCACACCCCGGCGATCACGGCGTCGGCATCCTTCATCCAGTGCAGGGCGGCATTCGAGAAGACCGCGTCGAACAGCCGGTCGAAGCTGAGCCGCGCGCCGTCCATCACCAGCAGCTCCACGTCGTCCCGTCCCGCAAAGCGCGCCCGCGCCGCAGCCACCTGCTCGGGACTGGCGTCGACTGCGACGACCTGGGCACCGACCGATGCGAGCGCGGCCGTCAGAGCCCCTTCGCCGCAGCCGAGATCGAGGATCCGCTCGCCCGATCGCGGCGCCAGGAGCTCGACCACGGGCAGGCCCAGCTCGGCCACGAAACCGGCGTCGCGCGCGTACTTGTCCGGGTCCCAGGTTTGCCCAGCGGCCGTAGGCCGGGCGTCACCGTGATTCGGCGCCGCAGCTATTTGGTGACCTCTTCGCTCAGCAGAAAGATCGCTTTGGACAGCAGCGCTTCGATGTCGACGACGTCTTCGGTCCGCCCGATCTCGCCGCCGGTCGGGATCGTCTCTGCCGCGTTGCCCGGCTTGAGCTCCACATACTTGCCGCCCAACAGCCCGTCGCTGGAGACCGACGCCGTGGTGTCCGTCGGCAGCTTGAGCTCGGACTGGATGCTCATGGTCACGACCGCCCGATAGTCCATCGGGTCGATGCGGGCATCGGTGACGCTGCCGACCTTGACCCCGCCCATGCGCACGTCCGAACCATCCTCGAGCCCGTCCACCGCATTGAACTTGGCCAGTATCGGGTAGCCCTCGACCGGGCGCAGATCGCTGGTGTTGTAGGCAAAGACCAGGAAGAATCCCGCGATCATCAGCACCACGGCGCCCATCACGGTTTCCACCAGACTGCGTCCCATTGCTCCTCCCTCGCCCGGCTACCGGCGCTTTACTCGCTGGTCGTGCCGCTTTGCTTGTTTTCCCGGGTGGTCTCGACTTCCTTGATCAGCCTCTCCAGCACGTCTTCCAGAATGACGGAGTTCTGAACGAAATCGAACTCGTCGCCGTCTTCCAGATAGGTCTCCTCGCCACCGGGCTCGATGCGCACGAACTTGCTGCCCAGAATTCCCTGACTGATGATCATCGCCGCGCTGTCGATCGGGATCTGGACGCCGCTGTTGATGCGGAAGGTCACCACTGCCTGCCGGGTCGCCGGATCGAAACGCTGGCTCTTCACCTCGCCCACTTCGATGCCCGCCAGGCGGACCATGCTGCCGGTGGCCAGCCCATCCACCCTTTGAAAACGCGCGATCAGATCGTAACCGACCGTCCTGGCCAGCCGGTCGCTGGTATAGGAGAAGGCGAATACCGCGACAAGCACCACGAGCGCGACACCGCCGGTCAGGATCTCGAGGGTGTTGCGGGTCACGGCTCAAGCTCTCCGCAGCCGTTATTCAGGACGGGGTCCACGGCTCGTAGTCACCGGTTCCCCGGGCGCGCTGGCCCCCCTTGAGCGCGGACCCCGGCGGCCGGTAGGCGTTCTCCGTGCCGGTCGGGTTCGGCTGATGCTCCTGCTCCCACGGCCGGGTCGGAATCTCCGCCTCGCCCGGCAGGTCGTCCGAGATGTGATGCAGCCAGCGATGCCAGCGCGGCGGCACCCGCGACGCCTCGTTGTCGTTGTCGGGGTAGATCACCCAGCGGCGGTCCCGAAGCGTCTTGGAGGGCTTGCGCTCCACATAATAACGGTTTCCGAACTCGTCGGTTCCGACGCACTTCCCGTTCAAACGCGTGAGCAGCCAAGTGCCGAAAGTGGGCATGTCGCCAATCCGCAGGCGGTCAAGGAAACGATGCGGGCCACGGGCCCGGTGCAAATCGCAGCCGGACTATCGCACCTGTGTCCGAGCGCGTCCAGCCCGTCCGAAACGTTGACCCATTTCGCGACGCGTGGTTATCGCACCCTATGCGGTTCCGCAAAAAGCCCGGAAGCGCCACGCGGAGCCGGAACGGCCACTACGGACCTGGTTGCGAAATATTGCGGCGGGGCGGAGGTTGCGGCGCCGGCGTGGCAATTCAGCCACATGAAGAAGCCGGAAGACTTTCCTATAGGATCAAGGGCTTACGACCGAACCACAATCGCTTGCGGCTGATCCCTCGTTGGGAACCACATATTGTGGTTCTCTCTTGACTCGAACACCATATGGTGCCCACTATTCACAACATCTGGGACGTGGCCTCGCTAGCAGACACCAGATCTGGAGCCAGCGACGTTCGCCCAGAGTGAGACGGGGAATGAAAGCCTGCCGCCCGGCAGGAAATCGGGGAATTCGCGACCGACCTTGGGTCGGCGCGCGGGGGGATAGAAACCGCCATACATTCGAGCCCAGTTCCGGGCACGGGACCGGTATCACTGAACAAGAGCAAGAGGAGGCACAGCATGCGGATAGCGCGGTTGTTCACGGAAGAAGGTCGAGATCCCTATCAGGGGATCGAGTTTCGGAAGGCCGCCAGTGAAATCCGCAATCCCGACGGCTCCGTCGTGTTTCAGAACGAGTCGTTCGACGTGCCCGCCTCCTGGTCCCAGGTGGCGTCCGACATCCTGGCCCAGAAGTACTTCCGCAAGGCCGGCGTCGCCGACGCGGAAGACCTGGAGCCGGTGCCCGAGGACGACGTGCCCGATTGGCTCTGGCCGTCCAAGCCGAAGAAGGGCGCCAAGACCGGCGGCGAGACCAGCGCCAAGCAGGTCTTTCATCGCCTCGCCGGCACCTGGACCTATTGGGGCTGGAAGGCCGGCTACTTCGATGCCGAGGCCGATGCCCGCGCCTACTACGACGAGATGTGCGTCATGCTGTGCCGGCAGATGTGCGCGCCCAACTCGCCGCAATGGTTCAACACCGGCCTGCACTGGGCCTACGGCATCGACGGACCGGCCCAGGGGCACTACTTCGTCGACTTCAGGACCGGCCGTCTGAAAGCATCCCGGACCGCCTACGAGCATCCCCAGCCGCACGCCTGCTTTATTCAATCGGTCGCGGACGACCTGGTGAACGAAGGCGGCATCATGGACCTCTGGGTGCGCGAGGCCCGCCTGTTCAAATACGGCTCCGGCACCGGCACCAATTTCTCGGCGCTCCGCGGCGAGGGCGAAAGGCTGTCGGGCGGCGGCAAGTCGTCGGGGCTGATGAGCTTCCTCAAGATCGGCGACCGGGCCGCCGGCGCGATCAAGTCCGGCGGCACCACGAGACGCGCGGCCAAGATGGTGTCGGTGGACGTGGACCATCCGGACATCCGGGACTTCGTGAGCTGGAAGGTGGTCGAGGAGCAGAAGGTGGCCGCGCTGGTCGCCGGCTCGCGGCTGGCGAACCGACATCTGAACGCGATCATGGCGGCCTGTCACGCCAGCACCGACGTGGCCCCGGACGAGCGCTACAACCCCAAGGTCAACCCGGCCCTCAAGCAAGAGGTCATCGCCGCGCGCAAGGCGATGCTGCCCGAGAACTATATCCAGCGGGCGGTCCAGTTCGCCAAGCAGGGCTATACCGGCATCGAGATCCCGGTCTACGACACCGACTGGGACTCCGATGCCTATCTGACGGTCTCGGGACAGAACTCCAACAACTCGGTGCGCGTGACCAACGCCTTTCTGCAGGCGGTGCACGACGACGGCGACTGGACCCTCTACCGGCGCACCGACAAGGGCGTCTCCGAAACCATCAAGGCGCGCGCGCTGTGGGACGACATCGGCTACGCCGCCTGGGCCTGCGCCGATCCGGGCGTGCAGTTCGACACCACCATCAACGAATGGCACACCTGCCCGCGGAGCGGCCGGATCAACGCCTCCAACCCGTGCTCCGAGTACATGTTCCTTGACGACACGGCTTGCAATCTGGCCTCGCTCAACTTGATGGCCTTCCGCCGCGAGGACGGCGGCTTCGAGACCGAGGCCTTCGAGCACGCGGTGCGGCTGTGGACCTTCACGCTCGAGATCGCCGTGCTGATGGCCCAGTACCCCTCTCCCAGGATCGCCGAGCTGTCCTACGAGTACCGCACCCTGGGCCTCGGCTACGCCAACATCGGCGGCCTTTTGATGGCGTCGGGCATCCCCTACGACAGCGACGCGGGCCGGGCCATCTGCGGCGCCGTCACGGCCCTGATGACCGGTGCCGCCTACGCCGCCTCGGCCGAGATCGCCGAGGAGCACGGCGCCTTCCCGGCCTATGGCCAGAACGCGGAGGACATGCTGCGGGTGGTCCGCAACCACCGGCGCGCCGCGCACGGCCTGACCGAGGGCTATGAGGGACTGTCGGTGCCGCCGGTCGCGCTGGTGGCCGACGACTGCCCGGACGAGGGACTGGTCACCGCGGCCCGGCGCGCCTGGGACCGGGCGCTCGAGCGCGGCGAGCAGCACGGCTATCGCAACGCCCAGGCCACGGTGATCGCGCCGACCGGGACGATCGGGCTGGTCATGGATTGCGACACCACCGGCATCGAGCCCGACTTTGCCCTGGTCAAGTTCAAGAAACTCGCCGGCGGCGGCTACTTCAAGATCATCAACCGCATGGTGCCCCAGGCGCTGCGCACGCTCGGCTACGGCGAGCAGGAGATTACCGACATCGTCACCTACGCGGTCGGGCACGGCACCCTCAAGGATGCGCCGGGCGTCAATCACGATCAGCTTCTGGCCAAGGGCTTCACGCCCGCGGTGCTGGCCACCGTGGAGAACAACCTGACGAGCGCCTTCGACATCCGCTTCGTGTTCAACAAGTGGACCCTGGGCGACACCTTCTGCAGCGAGGTGCTGGGCCTGGACGACGCCCAACTCGACGATCCCGGCTTCGACATGCTCGGCGCCCTGGGCTTCGACGCCAGCGCGGTCGAGGCGGCGAACACCTATTGCTGCGGCGCCATGACGCTCGAGGGCGCGCCGCATCTCAAGGACGAGCACCTGCCGGTGTTCGACTGCGCCAACCCCTGCGGCCGCATCGGCCAGCGCTTCCTTTCGGTCGAGAGCCACATTCGCATGCTGGCCGCGGCCCAGCCCTTCGTCTCGGGCGCCATCTCCAAGACCATCAACATGCCCAACGCAGCCACGGTCGAGGACTGCAAGGACGCCTACATGCTGTCCTGGCGGCTCGGGCTCAAGGCCAACGCGCTCTATCGCGACGGCTCCAAGCTGTCGCAGCCGCTCTCGGCGGCGCTCCTGGACGCGGACGATCTGGAAGAGGTGGTGGCCGAGGTGGCGGAGGCGCCGGTCGCGGCGCGCAGCCAGATCGTGGTCGAGAAGATCGTCGAGCATGTCGTGCGCAGCAAGCGCGAACGGCTGCCGCAGCGGCGCAAGGGGTACACCCAGAAGGCCATCGTCGGCGGCCACAAGGTCTATCTGCGCACCGGCGAGTACAAGGACGGCCGGCTCGGCGAGATCTTCATCGACATGCACAAAGAGGGCGCCGCCTTCCGCTCGCTGATGAACAACTTCGCCATCGCCGTTTCGATCGGCCTGCAATACGGCGTGCCGCTGGAGGAGTTCGTCGAGGCCTTCACCTTCACCCGGTTCGAGCCCTCGGGCATGGTCGAAGGCAACGACTCGATCAAGATGTCGACCTCGGTGCTGGACTACCTCTTCCGCGAGGTGGCGGTCTCCTATCTCGGACGCAACGATCTGGCGCACGTCACCATGGACGACCTGACGCCGGACAGCATGGGCCGCGGCGCGGACGAAAGCGCCCTGCCCGAAGACGCCGTGACCACGGACCCGGAGAACCTGGAAGCCACGCTCAATGAGATCAAGCGGGTGACCAGCATCGGTTTTGTGCGCAATCGTCTGGTCGTGCTGAACGGCGGCAAACCCGCCAACAGCAATTCCGGCGAGACCGCGCTCGCAGCCGAGACCAGCGAACCGGCCGCGCCGGCGGCACCGCCCGCACCGGCGGCGCCGACGCCGACCAAGGGCAACGGTGGAGCCCGCGGCAATGGACAGGCGCGCGGCAACGGCAGCTCGGGCACGCTCGAGGCCGCGGGCGAAAAGACGGCATCGCAAGAGAAGGCGATGCAGGAGAACACGGCGGATGCGGTGGCGACCGGCACGGTCGGCGTCGCCGCGACCGCCCGAGGCGACGGCGGAATGGCAGCAGCCGCCGTTCTTGCCGTGATCGCCGAGGACGTCGACGACCGGCTCGATCAGATCCGCCAAGCGCGGCTGAAGGGCTACGAAGGCGACCCCTGCGGCGACTGCGGCAATTTCACGCTGGTCCGCAACGGGACATGCTTGAAGTGCGTGACCTGCGGCGCGACCAGCGGCTGTAGCTGAGGCAGCAATGCCTGGCGTTACTCCTCCCTGTAAACTGAAGGGGGCTCTCCGGAGCCCCCTTTTTTCGTGAGCGCCTGCAAGGCCGTCCTGACCCCGCCGCTGGCGTGCGAGCCCCTCCCGCTCCCGCAGCCTGATGGCTGCGGGTCCCGGCAATGCAAGAAAGGCCCGTTAAGCAACTCGCTTGGCGGGCTTTCTTTTTTTCGGACACAGTGCAGCCTGTCGTGGAAATCTCTGTCGAACAAAGCGAGTTACAGGGGTCTCGCACAATCTCTGACGGTGTTGGGTCGGCATGCCCGGTTCAACTCATTTCGTCCGCTACACGCCGGGAAGCGGACGTGCGCACCACCCACGCTGACCTTCCGCTTATGACCCGCAGCGGACGTCTTGGAATTGGCATGACGCCGTGGCAGTGCCCGCTTTGCGTCACATACTGGTACGAAGTCTCTCCCCGCTTTGGCGATTTGCCGCGGACCTGGATTGACACCTCACTTAATCCCGACCGGTGTTCTTCGCTTCCTTGTCCCGAGACATTGCAACCAACTGAAGCCCGAAGATGTTTTGGCATACGAGGCTGTGCCATAGTCCGGTCAGCTGGCCACATTGTGACAGGAGCCGCGAACGGACGGGGGTTAGAATGGTGTTCGAAGTCTTCGCAGTGAGTGCGGCGTTCATCTTCGGGATTGCCGTGCGAAAAGTCGGACTGCCGCCGCTTGTCGGCTTCTTGGTTGCTGGCTTCTTTATCAATGCCCTTGGGCCAAACTTCGGCATGCCCTCCAGTACCGGGCCGATCCTTGATTATCTCGCCAAACTCGGCGTGCTGATGCTTCTGTTCACCATCGGTCTCAAACTCAAACTCAAGCAGATTGGTGAGCCGCATGTCGTCGGTGGTGCGCTTTTGCATTTTGCCATCTCAATTGCGATCTTCACGCCGCTCACGCGGCTGGTGTTCACCAATGATTGGATGATTGCGCTGGTCGTCGGCATCGCGCTGTCATTCTCCTCAACAGTCCTTGCTGCGAAGATGCTTGAAGCCAAGCGCGAGCTTGGCATTTTCCACGGCCGCACTTCTATCGGAATCCTGATTGCCCAGGACATCATTGCGCTCGTCGTCCTGGCCATTTTCGCAGGCAAAACGCCCGGTCCATGGGCGCTCTTGATTCTTGCAACGCCGCTTCTTAGGCCGGTCTTGTTCAAGATCCTGGATTTCGTCGGCCATGACGAAGTGCTCGTGTTGACCGGTATGTTGCTGAGCCTCGTCATCGGCGGAGTCGGCTTTGAGCTGATCGGACTGAAGGGCGAGATCGGCGCGCTTGTCATGGGGTTGTTGCTCTCCACCCATCCGCGCGCTAGCGAGCTGTCGGAGTCCCTGTGGTCACTCAAGGAAGTGTTCTTGATCGGCTTCTTTCTGTCGATCGGCATGTCGGGATTGCCAGATTGGGATGCGCTGGTCTTTGCCGTCGTTCTCGGAGTCCTATTGCCGCTAAAGGGGGTCCTGTTCTTCTTGTTACTCGTTGCCTTTCGGCTTCGGGCGCGAACGGCGTTCCTTTCCGCCCTGTCGCTGACGGCCTACAGTGAATTCGGCTTGATCGTCGCAGCTGGCATTCCCGCAGCAGAAAGCTTCCTTGTGCCGCTTGCGATCGCAGTCTCGATCTCGTTCGTGATCGCGGCACCGCTCAACCGATTCGCCCATCCGCTTTTCGAGCGGATTGAGGCGAAACTGCAGCCGTTCGAACGCCAGACACGCCACCCTGACGAACAACCCAAAGACCTTGGAGACGCCAATGTGCTGGTTTTCGGTATGGGGCGTACAGGTTCGGCCGCCTATGAATCGCTGGTCGCCGAGGGCAAGCGGCCTGTGGGGCTCGATGCGGACACTTACAAGGCTCAAGCCCATGCTGACGCCGGGCGAAACGTTATCTTTGCGGACGCGGAAGACAGTATTTTCTGGAACAACGTGAAACTCGACAGGATAGAAGCTGTGGTTCTGGCAATGGACGATATCGAAGCCAAACTGATTGCCGCACGGACACTTCGCGCGCAAGGGTTCGCCGGTCCGGTCGTCAGCCATGCGCTCTATGCGGATCATGTCGACAGGATCACGGAGGCCGGGGCGGATCAGACCTATCTGACCATGCAAGAGGCCGGCCGGAGCCTCGCGGCCCATGCGGTCGAGGCAATGCACCAGCAAGGCGCCGATTGACCCGGCTGCGCGATGTACGTCGAATCGCCGGTTGCGCCTCCGCTGCGACCGGCTCAAGATAATTGCTTGGACGGCGGGCAACACGGGAAACACTCTATGAAGTATCGTCTCAGCGTCTTCGCGGGCCTGCTCGTAGTTGGCCTGCTGGCTGGGCTGCCGGTGCAGGCGCAACAGGTTGCCGGTCAAGTCGAGCGTCAAAAGGGCACGGCCAGCCGCAGTGCAGCCGCTGGCACCATCGATCTAGTGCAGGGCGCTCGCGTCTATGTAGGCGACGAGATCCGCACCGGCCCGGGTGCGCGGCTGCAAATCCGTTTCGACGACCAGTCGATGCTAACCTTGGGCGAGAATGCACGTATCACCATCAACCAACTGGTCTATGCACCCAGCGGCGACTCCAGCCAGGCGCTAGCCATCGTTCAGGGCGTGTTCCGCTTCGCCACTGGCCAGATTAGCAAGCTGGCGCCGCGCAGCGTCTCCGTCACGACACCGGTGGCGACTGTCGGCATCCGGGGCACCGTGTTCCTGGGTGGCGAACTTACCGTGGGCATGCCGCCCGGCCAGCCGCATTACGGTTTCCAGGTCATTGAAGGCGCAATCGAGGTGACCTCGCCAGGCGGATCAGTGGTGCTTGACGAGCCGGGCGAAGGCACCTTCCTGCCTCTCACCCGCGTTGCCGCACCAACTCCCGTCCGCCAATGGACCGCGGAGGAAGCCGCCGAGGCGCAGGCCGCCCTAGCATTCTAGTGATCGAAGTCAGCCATTCTGGAGCCATGCGGCGGCCTTGTGCGGTTCTCGGCCACATGAACTGTCGAGATCACGAGGCAGAATCTGCTTTACGCCCAATCCCGCGCATTCAGACGGGTCGGTCCGAGCAACCGCTTTACCTCCTTATCCGGACATCCAAGACCGGATGTCCGTTTTCTCGCTGAATTGGTCCGATTAAGGCCCGAGAGCAGTCGTTCGAAGTCGGGGGAGCGGATGACTGCTAATGACCCTGAGCGGACACGCCTGAAGGGACCCCAAATTCGTTTCCCGCGAGATCGCTTGAAGATACAACCTGGCCGGCTTCCTCCGGCTTGACCGCCGCCAGGGCGAGAAAGGCGGTGCCGAAGGTGGTAAAGCGCGCGAAGCTGTAGTCGCAGGGCGCCATCAGTCGCGCCGCCACGGCTGACCGTGGGTATTAGATCGCGCCGCGCACGGTCTCTACGTTGTGAGGTCCGCTATCTGGGCGAGCCGCCCGAGTTCGCCGGCGGTACGAAATCGTCCCCGCCGCCACAGGGCAGAGCCCAGCCACGCCCGCAAACGGCGCTGCGCCGCCCAGCTGCTCCACTTGTGCAGCTTGCCGATCACGAAGCGGCCGCCCGGCCGCAGCACGCGTGCCATATGTTATCGCTCGTCGCTTCTGGTTTTCGTTTGCACCGGTTGCACCCGGACGACGACATTGAGCCGCTCGGGCGCAATTTCGGCGAGATCGTCGGGCAGGTCCACGAGTCCGTCTTGGCGCGCCGGCACGGAGCGCAACTCGCCGCTCTCCTCGCAATAGAAGTGATGGTGGTGGCGCGTATCGGTATCGAAGAAGACCTTGCCCGGCCCGACGGCGATTTTCTTCAACAGCCCCGCCTCGGCGAAGCAGTTGAGGCTGTTGTAGATCGTCGCCAAGGGCAATCTGAGGCCGGCAGCCCTCGCTTCGGCCGTAAGATCGTTGGGCGTGAAATGTCTCTCGCCTGCCTCGACGAGCAGACGTAGGAGACGCAACCGCGGACGTGTGGGCCGGAGGCCCGCCGCCACCAGCCGGCAACGCGCCTCGGCCAGTGTTACCGCTATGCCGTCGCCACCATGATCGGCCTCTGCCACTTCCGGCTCTCCTGGATTCCGCCCGCTTGTTGCCGGTTTGGTGCCCTTGTCATTGCCGATCTTCGCCATTGCGGCCTCCCGTTACTCCCGACACCGCCGACAGGCGCAAGCGACCATCAATGCGGGCAGGTCCGCGGGCACCGTTCCGAAGCCGAATTGGCCGCGCACGGGCGGGATGACGACGACGATCATACGGCCGCAGCCCGGCAGCGCGCCGACGAAAGTCGTGGCCGGCCCTCGCCATCTGGCATGCCGCTCCAGCAACGTGCCGGCGGGCGCCCCGAGCAGACGTTTCAGCCCGTAGAACAGGGCCAGCGCCGTCATCTTGAAACTCCATCGCTATAATTAGAATTATTCCAACTTTCTTATAAGAGCACCGTTGTGGATTGCGAAATTGATTGTTTAAATGTAAACGATTGACTCTGGCTATCGTAGCGAGCGCATGACACTCCGAGAGCTTCGCTATCTCGTCGCCCTTGCCGATCACGGCCATTTCGGCCGGGCGGCTGAGGCCTGCCACGTGAGCCAGCCGACCTTGAGCACGCAGCTCAAGAAATTGGAGGAATACCTGGGCGCGGCGCTCTTCGAGCGCACCAACAAGGCTCTGCATATCACGCCCATCGGCGAGCAGATTGTCGCCAAAGCGCGCCGGGTGCTGGCGGAAGCCGACACGATCGTCGAACTGGCGAGCCAGAAGGTCGGACCACTGACCGGCCCGCTCAATCTCGGCGTGATCCCGACGCTCAGCCCATACCTGCTGCCCTGGCTGCTGCCGGCGCTCAAGGGCGCTTATCCCGATCTCCGGCTCGTCGTTCATGAAGACCTGACCGATCATCTTCTGGAACGGCTCAAGGCCCACAGGATCGATGCCGCGCTCCTGGCGCTCCCGATCAAAGAGGAAGAGCTGGAGACCCTGCCGCTGTTCGACGAGCCGTTCTTCGTCGCTTGTCCGCCCAGTCACCGATTGGCCAAAGCCAAGTCGGTGAGGACATCCGATTTGCGGAAGGTGCATCTGCTCCTGCTCACCGACGGCCATTGCCTGCGTGAGCAGGCGCTCGCGGTCTGCGGCTTTGACGAAGCGCCGGCCGAGGACGACGGGACCGATTTCCGGGCCACCAGCTTGGAGACGATTCGCCAAATGGTGGCTGCCGGCATCGGCTGCACGTTGCTGCCCGCCATGGCGCTCGGCAGTCGTCAAGACCGTCGCCTGGAATTCCGGCCCATTACTGGGGAGGCCTCCCGGCGCATCGGCCTTGTTTGGCGGCGGAGCTATCCCAAGACCGCCGACCTTGAAAGCCTCGCGGACGTCATCCGCAACGCGCTTCCGCCTGCCGTGCGGGCAGCTTGAATGGCCTGATGATAGTTATCGTCAATCAAGGCCATTAGGACAATCAATTTCACAAAAGCCCTTCAATGCTTAAAATGGTTCTAAAGTATCGGCTGTGCGGCTGCTTGAGGCCGCCGTGGCCCGCTCGTCGGCCGACCGGCGGGCGTCCCGGAGGCGAAAACCGGACGACAAGGGAGTCCCTATGTCACGGGCCAAGAACCCCACGTTCACCACATCCGCCGCGTTCTCCGTCGGCGATCACCGGAACAGCCACACCGCCAGCCCACGCGGCCCGCTGCTGACCCACGACTGGAAGTTCTTTGAGAAGCGCGCTCATGTCGATCGGGAGCGCGTCCCAGAGCTGGTCGTGCACGCCAAGGGATCGGGCGCCCAACCGGATCGATCAACGCCGTGACGCCGTCCCTCGGAAGCGGTTCGAACCAACGCAGAACGCGAAAGGAGTAACAACGATGAATGAGATGATGAAGTGCCCGGTCATGCACGGCGCAGTCACGGAGACCGGCACGTCGGTCATGGACTGGTGGCCGAAAGCCCTGAACCTCGACATCCTGCATCAGCACGACACCAAGACGAACCCCATGGGCAAGGACTTCAACTATCGCGAAGAGCTCAAGACGCTCGACTTCGAGGCCCTCAAGAAGGATCTGCACGCCCTCATGACCGATAGCCAGCAATGGTGGCCCGCGGACTGGGGCCATTACGGCGGGTTGATGATCCGAATGGCTTGGCATGCCGCCGGGTCCTATCGTATCGCCGACGGCCGCGGTGGCGGCGGCACGGGCAACCAGCGTTTCGCGCCGCTGAACTCCTGGCCGGACAACGTCAGCCTCGACAAGGCGCGCCGTCTGCTGTGGCCAATCAAGAAAAAATACGGCAACAAGATAAGCTGGGCCGACCTCATCATACTCGCCGGTAACATTGCCTACGAATCCATGGGCCTGAAGACCTTCGGCTTCGGCTTCGGCCGCGAGGACATCTGGCACCCCGAAAAGGATGTTTACTGGGGGTCCGAAAAGGAATGGCTCGGCAAGGACCGCTACGCGAACGCCGACGACGAGACCTCGCTCGAGAACCCGCTCGCAGCCGTGCAGATGGGCCTGATCTACGTCAATCCAGAAGGCGTCGACGGCAAGCCAGATCCGCTAAAGACGGCAGAGGCCGTTCGCGAAACCTTCGCACGTATGGCGATGAACGACGAGGAAACCGCCGCACTGACCGCCGGCGGCCACACCGTCGGCAAGACCCACGGCAATGGCGATGCGAGTGTTCTGGGCCCGGATCCGGAAGGGGCGCCTGTCGAGGAGCAGGGCCTTGGCTGGCATAATCCGAACAAGTCGGGTAAGGGGCGGTATACCGTTACCAGTGGCATCGAAGGCGCGTGGACGACCCATCCGACCAAGTTCGACATGGGCTATTTCGACATGCTGCTCGATCACGATTGGGAAATCCGGACGAGCCCCGCCGGTGCCCGGCAGTGGCAGCCGGTCGAGATCGCCGAAGAGGATAAGCCGGTTGATGTCGAGGACCCCTCGATCCGCTGCATGCCGATCATGACCGACGCCGACATGGCGATGAAGGTGGACCCGGTCTATGCCGAGATCATGGAGAAGTTCCGCGCGGATCCCGACTATTTCAAGGAGACTTTCGCGCGGGCTTGGTTCAAGCTCACGCACCGCGACATGGGTCCGAAGGCGCGCTACATCGGCCCAGACGTGCCGCAAGAGGATTTGATCTGGCAGGATCCGGTGCCCGCGGGCAGCACCGCCTATGACGTCGATGCCGTAAAGGCCAAGATCGCGGCCAGCGGTCTGACAGTCAGCGAGATGGTCGCCACCGCCTGGGACAGCGCGCGCACCTTCCGCGGCTCGGACATGCGGGGCGGCGCCAACGGCGCGCGCATCCGCCTGGCTCCCCAGAACGACTGGGAGGGCAATGAGCCCGCGCGTCTGGCCAAGGTTCTGACCGTACTCGAGCCGATCGCGGCCGAAACCGGCGCCAGCGTTGCGGACGTGGTCGTGCTGGCCGGCAACGTCGGCATCGAGCAGGCGGCGAAGGCCGCGGGCTTCGATGTCACCGTGCCCTTCGCACCCGGCCGCGGCGATGCGACGGACGAGGCGACGGACGCTGACTCCTTCAAGCCGCTGGAGCCCATCCATGATGGGTACCGCAACTGGCTCAAGAAGGACTATGTCGTCAGCGCTGAAGAGCTCATGCTCGACCGCACGCAGCTCATGGGGCTGACCGCCCCCGAGATGACCGTGCTGGTCGGCGGCATGCGCGTTCTCGGCACCAACCATGGCGGCACCAAGCACGGCGTGTTCACCGATCGCGAAGGCGCGCTCACGAACGACTTCTTCGTGAACCTGACCAACATGGCCTACGAGTGGATGCCGGCCGGCGACGGTGTCTATGAGATCCGCGACCGCAAGGGCGGCGACGTCAAATGGACGGCGACGCACCTGGATCTTGCCTTCGGGTCCAACTCGATCCTTCGCGCCTATGCCGAAGTCTATGCTCAGGATGACAACAAAGAAAAGTTCGTGAACGACTTCATTGCCGCATGGACGAAGGTGATGAACGCGGATCGCTTCGACGTCGCCGCCTAATCTCGGTAGAAAGGCGTTCGGGCGCTGCTGAAGCCCAGCAGCGCTCGAGCGTCTGGTGCGGTGCAAGTGCTGTCAGTCTGCGCGACCCCGTCTGCGAAGTTCCAGTAACGCAGCCTCTACGCCATAACCTGACGCCACCCAGCCAGGATAGCTGAGCGATCTTGCTTATAGCCAGGTTGGCCCGAGCCATGTCTGGTTATGGCTACGCTCGGACCTGAACGGTCGCGCCAATTCCTTCCGTTGTTCCCCTGAGAGCAGACCTTCCCCGAATTCGTCTATACTCGCCAAGCTGCGCCGCGCAGCGATTGCGTGATCTTACAAGCGAGGCTCCCATGTCCGACACCGATACCCCGACTGTCGCTTTACTCGAGACCTATGGCGAGGCGTGGAACGATCATGATGTCGACCGGATCATGGCCGCCATGACTGACGATTGCGTTTTCGAGACCGGCGGCGGCAAGGCGCCGTGGGGCACCCGACACGAAGGCGCAGCCGAGGTGCGGGCCCGGTTTGAGGAGGTCTGGCGCGACATCCCGGACGTCCGCTTCGACGACGCCCGGCATTTCGTCTCCGGCGACCGAGGGTGTTCCGAATGGACACTGCGCGGCACCCGGACCGACGGCAAGGCCGTCGAGATCGCCGGCTGCGATTTGTTCACCTTCCGCGGTGGCAAAATCTGGATCAAAAGCAGCTATCTGAAGAACCGGCGATAACTAGACACGCGCCGCCGACGCGATGGCCGGTCGCTGCTATGAAAAGCTTAGTGCACATTTGAGCGACGTGATCCCGCTTGCGAGCATGGCGCAGACGGCCACATCACTATGACCGCTTGTGGCTATTAGGCGAAGTTCCATCACGCCGCGAATTGGGGCCGCTTTCTGGCCGTGAGCGGACATAAGGCTGGTAGCCACGTTCCTTCCCAATCTGCCGAGCATCGAGGGAAAGGTTAAGGTGGCTGCGTGCCACTGATTGTCCCCCCGTGACGGGGGATGCTCGGGGTGGGGTGCTGAACTAGCAACCACCCCACCCCCTGGTCGCCCGCGCCCGCAGGCTTCGCGGGGGCCGATGCGATACGCACACAGCTGTTACTTCTGACAGTTCCTCCCGCCAGTCCGGAATCCTAAGATATCGCCTGAGCCCAGGTCGCTGGGCGGATCGGGGCGACATCGCTGCATATCGGGCACAACGCTCGAGACTGAGACGTCTTGGCGCGCATTGGGCGAGACCCAAATGCGGGCGCCAAGCCGTTTGGAGGTGAGTCATGACAGGCCAAGATCAACCAGGCGGCACTCTACGGCGCGTCCTCGGGCAGTATGTCCCGGGGATCGAAACCCTTCTACGGTACGAGCGTTCCTGGCTGCCGAATGATTTCGCCGCCGGGCTGTCCGTTGCCGCCATCGCCCTGCCCGTCGGCATCGCCTATGCCGAACTGGCCGGCGTGCCGACCGTCGTCGGCATGTATTCGGCGATCTTCCCGCTTTTCGCCTACGCCCTCTTCGGATCCTCCCGGCAACTGATGGTCGGCCCTGACGCGGCGACCTGCATCATGGTCGCCGCCAGCCTCGGGCCCCTGGCCGGCGGCGATCCGGACAGATATCTGGCGCTGATGGTGGTTCTGACCTTGTTCACCGGCATTCTCTATGTCATTGCCGGTTTCCTGCGGCTGGGCTTCATCGCCAATTTCCTGTCCCATCCCATTCTTGTCGGCTTTCTCAACGGGATTGCCTTGCTCATCATCGTCGGGCAGATGCCCAAACTCCTCGGCTATTCCAGCGAGGCCAACGAGTTCTTTCACAAGCTGATCGAGCCCTTTCAGAAGATCGACCAGGTCCACCTGCCGACACTGGGTCTCGGCCTCGCGCTGCTCGTCCTTATGGTTGTGATCCGCCGCTGGGCGCCCAAGCTTCCCGCCGCCTTGGTCGTGGTGATCGTCGGTCTCGTCACGGTCGCCGCGCTGGGCCTCGAGGACCAGGGCGTCGCGGCGCTTGGCGAGGTTCCGGCGGGCCTGCCGGAACTGCATTTCGCGGTTTTCGATCCAGAGACGTACAGGGATCTGTTCGGGGATGCGGCTGCCCTGATGCTGATCAGCTTCACCAGCGGCGTCTTGACCGCCAAGAGCTTCGCCAGTCGCAACCGCTATCAAATCGACGCCAACCAGGAAATGATCGCCTTCGGCGCCGCGAACATTTTCACGGGCCTGGGCCAAGGCTTCCCGGTCACGGGCGCCGACTCGCGCACCGCGGTCAACGACGCCATGGGCGGCAAGAGCCAGCTGGTGGGCGTCGTCGCCGCCGGCACCATGCTATTGATCCTGTTCTTTCTCACCGCGCCGCTGGCCTTCGTACCCCAGGCGGGACTGGCCGCGGTCATCATGGTCGCGGCGGTCGGTTTGATCGATGTCCCGGCGCTGCGCGAGCTTTTCGCCATCAGCCGCCGCGAGCTGGCGTTGTCGCTTGGGACCACTCTGGGGGTCCTGGTCCTGGGCGCGCTGCCCGGCGTCTTTTTGGCCGTCATCCTGACTTTCATCTGGCTGCTGTCCGTCGGATCCCGGCCTCATGACGCGATTCTGGGGCGAACCAAGGAGGTCGGCGTCCGGGGCTACCACGACATCATGGACTACCCCAAAGCGACCACCTATCCGGGGTTGGTCCTCTACCGGTTCGACTACGACCTCCTGTTCTACAACGCCGATTACTTCAAGCAGCGAGTCTTCAAGGCCATCGCCGAGGCCAAGACCACCGTCGAATGGGTCGTCATCGATGCCAGCCCGATCAACATCGTCGACGTGACCGCCCTCCACGTGATGGACGATCTCCGCGAGGAGCTGGCCACCCGGGGGATCCAGCTTGCCCACGCCCGCGCCAAGACCAGTCTCCGGCGGTTCTTCTCGACTGCCTACGTCGAGAGTCGCGAGGATTTGAAGGCCAATGAATACCCGACGATAAGTGCTGCGGTGGCCGCCTTCCGCAAGCGACCCAAACCGCCGCCGACGCCGGAGGCCGAGGCCGTGCCTCAGGAAAGCTAGAGTATGGCCTTGATTGACGGGCCAGCCTCGTGACTTGTGCCCTGCCGCTCGCACGCCGGCCCCGCTTCCGCTAAGCTGCGCGGCCCTGACGGCGCAGTGAACGGACACCCCCAAACAGGAGACGGATCATGGCCGGACGCATCGACGCACGACTGGAAGAGCTGGGCATCACCCTGCCGGAGGCCGCCGCGCCGGTGGCCAACTATGTGGGCTGGGTCAAGAGCGGCAATCTGGTTTTCGTCTCGGGCCAGGTGACGGTCGAGGGCGGCGAGTTCAAATATGTCGGCAAGCTGGGACGGGAGTTTTCCGTCGAGGAGGGACAGGCGGCCGCGCGACTCTGCGCCATCAACCTCTTGGCTCAGCTCAAGCAGGCCTGCGACGGCGATCTGGACCGGGTCACGCGGGTGGTCAAGCTGGGCAACTTCGTCAACTGCACGGACGAGTTCGCGGACCAGCCCAAGGTGGCGAACGGTGCCTCGGATCTGATGGTCGAGGTATTCGGCGACGCCGGCAAGCACGCGCGCTTTGCTGTCGGCACGAATGTTCTGCCGCTCAACGTCGCGGTCGAGGTCGACGGCGTGTTCGAGGTGAGTTAAGCGAGCGCCCCCCTATTGCGCCGGCGGCGCCGTCGCGGCGCCGGTCTCGCCCGCCATCGCGGTTCGGCAGGCCTCGCTGCCGTCTTCCGGCACGCTGCCTCCGAAGATCCGCTGCAGCGGCACGACGACGATGCTGGTGGTGAATTGAATGACCGTGCCGAGAAGGTCCCCGGCCGTGACGCCCACGTCGAAGTCGTCGAAGGAGCCATCCACGCTGATCGGCGCCGGGGCGCTGAACATCTTGGGCCGCTTTGCCGCGGGCGTGACCCTGGCCTTGACCCGCCGCGTCTTGAAGTTCGCTTCCGCCTCGCCGGTCACGACCAGCGTCGTCGTGTCCATGAGCAGCGCTTCCTGTTTCATGACGCCGTCCTTCATGGTGAACCGGCCGACCAGGCAATTGAGTTTCGATTTCGACTCGGGGTCCTTCTCCGCCGTGGAGAGCAACAGGAGCACAAGGTTGGCGGCCCAAAGGTCGAAGATGTCGGCCTTCATGTTCCTGGGATAGACGGCGAAGTCGAAGCGGCCGGTGGCGTTGAGCATCTGGTCGTTGAGCGACGGGCCCTGCGACTTGAGCGCAATATCCAGATCGAGTATGCCCTCGGGCTCGGCCTTCGGGTCGATGCGCCGCGCCAGGATCCCGTAGTCGAACCCCTTGGACTGGATCGCCAGATCGGTGGCCACGCTCTGGCCCTCGGGCTTGAAGCCGAACGTGCTGTCGACCGCGCCGCCGGGTACGGCGACGTGCAGCTTCGAGACTTCGAAGCGGCCGTTCTGGAGCTTGGCCGCGAGCGCGCCGCTGCCGAGCTTGTCGCTGCCGGACAAGACCTGGTCCACATTGAGCTCGAGCGCCGCGTCGAAGCTGTGCATCAGCTCGGGGCCGTCGAGGGCGCGCCACTCTTGGGCGGCCTTGGCCGCCTCGCGCTTGGCGGTCTCCCGGCGGGCCGTCCCCTCCTTCTCCCGCTGGGCGGCCGGAGCTTTCGGTTTCCGTTCCCGGGACGCCTTTACCTCGGGTGATTTCTTATCTTTCGGAATGAAGTCATTGATCTGGAATGTTTTAGTCGCGAGCTTCACATCGATGTTCGGCTTGCCGCCCTTGAAGTCCAGGCTGCCGGCGCCCCCGAGATCGCTTTCGCCGAACCGGATGTCGAGCTTGGACAGGGTGTATCGGCTGTGGGTCGCGGTGACCTTGGCGTCGAGCGAATAGGGCCCCAAGGGCGGCAAGTCGATATCGACCAGCGGGGAGAGGCTCGCCAGGCTCTGGCCTTTCAGCGAGGTCGTCAACTCGGCCTGCCCGCGGTCAAGCGGCAGCGCCGTGCTGCCGCGGAAGGCGAGGTCCGCGCCGACCGCCTTGATGTCGGTCTTGAAGGACAGCTTTTCGGGACGGTTGACGAAGCCGAGCAGCCGGTCCGTCTCGGTGCGGATCTCGACGGGGATCTTGTCGATGCTGCCGTTGACGACCAGCGTGAAAGGCTGGTCCGGCTTTTCCTCCGCAGTCATCGTCTCGACTGCGACCCTGACTTGCCCCCCTGGCTGAGCACCCGTGAGGACGATGTGCCCGCCTTCGAGCGCGGCACCGATCGCCAACCCGTTGACCATTTGACGCGGCGTCGCGCCGGTGGTCTCGAGGGTCAGCGTGCCTTTCTCCACCGCCGAGTCGACACCCTTTGCAATCTCGAGCCGATCGAGCAGCTTGCCGATGTCGATCTTCCCGGACTCGAGCCGAAACTCGCCCTTGGGTTCGTCGCCGCGAAGGTCCAGGGCGACGGTGCCCGTGAACGCCGTCTCGCCGACCGTGACCGCGAGCGGCGACTCGGCCACGCGGCCGTCATTGATCTCGCCGCGGAAAGAGAAATCCCGCACGTCGAAATCCACGGCCTCGGCCCGGGCGATGCGGACATCGAGGCGCGTATCCCGCAGATGGGTCTTCGATGGCAGCAAACGCATGTCCATCAGACTCGCTTGCTGCGTCGGCGCCGCGGCCTCGACGGGGCGCGCCTGCGCCTTGAGATCCAGCATGTCGCCTGAGCCGGTCCCCGGTGAATCCAACGTGAGATCCACGCCCGTGACGTCGAGGGTCCCGCCGGTGCCGGGATCCGGGATCTTGAAGCGTCCGCCTTCAAACGACACCGCGAGCGCGGACACCCGCATCATCTGCCGCAGGGTCGATCCCTGGGTCGTGATCTTCAACGTGCTCCTTTCGATGCTAGACTCGGCTTTGCCCAAGATGTCGAGCCAGGCGAGGAGCTCGCCGATATCCGCTTTCTCGGTCGCGAGCCGAAACTCGCCGATCGGCGTCTGCTCGCGCAGGTCCAGCGCCACGACTCCCGTGAACGCGGTTCCCCCGACGGTAACGGAGAGAGGTGATTCGGCCACGCGGCCTTCCTTGACCTCGCCGCGGAACGAGAAGTCCCGAACATTCAGCTTGTCTCCCGAAACGCTGGCGATGCCGACTTCGAGCAGGGCGTCCCGCAGACGCAGACCCGAGGGCAAAATCGGGATGTCCATGAGCGCGGCGATGGGCCGCTCCTCTTCCGGCTCCGCCTGCTTCGGCGCCGGTGCCTCGCCGTCCTGCCGGGCCATGGCCTCGCCTTCCGGGAGCTGGAACAGGATGTTCACGCCCTTGATCTCGGCGGCGCGGTTGGTCTGCTGATTGCGGAGCGTGATGGACCCGTCCTGCAACCGGATGTCCGCGAGCTTCAGGATGTCGAGCTCAAAGGTCGTGCCGGCCGTATCCGTTGCCGCCTCGTCTCGCCCGGTCATCGCGATCGGCAGATCCCAGTTGGGTTTGCCCGCCGCGTCGATCTCCAGGTTGATAACCGGCTGCACCAGGACGAAGCGGTCGACTTCGAGGCGGCCGAACAGCAGCGGCAGAAGCTTCATGCGCAGCTCGAGCTCGTCCAGGCGCGCCATCAGCGGCTCGGTTGCGCCCGGGGCGTTGGCGAAGGTGACGTCTCGTGCTTCGAGCTCGAAGCGGGGGATCAGGGTCAGGCGCACATCGCCCTTGATGGCGAAATCGCGACCCGTGGCCTGTTTGACCTGACGGGCAATCTCCGCCTTGTAGGCGTCCAGAGGAAGCAGGCTCGGAAAAACCAGGACCGCTGCCACCGCCAGCACGATCAAAGCCGCGAGCCCAATCACGATGCGTTTGATCATCGGGTCCTACCTGTGGCCGTCGGTACAACCCAGCGTAGCCCAGGCGGCACTCCAAGCCTAGACCTCGCCCGTGCCCCGGCCCGCGCTCAGGCCGTCGCCGCCGCCAAGGGTGTCGCTGTCCTGCCTGGAATCTGCACCCCCATGAACAGGGTGTAGAGAGTCGGGACCAGGATCAAGGTGAACACCGTGCCGACCGCCAGGCCCCAGGCCATCACGCTGGCGAGACCGTAGAACAGGGGATCCTGCGAGATGATCAGGGGCAAGAGCCCGAGCACCGTGGTGGTCACGGACATCAGGATCGGCCGCAGCCGGGAGATCGCCGCCGAGACCACGGCGTCGTAGTCGTTGTCACCCTGGGATCGATTGGTCTCGATCTTGTCGATCAAGACGATGCCGTTGTTGATGATCACCCCGGCCAGGCTCAACAGGCCGAGGATCACCATGAACCCGAAGTCGGCCCGCATGACGAGCATGCCGACGACCGCGCCGATCAGGATCAGGGGAATGGTGATCAGAATGATGCCGGCCCGGCGGAAGGAATTGAACTGCCAGATCAAGAGCGCGATGATCAGCATGAAGCATGGCGGAAACCACTGCCTAAGCTTTTCCTGTGCTTCGGCCGATTTCTCGAGTTCGCCGCCCATTTCCCAGTAGTGGCCGGGGGGGAACTCCATCTCCTCCAGGGTCGGCATCAGCCGCGCGACCAGCTCGCCTGCCGGCAGCGTCTGGTGCTTGGCGCTGACCTTTATGGTCCGCTCCTGATTGTAGCGATGGATCTGGTTGACCTCGCCCAAGCCATAGAGATTGGCGATCTGAGACAAGGGCACGTTGTTTTGCGTGTTCTGTGAGTAGACGCCGAGACCCGGGATTGCGACGACGTTCTCGCGCTCCCGTTCGACGCCCCGGATGACGACCGGGAAGACCGTGTCGCCGGCCCGATACTCCGTCGTGGTCGCACCGTCGATGAAGGCGTCGAGGGAGTCGGCGACCTCCTGCGAGGTGAGCCCGGCCCGGCGCGCCCGGGCTTGGTCGACCTCGACCACCAGCCTGAACACGAGATTGTTCCAGTCCTGCCGAATATCGATGGTTCCCGGAACGGCGCGCATCGCGTCCATGAGCTGTTCCGCCTGGCGCCACAGGACCGCGCCGTCGGGACCGCTCAGGCGGAACTCGACCAGCCCGGTTTCGCTGGCGCCCAACCACATAGCCTTGACCCGGCCCCGCACATTGGGCTGATTGGCCAACAGGTAGTCGCGCACCCGCCGCACCAGGGTGGGCACCTGCTTGTCGCTCTCGGTGTTGATAATGATGAAGGCCGTGTGCGGGTCAGGATCGTCGGGCGCCAGGGACAGGAAGAACCGGGGACCGCCGCTGCCGACATAGGCGACCGTACCGGTGATCTCCGGGTTGACCGACTTGTCCTGCAGCCAGGCGCTGATTTCCTCAACCGCCGCCGCGGTGCGGTCGATCCGGGTTCCGGCCGGAAAATCCAGATAGGCCAGAAACTGGTTCCGGTCTCCGGGTGGGAAGAACACCTTGGGGACGAAGGTGAAGCCGTAGACGGCGAGCGTCATCGCGCCAAAGGTCACGCCGATGACCACAATACGCATCCGCAGGGTCGCCTCCAGGAAACCGCGGTAGGCGCGGTAGAACTTTCCCTGGTAGGGATCGGCGGCGTCGCCTTCCTGCGAGGCGGTCACTGGCTTGACCTTCATGAACCAGCTGCAGGAGCTGGTCGTCAGGTACATGGAGAGAAACCACGAGGACAGCAGCAGGATCGTCACCACCTGGCCCAACGAGAGGACGTAATCGCCGGTCTGGCCGATCATCAGGAACATCGGCGCAAAGGCGAGGACGGTGGTCAAGGTGCTCGTCAGCAAGGGCAAGGAGAGCGAGTCGCCGGCCGCTTTCGCCGCATCCGTTGGGGAGGCGCCGAGCTGCATCCGGGTCCGGATATCCTCGGCGACGACGATCCCGTTGTCGACCAGCATGCCGAGCGCAATGATCATCGAGGCGATTGAGATGCGCTGCAGCTCGATGCCCATCAGACCCATGACCACCAGGCCCATCAGCATCACCAGCGGCACGAAGGAGCCGACGATCAGGCCGGTGCGCACGCCGAGGAAGATCATCACCACGACCAGCACGATGACCAAGGTCTGGACCACGTTGCTGACGGCCCCCATGACCGCCTTCTGGATCAGGTCGGGCTGGTAGGTGGCGTAGTCCAGGACATAGCCAAGGGGCAGCGACCGCTCGATTTCCTCGAGCTTCCGGGTGAGGCGCCGGCCGAAATCGACGGCGTTGACGCCCTGGGTCAGAATAACGCTGAGAATGATGGCCGGCCGGCCGTTGAAGTAGGCCGGTTTATCGGGCGGATCCACGTAGGCCCGCCGGATGGTGGCAAGGTCCTGCAAGGGAACCGTCTTCTGGGTGCCCGGAACCGGGATCAGCAGCGTCTCGATCTCCGAGATCTGATCGAAGTTCCCGGTGGGATCGACGATCACCTCGGTCCCTTCGACGTCGAGCCGCCCGGCCGGGAGAACGATGTTCTGCGCCTTCAAGGTATCGGCGATGGCGCGGATGCCGATGCCGAACTGGGCCATCTTGGCGTTGACGATGTCGAGATAGATCCGCTCGTCCTGGATCCCGTAGAGGTCGATCTTCTTGATCCCCTTCATGGTGCCCAGGCGTTCCCTGGCGGCGCGGGCCGCTTCCCGCATCTCGGCCATGGAAAAGCCGTCGCTCCACAGCGCCACGGTCGCGACGGCCGTATCGCCGAACTCGTCGTTGATGATCGGCCCGATGGTACCTTCGGGCAGGGTCGGCGCGATGTCGTGGAGCTTGTTGCGCAGTCTCTTCCATGTGGCCATGAGTTCCGTCGAGGGCACCTCGTCCGCGACCTCGAAGTGAACGATGGACTCGCCGCGCTTGGAGGTGGACCAGATATCGTCCAGCTCGCTCATGGTCCGCGCCTGTTCTTCGATCCGTCTGGTAATGAGGCGCTCGATCCGTTCCGGGGCCATGCCGGGGAACTTGGTGGTGATGACGGCCTCGCGAATGGTGATGAACGGGTCTTCCAGACGCGGCTGGGTGGCCATGAGGACGGCGCCGAACAGCAGCATGAGGATCATCGAGAAGATGACCGTGCGGGAGTTGTTCAGCGCAAAACTGGTAATCATCGTTGGCGCCCCCTCGCCTCACTCGACGGCAAGCGTTTCGGGCTTCGGTTTCTCGGCCTTGGCCATGAGTTTGACCTTCATGCCGTCGCTCAGAAAGCTCACCCCCGCCACGGCTACGATGTCGCCCGGCGCAATCCCCTCCGAGATAATGACCATGTTGTCTTTGACGCCGAAGAACTGGACCGGGGTTTTCTTCACCATGGATGTATCGGCCTGGTAGACGAACACGAATCCCCGGTTTGCCTCAATCGTCGGCACGAGCGCATGACCGGGTATCGGGAACCCGGCACCAAGCCTCTCGTCCTTGAGCTCGAAGGTGACTTCCGCCGTCATGCCGGAACGCACCTGGGGCGGCGGATCGAGCAACCTGACCTTGATCGGAAAGGCGTTGCCCCGGCCGGCGAGAGTGCCGACCTCGGTGACTCTGCCTTCGACGGTCTTTCCGGGCAGGGTGGGAAAGGAGACGACCGTCGACATATCGACGGTCAGGAATTGGACAACGGTCTCAGGAATGCCGACCTCGACCTCTTGTTCCCCCTGGGCATCGATCTCGAATATCTTCTGTCCGCGGCGCACATCGACGAAGGGTTCGACCTCGCGCACACCGATGCTGCCGTCGTAAGGGGCGTAGAGCACGGTCTTGCGCAGATCACGCTTGGCCAGGTTGAGCTTGGAGACGACGAAGTCCACGCTGGCCTCTGCCTCTTTGAGAGAGAATTCCGCTTGATCTAGCCGCCGCTCGCTGCCCGCACCCTGGTCGAAGATGGTCTTCTCGCGCTCGTAGTCCGCGCGCTGCTTCGTCACCTTGGCCCGCGCCGTGACCAGCTCGGCCTCGGCCTTGGCCACCTCGAGCTCATAGGGCTCGTTGTCGAGCTCCGCGAGGACCTGGTCCTTCTTAACCCTGGCGCCGATGTCGACATTGACGATCAGGACATTTCCCGGGACTTCGAAGCTGAGCGCCGACCGGTCGACGGCCCGCACAATGCCCGAGAACCGGCGCAGTTGGCCGGCCTCCGCCTCTCCGACGGTGACGGTCTTGATCGACCGGATCTCCTCGACGATTTGCTCTTCCTCCCCACAGGCGGCGACCAGCGACACGATCATCGCAAGACCCAGGATGTGGCGAGCGCAGCGCGCCGGAGACCACGTCTGGACCAACGCGGGCTGTCCGCGGTCCGATATTCGGTGCCGATGTCCCAGAAAGCCGGCCGATTTTGCCCCGTCCCGAACTCCCATTTCCCTGCTGCCTCCGCCCATCGAGGTTGGCATCCGCCCCGGACACACCAGAGCCCTGTCCGGTCATATGGACGGACAAGGCTCTAGCAAGACCGGTTAGTCAAGGTCAGTCAAGGGCCCAAGGAATGTAGTCGGGCCGAACCCGTTCGGTCCGCCGGCCGCTCTTACCGTGTCTCTTGGTGATAGGCCCAAACCGGGATGTCGTCCTTGAGCCCGCGGATTGCCTGCTTGGCACACTTCGAGAACTTGTCCAGTTCGGCGACATTCTCCGGCGTCTCCGCCCGGACGGCCTCGACCATGGCCTCGCTGATGACGATGGTCGCGCCAAGAGGGCGGGTGAGACCCTCGAGACGGCTGGCGATGTTCACGGTCTCGCCGAGCACCGCGAATTCGAGCCGCCGGGCGTCGCCGATGTTGCCCAGCATCACGGGGCCGTAGTGCAGTCCGATTCCGAGACTCACCTCCGCCTTGCCGCCGCCGCGCCGGTCCGCATTGACCTCCTCGACGGCGTCGATCATGGCGAACGCGCAGCGCAATGCGTTGGTGGCGTCTCGATCGCCCGTTGTCGGGGTGCCGAATGTCGCCATCAGCCCGTCGCCGATGAACTTGTCCAAGGTGCCGTGCGCCGCAAACACCGCTTGTGCCATGCGGGAGTGGAACTCCCGCAACAGCCGGAACACCTCCTTCGCCGGGAGGGTCGCCGCGAGTGCCGTGAAACCGACGATATCGACGAACATGACGGCGACCGGCTGCTCCCGAGGCTCGCCGAACGGATCGTCGAGCCCGGCCAGCGTCTCGACCAGGTTCGGCGGGAAGTAGCGGGCGAGATTGGTCCGCTGCGCCTCGGCTTCGGCGCGCAGGCGGAACGCCTCCTTGAGCACGTCAAGCTCGTCGAGGGTCTTCTTGATGGTGATCAACAGGTCGCCGAAATCGATCGGCTTGGTGACGAAGTCAAAGGCGCCAGCGTTCATGGCCTCGCGGATGTTGTCCATGTCGCCGTAAGCCGAGACCATCACGGTCTTGAGCTGCGTGTCGTATTCGCCGAGATGATGCAGCAGCTCGAGCCCGCTCATGCCCGGCATGTTGATGTCGCTCAGGACGAGATCGATGTCGCTGCCGTTCTGCAGGATCTTGAGCGCCTCGGCGCCGCTCTCCGCGAAGCGAAAATCGAACTCGCCCGTCCTGATCTCGCGCCGGAACTTACGCTTGATCAGCTCCTGCAGATCGACCTCGTCGTCGACCACGAGGATTTTCGCCGTCATGTGCGCCCCCGTGGCGCCGCGGTCAACTCCGCGACCTTCTGTTTCAGCTCGCCAAAGTCGATCGGCTTGGTGATGAATTCGGCCGCCCCATACGCGTTCGCGGCACTGCGGTTTTCGTCGTCGCCATAGGCGGTCACCATGGCGACCGGCATATCAGGCATCATTTCCTTGACCCGCTTGAGCAGCTCCAGGCCGGTCATGCCGGGCATGTTTATGTCCGAAAGGATCAGCAAGAGTTCGGGCTGAACGTCCGTATCGAGCATGGCCAAGGCCTCTTCGCCGGATGCGGCGAAATGGAGGACGTAGCTGCCGTCCTTGAGCTCGCGCCGAAACCGCCGGCGGAACAGCTCGGCCACGTCCGTCTCATCGTCCACGACCAATACACTGACCGTCATGCGCTCGCCCCCTGCTCCGGTCCGGCCTCCCGCGGCAGCCGGATGGTGAATTCCGTGAACTCGCTCTCCCGGCTGTCGACGTCCAGACGCCCGCCGTGGTTCTGTACCACGATGTCGTAGCAGATCGACAGGCCCAGGCCGGTTCCTTCGCCGGTGGCCTTGGTCGTGAAGAACGGCGTGAAGAGCTGTTCCCGGACGTCGTCGGACATGCCGGTGCCGTTGTCCCGAACCTTGATCTCGACCCCATCGTCGAGCGCGCGCGTCGCGATTCGGACCTCGGGCGCGTAGCCGTCCGCGGGCGTCGCCGCCCGGCGTTGTTTGGTGGCATAGAAGGCGTTGCTGACCATGTTGACCAGGACGCGGGTGATGTCCTGGGGCACGATCGTGACCTGGCCGATGTTCGGATCGAACTCCGATATCAGCTCGCTCTGAAAACCGCGGTCGCGCGCACGCTCCCCGTGATAGGCCAGATTCATGGCCTCCTCGACCAGCGCGTTCAGGTCGGTGGGCAAGCGGTCGCTGCTCTTGCCCCGGGAATGCATCAGCATGTTCTTGACGATGCTGTCGGCGCGCTGACCGTGATGGGCGATGGTGCCAAGGTCCTTGCCGAGCATCCGGAAAATGTCCTCGACCTCGTCCCTGGCCGCGTCGTCCAGGGTGTCCACGGCCGCGCCGACCTCCTGCTTCAGTTCCTCCAGGAGTTCGACCGAGGTCTCGGCGAAGTTGTTGACGAAGTTGAGCGGATTCTTGATCTCGTGCGCGATACCGGCCGTGAGCTGGCCGAGCGAGGCCATTTTCTCGGACTGTACGAGCTGCTGCTGGGCCGACCTGAGCTCGCCGAGCGCCGTCTCGGCCTTCTCCTTGGCCACGCGCAGCTCTGCCTCGGCCTGCTTGCGCTCCGTGATGTCGGTATGCGTGCCGATCATGCGTACAGGATCACCGTTCTCATCCCGCTCAAGGACCTTGCCGCGCGACAGGACCCAAACCCAGTCGCCCGACTTCGACTTGAGCCGGGCTTCGTGGGCATAGAAAGGCGAGTCGGCGGCGATCATGCGTTGGACTTCGGCCTCGACACCCGGCTTGTCCTCCGGATTTATCAGCCTCTCCCAGGTGCCGATGTGGTTCTCCAGTTCATCCAGTTCATAACCCAACATCCGCGCCCAGCGTTCGTCCATGTAGAGATAATCCGACGTCATGTCCCAGTCCCAGAGGCCGTCGCCGGAACCCTCGAGCGCCAGGTCCAGACGATCCTTGGTCTGTTGGAGCTCTACCTCGGCCTTCTTGCGCTCCGTCACATCGCGGATGGCGGACGCGACCAGCGTGCCCTCCTCGGTCTCGATCGGACTGAGGCTGATCTCGATCGGGAACTCGCGGCCGTCCTTGGCCTGTCCATAGAGTTCGAGACCCACCCCCATGGGCCGCACGCGGGGGTTCTCGAAAAAGCCGTTGCGATGGTCCGGATGGCGCTCTCGGTAGCGCTCGGGCAGGAGCACCTCGACGGGCCGCCCGACCAGCTCCTCGGCGTCAAAGCCGAACAGCCGCTCGGTCTGCTGGTTTATGAGGACGATCTCACCGGACCGGTTGACGATCACCGTCGCGTCGGGGGCCGACTCCAGGAGCGCGCTGAAGCGACTCTCGGCCTTCTTGCGCGCGTCGATGTCGTAGTTCCAAATCAGACGCGCCGGTTCGCCCTGGAACTCGGTCGGCAGCACCGTCAAGAGGGCCCAGAAAGTCGTGCCATCGGCCCGTTTCATCTCGACTTCGGCATCCTGCACGAGGCCGTCCTTCTTGAACCGTTCGAGGATCGCATCACGGTCCGAGGGGCGGGCATAAAAGTCCCGGCCGTGACTCCCGGTCAGCTCCCGATCCCCGACCCGATACATCTCGCGGAACCGCGCGTTGGCGAACAGCACCCGCTGGTCCACGGCGCTGCTGATCCCGACGCCGACCAGGCTCGAGTCCAGGATGTCGCGAAACCGGGCCTCGCTTTCGCGCAGCTCTTTCGCAGAACGCTCTCTCTCCACCACCTGCGCCAACTGACTGCCGATCTGATCCAGCATTTGCAGGAGCGCTTGGTCCGGCTCGAAAGCCTCCTCCGCGTAGAACTCCAGGACCGCGACCAAGTCCGGTCCCACCAGAACGGGGGTGGCGAACCCCGCCCGCACGCCGATGTCGTCGGCGTACTTGGCGCGTGGGAAATTGGCGTCCTTGCTCACGTCGACGATCCAAGCCGGTTCGCCGCTGCGCCACACCCTGCCTGGCAAACCCACGCCCGGGGCGAAGCTCGTCTTCTCCGTAATGTCTCGGAATGTGGCAAAGCGCCCCGGGTCCGCGAGATGCCAGATCTTCGAGGAGACCAGCCGCTCCGAGCCGTCCGTCGCTGGCACATAGACGTGGCCGATGGGCCAGCCGGTGTAGCCGCAGACGTCGGCCAGGCAATCCCGCAGGGCGTCCTCAACACTCCTGGCTCGGTTCGCGTGCGCGGCGGTCCGGCTCAGCAGCTCGATCAGCTTCGACTTGGCTTCGTCGGCGGCCTGGGCCCGCTGGCGCTCGCTCAGGTCGAGCTCGATGCCGCCGACGGCAACGGGAGCGCCGGAGGAGTCCGCGATGGGAAAGACCACGGACGCATAGACATGTTCTTCGCCGCCGTGCTCGATGCGCCATTCCTTTTCGATCGGCTGCCCCTGTTCGATGACCTCCCGGTCATGGGCCGCGTATGCCTCCGCCTGCGCCTTCGGAAAGACGTCATGGAGCGTCTTGCCGCGCACGTCGTCTTCAGAGACTCCGTAGACCTCTTCATAGGTGCGATTGATCCCCAGAAAGCGCCCGTCCAGGTCCCTGAGGAACACCACGGCGGGGACGTGATCGACCACCGTCGCCAGCAGCTTCTGGCTGTCGAGCAGCGCCGACTCGGACACCTTCCGCTCGGTGATGTCGTTATAGGCGGTCACAAACCCGCCCCCGGGCAAGGGATTGCGGCGGAGTTCCATCACCGTGCCGTTCGGGCGGGTGAGTTCCAGGACTTGCGGCTCGAAGCGCTGCGCCAGCTCGACGCGCGCCCGCACCTCTTCCTCGACATCGACGGCGCCGTACTCACCGCGCTCGGCCATGTAACGGATGATGTCTGCGAAGTTGTCGCGTCTCGTGGTGCGGTCCGCAGGCAGACCATAGATCTCGCGCACCGTGCGGTTCATGGCGATGCAGTCGAGGTCGGCATCGAACACCGCGACGCCTTGGTCCAGATGCTCCAGGATGAGATTCAGCGATGGCAGATCGGAGCCGCGGTCCGTTTCGGGGTTACGCGACGCCGACGCGCCTTCCTCGACTTCGCCAAGCCGCCGCTCGAGCTCGCAAACGCGCTCGACAAGTTGCGCCTTCGTGAAGCGGGCGTAGCTCGAGTCACCAGCCTGAAGATTGGGCATGTCTTACCCCCCAATGTCTGCAAAGGAGTTCGCAGTTCTCGCTATCCGACTGATATACGGCCGGGAATCGAAATATCGAGGATTGCTCGCTTGGTTTTGACACGAAATCCCCGGACTTGAAGCAGACACCGCATGCGCAAACGGACCTGAGCACCCACCTCGCCCGTGCGACCCGCGGGCACGCGTTCGATCGGGTTCAGAAACCGGCTGGTGCTCTGCCATTGAGGACATCGTGCCGCCAATCATTTCGGCCTTGATCTGGTCGTGGGTCCCACGCTCGGAAATGCGCTCCCTTGTGCGAGTGTGCAAACGCGCGGCGTCAAGCATGCCGCACGAGACTTCGCGTTTGTGAGCCAGACCGCGATTCCCCCGCACAGTCCGAGCGTCGCAGCAACCATGCCGTTGCGGGCGCCGGACTTCCGGACCCGACATAGCGCCCTAGACGGTGCGCGGCAAGCCACCGGGCGCCAGAATGCGAAGACTAGCGAGCGCCATTGGGTGGGCGGCGGCGCTTGCCGGTCGCCGGGAATCGGCCAAATTGGTAGCAGTGTCCGCGGCCACCGCACATACTGTTGAGCATGCCTGACGGGAGCGACGCCACTGCGATTCGCGTGATCGACGGCCTGCATGGGATCGATGCGGCCGACTGGGACGGCTGCGCCGGCGAGGACAGCCCTTTCGTGAGCCATGCCTTTCTCAAAGCGCTGGAAGACAGCGGCTCGGTAGGCGGTGATGCGGGCTGGCTGCCACAGCATCTGGTCGTGGAGAACGCCGCCGGGCAGGTGACCGCCTGCGCGCCCATGTATCTCAAATCCCACTCCTACGGCGAATATGTCTTCGACCACGGCTGGGCCGACGCCTATGAGCGGGCCGGCGGGCGCTATTACCCGAAACTTCAGGTCTCGGTGCCGTTCACGCCGGTGACCGGCCCCCGCCTCCTCGTCAGGCCTGGTGACGAGGCCGGTCGGGCGCGCCGGGCGCTGGTCGCCGGTATGGTCGAGGTGGCGCGGCGCATAGGCGTCTCGTCCCTGCACGTGACCTTTCCCAGCGAGGAGGAGACGCGCGTCTTCGAGCAGGCCGGTCTGCTGCTCCGCCTCGGCGAGCAGTTCCACTGGCGGAACGACGGTTACCAGTGTTTCGACGACTTCCTCGCCGCGTTGTCCTCACGAAAACGCAAGGCGGTTCGCAAGGAGCGGCGCCAGGTGGCCGAGAGCGGCGTGCGGATCCACATGTTGAGCGGCGACGACATCAGGCCCGTCCATTGGGACGCGTTCTTCCGTCACTACACCAGCACAAGCGATCGCAAATGGGGGTATCCGTATCTGACCCGGGAGTTCTTCGACCGGATCGGGGCAAGCCTCAGGGACCGGATCCTTCTGGTCATGGCCGAGCATGACGGTCGGCTGGTGGCCGGCGCGCTCAATCTCTTGGGCCAGGACGCGATCTACGGCCGCAACTGGGGCTGCGACCGGCAATACAAGTTCCTGCACTTCGAAGCCTGCTACTACCGCGCCATCGATTTCGCGATCGAAACGGGACTCGCGCGGGTCGAGGCGGGCGCCCAGGGTCCGCACAAGATCCAGCGCGGCTATCTGCCCGTGCGCACTTGGAGCGCCCACTGGATCCGCGACCCGGGGTTCCGCGAGGCCGTGGCCGACTACCTGGACCGCGAACGGGTCGCCATGGAGGGCGAGCTCCGGGCGCTTGCCGCCCAGTCGCCATTCCGGCAAGAGACCTAGCGGCAGCCTTCCGACAAGTCGCAGAACGTGCAAGACTAACGGTTCGCGCTGTTCAAGGAGGGTCCCGATGGAACGCATTCCAGCCATGACCGCCTTTCTGTTCGCTGGCGCAGCGCTTGCCGCGGTCTCGTGCCCGGCCCTGGCCGCCGATCTGCGCAGCCTGTGCGCCGCGAGCGCGCGGGACGGGGACACGGTGATCTGCGAACGGGCGGTCGGGCAGTTCCCGGACGACGTCGAAGCACGCTGGAACTTCGCCCGTGCGCTCTATGTCGCGGGACGCTACGAGCGCGCGGTGGACGAGTACACGGCCGCCACCCAAATCGCGTCGCAAGATGCCCGCAGCCACCTGGAGCTCGCCGGCGCGCTAGCGTCGCTGAAACGCTACAGCGAGGCGGTCGAACCGATCCAGACCGCCATCCGCCTGGCGCCGGACAACGTCATGGTGTATCGCGTCGGGGCCATCATCTATCGCCAGATGGGCTGGCCCGAATTGGCATTGGACGCCAACATCAAGGCCGCCAATCTCGGGGATCATCTCGCGGTCTACGAACTGTCGCAGATGTACTCTCTGGGCATTGGTGTCGACCGGGACCCGGACGAGGCGATCAAGTGGCTGACCCGCGCGGCCGAGTCCGGCCATGTCGCGGCCATGGATCAGATGGTCCAAGTCTATCTGGAAGGCGAACTGAACCAGCCGGTGGACCACGGCAAGGCAGAGTACTGGGCGCATCAAGCGCGTCAGGCGCGCGAGGCGTTCCACTAAACGGGGAGCAGCATCAGAAGACCTCGCCAACGGGAGCGAACGGGTGAAGGACATGGAGAGGGGACCCAGTTCTAAGTTCGTCGGCGACGAGGTGCTGGCCCGCAAGGGCGACGCACCAGAACAACCCCTGTGGCCGCTGCAGATGGAGAAGCTGCGGGCCGCGCTGCATTGCCGCATCGAAAGTGTGCTGGCGCCGCTGACCCGGGCGCTCAGCCGTACCGGCCTTGCGCCCAACCAAGTCACCATCGCCGGAGCTGTCACCAGCGTGTTCGCCGCCGCGCTGATCGTCATCGACCAGTTTGTCGCGGCAGGGGTGGTGTGGCTGCTGGCCGGCTTGCTCGACCTCCTCGACGGCGCCATGGCGCGCCATCAGGGACGCGCTGGCGGTTTCGGCGCCTTCATCGACTCCACCCTGGACCGGGTCTCCGAGGGCGCCATCTTTGCCGCCATCGCCTACCACTTCGCCGTGCACGGTGCGCCCGTAGCAGCGGCGCTCACGCTCTGCGCGCTGACCGGCGCGATCCTGGTCAGCTATACCCGGGCCCGGGCCGAAGCCCTCGGCGCGCACTGCAAGGTCGGGATTGCGACCCGGCCCGAGCGGATCCTGATCCTGACTTTCGGTCTCTGGACCGGACTGTTGCAGCCGGTGATCTATGTGCTGCTGGGGATGACGGCGTTCACCGTGGCACAACGGGTGTGGCACGTGCATCGACAACTTGCGACCAAGCGGTGAGCCGGGATCAAACGCCGGTCTGTGACCACGCAGCCAGCACGTCCGCGACGTCCACCTCGCGCACCGCCGGACGATCGTCCGGGGGCCGACCGTCGATCCAGGCCGGATAGAGCGCTTCCAGCGGCCGCGCGCCGCCGCCGGCGATCATGCCGCGGGCCCGGATCTGCGGATGATCGGCGATCTCGTCGAAGTCGACCACCGCCTGATAGCAGCAGTCCACCGGGTCCAAGAGCGCGTTCCAGTGCGCCAGGTCCTGCGCGCCGACGGTTTCCGCGACCTCGGCGATCAGCGCCGTCTGGGGCATTGCCTCCCACTGGCGCGCGGCCCATTCGGGATGGCCCAGGGCCTCGCTGAAGTTGGCCCAGAACTTCTCCTCGAGCGCGCCAAGCGTGAGGAATCGGCCGTCCGCGGTGCGATAAATCTGATAACAGGCGAGCCCGCCATTGATCAGATTGGCGGCGAGCCGCGGCCGGAAGCCCGCATGGGCGAGGCCGGCAAGGCCGACGCTCTGCCAGGCCAGGACGGTCTCGGCGAGACTCATGTCAAGGAAGGCGCCGCGGCCTGTTCGGGCGCGCCCCAGCAGCGCGGCCATGACCGTGGCCGCCGCCTGGACGCCGCTGGCGTAGTCGGACACCGGCGGCGCGCTGATCGTCGGGGTTTCGGCCGTGCCCGAAGCGGCGAGCCCGCCGCCCAGCGCCATGTAGTTCAGATCATGGCCGGCGCGCAACCGGTACGGGCCGGTCTGGCCGTAGCCGGAGAGCGCGCAGTGCACCAGGCCAGGGTTGAGGCGGTCGAGCACCTCGCGGCCGAAGCCGAGGCGATCCAGCACCCCGGGACGATAGGACTCCACCAGAACGTCGGCCGCCTCGAGCAGGGCGCGGAAGGACCGGCTGCCGGCCTCCGACTTGAGGTCCAAGCTGACCACGGTCTTGCCGCCGTTCATGACCCGGTAGAAGGGGGAGATGCCGTCGTCCGGCCGCGGGCCGAAGCGCCGCATGGGCTCGCCGCCCGGCGGCTCGACCTTGACGACCTCGGCGCCGAGGTCGGCCAGGATCAGGGCCGCGTAGGGTCCCGGCACGTACTGGCCGAGATCGAGCACCCGGTATCCAGAGAGGAAGTCCGCGGCCATGCGATGTTGGCCCCTTCGCGAGCGACAAGCCGTTTGTCATCCCGGTCCGGGCGTCGCCGGCCGGAACGGAGTTATTCGACCAGCGCGGGCTCTTTCGGCGTCTTGCTGCCCCTGCCCCCGCCGCGCCGGCCAGCGGCCTTGCGGAAGCGGAAGGCAAGCTTCTGGTCCTTGTCGAGCGAGACGTGGACCGTACCGCCTTTGACGAGCTTGCCGAACAAGAGCTCTTCCGAGAGCGGCTTCTTGACGTGCTCCTGGATGACCCGGGCCAGCGGGCGGGCGCCGAAGCGCAGGTCATAGCCGCGGTTGGCCAGCCATTCGCGCGCCTCCGGGGCGAGCTCGATGGTCACGCCGCGGTCGGCCAACTGCTCCTCGAGCTGCATGATGAACTTGTCGACGACGCGGCCGACGATCTCGGTGGTCAGCGCCTTGAAGCCGATGATCGAATCGAGCCGGTTGCGGAACTCCGGCGTGAACATCCGCTCGATCGCCTCCATGTCGTCGCCGATGCGCTCGGTCCGCTCGAAGCCGATGGCCGGCTTGGCCATCTCGGCGGCTCCGGCATTGGTGGTCATGATCAGGATCACGTTGCGGAAGTCGATGCTCTTGCCGTTGTGGTCGGTGAGCTTGCCGTGGTCCATCACCTGCAACAGGATGTTGAACAGATCCGGATGCGCCTTCTCGATCTCGTCGAGCAACAGCACCGCGTAGGGATTCTGGTCGATGGCATCGGTCAGGAGGCCGCCCTGGTCGAAGCCCACATAGCCCGGCGGCGCGCCGATCAGGCGCGACACGCTATGCCGTTCCATGTACTCGGACATGTCGAACCGGACCAGCTCGACACCCAGGGTCATTGCCAGCTGGCGCGCCACCTCGGTCTTGCCGACGCCGGTGGGGCCGCTGAACAGATAACAGCCGATCGGCTTTTCCGGCTCGCGCAGTCCGGCGCGGGCCAGCTTGATCGCCGCGGTCAGCGCGTCGATCGCCTCGTCCTGCCCGTACACCATGCGCTTGAGATCTCGCTCAAGGTTGCTCAGGGTCCGCTTGTCGTCCCGCGACACGTTCTTCGGCGGGATGCGGGCGATCTTGGCCACCACGTCTTCGATCGCGCGCACGGTGATGGTCTTCTTGCGCTTCTTCGCCGGCACCAGCATCTGCGCCGCGCCGACCTCGTCGATCACGTCGATCGCCTTGTCCGGCAGCTTGCGGTCGTTGATGTAGCGCGAGGACAGCTCGACCGCGGCACGAAGCGCCTCGGCCGAGTACTGCACCTTGTGGTGCTCTTCGTAATAGGGCTTGAGGCCGCGCAGGATGCGCACGGTGTCTTCCATCGACGGCTCGACGATGTCGATCTTCTGGAAGCGCCGGACCAAGGCGCGATCTTTCTCGAAATAGTTGCGGTACTCCTTGTAGGTGGTCGAGCCGATACAGCGCAGGTTGCCCGCGGCCAGGGACGGTTTCAGCAGGTTCGAGGCGTCCATCGAGCCGCCGCTGGTGGCGCCGGCGCCGATCACCGTGTGGATCTCGTCGATGAACAGGATCGCGCCCGGCTGCTGTTCCAGTTCGCGCAGCACAGCTTTGAGCCGTTCCTCGAAATCGCCGCGATACCGCGTCCCGGCCAACAGCGCGCCCATGTCCAGGGCGTAGATCACGGCGTTCGCCAGAACCTCGGGGACTTCGCCCTTCGTGATGCGCCGGGCCAGCCCTTCGGCGATGGCGGTCTTGCCGACGCCCGGGTCGCCGACGTAGAGCGGGTTGTTCTTTTGCCGGCGGCAGAGGATCTGCACCGTGCGCTCGACCTCGGCCTCGCGCCCGATGAGGGGATCGATGCGCCCCTCGCCGGCCTTGGTGTTGAGGTTGACGCAGTAGGCGTCGAGCGCCTCCTGAGCCTGCTTGACGACCGACTCGGCGCCGGCTTCCTCATCCGTGCCCTCGATCGAGCGGGTCTCGGACAGCCCCGGCCGTTTGGCGATGCCGTGCGAGATATAGTTCACCGCATCGAAGCGGGTCATGTCCTGCTCTTGCAGGAAGTAGACCGCATGCGACTCCCGCTCGGCGAACATGGCGACCAGCACGTTGGCGCCCGTCACCTCCTCGCGGCCGGACGACTGCACATGGATCGCAGCCCGCTGCAGAACCCGCTGGAAGCTCGCCGTCGGCTTGGCCTCTTCCCGGCCGTCGCCGACCAGGTTGCTGAGCTCGTTCTCCATGTACTCGCTGAGATCCTGGCGCAGGCGATCGATCTCGACGCCGCAAGCCCGCAGCACGGCGACCGCATCCTGATCCTCGGCCAGGGCGAGCAGCAGATGCTCGAGGGTACAGTATTCGTGCTTGCGGTCGTTGGCGTGGGCCAGCGCGCGGTGCAGGGTCTGTTCAAGTTTCGGCGAAAGCACGGACGATCAATCCTTTTCCAAAGAGCACTGCAGCGGGTGTTGATGCCGCCGTGCGTATTCAACGACCTGATTCACCTTGGTTTCTGCCACTTCGAACGTATAGACGCCGCAGACGCCGACGCCGCGCTGATGGACGTGCATCATGATCCGCGTGGCGTCCTCGTGGGTCTTGCCAAAGAACCGCTCGAGGACGTGGACCACGAACTCCATCGGCGTGTAGTCGTCATTGAGCATCAGCACCTTGTACATGGACGGCTTTTTCGTCCGCGTCCGCGGCTTGATCACCACGCCGGTGCCGGGCCCGTTGGGGGTGCGATCGTCCCAATCGCTCATTATTCCTCCGCCTCTTTCCTGACCGGCGCCATCTATTCGCTGACAGTTGGCCGGCAGGGGTCCGAATTCCCTTCGGATGCCTCTGATCTAGATAAGACCTGAGCCACTCAATTGAAACACCTGCGCCGGGGGCTTTGTCAATCGCCCAAAGCGAAAGGTCGATCTTCGCGCGGCTCTGTCTATAACCTGTTAAGGTTAAGCGCGAGGAAAAGGCCCGGCAGAGTGAACTGGCAGGCCATCATCCTGCCCTGCCCGCACCCTTCAACTGGAGCGAATCCCGAGCCCTTTGAGCCCCTTGGCGAGCTGTTCGCCGACCGGCTCGGCGGCCTGCTGGGCGGCGCGCAGGGTCAGCCGCGAAAGTTCGGTCGACCGGCTCATCACCTTTTCCAGGCTGTCGCGCGCAAACTCCGCCTGCACGACCGCGGCGTCCGGAACGCTCTTGGCGGCCAGCAGGGCGCGCAGCGTGTTGAGGCCGCCATTGAGGTCCTCGTGGCCGTAGGCGGCGAGTTGGCGGCCGATATCGCGGGCCCCACGGGCGGCGAGCGAGCTGGCATTCAGCATGGCGTTGAGATTGGCGCGGCTCAGGCCCGCGATCGCAGCCAGCGGCCCGGCGATGTCGGCGGCAAGCAGGCCGCCCCCGGGAGCGCGGAAGCCAAAGACCGCGGCGAACATGTCGGCCTGATCGTGCCGACCTTCTGAGGCGCCGCCCACCGCGGGCGCCACTTGGGCCGTCACCCCGACCGGCGCGGCCGCATGGCGGGCCTGACGCACGGTGGCCATTGGCGCGGGCGCGAGCGGCCGTTCCGCTGGCTCGGGCGTCGATCCCGGCGTGCGGTCGGCAGCGGCCACCGGTTCGGTGACCGGGGATGGCCGGGCCCGACGCTTTCCGGCCGTTGCAAGCTTGACCGCCGCGTCCCGCGTCGCCTTGCTGGGCATCTTGGCCTTCTCGGCCCCGAGCTTCGTTCGCTCAACGCCGGTTGTGGATTTGGGCGCTGCCACAGGAGCGCCCTTGCCGTTCGGCTTAGCCGGCCTGTTGGTCTTCGCCGCGCCGCCGGCGTTCACCCGCGTGGCGGCCCCGGGGCTGGCAAGCGACCGCGCCGCCGGCGGGATGGCCGGCGTCGTCACGGCGCTCTTCTTCGACTTTCGGACATCGGCGCCGACGGCCTTGCGGCGTCGCTTCGACGACCCGTTGACACCCTTCTTTGACTGGCTCATCGCTCGGCCTCCCTCTGCGTCACCGCAGCGCCTGGGGGTCCTGGCCCGAGTCGGCGGCACCAAACGGCTCGGATTTTTGCGCTGCAATCATGGTTAACTACAGATTAACGTGTTGTCCTGTCAATCTGGTTGTGCGTTGCAGCATTATAAGGGCTTGAACCGGCGCGGGATTCTGCGGCGCATTGTCGCAGACAGACAGCCGGGAACGGGCTTTGACTCCCGTGTCAAGCGGATTCGCAGGGAATCCAAAAGGATATTTAAATAAATCTTAAAGGCTGACTGATACATAGACAGGACGCTCGGGGATCATTAGTATTGGTAAACCTTACCGCAATACTCGGTATCACAAAGCGCAGTGAAATGAGGATTACGGGGGAGATCACAGCGTTGTCTTTCCCGCGCTCGCTGATTCTGGCGGTCGCGGCCGCCGTCTTTGCTGTCGTTTTCCTCGTCGGCGCGCCCGCTCCGGCGATGGCGAAGTATGCCGCCATCGTGATCGATGCCGAGTCGGGCGAAGTGCTGCACGCGAAGAATGCCAACAAGCGCCGGCACCCGGCCTCGTTGACCAAGATCATGACGCTCTACCTGTTGTTCGACGAGCTCGAGCAGGGTCGCATGCGTCTCGACCAGCGGCTCAAGGTCTCGCGCCGGGCCGCTCGCCAGCCCCGCTCGAAACTTGGCCTGCGCTCCGGTCAGACCATCACGGTCGAGGACGCGCTGCAAGCGCTGGTCACCAAGTCGGCCAACGATGTCGCCGTCGTGGTGGCCGAAGCGATCAGCGGAACCGAAGCCAAGTTCGCCCGCAAGATGACGCTGAAGGCGCGCGAGTTGGGGATGCGCCGGACCACATTCCGCAATGCGTCCGGCCTCTACAATCGGGGACAGCTGACCACCGCCGCGGATCTGGCTACGCTGTCCATCGCGCTGCTGCGTAACCACGCGACCTATTACCACTACTTCTCCCGGCGCAGTTTCACCTACCGGGGCGTCGCCCATCGCAACCACAACAAGCTGCTGACCAAGTTCCACGGGACGGACGGCATCAAGACCGGCTACATCCGGGCCGCGGGCTTCAATCTGGCCGCCTCGGTGACCCGCAACAACCGGCGCCTGGTCGCCGTGGTGATGGGTGGCCGGACCGGCTGGCGCCGCGACCGGCATATGATGCGGCTCTTGGATCAGGGCTTTGCCGGCAAGCTGAACGGCAAGGGCAACACGCTCGTCGCCAGCGCCACCCCGCGCACGCGCGTGGCCAGCGCCACCCCGCGCACGCGGCTCAAGCCGGAAGCGCGCGCCCGCCTCCGCCCGGAGGCCCGTCCCGGCAGTCGGATTCTCCCGATCACCGCGGTGGCCGACATTCCGACCCCGGACTTCGAGCCCACGGATCCGGGCGCACCGCCGACCTTTCATGAGCACGACATGGCCTTCAAGGGCCACTGGGATATCCAGGTCGGCGCGTTCCGCAAGCGGCAAGAGGCGCAGAGCGCTGCGGTGACGGCGAAGGATTCCGTGCCCGGCCTGTTGAACGGCGCCCGGATCGTGGTCGAACCTGCGGGGTCGACCAGCCGCAGCCTCTATCGGGCCCGCCTGCGCGGCATGGCCTCGGATCAGGCCATCCAGGCCTGCAAGGTCCTGCAGCAGCGGGACATCCCCTGCTTCGCGATGCGGTCACCCATTTCCGACTGCGAGACCGCCCAGGGAGATACCTCCTCGGCAGCCTGCTAAGACAGTCTCCAGCCAGCTCCAGGTATCAGAGAGGCTTGCGCCGGTCCCAACAGGCGCGCGCCTCGGCGCGCTCCGTCGGCGTCGGCCCCGCCAATCCCCCGGCCAGGCGACGCAGCGCCTCGGCCTTGTGCCGCCGCCGCCAGGCCTGGAAGTCCCAGCCTCCCTCCGCAACCATGATGCCGGGCCGGGGCAGATAGACCCAGGCGGTCGCCCGCGCCCCACCCGCCCCGCGCAGGCGGCACTCGCGGATTTCGTAGTCATCGCTCTCGTACCACGTCAAGCGCAGCGCATCCGCCTCGGCCAAGCCCTGCGCCATGATGCCGCGCACGACACCGGCGGCGGCGGGCACCAGGATCGGATAGGTCCGGCCGCGCACGCCGTGGCGCCTAAACCCCGCGAGGTTCATAGGCAGGCACGCCTCTGCGGCCAGCACCCGTCCGAGCACCGTCTGCAACAGCTCCGCGTCCATCAGCGTGCCGTAAAAGAAGAACTTCATCGGGGAGCCCCTGCCCCGTCCCGTGTCAAGGGTCCCTAGTGCCAGAGAGACCTGGAAAGGTAAAGGGCGATCAGACCTTGTAGCCGATCCGCAGGCCGCCCCAGTGGCGGCCTCGAACCAGAATCGGCGCCGAGACATCCTTCATCATGGCAAAGACGCCGCCGCCCATGTCGCGCCGATAGGCCTGCAGCAGGAACGGCCCGGTATTCTGGCCGGCGGCGAGCCCGACCCGGTCGTCGAAGACGCGCCGGTTTCGGCAGTTGGCGGTGTTCCATTCCACGTCGTCGCCCTGCGGCTGGGAGAATTTCTTGTTGTGGGTCGGCAGGTAGCCGTTGCGGTCGACCGCGGCCGCGAATACCACCCGCTCGTCCAGGTCGAGCAGCCGCTCCTGCACCGGCGGCAGGGCCTCGTCGGTGAACGCGGTGAAACGCGTCATGACCTGGCGCGGGTTGCTGCCGGGGATCTCCTGATAGTCGGTGTCGAACAGCTCATCCACGCTGAGCCGGCCGGCCGCCAGCGCGGATTCGAAAATCTCGGAGATCTTGGCGGCGTTGTCCATCGCCGCATCGATGAAGGGGCTGTCGACCGTCCGCACCCCGGTTTGCGCGGTCAGCGAAATCAACAGCTCACTTGATTTCGTGAGCCGGTTCAAGCGGTCGCGGGCACCGGCCAGATTGCCGCTGGTCTCCGCCACGCCGCGCGTCATGTCTCCCAAGGCCCCTTGAACGTCGCCGCAGCGACCGGCGATCTCGCCGGCGGCCTCCTTGATCCGGCCAGTCTCTCCGTCCATCTCGCGCACCGCCTGGCCGACCGTATCGATCACCTCGCCGATCGCCTGGGTGCCCTGCTTCACGCATTCGGCCTTGGCCATGCTGTCCGTGCCCTGATCCACCAGTCGGCCCGCCTGGTCGACCAGGTACGCGAGCGTCTCGTCGATCTCCGCGGTGGCGGAGGCGGTCTGCTCGGCCAGCTGTTTGACCTCGCCGGCCACCACGGCGAACCCCTTGCCGGCATCGCCGGCGCGGGCCGCCTCGATGGTGGCGTTGAGCGCCAGCAGATTGGTCTGCTTGGCGATCGCGTTGATGCTCTTGGCCACCTCGCCGACCTTGTCGAGCGCTTGCCGCAGACCGGCCAGATGGGCTTCGATGGCGGTCACCGCCTCGACCAGGCTGCTGATATCCGCGAGCGAGGCATTCAGCGTCACGGAGGAACGCTCGACCTTGGCGGTCACCTCCGCGGCAACCTGCTGGGCCGCGCCGGCCGCGGCCGCGACGTGATCGTTGCTGCCGGCCATGGCATCGGCGGCCTGGCGCAGCCGGTCGAACATCTCGGCCTGCCGCTCCGCATAGGCGGCGAGATCGTCCACGGTGCCGGCAACATCGGCGATTTCGATGCCGAGTCCGCCAGCCTCCTCGGCGACCTTGCCGATGATGTCTCCGTGCTGTGTGGACGAACTCATGGCCAAAGCCCCCAATGTCCAAGCCAATGGCGGCGGGCGGCCCTGGTGTCACACCGCAGGCGTGAGCCGGCAGCCCGTTACGGGAGCCTTAGGTCATATGCCTTTGTGCTTAATATCGCCTTAAGCGAGATATTCGGTTCGGACTATCCGGACGAGCGCGGCCCGATCATGCTCTGGCCTCAGAAGTCGGGGGCCTCGATGCCGCTCTGATCCAGCTGGGCGATCAGCGTGCGCTTGAGCCGATCGATGCCCGCCTGGTCGCGCGCCTCGCACCGGGCCACCAGCACGTCCTGGGTATTCGAGGCCCGCAGCAGCCACCAGCCGTCCTGTGTCTTCACGCGCACCCCGTCCACGTCGCTAAGCTCGGCGCCGGCGGCCTGCAGGCGCGCGCGCACCTCCTCGACGACCGCGACCTTGCGGTCTTCGCTGCAGGGAAATCGCAGCTCCGGGGTGTTGACGGCGCCAGACAGGCGGCCGCGGAACTGGGCCAGGCTCTCGCCGCTGGCGGACAGCACGTTGAGCAGGCGGACGGCGGCATAAAGCGCGTCGTCGAAGCCGTAATAGCGGTCGGCGAAAAAGATGTGGCCGCTCATCTCGCCGGCAAGCGGCGCGCCCGTCTCTTTCATCTTGGCCTTGATCAGGGAATGGCCGGTCTTCCACATGAGCGGCGTTCCGCCCAGCCGGGCGATCTCGTCGAACAGCACCTCGCTGGCTTTGACGTCCGCGATGATGGTGGCGCCCGGGGCCTCCTCGATCACCTCCCTGGCGAGTACCGCCAAGAGCTGATCCGCCCACAGGATCTCCCCGCCGCCGTCGACCGCGCCGATCCGGTCGCCGTCCCCGTCGAAGGCGATCCCCAGATCGCAGCCCTCGGCCCGCACGGTCTCCTGCAGCTGGACCAGGTTGGCCGCCACCGTCGGGTCGGGGTGGTGGTTGGGAAAGGTGCCGTCGATGGCCTCGTTGAGCAGGATGTGCTCGCCCGGCAGGCGGCGGACCGCGGCCGCAAGCGCCTCGCCCATGGCCCCGTTGCCGGAGTCCCAGGCGACCTTCAGCTCGCCGTTGCCCCGATAGTCGCCGGTGACCCGGGCGACATAGTCGTCCAGGACCGGCCGTTCCGCCTCCGACCCGCTGCCGGTCTCGAAGTCGCCGGCCGCGGTCAGCGTGCCGATGCTCTGGATGTCGTCCCCGTAAAAGGCGGCGCCGCCCAGCATCATCTTGAAGCCGTTGTAGTCCGGCGGGTTATGCGAACCGGTCACCATGATCCCACCATCGGCATCGAGGTGGTGGACGGCGAAATAGAGCATCGGCGTCGGGCCGCGGCCGACGCGCAGCACATCGCATCCGGTGGACAGCAGTCCTTCGACCAGCGCGGCCGTCAGATCGGGGGAGCTCAGCCGCCCGTCGAAGCCGACGCAGACCTGACGCCCGCCGGCCCGGATGACCCGGCTGCCGAAGGCGCGGCCGATCGCCGTGGCATCCTCGCGCCCCAAGGTTTCCCCCACAATGCCGCGGATGTCGTATTCGCGGAGGATCGAAGGCTCGAGAGTGTGTGCCCGCATGTCTGCCCCGGTCGTGCCGATACGCCGGTCGATTTCGCCCATGTCTGAAGCTCTCTGTCCAGTGGTGGAATGAGTCTAGTCTCTGCGGGGCGGATACGGCCGCCCGATCGAACGATAGGTAAAGCCCTGCTCAACGATCTCCCGCGGCTCGTAAATATTTCGCAAATCCACAAGAATCGGGCTCTTCAACAGGCGCTTGACCCGCTCCAGGTCGAGCGCCCGGAATTCGTTCCACTCGGTGACGATGACCAGAGCATCCGCGTCCTGCATGGTCGCGTAGGCATCGTCGCCCCAGTCGACACCCGACAGCAGCTTCTTGGCCTCCTCCATGCCGACCGGATCGAAGGCCCGCACGCTGGCGCCGGCTTCGATCAGCGCCGGCACGATATCCAGGCTCGGCGCGTCGCGCATGTCGTCCGTGTTGGGCTTGAAGGTGAGACCCAGGATGGCGATGGTCTTGCCCGCGACCGAGCCGCCGCAGGTCTCGATGACCACGTCGGCCATGGCCCGCTTGCGCTTGGCATTGATGTCGACCACCGTCTCGATGATCCGCAGAGGCGCGCCCGCCTCCTGGGCCGTGCGCACCAGGGCCAGGGTGTCCTTGGGGAAGCAGGACCCGCCATATCCCGGCCCGGGATGCAGGAACTTGCGGCCGATCCGGCCGTCCAGCCCGATCCCCTTGGCGACGTCGTGCACATTGGCGCCGACCCGCTCGCAAAGATCCGCGACCTCGTTGATGAAGGTGATCTTGGTGGCCAGGAAGGTGTTGGCCGCGTATTTGATCAGCTCGGCGGTCTCCAATGAGGTGAAGATGATCGGCGTCTCCGCCAGATAGAGCGGACGATACAGCTCGCGCATCAGCTCCCGCGCCCGGTGGCCTTCGATCCCGATGACGACCCGGTCCGGCCGCATGAAATCGTTGATCGCCGAGCCTTCGCGCAGGAACTCCGGGTTCGAAACCACGTCGAAGTCCGCATCCGGGCGGGTGTTGGCGATGATGTGCTTGACCTCGCGGCCGGTCCCGACCGGCACGGTGGACTTGGTGACCACGACCGTGTAGCCGTCGAGCGCCTTGGCGATCTCCTCGGCGGCGGCGAAGACGTAGGACAGATCGGCGTGCCCGTCGCCGCGCCGGCTGGGTGTGCCGACCGCGATGAAGACCGCGTCCGCCTCGGCCACGGCGCCGGCCAGATCCGTGGTGAAGGACAGCCGCCCGGCCCGCCTGTTGGCCACAACCAGGTTATCGAGGCCGGGCTCGTAGATCGGGAGGCCGCCGGCTTCGAGCGTCTTGATCTTGCTCTCGTCCTTGTCGACGCAGACCACATCCACGCCGAACTCCGAGAAGCAGGCCCCGGACACCAAGCCCACATAGCCGGTCCCGATCATGGCGATGCGCATGGCTTAGGCTCCCAGGTCCTTGTGTTCGGCCAGCATGGCGCGGACCCCGTCACGCATCTCCGGGCGGGCCAGCGCGTAGGCGATGTTCGCCTCGAGGAAGCCGAGCTTGCTGCCGCAGTCGTAGCGGGTCCCGGTGAAGCGCAGGCCGTGGAACGGCGCCGCGCCGATCATGCCCGCCATGGCGTCGGTGAGCTGGATCTCCCCGCCGGCGCCGCGTCCGACCGTCTCGATCTGCGCAAACACCTCGGGCAACAGGATATAACGGCCGATGATGGAGAGCGTCGAGGGCGCCTCGTCCGGCGCCGGCTTCTCGACCAGGCCGCGCACCTCGGCGAGGCGACCGTCGTCGGCGCCGACGTCAAGAATGCCGTAGCGCGCGGTCTGCTCCCGGGGCACGTCCTCGACCGCGATCACGTTGCCGCCGGTCTCGCCATAGACCTCGGCCATCTGTTTGAGGCAGGGGGTCTCGGCCAGCACCATGTCGTCCGGCAGGATCACGGCAAAGGGCTCGTCCCCGACCAGGGCGCGGGCACAGCCGACCGCATGTCCCAGACCCAGAGGCTGCTCCTGGATGGCGTAATGGAAGCGGGCGCCCGCGGGCGTGCAGGCGCGCACGGCGGCCAGCTCGGCGGACTTGTTCTTCTCCGCGAGCTGGCGCTCCAAGCCCTCCTTGGGGGCGAAGTGGTCCGCGATCGCGGGCTTGTCCGGTGCGGTGACGATGATGAACTCCTCGATGCCCGCCGCCGCGGCCTCCTCCACCGCGTATTGGATCAACGGCTTGTCGACCACCGGCAGCATTTCCTTGGCGACCGCCTTGGTGGCCGGCAGAAAGCGGGTGCCGAGGCCGGCGACGGGAAAGACCACCTTTCTCAGGGGAGCGGGCATGCGGGCTGGTCTCGTCAGGGGTAGCGCTGTCGGCGCCGAAAATGGCGCCGGAGTTGTGCCATAGGCCGCCGCCGGGGCGCAAGGTCGACCCAGGACGGTGGGGCATGAGGCTACCTGGACAGGTCCTACCAGTCCCCTAACGGGAAAAACGTCCTAGAAACACGCGCCCTGGCCCGGAGGGAGCCGCGGTGGCGATCGCTGGATTCGCGACGGTTCGGGACAGGACCCGGGGGTGCTTTCCCGCCGGCGGGCAGGAGGCCCGCTCTGAGATCATGAGCCGGCGGCGAAATCCACCAGCAGAGGCGCCATGGACGCGACCAGCAGGACCGCCATGACCACGTTGAAGACCCGGACCTTGCGCGGGTCCACCAGGATTTGGCGAAGAACCACGCCGAAAACCGCCCAGGTGCTGATGCTCGGCAGGTTCACCAGACCGAACAGCAAGGTGATCAGCAGGAGGCTCGGCAGATAGTCCGCCGGGCTCGTATAGGAGACCGTCACGATCAGCGCGACCGTCCACGCCTTGGGGTTGACCCATTGCAGCAGGCCAGCCTGCCAAAAGGTCAAAGGGCGGGCAGCGGCCTCGTCATCCTCGGCGCGCATCGGCGAACTCGTCGCGATCTTCCAGGCGAGCCAAACGACGTAGAGCACGCTCACGATCTTGAGGATCGTATAGACCGTCTCGCTCGTCTGCAGGACCTGGCCGACCCCCAGACCCACGATCAGCAGCATCGAGAGGAAGCCGAAGCTGACCCCCAGCACCACGGGCGCCGAGCGCCAGAAGCCGAAGTTCACGCCGGACGCCAGCAGGATCAGATTGCTCGGACCGGGCGTGATGGACGCAACGAAGGCAAACCCGGCCAGGGCCATGAGCACGTCGATGGTCATGACGTTACCTTTCGCAAGGGAATTCGAGTTTGAGCGCTGAGCAGGCCGCGCCGCGTTACGGGGGCGCCCCCATCTGGTGCGGCTTGAGCGCCGCGCAGACAAAGGCATTTGCCGGCGTGGCAATTTCGAGACTGCGACCCAATCGAACCACGGCGCCGGACAGCCAAGGGAGCTCGAGGCGGCGGCCTTGCTCGAGATCGACGGCCATCGACGCGCGCATTCCCTCCGGCAGATCGTCGACGAACGCCATGAGTTTGCTCAGAAGATCGTCGCCGAGGTCGACCTCCGCCGCGACGCCGACGTCCCTGGCCTCCGCCATGACCTGCTGCAGCAGCTCGCGCAGGTCCGCGTCCGCCCGCACAACGCCGATGGGGCAGCGCGTCACGGCCGTAAGCGCGCTGAGCCCCACCAGGAACACGAACTTCTCCCAGATCGCGCGCCGGATGTGCGCGCTGTGTTCAGACTCGACGCCGGCCTCCGAGAGGGCCGCCTCCAGCCTGTCCGCGCGTGCGGTGCGCGCGCCGTCCAGCTCGCCGAACCGGATGCGCGCGAAGGGGCTGAGGCGCGTGATCTGTCCCGGCGCAGCGATCGTCGACGAGATCTCGGCCACGCCCCCCAGAACCTGATCGGCGAACAGAGTCTCCAAGACCTCTGCCGACTCGACACCGTTCATCAGGGATATCAGGGTGGTGTCCGGTCCGACGAGCGGCCGGCAGGCCGTGCCGGCGCTCTCGAGGTCCCAATGCTTCACGGCGACAAGCACGAAATCGACGGGCCCGACCGCTTGCGGGTCGTCCGTCGCGACGATGGGTGCCACGGTAAATGCGCCATCGGGGCCTTCTACCCGCAAGCCGGACGTCCGCATGGCCTCCAAATGGGCCCCGCGCGCGATGAAGCTCGTCTCGTAGCCGGCCCGGGCGAGCACGGCGCCGAAGTACCCGCCGACGCCGCCGCTCCCCATGATCGCAAATCGTGGTCTCGGCTCTGCCATATGTCGGGGTCCGGATTGGGGTCGCGATGTCTTCCTGGCAGCTTGACTGATTCCAACTCATTTGTAATTCTCGGAAAATATCTATTTCTTATCAGATCGTCTGTAATTTGCAGGATTATGGATCAAAGCGACATCTTGAGCGACGTGTTTTCCACGCTCAAGCTGATGAGCGGCATCTACTTCCGAACCGATCTCACCGGCGCATTCGCAATCGAGGTGCCGACCGAACGGCGCCGCATTCGCTTTCACCTGGTGCGCCATGGCGCCTGCTGGGCGAGAGTTCAGGGCATGCAGGACTGGCGCCGCCTGACGGAAGGGGATCTGGCCATCATCCCGAACGGCGCCGCGCAGATCCTGGCCGACAGTCCTGAGAGAAAGCCGGTGCCGATCGGGGACATCATCCGCAGCGGCGCGGTGGACGATACCGGCGTGCTCAGCTACGGCCAGGGCGACGGCCGCGTCCAGCTGCTCTGCGGGTACTGCGCCTTCGACGAGGACATCGATCACCCGCTCATCGCCAGCCTGCCCGACATGATCGTTTTGGCGCCGCGCGATCTGGGCGGCGAGCCCTGGGCCACCGCAACCCTGAGATTGCTGTCCCTGGAGGCGGATCTCGGCGCGCAAGGCATGCGCGGCATCCTGAGCCGGTTGCTCGAGATCGTCTTTATCCAGGCCGTCCGGCGGATGAAAACAGACCAGGTCGGCGCGGAGGTGGGCTACATCTCGGCGCTGGCCGATGCGCACTTGTCCAAGGCGCTCTTGGCCATCCACACCTCACCGCACCTGCCCTGGACGATCGCCGAGCTGGCCAGATCGGCGGGCATGTCGCGCGCCCAATTCGCCGAGAAGTTCACGTCGACCGTGGGCGTGCCGCCGATCAGCTATCTGACCAGCTGGCGGCTCTCCAAGGCACGGCGCTTGTTGCGCGAGACGGATCTGGCGACCGACGAGATCGCGCGGCGATGCGGCTATGCGTCCCTGCCCTCGTTTACCCGCCGATTCAAGACGGCGTTCGATGTGGGTCCCGGCGCCTTTCGGCGCGGACGGGAGCCGTGAGGATAGGCGCGCGGGCCGCAGTCGGCCTCAACCGCCCAGCAGCACGTCCTTGGCCTCGTTGAGCTTGGCGGCCAGGTAGGTCGAGCCGCCCTGGTCCGGATGCAGGCGGCCGATCAGCCGGTGGTAGGCGGCCTTGATCTCGTCCGCGCTGGCGCCGGGCTCGAGGCCGAGGATCTCGTAGGCCTCCGCCCGGGTCATGTGTCCCGGCCCCGCGCCCGGTCCGCCATCTCCCGCGCGCGCCCGCTCGCGCCAGTCGGCACCATGGATACGGTCGAGATAGGCCTCCAGCACGCGGGCCGACTGGCTATCCTCCGTGAAGCACTCCCTGAGCAACTCGAGCTGCTCGCCAAAGGCCATCTCGCTCAAGTTGCGGCCCGCGAACCGGCCTTCCACGACCTCGCCGTCCATCTCGCCGCTGTCGTGGTCGAGATACATGCGCAGGAAGCGCGTCTCCAGCTCCGATCCCTTGCCCGGCGACGGCCGGCCGCGGCCGAGGCCGCCGACTTGCCCGAAGCCTCCGAACGCCTGCGCCAGGCCACGCAGGCGGTTGATCCAGGGCAGCGCCCCAAACAGGACGGCCGGCAAGAGCGCCCAGCGGCCACTGATCAAGAGATAGATCAACAGCAGGACGGCCAGGACCACCGCCACGATCTTGATGGCCTTGGCGACGCTCTTGGTGTCGGCCGTGACGAACCATTTGGAGAGCAGGATGAAGCCGATCAACAGCGCGATGCCGAGGACGAAATAGGCAAACATCTCTCTTCAACGGACTTGTTGGGTGATCTGCCGCACCGCGCCGCCCTTGCGAGCCGAGTAGTCCTCGAGCGCAGGCCGGCCGCCGGCCGCGAACACCGCGACCGCCGCCAGCAGGTCGCGCAGCTGCTGGGCGCTGGCGGCATCGAAGCTGCAGCAGGCGCCGCCCGTGAGCCGGGCGATCTGCTGGAAGGCCGAGCGCGCCACCGGTTCGGCACCTTCGTGGAACATGAATGCGGGCACGCCCAAGAGGCCGAGCTGACCGGCGATGTGGCACAGCTGGTCGACGTCCTCCTCGCAGCAGTCGCCGACGAAGACCAGGGCGTCGACCTTCTTTTGCTTGGTCTCGCGCACGGCGTGGCGCAGCACCTTGGCGATCTGGGTCTGGCCGCCCAGGCAGCGCACGCCGGTCATGACGTCGAGCAGTTCCTTGGAACTGCCGGCCCAGGCGGTGGCGCGGAAATCGCCGAAACCGCGATAGAAGGCGAGTTGGACGTCGAGGCCGCCGAGCGCGTCGGTCTCGGTGAACATCTCCGCCTGGATGTGACAGGCGCGATCCCAGGTCGGTTCGCGCGACGCGGTCGCGTCCATCGCGAAGATCAGCCGGCCGCGCTTGCCCGGCGCCTTGACCACAGGCATCCGGGCGACCTTGTCCAGGAACGCATCGACCTCAGATGCGCTCGTCTTGCTCGGCAGCTTGTCTCGATCCTTAGCCATGTCGACACTGCGTTGAACCGCAATGCCTTAGAGATAGGGGTCAGGCCCGCTCGCTTCCAGCCTCCTGCGCCAATAGTCGGGCACCGACTTCTTCTTCTTTTGCCTCTTCGCGCTCCTCGGGCTCTTCCGGCTCGTCCCGCTTCATGCCGGCCTCGATCGCCTCGATCAGGATGCGCACCTCCTGGCGGGCGGCGAGATGGGACATGCGCAGGGGCACCTTGGCCCCCTCATCCCGGAGATCCAGCACGGTCAGCCCTTGCAGGAACAGCTCGCGGTAGATCACCCGCTCGCCCAAGCCCTCGACGATGCGAAAGCCCATACGCCCGGCAAGCTGATGCAGGGAATCCGCCATCGCCCGCTTGTTGCGGGCATCCAGATTGGTCAGGCGGTTGCGCAGCACGATCCAGTCGATCAAACCGCCATCGCGCTCGGCTCGGATCTTCTTCATGGCCCAGACCATCTCGCTATAGCGGCTCGGGCCGATGACTTCGGGCGGCTCGCCCCGGACCTCGGCCAAGAGATCGAGATCCAGAAAGCTGTCGTTGAGCGGCGTGATCACGGTATCGGCGTGCGAATGCGCCAGGCGGGACAGATAGGTGTCGCTGCCCTGGCTGTCCATGAGCACGTAGTCGTGCCGGGCGGAGAGATATTCCAGGGTTTCCTGCAGCCGATTGCGTTCGTCCGACTGCGCATCCTCGAGATTGCCAAGGGTGCTGAGCTTGATCGCGTGGTGCTCGGGCATGGGCAGCCTGAGACCGCGCGTCTTTGCGAAATCCGCCCGGTTGAGCAGATAGCGCGTGACCGTGCCCTGGTTCGCGTCCAGGTCGATCGATCCGACCGTGTGCCCCTTGCGCAAAAAGCCGACAATGAGATGCATGGCGATCGTGGACTTGCCCGTACCGCCCTTTTCATTGCCGGTCACGATGACGTGTGCCCGCCTGCCTGCGTCAACCATGGCCCCGACCGTGGTGTGTTTGTCCTCTATCGGCTGAACGATGCTGGGACTCCCCTCGACGCGATCATTGCGCAATTCGCCCAGGCTGTAAAATTTTACGCGTTTAGGACGCAGCCGGCCGCGCTATGCGCGACGCAGCCAGACCGCGGTGTCATGGAACACCGCCCCCCCTCTCGGCGGACCCGGATCCGCGCTCACTAAAGCATTGATACCCATGCCTTCCTCGAAGGCGTGGTTCGGCCAAATACTCTCCACCACCATGACCCCCCGCTGCAGCCCGTCGAAGGGGTCGGCGTGCAGCACCACCGAGCCCTGCCGGTTGCCGATGCGGACCCGATCGCCCGCGTTGATTCGCAGCGCGGCGCAGTCGTCCGGATGAATCAACGCGGTCGGCCGAACTTCCCGTTGGCGCGACGAGGGGGTCTCGGTGAAGCTCGAATTCAGGAAGGTGCGCGCCGGCGCCGTGACCAGGCGGAACGGGTGCTCGGCGTCGGCAGCATCGATGATTTCGAGGAAATCCGGCAGCGCCGGCATGCGGGCTGCGTCCTTCCCCACCGCAGCCCAATCGGGTTTGAAATGGAACTTGCCGTCTGCGGTTCCGAACCCGGTCAGGAAATGGGCTTGCTCGAAGTCCAGAGCGCAGTCGTGCCAATTGTTCGAATGCACCGTCTCCGCGTCGGGCAGACCCGAGGCCTTGAGCGTCGCGTCGATGATCTCCCACTCGGTCATCTCGAAACCGGCGTGGCGTGCGCCCAGCCGTTCGGCAAGGCCGCACAGCACCTGATGGTTTGACCGGCTCTCGGCCAGGGGCTCGATCACCTTGCGGGTGACTTGCAGGAAGGTATGTCCGCTGGCGATGTAGAGGTCGTCATGCTCCAAGAAGGTGGTCGCCGGCAGCACGATGTCCGCCATCTGCGCGGTCTCGGTGAGGAACTGCTCGTGCACGCAGACGAACAGATCCTCCCTGCGGAAGCCGGCGTGCACCTGGGTTAGATCCGGACACACCATCATCGGATTGGTGTTCTGGATGAACAGCGCCGCGACCGGCGGACCGTCGCCGATGTCCTGCGGGTCGCCCGTCAGGATCGGGCCGAGCCGCGACTGGTCCAGGGTCCGGGTCGATTTGTCGAGCGCGTCGCGGCCCTCGATCAGGGTCACGTCCAGGGGATAGAGGCCGCCATTGCTGTACAGCGCGCCGCCGCCCCGGTGCTGCCAGGCGCCAGTCACGGTCGGCAGGCAGCTCACCGCATGGACGCTGGCCGCCCCGTTGCGCGAGCGGGAGAACCCGTAGCCGAGCCGGATGTAGCTGCGCTCGGTGGCGCCGTAGAGGCGGGCGAAGGCGACGATCTCGTCGACCGAGAGGCCGGTGATCGCGGCCGCCCATTCGGGCGTGCGGCTCTCCACATGGGCTTCCAGCTCGTCCGGCACGTCCGCGTGCGCCGCCAAATAGGCCCGGTCGGCATAGCCCTCCTTGAACAGCACGTGCATCACGGCGCAGGCCAGCGCCGCGTCCGTCCCCGGCCGCAAGGCGAGATGCGTGTCCGCCTGCTGCGCCGTACCGTTGCGGTAGGGATCGACCACCACAAGCTTCGCGCCGCGCGCCTTGCGGGCCCGGGCGATGTGGGTCATGACGTTGACCTGGGTGTTCACCGGATTGGCGCCCCAGACCACGACGAGATCCGAGTCCTGAATCTCGCGGGCGTCGACCCCGCGCTTGACCCCGACGCCGGCGAGCCAGCCGGCGTCCGCGAGCGAGCTGCAAATGGTGCTGTGCTGGCGGGAATAGCGCATGGCGTGGCGCAGGCGCTGGATGCCGTCGCGCTGCACCAGTCCCATGGTGCCGGCATAGAAGTACGGCCAGACGGCCTCGCTGCCGTAACGGTCCGCGGCGTCCTTGAGGCGCGCCGCGGTCTCGTCCAGCGCCTCGTCCCAGGAGATCGGGGCAAAGGCGTCCTTGCCGCCGCCCTTCTCGCCGACCCGCTTCAGGGGCGTCCGCAGGCGATCCGGATGGTGCACCCGCTCGGCATAGCGCGCCACCTTGGCGCAGATCACACCCGCCGTGTACGGGTTGTCCTTGGCGCCATGGACCCGGCCGATGGTGTGCGCGTCCAGCCGCTCGACCTCCAGCGCGCAGGTGCTGGGACAGTCGTGCGGACAGGCGGAATGGACGATCTCGATGTTGGCGTCCAACGGCATGCGCGGCCTCCCAATCGCCTCGCGCAAATTAGGCGCAGGCCGGTTGGGGGTCAACGGCGCACCGCGCCTTGGGGCCCGCTGACATGCAGATTAGGCGTTTGGCGGCTCGATCCAGATGTGCTGGCGGTCATGCGCGACCGTGATCGCCACAGCCTCTCCCGTCTGCACCGGCGTCGCCGCCGGGAAGATCTGCAGCACCTGCTTCCAGTGGGTGCCTTCCGCATCGGGGCCGGTATCGACCGAGATTTCCTCGTCCAGCTCGATCCGGAACCACAGCGCCACCAGATCGAGCGCGCCCGCCGCGCGCGCCGGGATCTCGACCCTGCGGCGCTCGGCCCGGATCGGTGGCCCGGCGAAATCGAAGCGCAGAACTTCCACCGGGTCGGAGAGGCGCCGGTGGGCGAAGTCCTTGAGCCGAAAACCGACCGGCATCGACTCCGCGAAGCTGTTGAACGGTTCGACGTCGAAGCCACAGGCCTCGGTCACCCGATTGCAGTGGGCGAGCTCCGCGCTCTCCACCAAGCTGGCGTAGACCGTGGCGGCGCGCGGCAGCACGACGGCGTCCGGCTTGGCCAGGTGGGCCCGCGCCAGCTCGACGACCGGCACGACCAGCTCGCCGAGCAGGCCGTCGTCGAAGATCTCGTGGATCAGCACGTCCGCCCTCTCCGCCATGTCCTCGCCGAGGCGCAGGTCGGTCGAGCGCTTGGCGATCAGCGCAATGCGGTCGGCCAGGCCGTTCCGGGCGATGATCTCCCGCGCGGTCTCAGCGATCGGCGCGACCATCTCGCAGCTGACCACCTGCCGCGCTCCGGCGCGGGCCGCGATCATGGCCAAGAGCCCACTGCCGGCGCCGATGTCCAGCACCACCGCCTCCGGCGTCACGGCCCGCTCGATGGCACGCCGGTAGGCGTCGTTGCGCGCCTCGTCGTTCAGCATCGGGAAATGCCAGAGCGGCACCAGCCGCGAGCGCGCTTCGCGCAACCGCCGCCGGGCGTCCGCGTTCTCGGGATCGAGGGTCAGGCATTTCTCGAACTGCCGCGCGGCCTCGTCGTTGTTGCCGCGGTCCAGGTAGAGCTTGCCGAGATTGTTGAGGGCGTCGGCGAAGTCCGGCTCCAGCTCGAGTGCCCGCCGATAGCCCGCGAGCGCCTCGTGATACCGGCCGAGCTGGCTCAGCGCGTTGCCCAGATTGTTGTGCGCCTCCGCGTGGCCGGGCTCGGCCGCGAGCACCGCCTCGAAGTGTTCGACGCCCTCTTCGATCCGGCCCAGCTCGATCAGCGCGATGGCCAGATTGTTGCGGGCGCCCAGGTGGTCCGGGCGCAGCGCCAGGGCCTTTTCGTAGTGCACCGCTGCCGCGGCGAAGTCCTCGAGCGCTGCATGGGCCGAGGCGAGATTGAAGTGATAGGGCGCGACGCCTTCGTTCGCCGCCACGGCCCGCCCGATCAGCCTGACCGCTTCCTCGGGCCGTCCCTCGTGCAGCCTGAGCAGGCCGAGCAGATGCAGAGCGTCCGGATGCTCGGGATGGGCCTGCAGAATACGCCGATAGACGGCCTCGGCCTTGCCGATGCGGCCGGCCTTCTGATGCGCGATCGCGGTCGCAAAGGCCGTCTGGATGTCGAGCGCCATGCCCTGCCCTCGTCGCCTCCCTCTTGGCGCAGGCTGGGGGAGGTGCGGCGGCGCGTCAAGCCCCGGCGGGAGGCCTATTCAGCGTGAATCGTGCCGTCCGGATGGAAGGCGTGGAAGGCGAAGGCGAAACTCACGTCGTGCACCGCGTCGACCATGCCGTCCTCGGTCTTGCGCTGGACCACCACATTGCCGACGTCCCGGCCTTCGGCGATCATGCGCGTGTCCAGGGCGGAGTTCTGGCCCGCCTCCCAGGTGATCACCAGATCGTCGCGCTCGACCCGGCCCTTCTCGCGCAAGAGACTGAAGGCCCAGGCCTCCTTGCCGACCACCACAACCCGCTCGAGCGGCGGCACGTTGTCCGGCAGGTCGCCGCGGAAGAACGGATAGGGCGCCGAACGCCCGTCATAGCCGACATAGGGGTTCTGCCCGTAGCGGCGGCCCCAGGCGCTGGTCGGCACCAGCACGCGGCCATGCGCGCCACGCGCCTTGAAGCGGGCGAAGGATTCGACCCGCACGGGCACGAATTTGAGCCGCTTGCCGGTCAGCTCGCCGATGATGGCCTCGCCCATGAACTGCTGCCACCAGCTCTCGGTCTGGCGGTCGTACATCACCAGGTCCGAGTTGCGGAGCTTGCCGGTGGTACCGAACTCCAGCACCTGGCCGTCGAGCCGGCGGTCGAACACCAGGGCCGAGTTGCAGAGCGGACAGTAGGTCACCGCGACGGGCACGCCGCCCACGGTGTCGTTGACGATCTCGTGCCAGGTGAGAATGCGCAACGGATAGCCCCGGAGATCGCCCTCGATCTCGACCGTGATGACCGGCTCCTTCTCGCCCAGCTCGGTGATCTTTTCCACCGGCAGGAACTTGGGATCGTCGATCGAGGGGATGCCGTCCTTGGGCGGCCCGCCGGACAGGATCTCGTTGAACTCGACGGAGGTCTTGCTGAAGTCGGTCTTCGGCCACTCCCGTTTCCAGCTCGACGGATTGGCCAGGGCCGGCGCCAGCGCGGCGAGCGCGAACAACAAGACCAAGGCGACCGAGGCCGGCGCCGTCACGCAGGGCCAGCCGGCGCCCATGGCGCGGGCGCGCAGACGGGAACGGGCATAGTCGATCATGGCGAAACCTCCGCGGGACGAGGATCCCGAGCCCGGAGTGTGGGCCCCGCCTTGCGGACAACGCAAATTACGTCGGCTCAATTCTTGGTGATCGGGTGCGCACATTTCCGTCCTTCGCCTCGCCTGCGTCGGCCGTTATCATGCCGCAAAATCGGGGAGGATATGCGGTGCTCGAACCGGGCGGCAGCTATGACGAGGTGTATCGGAACTTCCGCTGGGAGATTCCCGAGCACTACAACATCGGCGTCGACATCTGCGACAAGCATGCCGATGGCGACGGCGTCGCGCTGATCTACGAGGACGAGGACGGCGGGATCACCCGCTACAGCTTTCGCGACCTGAAGCGGCTCTCCAACCAGTGCGCCAACGCGCTCGCGGCGCTCGGCGTCGGCCGCGGCGACCGGGTCGGGATTCTGCTGCCGCAAAGCCCGGAGCTCGGCATCAGCCATATCGCGGCCTACAAGATGGGCGCCATCGCCCTGCCGCTGTTCACGCTGTTCGGCCCCGAGGGCCTGGCCTACCGGCTCGGCAACAGCGAGACCAAGGCGGTCGTCACCGACACGGGCAATCTCGAGAAACTCGAGCAAATCCGGGACGCGCTGCCGGCCCTCAAGCACGTCTTGGTCGTGGACGTCCCGCCCGGCCGGCCGGCGCCGGAGGGCACCGAGTCCTACTGGGCGCTGCTCGACAAGGCGTCCGACCGGTTTGCCCCGGTGCAAACCAAGGCCGACGACCCGGTGCTGATCATGTACACCTCGGGCACCACCGGCCCGCCCAAGGGCGCCCTGCAGGCGCACCGCACGCTCTTGGGCCACCTGCCGGGGGTCGAGTTCCCGGGCAACTTCTTCCCCCAGCCCGGCGATCTGTTCTGGACGCCGGCGGACTGGGCCTGGGCCGGCGGGCTCTTGGACGTGCTGCTGCCGAGTTGGCACCACGGCGTGCCGGTGGTCGGCCATCGCTTCAAGAAGTTCGACCCCGAGCGGGCCTTCGACCTGATGGCCCGGCACGGCGTGCGCAACACCTTCCTGCCGCCCACTGCGCTCAAGCTCATGCGCCAGGTGCCGAACGCCCGGGAGCGCTATGACTTCCGGCTGAGGAGCGTCTCCTGCGCCGGCGAGCCCGTGGGGGCGGAACTGGTGGATTGGGCCAAGGACGGGCTCGGGCTCACCATCAACGAGTTCTACGGTCAGACCGAGATCAACCTGGTGCTGGCGAACTGCGCCGATCTGCACGAGGTCCGCTCGGGCTCCATGGGTCTGCCTGTGCCGGGCCATGTGGTCGAGATCGTGGACGACGAGGGCAACCCGCTGCCGGCGGGCGAGACCGGCAACGTCGCCGTCCGGCGGCCCGACCCGGTGATGTTCCTGGGCTACTGGCAGAATCCGGACGCGACCGAGAAGAAGTTCGTCGGCGACTGGGGGCTGATGGGCGATCTGGGGCGCAAGGACGAGGACGGCTATTTCTGGTTCCTGGGTCGGGACGACGACGTGATCACCTCGGGCGCCTACCGCATCGGCCCGGGCGAGATCGAGGACTGCCTGATCAAGCACCCGGCCGTGGCGCTGGCCGCAGTGATCGGCGTACCGGATCCGGTTCGGACCGAGGCGGTCAAGGCGTTCATCGTTCCGAAACAGGGGATTACACCGGATTCTTCACTGATGACTGAAATACAGGATTTCGTGAAGACGCGCCTGGCCGCGCACGAGTATCCGCGGCTGATCGAGTTCGTCGACGAGCTGCCCATGACCGCCACCGGCAAGATCCGGCGCAAGGACCTGCGCGAGCGGGAGCTGGCCAAACAGGAGGACGACCCAACAGCATGACCAAATCGATCGACATCTATTATGCCATGATCTCGCCCTTCACCTATCTGGGCTTCGCCAGGTTCCGGGAGGTGGCGCGCAAGCACGGAGCACAGGTCGCCTTCAAGCCGGTGGCGCTCTCGAAGGTATTCCCGGCGACGGGCGGCGTGCCCCTGCCGAAACGCGCGCCCGCGCGGCAGGCCTACCGGCTGGTGGAGCTCAAACGATGGAGCGAGGTGAACGGCGTTCCCCTGAACCCCCAGCCCGCGCACTTCCCGGCGGACGACACGCTGGCCGCCCTTATGGGTGTCGCGGCGCGGGAGCAGGGCCAGGACATCGGGGATTTTTCGTTGGCCGTGCTGCGCGCGGTCTGGGCCGAGGACCGGAATATCGGCGACGCCGCCACGCTCGAAGCCATCGCGGGCGGTGTCGGGCTCGACGGCGCGGCGCTGCTGGCGGCGGCCGAGACCGAGGCGGTCATCGCGCGGTACGATGCCGACACCCAGGAGGCCATCGATCGCGGCGTCTTCGGCGCGCCCTTCATGTTCTACAAGGACGAGCCCTTCTGGGGGCAGGACCGCATCGAGCTGTTGGACCGGGCGCTGGCGGACTGAGGGGGACGAGGCCTTCCTCGTTCGTCACCGGCACCCGACCTACCGTCGCATCCGTCGCCTGATCTCCGCTGGAGCACAGCCATGACCAAAGAGCTTGTCTTCTACACCAACCCCATGTCGCGCGGCCGGATCGTCCGCTGGATGCTCGAAGAGATCGGCGCGCCCTATCGCACCGAATTTCTGGACTACGGCACGACCATGAAATCGGCGGATTATTTGGCGATCAACCCGATGGGCAAGGTGCCCGCCATTCGCCACGGCGATGTCGTCGTCACGGAATGCCCCGCGATCTGCGCCTATCTCGCCGATGCCTTCCCGGAGGCCGGTCTGGCGCCGCCGATGGATGCGCGCGGGGCCTACTATCGCTGGCTGTTCTTCGCCGCGGGGCCGCTCGAGGCGGCGGTGACCAACCGGTTCCTGGGCGTGGAACTGTCTCCGGAGATGGAGGGCAAGGTCGGCTATGGCGACTTCGGCGCGGTCATGGACACGCTGGAACAGGCGGTCCCGAGCGACGGCTACATCGCGGGCGATCGCTTCTCCGCCGCCGACGTTTATGTGGGCTCCCATGTCGGCTGGGGGATGCAGATGGATGCGATCGAGACCCGGCCCGGCTTTGCCGAGTACTGGGCCCGGCTCAGCGCACGGGAGGCCTGTCAGCGCGCCAACGAGCTCGACGACGCGGCGATGCCCGCCGCGGCCAGCTGACGGCCGCCAAACGGCGTTTCGGTCACCGCCACCCTGCGCTACGCGCCTCCCTCCCCCATCCAGGGCGAGGGACTGAACCAGCAGCCGATAGGTGATCTCCCCAACCCTTGAGGAAGGGGGTCAGGGGGGCGACGAGCGGGACGTAGCGCTACACCGCATGTCCTCAAGTCCGAATTGCGCCCCCCCTCGCAGGTCCAATCATGCGCGTTTGACAGGGCCGGCAAACAGCCCGTCCACCAGCCGCTGCAAGACGGATCGGAGGCTCTTCTTCGACAGCTTCGCCAGCCCCGTCCCGGTGCCGATGGCACCATCGATAAGCATGAGAAGAAGGCGTGCGCTGGCCCCGGCATCGGCGGTCTCGTCCGCCTGCCCCGCCTTTTGGGCCGCCTTGATGATCGCGGTCAGCCGCTCATGGGCCTCGCGTTCGCTTTCGCCGAGGATGGCCCCGACATCGGCATCCCGGGCGCCTTCCGCCGCGATCTCGAGGGCCAGGCGGCCGTAGTCTTCGTCGCCGACCAGGCCGATCGTCTCCTCCAGCGCATCGACCAGCGCAGAGCGGAAATCGCGCGCGCCCTCGAGCCAGTCGAACAGGGCGGCCGCCTCGGCCCGCTCTTCTTCGACGAACGCCTTGATGATGTCGGCCTTGGACGAGAAATAGCGATAGAGCGCCCCGGGGCTCATGCCCGCGGCCTCGCAGATCGCGGCCATCCCGGTCTGGTGAAACCCTTGCTCGACGAACAAGGTCTCTGCCGCCCGCAGGATCTCGGTCCGCCGGGCCGCGTAAGCCGTCTCATCCCGTTTGCGCGCCATTCACTTGCTCCCATGCGTCCGCCGCCTTGACAGCCGGCCATCTATTCTATTATAAGAGCGAATGATCACTCTTGTAATAGGTACGTATACCTAGAGATGTTTGACTGGCTGCGCAGCATGACCGAGGGCCTCGATGCCGTGCCCTGGACGGAAACGTTTCCCCAAATGCCGGACATGCTGCTGCCGGTGTTCGACGGCGTCACGGGCATCCTTCTGCTGATCGCCCTGCCCCTCTTCTGTCTGGAGCTGGTCCGGCTCTGCGCGAAACGCCGCCTCACCCGGCGCCGCGGATCGGGCATGCTGACCAGCGCCTTCTGCTTCGTTCCCGCGACCGTTGTCGAGGTCCTGCTCGGCGGTGCGCTGGTCGGGGTCTTCTTTTGGGTGGGCTCGCTCTCGCCCTGGACGATCCCGTCCAACTGGGCGACGGCGGCGCTCTGCCTCCTCCTCGTCGACTTCGCCTACTACTGGGAGCACCGGCTCGGCCACGAGGTCAACCTGCTCTGGTCGCTCTATCACTCGGTGCATCATTCGGCGGACCATTTCGACCAGACGGTCGCCCTGCGCGTCAGCTTCGTGGACTTCTTCTTCTCGCCCCTGATCTATCTGCCCTTGGTCTTCGCCGGCTTTCACCCGTTTCTGGTGTTCGCCTGCTACGGCCTCTTGCTGGCCTGGCAGCAATGGATCCATACCGAGCTCGTCGGCCGGCTGCCGCCGCTCGACCCCTGGCTGAACACGCCCTCGAACCACCGGGTCCACCACGCGCGCAACGCCCAGTATCTCGACAAGAACTATGGCGGCATGCTCATGGTCTGGGATCGGCTGTTCGGCAGCTATGCGTCGGAGAACGAGGCCGTCGACTATGGCCTGGTCGAGCCCTTGGTGAGCCGCAACCCGCTGGCGGTCCATTTCCACGTCTCTGCAAAGCTGGTGAGGACGCTGGCTTCGGCGCCGTCTCTCGGAGCCGCGCTCAGATGGCTCATCCGGAGGCCCGCCCCGGCGCCCTATTTGCGCACCGCCTTGGCGACGGCGAGCAGGATCAGCGAGCCCAGGAAGGCCGCGACGATGCGGCCGAGGACGCCGTGGAAGCCGATGTCCAAGAGATCGAACAGGACGCCGCCGATCACTGCGCCCACCACGCCGACCAAGAGATAGCCGATCACGGTCAGCCCGCCGGTCTTCATCACCAGGCTGGCGAGCCAGCCGGCGACCAGCCCGACCAGCAACCAGACGACCAGCCCTTCGACGTTGTGCGGCATGGTGTGGCGGTCCCTGCGAAGGCGGACGGCGTCGCGCCCGCAGAATTTCGCACGGAATGCTGCCGCGGATTCGGCCGCCGCGCCAGCGCCGCGCGACCGTCTCTCCTGACGGCGCGCCGGCCTCGCTGATCACCCAGACCTGAATCGCCTTCCGCATCCGAATGTACTACTGTCTCCGGCCCAGAGCGTGAATTGGTCATATTGAACCATTCTGCCGGAGGCAGTTTTCGCCATGACTAGGAAAGCGCCGCAGAGCGTATCCGTCATACGGTCAAGGCGTTTGACGACGTCATGGCGAAAAAGGCCCCGGCCTGAGAGGGTTGCGTTTGGGCGGGCAGCCGCCGCGTTGCCGCCCTTGCCCGATGCTTCGGCATTGCGCTGCGGACGGCGCCCAGCGGACTGCCGCGCCCAAACCGCAACAGAATTGTTTCCATATGACCAAGTCATGCTCTAGCGGGGACGGCGTCCGGGGGACCTCGTTTCAGTTCCGGTCGGTCATGGCTGCCCTGCCCCGGGGAGGAAGGCGGCCGCTGGTCTCGGCCGGCCCGAAACGGGGAGTTGGAGCACGCGAATGAGAACACGCCCATGCCAGGACCAATAAGAGCCTATGTGCGCGGCGTCGACGCGGTGAACCGGGTCGCCGGCCGGATCGCCATGTATCTGATCTTCGCGATGATGGGGATCCTGCTCTATTCCTCCATCACCAAGACCCTGTTCATCCCGCCCTTGTGGACCCTGGAGATGGCGCAGTTCACCATGGTCGCCTACTACCTGCTGGGCGGCGGCCATGCGATCCAGATCGACTCCCATGTGCGCATGGACCTGCTCTACGGCCGCTGGTCGGAGCGGACCCGGGCGATCGTCGATGCCGTCACCGTGCTGTTCCTGATCTTCTATCTGCTGCTGCTGCTCTATGGCGGCTTCTCCAGCACCAGCTATGCCCTGCAGTACGGCGAGAAGAGCTACTCGTCCTGGGCGCCGCAGATGGCGCCGATCAAAGTCATCATGTGCATTGGCATCGTGCTCACGCTGCTGCAGGCCGTCGCCACCTTCTTCAAGGACCTGGCGCGGGCCCGCGGGGAGACGCTCTCGTGAGCTACGAGCTCATCGCCATTCTGATGTTCTCGTCCATGCTGGTCATGCTGCTGACCGGGCAGCGCGTGTTCGGCGCGATCGGCTTCGTCGCCGTCCTGGCCGCGCTGCTGCTCTGGGGCGAAGGCGGCTCCGAGATGGCCTTCAGCGCCAGCATCAAGCTGATGAAGTGGTACCCGCTGCTGACCCTGCCGCTGTTCATCTACATGGGCTACATGCTGTCGGAGTCCGGGATCGCCGACGACCTCTACCAAATGTTCCATGTCTGGATGGGGCCGCTGAACGGCGGGCTGGCCATCGGCACCATCGGTCTCATGGTCATCATCTCGGCGATGAACGGGTTGAGCGTCGCCGGCATGGCGATCGGCGCCACCATCGCCCTGCCCGAGCTGCTGCGCCGCGGCTACGACAAGGTCATGGTCACCGGCGTGATCCAGGCTGGCAGCTCTTTGGGCATCCTGGTGCCGCCCAGCGTCGTTTTGGTGCTCTACGGCATGATCGCGCGGCAGCCGGTGGGCCAGCTCTGGCTCGCGGGCGTCTTTCCGGGCTTGCTTATGGCCGGTCTGTTCATTCTCTACATCGCCGTCCGCTGCAAGCTGCAGCCGACCCTCGGCCCGCCATTGCCCGAGCAGGAGCGGCGGGTGAGCTGGGGCGAGAAGTTCCGGCTGCTCAGGGCCGGGATCCTGCCGCTCTTGATCTTCTTTTTGATGACCGGGCTGTTCCTGATGGGTATCACCAGCCTGGTGGAAAGCTCGGCCGTGGGCGCGACGGCGGCGACGCTCGCCGCCCTGATCAAGCGCCGGCTGACCCGCAAGGTGATGCACGACACGGTGCAGAAGACGCTCGGCGTGAGCTGCATGTTCATGTGGATTATCCTGGCGGCACTCTGCTTCGGCGCGGTGTTCGACGGCCTCGGCGCGGTCAAGGCGATCGAGGGCTTTTTCGTCGACCGGCTGGCGCTGGGCCCCTGGGAAATCCTCATCATGATGCAGCTCTCCTACCTGCTGATGGGCATGTTCCTGGACGACACCGCCATGCTGGTGATCGTCGCTCCCCTCTATGTACCGCTGGTGGGCGCCTTGGGCTTCGACCTGATCTGGTACGGCATTCTCTATACGATCACCTGCCAGGTCGCCTACATGACCCCGCCCTTCGGCTACAATCTGTTCCTGATGCGGGCGATGGCGCCGCCGGAGATCACGCTGGGGGACATCTACCGCTCGATCATCCCCTTCGTGTTCGTGATGTGCTTGGGCCTCGCCCTGGTCATGGCCTTCCCCGACCTGGCGCTCTGGCTGCCCAACCAGTTCTACGGGCGCTGACGCTGACAGGACGGCACGCGGGAAGCCAACCTGACGGCGCGGAATCGTTTGGAATCAGGTAACTTCGTTGGCAATATCTGTCCCTGCATTGCGGGGACGGGAAATCGACAATGTGTTAGTACTCAAATTCGAACACTGCGAGGGGAGGTAACGAGGAATGAGAAAAAGACGCGATTTTCTGAAGACGGCCGGCGCCGCGACGGCCGGTGCGGTGGCCGCCACCACATTGAGCGCGCCCAACGTCATCGCGCAGTCGAAAAAGACCATCAAATGGCGGCTGCAGACTTACGCGGGGCCGGCGCTCGCCGAGCATGTCATCAAGCCGTCGATCGACCAGTTCAACAAGGTGGCGAACGGCGAGATGGTGATCGAGCTCTATTTCGCCGATCAGCTGGTGCCGACCGGCGAGCTGTTCCGGGCGATGCAGCGGGGCACGATCGACGCGGTGCAAAGCGACGACGATTCGATCGCCGCACCCGTCGACGTCTCGGTGTTCGGCGGCTATTTCCCATTCGCGACCCGCTATTCGCTGGATGTGCCGGTTCTGTTCAGCCAGTACGGCCTGAACGAGATCTGGCAGGAGGCCTATGGCGAGGTGGAGAACGTCACCTGGCTCAGCGCCGGCGCCTGGGATCCCTGTCACTTCAACACCAAGGATCCGATCAGAAGCCTTGCCGACCTCAAGGGCAAGCGGGTGTTCACCTTCCCGACCGCCGGCAAGTTCCTGTCGCGCTTCGGCGTGGTGCCGGTGACCCTGCCCTGGGAGGACATCGAGGTCGCGGTTCAGACCGGCGAGCTCGACGGCATCGCCTGGTCGGGCATCACCGAGGACTACACGGTCGGTTGGGCGGACGTGACCGACTACTTCCTGACCAACAACATCTCCGGCGCCTGGATCGGGTCGTACTTCGCCAACGAGGAAAGGTGGAACGCGCTGCCCGACCATTTGAAGGAGTTGTTCAAGCTGTGCATGGACAGCTCCCACTACTACCGCCAGTACTGGTACTGGGGCGGCGAGGCGCATCTGCGCACCAAGGGCAAGAAGCTGAAGCTGACCTCCATCCCCGACGAAGAGTGGGCGACGGTCGAGGCCGAGGCCAAGAAGTTCTGGGAAGAAATTGCGGCGACGAGCCCGCGGGCCGCCAAGGTCGTGCAGATCTTCAAGGACTATAACGAGGTCATGAGCAAGGCTGGCCGGCCGTACCGCTACGGCTGAGCCCGCGGTCGGCGCCCAGGACGGCCCTGCCGGCTTCCCGCGTGCGGCGTTGCACGATCCGGAGGCCGAGGTCACGGACAACCCCCGGGGTCATCCCCGGGGGTTTTCTGTCGGCCAAAGCCGGTCGCGCAAACGGCTTCCGTTTTGATCCATGCCATTCACAGGCCCGCCCGCCCGGATACCATTTGCCCCGGTCGGAGGCGCACACGCCCCCGCTGCGGCATGGTCGGGTGAAGACGGTCTGGGAGAGTGGAAATGGGAACCCTGTCGAGCAAATTGCGCATCGGCGAGAAGGTCGGGCTCAGCTTCGGCTTCGTCGGCCTGCTCTTCCTCGCGGTGATCTGGCAATACCACGCCACCTTGCAGCGTTCGCTGGCCGACTATCAGGGGCTGCTCGACGTCTATGAAGCCCGGAAGAGCCACATGCTGGCGATCGAGAGCAGCATGTTGGAGGCGCGCAGCGCGGAGAAGAACTTCCGCCTCAACCGCGACGAAGCCGACGCCGCGTTGGTCGCGGATCGGGTCGCCCGCGTCCAGGAGCGTGCCGCGGCACTCGCCGAGATCGACGACGAGGCCGCCCAGGTGGCGAAGAGCGTTTCCGCCTCGATCCAGACCTATCAAGAGCGTTTTCAGGCGGTCGCCGAGGCCTGGCGCATCAAGGGCCTGGATCACAACTCCGGGCTCCAGGGCGCCTTCCGCGACACGGTCCACGAACTGGAGGACCGGGCGGCGCACTTCAAGGTGAGCAGCCTGTATCTGCAGCTGCTCCAGATCCGCCGCCGCGAGAAGGATCTCGGGCTCAGGCGCGACGCCGAATACCGCGAGAACGTGTTCGGACTGGTCGAGCAATTCAAGGCCGAGCTCGATGCCTCGGGACTGACCCCCGACGTCAAGGCGTCCCTGGGCAAGGAGATCGACACCTATCGCCAGACCTTCATCGACTACAGCCGCACGGTGCTGGCGCAAGAGGACATCCGCGGCGGCACCGGACCGTTCCGGCAGGCGGCCCACCGCATCGAGGCCATCCTGCAGGCGCAGTACGTGCCGGACATGGAGCGCAACATCCTGCAGCTCAGGCGGCGCGAGAAGGACTATCTGCTGCGGGACGACAAGCAGTACGTTGAGATGGCCCAGCGCGAGCTACAACGGATCACCGCGCAGGTCGATGCGGCGGCCATCGCGGACCAGCACAAGGCCGAGCTGAAGGACCTGATCGCCAATTATGACAGGGATTTCCTGGCACTGGTCGAGCAGAACGACCGGATCGATCGGCTGTCCGCGGACATGCAGCAGGCGGTCGAGGAGATTTCCCTCCTGGTCAACAAGAATGTCGACGAGGCCAACCGGCTGATGGCGGAGACCGCCGCGTCGATCACCGAGACGTCCAACGCCGACGCGCAGGCCATGCTGTGGGTCGTGTTGCTGGCGACGCTGCTCGGGGTCGCGTTCGCTGTGGTCATCACCCTGAGGATCACCCAGCCGCTCGGCCGCATGACGGACCTGCTGACCCGGCTCGCGGTCGAAGAGCCGACCGAGCGGGTGGCCGCGATTCCCGGCAGCCGGGACGAGGTCAACATCATGGCCGAAGCGGTCAACGAGATGGCCGATCTCAAGGCGCGCATGATGGCCTGGTGGAAGGCATCGATGGAAGAGGCCCAGGCCGAACGGGATCTGACCCAGGAGGGCCCGACGAAACCCGCCGCCGCGGAGCAGGCTCTGGCAGCGGCAAAGCAGGCGAGGGGCGAGCAGCTCGCGGCCATGGGTGGCGAGATCCGCGGTCATACCCAAGGCATCGTCGATGCCGCCGGCCGCCTATCGGCCACCGCGCTCAGCAAATCCGCGCAAGACGGGGTCCGTTCCATCGACCACGCCGGAAAGGCCGTCCTGGCGATCTTGGACGTCATCGCCGCCGGCGAACCGCCGCAGAAGGCGGTCGCCGAATGACGGTGGGCGCGCGCCCTAAACGTCCGGCAGCGGCGCTGGTACAACGGCGGGTCGCATCTTGATCGAGCGAGGCCGGGTCAATGGCTGACGGCCTGGGGCCCGCGAGCGAGGGGCGTGCCGCCCGCCCAGCCACGGGGCCGGACCGGCGACTTCTTTCCAGAAAACCAGCCGGTCGGTGAGAGAGCCTGGCAAAGAAAAAACCCCGGCCGGAGCCGGGGTTAGATCGGCGGCCGTTGCCGCCTGGCTGTTTTGTCGCTCTTGGCGTCTGAGGCGCCTTACTTCATCTTGCGTCTGAAGTACTTGCCGGCCTCGTCCTTGAGCGCCTTGCCGGCGGTGAAGCGCGGCTGCAGGGTCGCGGGCTTGGCCCGGAAGGTGGTCGGCTCGCCGGTGAACGGGTTGATGCCCTTGCGCGACTTGGTCGCCGCCTTGAAGCGCATCTTGAGCCGGCCGAGATGCCCAAGAGGCACGCTGCCCGGCGTCCGCTTCTTGGTGTCCTTGAGGGCCAGCTGGGAAACGACCGGCCACAGGGTATCAAGCAGCCTGCTCGCGTCGCGGCGGCTGAAATCGCGATCCCACAGGTCGCCCAGTTCCTTGGTCAGGGCCATGGAATAGGCGTCGGCAAGCTGAGTCTTCGTTACAGTCATGGCTTTTCCTTCGTGTTTGACTCCCAGAGGGGGTACTCGATCGAACCGGACATTGTCGGTGACGTCTGGTGCCGCCTGCATACGAAAACAGCGTAAAAAATGGGTAAAATGGCGCCCGGGACGGCCCTGTCCATGGCGCAGGCAGCGCGCGGCACCGATGCCAATCGGTTGGGGGGATGCCCCCAGGCCCCGGACCGAAGAGCTGGGCCCACTCAATGAACTGGCAAAAATGCTTATGAATTAGCCGGTTAGCGCTCGGCGGCGCTGTCCGACAGATCCAGCCGGTAAACGTCCAGGGGCTCCTCCCGGCCGCGCAGGTCGAAGCGGCCGAGGGCTTTGGCCTCGAGGCCGGCATCGAGGGCGGCCTTGGTCTCCGCGCTGAGCAGCGCGATGACGTCGGCCTCGGGCGCGACCTCCTTCCCGAGCGCCTCGAGCCGCTGGGCGATGTTCACGGTATCGCCGATGAGCGTGTAGTTGACCCGGCCGGGCGCGCCCACATTGCCGACGATGGCGAGCCCCGAATGGATGCCGATGCGCAGCCCGAGCGGCTCCTCCCCGGCGCCGCCCCGGCGGACGTTCTCGGCCCGCAGCCGGCGGGCCATTCCCTGGGCCGCCCGGCAGGCCCTGGCGGCATGGTCGGGCTGATCCGTCGGCGCGCCCCAGAAGGCCATGATCGAGTCGCCGATATACTTGTCCACCGTGCCCTCCTCTTCCTCGATGGCCTCGGCCAAGAGGGTGAAGTGCGCGTTGAGCAAGGCCGCGAGTTGGGTCGGCGACAGCCGGGCGCCGATGGCCGTGAAATCCACGATGTCGGTGAACAGCACGGTGACCTGACGTTCGGCCGAGCGGACCGACGGCTCGCCCGACCGCACGAGCCGCAGCACCAGGTTCTTCGGCACATAGGTCTCGAACCCCTTGAGACCGGCCAGCATGGACTCGAACGCCTTGATGGCGACGTCAAGCTCGCTGAACAGGCTGCCGCGCATGGGTTCGACGCTTTCGAGCTCCAGGCGCTGGACCGACCGGGAGGCGGCGGCCAGCCGCCGCAGGGGACGCACGATGCTGCGGGCCAACAAGAGGCCGCAGATGATGGCGAGCACCAAAATCAGGATGCCCAAGGCCGCTGCCAGCAAGAGACGGCGGAGCGGCAGGTCGACCTCGTGGCCGCGAAAATAGACGCCCAGGAGCCAGGGCTGCTGGCCGAATATCTCGGCCTCCTTGTAGAGGTAGATGTAGTCGTCCTCGCGGCCGCGCACGACATGGCCCGAGATTGGGCTGTCGGCCAGCAGATACGCCATGTCGTCGATCACCTCGCCCCAGATGGCGGCCAGCACCTCGTCGCCGACATCGGCGAGAAACGGCAGCGGCTTGTCTTCCGAGAGACCCGAATAGCCCGCGACGAAGGACGGATGCGCCAGGACCTGCTCGCGCCCGTAGAGGATGAAGCTGTGGGTTCCGTTCGCCTTGTCGAAGTCGTCGAGAAACCCGGACAGCGCGCTCACGGACACCACCGAGAACATGAGGCCGAGCAACTGGTTGTCCCGGCGGATGGGCTCCGCGACGACGATATGGGGTGCTTCAAAGTCCTCGATCCAGCTGATTGCCCGCCAACGCGCCTCCGCCAGCGTAGCGGAATTCTGCATCGCCTCGCGAATGTCGGTCCGATGGGCCCAGTTGCCGCGGATGGTGAGCAGCTCGTCGCCGCGGCGACCGGCGCGCAGCACCGAATAGTCGGCGCGGACAAGCGCGATTCCCGAGACCTGCGGCGCCGCCGCCAGCGCGCCGATCATCACGTCGCTCAGGCGCCGCTCGTCGCCGATGTCGATGTCGCCGCGCGCGACGATCCCGCTCAGGAACTCGACCTGCGTCTGGGCCGCGCCCAGATGCGTGTCGACCTCACGGATCACCGCTTCGACCGTGAGCTCGGAGATCTCCCGTTCCAAATCGAAGGTGTTGCGCTGCGCCGCGTCGATCGCGATCCAGAGGCTGGTGCCCAGGGACGCCAGGAACAGCAGGCTCAGCCCCAGGGTCAGCGTCCGCGACAGGGACAGGCGGACACCGCGTCGCGCGCCGAGATCGGCTTCATCCTGGAGGGGCCCATTGGCACTCATGCCCGAACGTTAGCCGTCCGGTTGGGCGCCGCCAAGGGCCAGCGTCTTTGGGCGTCCGCTTCCGTCGCATGGACGTTTGGCTCTCGCTCATTCAGTTTCGACCGAAGCACCGGCCATTGCCGTGGCTGGCACGCCCGACCTGTCCTCCCACACCAATGCGGGCTTCGCGAAGGCGGGAGGGCGCTGGGCAGCCGAGCCGGCATCCGACCACACAAGGCAATACCCTCGGGTGGACGGGCGGGGGGAATGGGCCGGGGCCGATTCCGTCGAGACAGAAACGGCTCTAACTGGCCAGTTCGATCTTCGGTGCTGCGGCTTCCATAGGTTCGCGAATGATGACGGACTCCGGCGGGAACTTGAGCGACATCGTGGTCCCGACCTGGGGCTTACTCTCGAGACCGATGGTCCCGCCATGAAGTTGGATGAGGCGCTTGGTGAGCGGCAAGCCGAGCCCGGTTCCCTGCTGGGAGCGCGACAACGCGCTCTCCACCTGGCCGAATTCGGCGAACACGGTTTGTATGTCGCATGCGGCGATGCCGATTCCGCTGTCGGACACGGAGATCTGCAACGAGCCGTCATGGTTGTGGTGGGTCGAAATCCGCACCGCGCCGCCGCACTCCGTGAACTTGATCGCGTTCGACAACAGATTGAGGAGCATCTGCTTCAAGGCCCGCTCGTCCGCGCGCAAGCGCAGCCTGTCGCTTGGCGGGATCACGGTCAAATCCAGGTTCTTCTCTTTGGCGCGGATTCCGACGATCGAGACCACACCGTCAATCGTCCGCCGCAAATCGAGTTCCCGTTCGTCGAGCTCGAAGGCACCCGCTTCGATCTTCGAGAGATCGAGAATATCGTTGATGATCTTCAGCAGCAGATCGCCGCTGTCCTTGATGTTCCTCGAGTACTCCCGATAGTGCGGATTATCGAGCGGTCCCAGCACTTCCGAGCTCATGAGTTCCGAGAACCCGATGATGGCGTTGAGCGGTGTGCGAAGTTCATGGCTCATATTGGCAAGGAATTCGCTCTTGGCGCGATCCGAATACTGTGCGCGCAGACGCGCCCTTTCCGCTGTTTCCTTGGCGAGTCTGAGCTCTTCCTGGATTTCGCGCTCTTGCGCGATCTCCCTCGATGCTCTCTCTTCGCTGACCGAGCGTTCGAGAAGCAATGCGGCCATTACGGCGAAGAAGCCCGTCACGACGCCGGTAACCTCGGTGGTGTTGCCGTCAAAGTGGATCAGCCAGATGGGCGCCCAGCCGAACAGACTGGCCATGCCATAAGCGGCCGTGACGGCGATGACGCCGAGGCTGGCGATGGGGAAGAACTTGTGCTCTTGCTGTCGAAAGCCCCGCTTGAGCACCATGGCGATGCCCAGGCCCAACGCGCCAAAGCTCAAGATCACGCTTAGGAAGTTGGCGATGCTCATAAGTCCGTCCTGGCTTGGCCTTTCCTCTGCATCCGGTCCCGACGCCGCTTACTTGACGACGTGGTTGTCGGAGGCGTTGCTGTAATCATCACTGGTCCCATTGCCATCGGCCGGAGCGGCTGCTGCGGCCGCCGCGGCCGGCGCGGTCGGAGCGGCGTCAGCAGGGGCGGCAGCCGCGGCCGCCGCAGTGGCCGCAGTGGCCGCAGGGGCGGCGGGCGCGTCCGGTTTGCTTTGTGCAGCGATCTTGCTCGCCGCCTTGTGCATCACTTCGCTCGCCGAGTGGCCGATCTCACCCAGCGCCGAGATGATCGCGATCGCCAAGAGCGCCGCGATGAGAGCGGTCTCGATCGATGTCGCGCCCGACTGATCGCGCGATGCGGATCTCAGGAATCTCAACATATCGGCCTTGTGCGGCGAAGGTTAAAATATTGGAAGGCATAAAATACAGAGTAGATATGGTTATCACAAGAGATATCTTATTAATTATTTATAATATATAGGCTTTCACTACAATTTTAGATTTATTCATTTGTAATTCTATGACAATTATATTGGCCCTACATTACAGCAGAAATCCTGCGTTGATCCGATAGTCACGACGGTCCCCTCGGCGGCGCAAACCAGACATTCGGGGCGGCAGGGGCCGCATGCGCCGGTGACCGAGTTCGGAGGGCGCTATGGCCTGATCGATGGTACGCTTGCGAGGCATGGGCTCAGGCGAGAAAACGCCTGGCGGCTGCCCTGTTTCTCAACGGCGGCGCTGATCGTCACCCAATCGGACGTGCTCCTGACTCGCCCGGCCCTCACCGCGCAGCCCTTCGCGCGGATCGCCGATTTGCACGGCCTCAATGCGCCCGTGGGGACCACCGAGTTCCGCTATCGCCAGGTCTGACATCCGCGCCCGGGCTCGACCTCGCCATGCGGTGGCTCGGGGCCCAGATCAGGGCGTGTTCAGGACACACCGCATCCCAAGTTTGCACGGTTGGAACGTCGGTTCTCCGGATCTCGAACGCGCCGCGTTATCGCGACCCCGTCGGCCCGCCGTCCGGCGGCCAAGGCTACTTGTAACGCTTGATTTCTCCCGACTGTAGTCGGCTCTGATAGTCGCTCAGGTCCTCTCTCACCTCTCCCATCAGCAGGTACAGGCCGAGCACATTGGCGATGGACATGGCAAATATGGCTGCATCGGAGAAGTCGATGACCGGTCCGAGGCTCACGCTGGCGCCGATGACCACGAACACGCAGAAGATGAACTTGTAGATCAGCTCCGCGACCTGTCCTTCACCGAACAGATAGGTCCAGCACTTCAGGCCATAGTAGGACCAGGAGATCATGGTGGAGAAGGCGAACAGCACCACGGCGATCGCCAGGACGACCCCGAACCAGGGGAAGACCGACTGAAACGCGGACGCGGTCAAGGCGACCCCGCCCAGCCCTTCGACGTTGGCATAGGCGCCGGTGATGACGATGACCAGGGCGGTCATCGTGCAGATGATCACCGTATCGATGAGCGGCTCGAGCAGGGCAACATAACCTTCGGTGAGCGGCTCTTTGGTCCGCACCGCCGAGTGGGCGATCGCCGCGGAACCGATGCCGGCCTCGTTCGAGAAGGACGCCCGCTTCAGTCCCTGAATGAGAACGCCGATGATGCCGCCCCCGACGGCGTCGGGCGCGAAGGCGCCTTTCATGATGATGCCGAACGCCGCCGGTATGTCAGTGAAGTTCGCGAACAGGATGATCAGCGCCGTACCGACATAGATGACGGCCATCAAGGGCACGATCTTCTCGGTCACCCTGGCGATGGACTTGATGCCGCCGATAATGACGGCGCCGACGATCACGGCCAGGATGAGCCCGAACAGCCAACCGGTCTCGGTAAAGATCCCAAAAGTACCGGCGATCATTTGATGGGCCTGATTGCCCTGGAACATGTTGCCGCCGCCGAGGGAGCCAAAGATGCACATGATGGCGAACAGCACCGCAAGGACCTTGCCGAGCCCCGCCCTGCCCTGCTTCTCCAGACCCTTGCTCAGGTAATACATGGGGCCGCCGGACACACGGCCGTCGGGATACTCGTTGCGGTATTTGACGCCCAGCGTGCATTCGGTGAACTTGGCGACCATGCCGAATATCCCGGCCACGATCATCCAGAAGGTTGCGCCGGGCCCTCCCAGGCTGACCGCGACCGCGACACCGGCGATGTTGCCCAGTCCCACGGTTCCGGACAGAGCCGTGGCCAGCGCTTGGAAGTGGGACACTTCACCGGCGTCTTCCGGGCGCGAATAGACCCCGCGAATGAGATTGACGGAGTGTTTCAGCCCCGAGAACTGGATGAAGCCCATCTTCACGGTCAAGACGATAGAGCAGATGATCAACCAGCCGACGATGAGCGGGAAACTCACCCCGGCGATGGGCACGGAGTAGAAGATGAAGGACACGAACGGGCCGAAGACGGTGCTGAAGATCTCGCTGACCTGCTGGTCAATAGTCTTTTCGATCTCCTGAGCGACGGCCGACATCGGCAGCAACAGGACAAACGCCAGCCCCAAGGCGGCAATGGATCTGGATTTCATTGTTGAACGTCCCCCCCTTGGTTTTGATCGATGGTTTTTCTGCGTGTCTATCTTTCAGTTGCGCGGGCGTCCGGGAAGATCGCACCGGCAACTTCGAACGTTAGGTATTGCGCGGTTCGAGGGCACGCGGAGCATCGGCGAGCTGGTTCAGCTTCGCGGACCCGCACTCGACGGTAATCACATCGTCCATGGCGATCTGCCCACGATACGAAGCCTGGAACATGCCCGGGGTCCTTCGTTCGGGACATCGGTTGACCTACCTCACCCGACCGAATTCCCTGAAAGACCCTTCTCTCACGTACACGCCCATTTCGATGATCACGCCGGACACATCGCCAGCCTTGTCAAACTCGTGGCTGCCGGTCGCGCCCTCATAATTGATGTCCTTGCCCGCCTTGAGCAGGGCCTTGGCCTTCTGCCATTCACCCGGCAGGATGACCTCGCCCGGTGCGGAGGCCACCTCGCGCAAGGCCGCCGAAACACCCGCGCGCTCGGCGCTGCCGTTCTTCTCGATCGCGAGTGCCAGCAGGAAAGAGGCGTCATAGGACTGACCGGCGAAGGTCGCGGCTGGGTTCAGGTCGGCATCCCAGGCGAGCTTCTTGAACACGCGTGCGCCCGTGGTATCCGGCGCGCCCGGCTTGGTCGCGATCATGCCCCTCAATTTGTCGCTGCCGATGGCGCTGATGAGCGTGTTGCTGACCATCCCGTCGCCACCGACAAACTGGCCAAAATCGCCACTTTCCAGCGCCTGGCGAATGATCGTCAGGCCAGAGCCGTTCGCGTAGGCCAGCACAGCCAACGTATCGACGCCGGATGCGGCCAACGCGCGTATCTTGGCGCTGTAGTCCGCCTTGCCCTCCTCATGGGGCTCGTTGGCCGCCACCTTGCCGCCGGCCGCCTTGAAGGACTCGGACAGGGAATCGGCAAGGCCCTTGCCGTAGGCATTGTTCACATAGGTGATGGCGATGTTGTCGATCCCCTTGGACAACAACAGGCGCGCCATGACGCTGCCCTGATACACATCGGAGGGCGTGGTCCGGAACATCAGATCCTTGTCGTCGAGCAACGTGATTGCCGGCGATGTCGATCCCGGGGACACCACGGTGACGCCCGCGGGTATCGCTACATCGCTGGCCGCCGCGATCGTCGCGCCGGAACAGAGTGCTCCGACAATGGCGACGACATTCTCGGTCTTGACGAGAGTTTCCGCAGCGGCCGCCGCAGCGGCGGTATCCGCGCAGGTCGTATCCGCGTTGGGCATGACGATCTTCTGACCGTCGAGGATGCCGCCCTGATCGTTGACGTGCTTTACGGCCAGCTTTGCGCCCTTGAATATCGCTGGCGTGAGACTCTTGAGCGGGCCGGTAAACCCGGCAAGAAAGCCGACCTTGACATCGGCCATAGCGGCTCCCGAGCCGATGAGCCCAGCGGCAACCGCTACGATCGTCATTGAGCGCTTAAGGTCAATCGACATGGACTGATACTCCTCAGAAAAGGGCTAGACTGGATCGATGAGGAGAGATCCTTTGTGCGCCCCTCTTTCCTGGCAGAACCGAAAGTTCCCTAAGCCAATGGACTGTGTCGCACCTCGGTGAGAAAACGGCGCATGGTTCCTGTGTGACCCGGGTCCGCACCGCGGTTCAGGGAACGACGGTGACGGGAACCGGCGAAATCTGGACCAGACTTCCCGCCACGCTGCCGAACAGCATCATCTGGAGCTTCGAGAGGCCCTTCCTGCCGATAAAAATCTGGCAGGCCCCGGTTTCCTTGGCCAGGCTGCTCAGCACCTCCGCGGCGTGCCCGTGTCTCACCATGCCCTCGACCTGCAACCCGGTTTTCTTGAGCTCGGCGACCTGAGGATCGAGGACCTCGGACGTGGCCCGCTCGATCTCCTCCTCTCGCCTCTTGTGGCGCATTTCGTTTTCTTCAGGCGTATTGAAGGTATACGGCGACCATTCGATCACATAGGCCACGACCAAACGCGCCTTGCCGGCCTTGGCGCGCTCGGCCGCGAAATCCGCCGCACGACGGCCGCCTTCGCTGCCGTCTATTCCGACTAGCATTACATCCGCCATGATTCCCCTCCGAAGAGACCGGTGACCCTACTCAGTCTGGGAACCACGCCGCGCGTGCGAGCGAAATTTCCCGGTTGGTTCCGTCCAGTCCACTGGAAGTCATAGCACAAGTTGATCACTGATCGTTAGGGTAACCACACATGGCTGAACGGTGGCATGCAGCCCGCCGCTCGATGCGCCTCGAGCCGCCCCGGTTCCGCTATCGCCAGACAGCGCACGCCCGGTCTCTGGCTCTGTGACAGCCGGCCCGGGGACGGCTTTGCCATTGGCCGGCGCGTCCTTTCCCGCTATGACAAGTCCCGCGCCGAGGGCCCGGGCGCCCGGGCGCCAACAGAAGCAATCATCCGGGGGGATGCCGCATGCAGCCGAAAGCCGTCAAGAGCCCGGCGGACGCCAAACAAATCGTCGAGTCCCGCGGCATGAGCCACGTCAAGGTCGGCGTGTTCGACATGGACGGGATCATGCGCGGCAAATACATGAGCCGGGAGAAGTTCTTCTACGCCCTGGACCAGGGCTTCGGCTTCTGCGACGTCGTCCTGGGCTGGGACTCCTACGACCAGCTCTATGACAACGTCACCTATACCGGCTGGCACACGGGCTATCCGGACGCGCCGGTCCGCCTGCTGCCGGAGAGCTGCCGCGAGCTGCCGCTCGAGGACAACATGCTCTTGTTCCTGGGCGAGTTCGCGGAAGGCGCCGAACTGCTCTGCCCGCGCGGGCTCCTGCGCCGGGTCGCCGAGCGGGCCAACGCCTTGGGCTTCGAGGCGCAGGCCGCCTGCGAGTACGAGTTCTTCGTCTTCGACGAAACGCCCCAGTCGGTGCGCGAGAAGAACTATCGGAACCTCACGCCGATGACGCCGGGCTTCTTCGGCTACTCGGTGCTGCGCAACAGCACCCATTCGGACTTCTATCAGGACCTCCTGGCGCTCTGCGAAAGCATGGACTTCGCGCTCGAAGGCCTGCACGAGGAGACCGGGCCGGGCGTGCTCGAGGCGGCGATCGCCGTCTCGCCCGTCGTCGAGGCCGCGGACAAGGCGGCGCTGTTCAAGACCTTCACCAAGGTCATGGCCCAAAAGCGCGACAAGATCGCCACGTTCATGGCCAAATGGTCGCCCGACTGGCCGGGCCAGAGCGGCCACATCCATCTCTCGCTCAAGACCAAGGACGGCCGGTCCGCCTTCCACGACGCCGAGGCCGAGCACACCATCAGCACCACCATGCGCCATTTCCTCGGCGGCCAGCAGATGCTGATGCCCGAGCTCGTGGCCCTGCTGGCGCCCACGGTCAACTCCTTCACCCGGCTGATCCCGGGCTTCTGGGCGCCGACCGACGCGACCTGGGGGATCGAGAACCGGACCTGCGCGCTGCGCGTCATCACCGGCTCGGAAAAGGCGCAGCGGATCGAATACCGGCTTGCCGCGGCCGACACCAATCCCTATCTCGGCCTGGCCGCCGCGCTCGCCTCGGGGCTCTGGGGCATCGAAAACGAGATCGAGCCGACCGGCCCGGTCAAGGGCAACGCCTATGACATGACCTTCCCGGCCAAGCTCAAGCTGCCGGCCACGCTTTGGGACGCGGCGCAGCGCCTGAAGAAGTCCAAGCCCGCCCGCGCGCTGTTCGGGGACGACTTCGTCGACCACTTCGCCGCCTCCCGCGAGTGGGAGGAGCGCGAGTTCCGCAAGCACATCACCGACTGGGAGATGGAGCGCTATTTCGAGATCATCTGACCTGCGTGCGACGCAAACCGGCCATGCGAATAGGGATGGCCTCATGCTTCGACAGGCTCCGCCCGAGGTGGTATGTGGCGCCGCCAATGACTTCATATCCTTACCCTGAGCGTGTCGAAGGGCGAGGCCTGACCAGCAGTTAACCGGACGTGCTGAATGGAAAACAGCCTATCGTGACCGAAACCCTTGAGACCGTCTCGCCCGTGGACGGCAGCGTCTATGCAGAGCGGCCGCTGGCCACGCGGGACCAGATCGCCGCGGCATTGGAGCGCGCGGGGGCGGCGCAGGCGGCCTGGAAACAGGTGCCGATGGCCGAGCGCGCCGCCATCTGCCGGCGCATGGTGGACGCCTTCGTCGCCCGGACCGACGCCATCGCCGAGGAGATCTCCTGGCAGATGGGCCGGCCGGTGAGCCAGACCCCCGGCGAGGTGCGCGGCTTCGAGGAGCGGGCGCGCCACATGATCGACATCGCGGCGGACGCGCTGGCCGACATTCCGGTCGAACCCAAGGACGGCTTCACCCGCTTCATCCGGCGCGAACCTTTGGGCGTGGTGCTGATCGTCGCCCCGTGGAACTACCCTTACCTGACGTCGGTAAACTCGGTCGTGCCGGCGATCCTGGCGGGCAACGCGGTGATCCTGCGCCATTCGGGGCAGACGCCGCTCTGCGCCGAACGCTATGCCGAGTGCTTCGCCGAGGCCGGACTGCCCGAGGGCGTGTTCCAGTTCCTGCACATGCGCCACGCGGACACCGAGGACCTGATCCGCCATCCCGGCATCGACTTCGTCGCCTTCACCGGCTCGGTGCCGGGCGGGCACGCGATCCAGCAAGCCGCGGCCGAGCGCTTCATCGGCGTCGGGCTCGAGCTCGGCGGCAAGGACCCCGCCTATGTGCGTGCGGACGCCGACGTCGGCCACGCGGTCGAGAACCTGGTCGACGGCGCCTTCTTTAATTCGGGCCAGTCCTGCTGCGGCATCGAGCGGATCTACGTGCACGGCGACGTCTATGACGACTTCGTCGGGGGCTTTCAGGCGCTGACGCGGCAGTACCGGCTCGGCAGCCCGCTCGAGCCCGCGACCACGCTCGGCCCCCTGGTCAAGGCGAGCGCCGCCGAGTTCGTGCGCAGCCAGATCGCCGACGCGGTGGCGGCCGGTGCGCGGCCGCTGATCGAGCCGAAGGACTTCCCCGCCGACGCGCCTGGCACCGCCTATATGGCGCCCCAGGCGCTGGTGGACGTGGACCACGGCATGCGGGTGATGACCGAGGAGAGCTTCGGCCCCGTGGTCGGCCTCATGAAGGTCTCCGGTGACGACGAGGCCGTGGCGCTGATGAACGACAGCGTGTTCGGCCTGACCGCCTCGATCTGGACCCGGGACGCGGACGCGGCGTTGGCGCTCGGCGACAGGGTCGAGACCGGAACCTGGTTCATGAACCGCTGCGACTACCTCGACCCGGCGCTGGCCTGGACCGGCGTCAAGGACTCGGGCCGCGGCTGCACCCTGTCGCAGGTCGGCTACGAGGCGCTGACCCGGCCCAAGTCCTTTCACCTGCGGACGGCGCTATAGTGCGCGCGCGACCCAGCCTGTGCCCCTCATACTTCGACAGGCTCAGCATGAGGGTCATGATGGACTGCCGTCTCCACGCGACTTCACTGCAAAACCTCGTCCTGAGCTTGTCGAAGGGCGAGGATTGCGCAGAATCTCCGTAGATATCCGAGCCTCCAATTCCCAATGCGAATGATTTCGAAATGACCAACCCGACAGACCAGCTCCGCGGCGTGTGGACCTACCCGACCACCGTGTTCTTCGGCGCAGGCCGGATCCGGGAGCTGGCCAAGCAGTGCCGCCGGCTTGGCATTGCACGGCCGCTCCTGGTCACCGACCCGGGCCTGGCGGCCCTGCCCATGGTGCAGGACGCGGTCGCGGGCAACACGAAGGCCGGCGTGCCGACCGCCCTATTCAGCGAGATCCGGCCCAATCCGGTCGAGGCCAATGTGCGCGCGGGAGCGGCCGCCTTCAGGGACGGCGGCCATGACGGCATCATCGCCATGGGCGGCGGCAGCGCCCTCGACAGCGGCAAGGCCATCGCGCTGATCGCGCAACAGGACGAGACGCCGCTCTGGGACTTCGACGTAATGAGCCCGAACTGGCGGCGAGACCGAACGGTGGACCTGCCGCCCGTGGTCGCCGTGCCGACCACCGCGGGCACCGGCTCGGAGGTGGGCCGTGCGGCCGTGGTCGCGGATGAGAGCACGCACACCAAGCGGATCCTGATCCACTCGGGCATGCTGCCGCGGGTCGTGATCGCCGATCCCGCGCTCTCGGTCGGCATGCCGGCCCGGATCACCGCCGGCACCGGCATGGACGCGCTGGCCCACAACCTGGAGGCCTACTGCTGCGCGGTCGAGTATCACCCGATGGCCGACGGCATCGCCATGGAGGGCGTGCGGCTGGTCAAGGAGTGGCTGCCCGTCGCGGTCCGGGACGGCGGCAACCTGACCGCCCGCGCCCATATGCTGGCCGCCGCCAGCATGGGCGCCGTCGCCTTCCAGAAGGGCCTCGGCGCGATCCATGCGCTGTCCCATCCCGTAGGCGCCCTGTTCGATACCCATCACGGCCTCACCAACGCGGTGGTGATGCCTTACGTGCTGCGCTTCAACCGGCCGGTGATCGAGGAGAAGATGGTGCGCCTGGCGCGCTATCTGGATTTGGACGAGGCGCGCTTCGAGGCGGTGCTCGACTGGGTGCTGGCGCTGCGTCGGGAAATCGGCGTCCCGCACACGCTGAGCGAGCTGGGCGTGCCCGAGGAGCGGATTCCCGAACTCGCCGAAATGTCGGCCGCGGACCCGACCGCGCCGGAGAACCCGCGCCCGCTCGACGTCGCCGCGCTCACGACTCTGTTCGAAGATGCGATCGCCGGCAATCTGGGCTGAGAAACCTCGGTAACAAGATGTCCGGTGCGCCCTGCCGCGGGACGCATCCGGACCGGCGCGCGGCGGGACGCGACCCAATCTTGTGAATTTGAGCCGCCTCGCCCGCGAGTGTTGCAAAGCCAATCGCTTCCTCCGATAGTGATCCCAAGGGCAAGGGACTCTCAGAACAATTCGAGCGAACGGGGGGAGCACATGGCCGTCTTCGACCATCCCGATTTTGACGATCACGAACACGTTTCTTTCTTTTTCGACCGGGCGTCCGGGCTCAAGTCGATCATCGCCATCCACAACACCAACCGCGGACCCGCGCTGGGCGGATGCCGCATGTGGGCCTATGACAACGATCAGGAGGCGATCACCGACGTGCTGCGGCTGTCCCAGGGCATGACCTACAAGGCGGCGATCGCGGACCTGGCGCTGGGCGGCGGCAAGTCGGTGATCATCGGCGACAGCAAGACGGACAAGAGCGAGCAGTTGATGCAGAAGATGGGCCGCGCGGTCGAGCGGCTGGGCGGTCTCTACATCGTCGCCGAGGATGTGGGCACGACGGTGCCCGACATGGACATCGTGCGCAGCGAGACCAAACATGTCGCGGGCGTCTCCGGCGGCGCCGGCGATCCCTCGCCGTCCACCGCACATGGCGTGTTCGTCGGCATCCGTGCGGCGGTCAAGCACAAGCTGGGCAAGGACAGCACTGCGGGCCTCACGGTTGCGGTGCAGGGTCTGGGCGCGGTCGGCTATTCCCTCTGCGAATGGCTCAACAATGACGGCGCCAAACTGATCGTCACCGACATCTCGGAAGAGGCGATCAAGCGCGCGGTCGACGAGTTCGGCGCCACCGCGGTCGGCGTCGACGACATCTACGACGCGGACGCGGACGTGTTCGCGCCCTGCGCGCTGGGCGCCAGCATCAATGACGAGACCATCCCCCGGCTCAAGGTCTCGATCGTCAGCGGCTCGGCCAACAACCAGCTCGCCGAGGACCGCCATGGCGAAGTGCTGCGCCAGCGGGACGTCCTCTATGCGCCCGACTATGTCGTCAACGCCGGCGGACTGATCGACGTGGCCCGGTTCGCCATCGACATCGACCTGGAGACGGCCAAGGCCAAGCTCGAGCAGATCTACGACACCCTGATCGAGATCTTCGCCCGCGCCGACCGGGAGGGCGCGCCCACCAACCACGTCGCCGACCGCATCGCCGAAGAGCGTTTCCGAAAACAGACCTGACCTGCGAATTGCGCCATGGAGGGGATCGCGCTACAGGCGTTCGTGACCCTGTTCGTGGTCATCGACCCGCCAGGATGTGCCGTCATATACGCCGTGCTGAGCCGCGGGGACCCACCCGCTCGGCGCCGCTCCCAGGCGATCCGCGGCACCCTGGTCGCAGCCCTGATCCTGATCGCCTTCGCGGTCGGCGGGGAATGGCTGTTCAGCCTGCTCGGCATCGGCCTGTCGGCCTTCCGCATTGCCGGCGGCATTCTCCTCATGCTGGTCGCCATCAACATGGTGTTCGCCCAGCGGTCCCATGTGCGGCAACCGACCAAGGATGAGGAGAGCGAGGCGATCCAGCGGGATGACATCTCGGTCTTTCCCCTCGCCTTTCCCCTCATCGCAGGGCCCGGCGCCATGACGTCCGTGGTCCTGCTGGGCGGCCTCGGCAACGGCGGCGTCACGGTGCTCGGCATCGTCTTGGCCACGCTCGCCGTGGTTCTCGCGGTGACTCTTGCCTGCCTGCTGGCGGCCGCGCGCCTGGCCGACATGCTCGGGGTCACCGGAGTCAACGTCCTCGACCGGATCTTCGGGGTCATTCTGGCCGCCCTGGCAGCGCAGTTCGTGCTCGACGGGATCAAGGGCAGCTTCGGCCTGGGCTGACCGAGTTTGACGGGTCTGTACCCATCGCCGCATCTGTAGGACTTATTGCGATTAATTATCGCTTGCAATTCCTCCGCGAGCCAGCCATAGTCCCTGCCCAAGATGAGAACCATTCTTAACAACACCAAAAGGGTCGAACGACGATGATCACCTTACGAGCTCGCGGCGTCGCCGCGGCAGCGATACTGGCGACGGTCT
>JASJBI010000103.1 GCA_030066595.1 Alphaproteobacteria bacterium | reverse complement strand
CCAAGGCCGGTGACGACTTCCAACCGATCCCCAGCCGCCGGCGTCGCTACAAGGTTCCGCCTTGGCGGATCGGCAGCATCTCGCAGCACACAAAGACCAGGCAGGCGATCAAGGACGCGAGGCCTCAGAAGAAGGGCTGAGGCTTGGCGGGCGGAGAAGAGACAGCCCGCTACGCACCCCATCGCAGAGCCAGCACGTCCAGCTCGCGCGCGAGCTGCAGCAGCCGCGCCTTGGTCCGCTCGGACAATGGTTGCAGCGGATGACGGACATGGTCGCTGCGGATCACGCCGCCGGCGGCGAACACCGTCTTGGTCGCGCGCAGCCCGCATTGGCGGTTCTCGTGGTTGATCAGCGGCAGGCATTTTCGCCATTGCGCCAAGGCGCCATCGAGATCGCCGGCCCGGTGCTGGATCAGGATCGGCCGAATGTGCTCGGGCAACATGGCGGAGGTCATCGATCCGGTCGCGCCGGCGTCCAGGTCGGCCAGCAGCGTCACGCCCTCTTCGCCGTCGAACGGCCCCGCGATGTGGTCGCCGGCCGCCTCTAGCAGAGCTGCGATCTTGTCGGCGGCAAACGGGCATTCGATCTTGAAGTAGGCGAGGTGCTCGAGATCCCGGGCGAGCCTCGCCAATAAATCCACGGAGAGCGTGACGCCGCTCAGCGGCGCGTCCTGCAGCATGATGGGAATGGAGAGCGCGTCGTTGACCGCTTGAAAGTGCTCGTAGATCCCCTGCGGACCGGGAAACAGACCGGCCCCGTGATAGGGCGGCATCATCATCACCATGGCGGCGCCCATCGCTTCGGCATCGCGGGCCCGGCGGACGGCGATCTCGGTGCAGAAGTGGCTGGTGGTCACGATGACGGGAACCCGGCCGGCCGCATGCTCCAGACAGAGCCGCATCAACAGTGCCCGTTCCTCATCCGAGAGCGAAAACTGCTCCGAATAGTTCGCCAGGATGCAGATCGCGTCGACGCCTTGATCGATCATGCAGTCGATAACGCGGCGCATGCCGTCTTCGTCGATGCTGCCGTCAGCGTGAAACGCCGTCGGCGCGATCGGCAGAATGCCGCTGAGACCGTCCGTCACAACACACCTCCCTCTGCGTGAGCGCCCTTGTTAAGCCGGGCATGAACCCGGTGAACCCTGCCGGGACAACTCGGCGGGATGCAAGGGTGTTGCGCGATGGTCAGGATGTGCGTTGGGCCGTCGATCCGGTCATGCGGCCCCAGGGCAGGGTTGAGCCTGGATTGCTTCGCTTTGCTCGCAACGACGGGGGGTTGGGCAAGTTGGCGGAACCGTCCTTCACGATCGAAGTGCAGAGGGGTGTGGACTTCCTGGGTGGTCGAACACCATTCGTCTTTGCGAGCGGAGCGAAGCAATCCTGGGGCTTGGGGCGCCCTGCACAGCCAGATTGGACTGGGAGTCGGCGCCGCTCGCACGGTTAACAGTTCTTTTCTGCCCACCAATCATGGTTAATAATCGTGGCTAAATATTTCCTAAGGCGAAATGATAACTCACTGAATTTTCTTTTTTATTTTGCTTGGGTGGTCGAATTTTCAGCATTGGCGAGCCAAATATTTTTAAACTTTTAAGGATCAATTAAGTTTTTGTTTGGAAACTGTTGAGGATGGCGCCTCTATCGGGGGATAGCGGCAGACCGGATTAGCGACGCTGTTCTAGCACCTTGGGGGTGGGGGATTATGGCGAGGGGAGATCTGCCGACCAGCTTCGAGCGACGAGGCTCGGTTGTAGGGTTCAATCACGACCTGCTGCGCAACGCGCGACTTCGCATCACCGACGAATACGATTGGGAAGTCGTCATTCCCAATTACCAGGCGCAGCGCGCGCAGTTGGTCCTGGACTGGGACCAGTTGCTCAATTTCACCAGCCTCGGCGACCGCGACCGCGCGCTCTACCAGGCAATCAACGCGCTCGATGAAGACGAGGACGCGGACGCGATCGTCGACCCCTTCGTGCTGCGCGCGACGCGGATCAAGATCGATAAGACGCTCGGCGAGAGCGATGAGGTCCGCCGGCGCGCCCGGCGCGAGGAGCAGCTCGACCGCCAGGACCGGATGATGGTCTATCTCTCGTTCCTCGCCCAGCTCACCCGGGATTGCGGTGCGGCCCATGGCGACACCTTCATGGCGAACGCCACCACCGACCTGCTGATGCGGGTGACCGACAGCCGGGCCGAGGAAGAGCTCGGTATCGACAAGGGGCGGTTCACCGACTCGGTGCTTGCCTTCGCCGCGGAGAAGACCGGAATCGATTTCAAGGTCGTCAATGCGCGCTTGGAGTTCATGTCGGACCTGATGGCCACGCTGGGTGCGATCAATGCGGATTTGGACGGCCGGTCCGCCAAGACCACCGGGTTTCTCGCGCGCTCACGCCGGCGCCTGGAAGCGTTCCGCACCGAGATGCTGGAATACAGGAACTCGTGCCGCACCGAGATGGTCGACCCGGTCAACGCGATCGCCTTCGCGGCCAAGCAGTACATGGATTACGTCGATTTGCGGACCTGCGCGATCGAGCAGAAGTTCAGCAACTTCATGAACGTGATCGAGGGCTTTCAGTCCGGCTTGGCGTTGGTGCGGCAGTCGCGCCGTGATGTGTCCTTCGCTCTGGATGGTTGGAGCGAATTGATCGACGTCTGGGACGTGGCGAGTGGGGCCGGCACGGAAGAGGAAATCGAACAAGCTGTCGGCTTCATCCTGGACCATTTGCCGCTGATGCCGCAGGACGAGCACGATCATACCGACGAAGACAGCCGGGTGTGGAACGGCTATGACGGGATGGGCACGGCCATGGTGCGGATGATGACCAATTGGGGCGATGGGCAGGTCGACGAGGATCTGCAGCGCCGCATCGAGGCCGGCAAAAAGCGCGCCGAAGAGCAGCACTTGGGGCGCACCCGCAGAGGGCGCCGCCGCCGGCAACGCGCGCCGGACTGCGCGGCGGCTTGACCGCGAGCGAGGTCGGCGTCTGTCAGGATGCTCCCGAGCAGGGCCCCTCAATGGGGTCGAGTCCTACATCCAGAAATAAGGCCAACCAAACAGTCGGTTGCGTAGGATCCGTCCAGGCCACTCGGTGCCGGCAGCCGGCGGGCAGGTAGATGGCGTCTCCCGGTCCCAAAGGACGGTCTTCCGGCTCCCCGGCGATCGTTAGCCGGGCGCCTCCGGCGAGCAGCAGGACCCACTCGTCCTCGGCCTGGTCATACCAGAAGCCCTCAGGCGAAGCCTGGCCGAGAGAGACGATCCGCTCCAGGCGCACGCCGTTCGCGCTGACCAGGCACTCGGTCACCTCCGCGTCATTGGCCGAGGGGAGAGCGGCCAGCAGATTGACCACGTCCACGTTCATGTTGCTTCCGCTCCGCAAGCTTTTGAGCGCCAGTTCAATTACACACGGCGCTCAGTCATTTATGGCATGCAGGAATTGGTGTCGGAGGTCGAGGTCGATCAGCCGTCGTCGCCGTCGATCGGCCTGAAACCGACCCGATAGGTCGCGTTCTGCTTCCAAACCACGCCGTCCTCAAAGAGCTCCCGCGCGCGCTGGGTGTACCAGATGTCGCGGTAACTGTGGCCGCCGGGATTCACGCCGGCGACGCCCGCAGTGGCAACGGTCTTGGCTTTCCGCTTGAGCCAGCGCACGTATTTGGCCGGTTTGATTGGCTCGGCACCGGGCGCGGGTTGCTCGTAAGCGTCCTCGGCTGCGATGGTGCTCTGTTCCAGACATCGCTCATCGCCCGCCCCGACCAAACGGCCGGGGTCGGCGACCAGCCAGCCCCAGGGCCGCTGCTGGACATCATTCATGGCCAGCGGCACGTCGGGCATCCGGTCGGATGGCATCAGGTAGAGGCGATAGAGATCGGGGCGGAACGCGAGCGCCTGTTCGGCTCCGATGAGTCGGCTCTCCCGTTCGTTCCTGGAGAACACCAAAGCGGCCAAGTCTTTTTCTCGGCGCAGGTCGTCGAGCCAGGAAAACAACTCTTCGGGAAGGCAGTAGATTCGAAAATACGCCATCACGACCCTCGAGCGGTCGCAATCAGCCGGTATCGCCACACCGGGTGAGAGCTTCCGGTCAAGACGCGGCTTGGTTTGATTTCTCGGCGAAGTCTTCGCCGGGATGCGGGCCGAACCGGAACTGCCTGTGCTCGATCGCGAAGACGTGGCTGTACAGGTTGGCGACCCATAGGCGTCCCTCCTGCGTCAGCTCCAGGTAGTCGATTGCGTCTTGGACATACGGCTGCACCGCATTCCAGAAGAACCGAGGATACTGATCGGCCAAGTCGGCCGCGCTGGTCAGGCCGAGGACCTTGTCGGTTCCGGTTTCGATGAACTCGAAATAGAGCGCGGAAAGCTTTTGCAGATACCGCGGATCGGCCAACTGGCCGATCAGATCGGCGGCGCGGAGCAGACCGGCCTCCGTGTCAGTCTCCCTATCGTCGCTGCCCTGCGGCACGGGAAACCGGGTCAGCTCGATGGCTTTGGCGATCCGGTCCTGGTCGATGAACGGGATCGATCGGCCGCGCTCACGGATGAAGATCTTGCCGCGGTCCACGTGGTAGGGCGTCAAGAACGCGTCCGTCGCGCCGCGCGGCGGCGTGATGCGATTTCCGGCCGTGTCGATGACGAAGGACGTCGCGGTATCGCCTGAACAAACTCCACGAACATATCCGATGTCGTGACAAAGCGTGGCGACCGTGTAGTGCATCCAGTCATCAGGCGTGAGCATCTTCTTGAGGTGCTTGCCGCGCAGGATCTCCTGGCCGACGAGCGTCACCATCATCGTGTGCTGCACATCGTGATAGAGCGCGTCGCTGGTCGCGATGACCTCCAGAACCATTCGCGCGGCCAGGTTCAGCGCGCTGGGATAGGCCGGCTCTTCCGGTCCGAACATCCCCCGGTAGTAGTCTTCGAGGTGGTCGCCCAGCGCTTCGGACAGGATTTTCGTTGGATTGAGCATGGTAGTGCCTCCCAACCTGGACGCGCCAAGTCCGGCGATCATACGTCCTTTGCACCGAGCGCGGCAGCCATGCGTCAATCAACCGCCGAAACGGGCAGGGAGAGCTACTCCAACCGCACCAACGTGATAGTGCCCGTGCAGCTCGGCCGTCTGCCCTCGAACCGGCCGGCGCCGGTATTGCCGGTGATCTTGATCGTTTGCGTATTCAGAAGGTTGCCCGCCTGGTCCGTGACCTTGAGGATGACGTCGCCGTCTGCCGAAATCGAGCCGGACTTCGGAAACGGATGATGCGGCTCGTCGATCTTCCCGTCACGCACGTTGATCGGGAAGGACCGCGGACTGTTGTCGCGGCACCCGGACAGGCCGTCGATGCTGACCTTCCACTGGCCGTCGAATGGATGTCCGGCGCTCGGTCCCAACGGAAAGAGCGCAACCAGATAGACCCCACCGAGCACAATCACGACAGTCGCCAGGCCCGCGATCGCCAGGGCACGGGCATGCAGACCTGAGATGCCGGGCGGCTGTTGCGACGACGCGGGCGTCTTGCCGGCTTTGACGGCCACTTGCCCCGGCACGATGCGGAACGCCGGGATCGGCTCGGGGATGTTTTTGACCGACTGCGCACCGATGTCCTCGAAGGCGACCGAGAGCTTGTTCTTGACCTGATCGAAGGTGCTGCCCGAGATGCAGATGCCGCCGGTATCGGCGAGGCCTTCCAGCCGGGCGGCGACGTTCACGCCATCTCCGAACAGATCGTCGTTCTCAATCATCACGTCGCCGACGTTGATGCCGATGCGGAACCACATCTGGCGCTCTTCGGGCGCTTGGGCGTTGCGGACCGCGAGATCCTCCTGAATCGCAATGGCGCAGCGCACGGCCTCGACGGCGCTGCCGAACTCGGCAAGGAAGGCATCGCCCGCCGTGCTGAACACACGGCCGTTGTGCTTGCGCACCAGTGCGTCGGTCACCTCCCGATAGGCCCCGAGCGTGGCCAGGGTCGCTTCCTCGTCGACGGCCATGAGCTGGCTGTAGCCGACGACATCAGCGGCCAGAATGGCGGCGAGGCGGCGTTCCATCTGCAGTCTCCCCCTCGGCGAAGACTAGACGCGAACGTTGACGGAATCTATGTGCCGTGGGGTGACCCGCGATCTGGCGCCCCGCCGGGCATGGACGAAACCGCGGACATCGACCATATCTTCCCCGATGCGTCCGAGATCCCTCCCGCCTTGTTCCGTCAGGGGCTGAACACGCCGCCGCCCTTCGACACCAAATCCGCAGCTCTGACCAACTAAACGGAAATCACACATGATCCATCTCATTGGCCTGTCCGGCAGCCTGCGCGCCGGGTCCTTCAACACCGCCGTGCTCAAGACGATCGGCGAGCGCTTGCCGGACGGCGCCGAGCTCAAGCTGTTCGATCTGGCGCCGGTGCCGATGTACAACGGCGATCTGGACGGTGACGCGACGCCGCAGAGCGTGGTCGAGTTGAAGCAGGCGATCGGCGACGCGGACGGCCTGATTCTGGCCAGCCCGGAGTACAATTACTCGGTGCCGGCCGTGCTGAAGAACGCGGTCGACTGGGCGTCAAGGCCGGCGTTCAAGTCGGTGCTGAAGGGCAAGCCGGTCGGGATCGTGTCCGCCTCGATGGGCCTGACCGGCGGCGCTCGGGCACAGCAGCATTGGAAGAGCATCATGTCCGGCGTGCTGGCGGAGGTGGTGGCCATGCCCGAGGTTCTGATTCCCTCCGCCCAGAACAAGGTAGAGGATGGACGGGTGACTGATGAGACAACGCTTGGATTCCTCGACAGATTCATCGAAACCGTGCTTGCCGAGATCACCCGCCGGAGCGCCGGCAACTAGGGAGGACCGCTGATGAGCCGTCTAGAGGCGGTGGCGCCAGAGTGCACGGAAACCCAGGGCAGCATATCCCTGATCATCGAAGGCCAGCCGAAGGATCTCGGCGGATTCTCGGTGCGCCGCGTGCTGCCCTCGCCGCGTCAGCGGAGCGTGGGACCGTTCGTGTTCTACGACGAGATGGGTCCGGCCACGTTCCCGGCGGGCGAGGGGATCGACGTGCGTCCGCATCCGCACATCGGGCTCGCCACCATCACCTACATGTTCACCGGCGAAATCATGCACCGGGACAGTCTCGGCTACACCCAGCCGATCCGGCCGGGCGCGGTGAACTGGATGACCGCGGGGCGCGGGATCGTGCATTCCGAGCGGTCCGGACCGGACCGCGAGCGGGAAAGCCGGATGCACGGCATGCAGGCCTGGATTGCTCTGCCGGCCGATCTGCAGGAGATCGACCCGTCCTTCGAACACTATCCCGCCGACCGAATTCCGACGCTGTCCCGGCCCGGGGTGCGCATGACCCTGATCGCCGGCACGGCCTACGGCGAGGCTTCCCCGGTCATCGTGCAGTCGCCGATGTTCTACGTCGAGGCGGACCTGGAGGCGGGCGCCCGGCTGGCTTTGCCCGACGAGCACGCGGACCGCGCGGCCTATGTGGTCTCCGGCCGCATCACCGTCGAAGGCCGCCCGTTGACCGGTGGCGCCCTGGTCGTGTTTCAGCCCGGCCAGGGGGCCGAGATCGCCGCCGAGACCGAGGCCAAGGTCATGCTGCTCGGCGGAGCGCCGCTGCCGGAGCCGAGAGTCCTGTGGTGGAACTTCGTCGCGACCGATCAAGACCGGATCGACGCGGCCAAGCGCAAGTGGGCGGCCGGCGGCTTCGAGCGCATCGAGGGCGATGACGAGTTCATCCCGTTGCCGGCCGATTAGGGGGGTGCGTCGAAGCGGGAAAGATCGCCGGCGTCCGAGATCATTGCCGCTCTTCAAAGCCACACCTAGACTGGCGGCCTTCGCGACACCGCGTCACTAGGGGATCATGATGGCGATCGATGGCGTCTGGACCGCCGAGGCTTATGGCGCGTTCGGTTGGGAGAACCGCGGCATCTTCTTGATGGACAATGGCCGGACCATCGGCGGCGACAATCGAATGTGCTGCTCGGGCACCTACCGCGTATCCGGCGGCGAGTTCGAGGCCGACTGGGTGGTTCACTATTTTGGCCCGCCGCGCACGGTCTTCGGCGAGGCGAAAGAGGAGATCTCGCTGAAGGTGACCGGCACGTTGGAGGACGACGT
>JASJBI010000043.1 GCA_030066595.1 Alphaproteobacteria bacterium | reverse complement strand
TTCGTCATTTTCGACAGCGACCATCGGATGGTCTTGTGCAACCGCCGATATCGCGAAATCTACCATGAGATCGCCGACATCCTGGTGCCGGGCGCGGCGCTGGAGGAAATCACCCGCCGCGCCATCCGGGAATGTATCGGCATCACCGCCCGGAAGCAGGTCGACGAGCTGTTCGAAACCCGCATCGAACAACTCCAGACTCTCCCCTCGGTCGTCGAGCAGAAGCTCAAAGGCGGTCGCTGGGTTCTGGTGCATGATTATCCGCTGTTCGACGGCTGGATCGTCGGCACCCGGATCGACATCACCGAGCGCAAGCATGCCGAGACCCGCTTGCGGGCGACCCGCGAGCAAGCCGAGTTCGCCAACCGGGCCAAGACCGAGTTTCTTGCCAATATGAGCCACGAGCTGCGGACCCCGCTGAACGCCATCATCGGGTTCTCCGAGCTGATGCGCGACGAGGTTTTCGGGCCGCTTGGCGCCCGGCAGTACGAAGGCTACTGCCGGGATGTCCTGGAGAGCGGCCAGCATCTCTTGAGCCTGATCAACGACATTCTCGACATCGCCAAGATCGAGGCCGGGAAATTCGAACTGGTCGAAGAGACGCTCGACCTGCGGGATGCGATCGCGTCCTGCCAGCGGCTGGTCTCCGAGCGGGCCCGATCAGCCGGCATCACCCTGGAAACTCGGCTACCGGCCCGCCTGCCGAAGGTTCGGGTGGACGGCAGGGCCTTCAAGCAGGTCCTGCTCAATCTTCTCAGCAACGCGGTCAAGTTCACGCCGGCCAAGGGAAAGGTGACGGTCCGAGCACGCCTGGGTACCGGCGGCCAGCTGGTGCTCGCCATCATCGACACCGGCATCGGGATCGACCCGGAGGAGGTGCCGCGCCTCTTGTCGCCTTTCGAGCAGGCTGCCGGGTCCTATACGCGGGAGTTCGAAGGCACGGGCCTCGGATTGCCGCTGGTCAAATCGCTGCTCGACCTGCACGGCGGCGAGCTCGTGATCAATGGCCGGCCCGGTGCCGGGACCACGGTCACCGTCACGCTGCCCGCGGAAAGGGTCGTCCGCTGCGCCGCGGCCTAGGGAATGATCTCGCCGGTTTGAAGATCTACTCCGGCCGCGCCTGCAGAATGTAGAGCGCCTGCAGCATGGGCGTGGGCTTGAGCCCAAGCTTGCCGAACCACTTCTGGAACATCCCAACGATGTCGCCCGACGTGTAGACGCGGGACAGCGCCCGGTTCGCGACCCGTCGGAACGCAGAATCGTCCCGCCGCAGCATCAAGGCATAGGGCTCGTAGGAGAGAGCCTCTTCCGTGAGCATGAGCTGATTGCGCTGCGCGGACCGCTGCGCCAGACCGATCAGCACGACCCGATCCGAGGCGTAGGCCGTGATCTTGTCGCTTTCGAGGGCGCGCAATCCTTCATCGTGGTCGTCCACGAGGACGATCTCCGCGTTGATGAACTTGGACTGGATGCGCTTGGACACCGTGCGCTCGGTCGTGGTACCGCGGGCAACGCCGACCTTCTGGCCGGCAAGGTCCGCCAGGGTCGAGACGTTGGTGTGGGTCTTGGCGAGCATGACCGTGCCGGTCACGAAGGTCAGATAGGTGAAGTCGACATCCTGCTGCCGCGTGAACGTGTCCGTGGTCGAGCCGCATTCCAGATCGACGGCGCCGCTCTTGACCCTGTCGATGCGGTTGGTCGGGTTGACCGGCACATAGTTCACCTTGAGGTCGTCGAGGCCGAGCTCCTGTTTGACCGCGCCAACCACGCGTGCGCATAGATCGATGGAATAGCCGACCGGCTTGCCGTCGTCTCCGAGGATCGAAAAGGGCGGCGAGGCCTCCCTGAATCCAAGCGTGATCGTCCCGCTGTCCTTGATCTTCTTGAGCGTTCCCGTCAGCTCCTCCGCAGATGCCGATGCTGCGAAAACACAGGCCGCGATCGCGGCCACCAAGATCCTTGCCAACATCTGTCCCCCTCCTATCCACAACGCCCGGGAACACGATACACAGTTCCACAGCGGTTGGCTCGCTTCCGTTGCAGCCAACGTCGCGCCGCCACGCAGCATGGCGGCGCGAATCAGAGCGCATCATGTCTTCGATCGGGAGAAGTCGCGCCGTGGACGCGCCTCAGGGCTCGTAACCGAGGATCGGCGCGAGCCACCTCTCCATAAGGCGCAGCTCCATGCCCTTGCGGGCGGCGTAGTCCATGACCTGGTCGCGGCTGATCTTGCCGGTGCCGAAGTAGCGCGCGTCGGGATGCCAGAAGTAGTAGCCCGAGACCGCGGCGGCCGGCAGCATGGCGAAGCTCTCGGTCAGGGTGATGCCCGCATTCGCCCTCGCGTCCAGCAGCTCGAACAGCGCCTGCTTTTCGGTGTGGTCCGGACAGGCGGGATAACCGGGCGCCGGCCGGATCCCCTGATAGGCCTCGCCGATCAGTGCCGCGTTGTCGAAATCCTCGTCCGGGGCATAGCCCCAGAATTCCTTACGGACCCGCTCGTGCAGCCGTTCGGCAAAGGCCTCGGCCAGGCGGTCCGCCAGCGCTTTGACCATGATCGCGCTGTAGTCGTCGTGGGCTGCCTCGTAGTCCGCGGCCAGCTGATCGGCGCCGATGCCGGCAGTCACGGCAAAGGCGCCGATATAGTCGGCGACACCCGAGCCTTTGGGCGCGGTGAAGTCGGCCAGCGCATAGTTGGGCCGGCCCGCGCCCTTCACCATCTGCTGCCGGATGGTGTGGAATAGGGCGGCCGGCGCCGCGCGGTCCTCGTCGGCATAGATCTCGATGTCGTCGTGGCCAGTGGTGTTGGCCGGAAAGAAGCCGAGCACGCCGCGCGCCTGCAGCAGGCCCTGTTGGACGATACGGTCGAGCATCGCGCGGGCGTCGTCATAGAGCTGCCGGGCCGACTCGCCGATCTTGGGATCCTCGAGGATCTGGGGAAAGGTGCCGGCCAGCTCCCAAGTGCGGAAGAACGGCGTCCAGTCGATCCGGATGGTGAGCTCGGACAGGCTGTAGTCGTCGAAGGTCTTGACGCCGAGGAAGCTGGGCCGGGGCGGCGTGACCTTGGACCAGTCGATGCGATGCCGGTGCTGCCGGGCTTCGGCCAAGGGGCGCCGTTCGGCATCCTTGGTCTTGCCCTGGTGTTTCTCGCGCGCCTCGGCGTAGTCGGCGCGGACCGAGGCGACGAAGCCGTCCCGCTGTTCGGCACTCATCAGGCTCGACGACACGCCGACGCTCCGCGAGGCGTCCAGCACATGGACCACCGGCCCGGAATAGCTCGGCTCGATCTTGACCGCCGTATGGGCCCGCGAGGTGGTCGCGCCGCCGATCAGCAGCGGCATCTCGAAGCCCTCCCGCTCCATCTCGCTGGCGACATGCACCATCTCGTCCAGCGACGGCGTGATCAAGCCGGACAGCCCGATCATGTCGGCGCCTTCGGCCCGGGCCGTTTCGAGAATCTGGCCGGCCGGGACCATGACGCCGAGATCGATCACCTCGTAGCCGTTGCACTGCAGGACGACGCCGACGATGTTCTTGCCGATGTCGTGCACGTCGCCCTTGACGGTGGCCATGACGATCTTGCCGCTGGACGTTCTGGTCGCCCCGGCCTCCTGCTCGGCCTCGATGAACGGCACCAGATGGGCCACGGCCTTTTTCATCACGCGCGCCGACTTGACCACCTGGGGCAGGAACATTTGTCCCGAGCCAAACAGATCGCCGACGACGTTCATCCCATCCATGAGCGGCCCCTCGATGACATGCAACGGCCGCTCCGCCGTCTGGCGCGCCTCTTCCGTGTCCTCGACAACGAACTCCGCGATGCCGTGCACCAGCGCGTGGGTGAGCCGCTGTTCGACGTCGGCCTCACGCCAGGACAGGTCGGCCGCCTTCTTGGCCGCCTGGCCCTTGGCCGTATCGGCCACCTCGAGCAGGCGCTCGGTCGCATCAGGCCGGCGGTTCAGGACCAGGTCTTCGACCCGCTCGCGAAGATCGGCTGGTATGTCCTCGTAGACCGCCAGTTGGCCGGCATTGACGATGCCCATGTCCATGCCGGCGCGGATGGCGTGATACAGGAACACCGAGTGGATCGCCTCGCGCACCGGGTTGTTGCCGCGGAACGAGAAAGAGATATTCGACACCCCGCCCGAGACCTTGGCATGCGGCAGGCCCGCCTTGATACGCCGGGTCGCCTCGATGAAGGCCAAGGCGTAGTCGTTGTGCTCTTCGATGCCGGTGCCGATGGCGAAGATGTTCGGGTCGAAGATTATGTCCTCGGGCGACAGACCGACCTGTTCGGTCAGGATCCGGTAGGACCGGGCGCAGACCTCGAACTTGCGGTCGGCCGTTTCGGCCTGGCCCGTCTCGTCGAACGCCATGACAACGACGGCGGCGCCGTAGCGGCGAACCTTCCGCGCCTGCTCGATGAACGGCTCCTCGCCTTCCTTGAGACTGATCGAGTTGACGATGGACTTGCCCTGCACGCATTTCAGGCCTGCCTCGATCACCGACCATTTGGACGAATCGATCATGAGCGGGACGCGGCTGATGTCCGGCTCCGCCGCGATCAGGTTCAGGAAGGTCACCATGGCCTGCTCGGACTCGAGCATGCCTTCGTCCATGTTGACGTCGATGATCTGGGCGCCGCTCTCGACCTGCTGGCGGGCAATCTCCAGGCCCGCGTCGAAATCGCCGTTCAGGATCAGCTTGGCGAACTTGGCCGAGCCGGTCACATTCGTACGCTCGCCGATATTGATGAAACGGGCGACGCGTTCCAGCTCCGGCGCCGCATCCGCGGCGCCGGGCGGGCTGTCATCCCGCATGAGCTGACCGTCCGTCATGATGCCAGGTTGAAAGGTTCGAGGCCGGACAGCCGCATCCGCACCGGCACGTCGGGCAGCACGCGCGGCGGCAGGCTCCGCACCGCCTCGGCGATGGCATGGATGTGGGCCGGCGTCGTGCCGCAGCAACCGCCCAGCAGATTGACGATGCCGGTCTCCGCCCAAGTCTTCAAGAACGCTGCGGTCTCGTCCGGGGTCTCGTCGTACTCGCCCATCTCGTTGGGCAGGCCCGCGTTCGGATAGGTGCAAATCAACGTGTCGGCGACATGGGCCAGATCGGCGAGATGGGAGCTGATCTGTTCGGCCCCGAAAGCGCAGTTGAGCCCCACCGCGAAGGGGCGTGCGTGGCGCACCGAATTCCAGAACGCCTCGACCGTCTGACCGGAGAGGTTGCGCCCGGACAGGTCGGTAATGGTGCCGGAAATCATCACCGGCGCCCGCGCGCCGCGCTCGTCGAACAACTCCTCGATCGCGAGGATCGCCGCCTTGGCGTTCAGCGTGTCGAAGATCGTCTCGACCAGCAGCAGATCGACGCCGCCCTCGATCAGCGCGGCCGCCGCCTCCTTGTAGGCCGCCGCCAACTGGTCGAAGGTGACGTTTCGAAAGCCGGGGTTCTCCACGTCCGGAGAGATCGACGCGGTGCGATTGGTGGGCCCCAGCGCGCCCGCCACCCAGCGCGGCTTGTCCGGCGTCTCCGCCGCGGCCGCGTCGGCGGCGGCCCGCGCGATGCGGGCCCCCGCCAGATTCATTTCCGCGGCCAGGTCGGACAGATCGTAGTCAGCCTGCGAGATGGCGTTTGCGTTGAAGGTGTTGGTTTCGATGATGTCGGCGCCCGCCGCCAAAAAGGCGCCATGGATGTCGGAGATCACGTCGGGCCGGGTCAGGTTCAGGAGATCGTTGTTGCCCTTGACGTCACGATGGAAATCCGCGAAGCGGTCACCGCGGTATCCGGCCTCGTCCAGCCGGTACCCCTGGATCATCGTGCCCATGGCGCCGTCCAGGATGAGAATGCGTTCGGCCGCGGCGCGCTCAAGGGCGGCAATCCGCTCGTCGCCTGTGAGGCTCTCTGACCGTGCGGGTCTCATTGCGATACTGCCTTGTCGGCCGCGACGGCAACCGGGTCGGGGCGGATCCCGAGGCTGTGGCAGATCGCGTAGGTCAGTTCGGCCCGGTTCAGGGTATAGAAGTGGAACTCCTCGACGTCATTGTCGCAGAGGTCCTGGCACTGCTCGATGGCGACGCTGGCCGCGACCAGCTTGCGGGTCTCGGGATCGTCGTCGAGACCCTCGAAGCGCGCCGCCAGCCAGTCCGGCACCGTCGCACCGCAGGCTTCGCTGAAGCGCTTTACCGTCGCGAAGTTGGTCACCGGAAGGATCCCAGGGATGACCGGCGCCGTGATGCCGGCCTGCCGCACACGGTCGAGAAACCGGTAGAAGCACGCGTTGTCGAAGAAATACTGGGTGATCGCCGTCGAGGCCCCGGCATCCAGCTTGCGCTTGAGGTTGTCGAGATCGGCCTCCGCGCTCGCCGCCTCCGGATGCACTTCCGGATAGGCCGCCGCGAAGATCCGGAAGTCGGCGACCCGTTTGAGCCCCGCGATCAGATCGGCGGCGAAGGCATAGCCGCCCGGATGCGGCGTATAGTGGTCCGAGCCGGCCGGCGGATCGCCGCGCAAGGCCACGATCTGCGTGATCCCGGCCTGCCAGTAGCTGCGCGCCACCGCGTCGACTTCGTCACGGGTCGCGCCCACGCATGTCAGGTGCGCGGCCGGCTCCAGCTCGGTCTCATCGCGGATGCGCTGCACCGTGGCATGGGTCCGGGCGCGGGTGCCGCCGCCCGCGCCGTAGGTCACCGACACATAGGCCGGCCGCAGCGGCGCAAGCCGCTGGATCGATGCCCAGAGCTGTTGCTCCATCTTCTCGCTCTGCGGCGGGAAGAATTCGAACGAAACGGTCGGCCGCCGGGACGGCGCCACGGTGCCGTCTTCGCGCACCGAGGAGACAATGCCGGTCATCGATTCAGCACTCATTGCAGACGCTCCCGCGACCGGGGCGCGCGGCCGGCCGGGCGCCCCGCCGACCACACGCTCACGGTCAGCGGATCGCCCTTGAGATGGGTGATATCCTTGGTCGCGAGCCCGGCCTTGCCGTACCATGCCTCCACCTCGTCATCGGCGAAGCCCAGGCGGCGATGCGCATGTTCATCGCGCAGGCTCTCGACCTCGTGCGGCGCGAAGTCGACGATCACCAGCCGGCCTCCGGGACGCAAGACCCGCGCAGCCTCGGCAATGGCGTCCGCCGGCACCTCGGCGTAATGCAACACCAGATGCAGCGTAACCGCGTCAAAGGCGGCCGAGGGCCAGGGCAGCTGGTACATGTCGCCATGCCGGACGACGCAGTTGCGCAGGCCCGCAGCCTCGAGATTCGCACGGGCCACGGCGATCATCTCGCGCGACTGATCGATGCCCACGCCCCGCTGCACTCGGTCACCCAGCAGCTCAAGGATGCGCGCCGTGCCAGTTCCGATATCCAGGAGATCGTCAATGGGCTGCTCCGAGAGCCGATCGATCACGACGCGCTCGACCTCCGCCTCATCCACATAGAGCGAACGGATCTTGTCCCAGCGCGCGGCGTTCTCTCGGAAATAGGCTGCGGCCGCCTCCGCCCGCGTCTTCTTGATCGCTTCGAGGCGCTCCAGATCCAGCGCCAGCAAGCGATCGTCCGCCGGAATGGAATCGACCAGCACGCGGGCGAACTCGGCCGTGGTTCCCGATTCGGCCAGTCGGAAAAAGGCATGGGTGCCTTCCTGGAAGCGGTCGAGCAGCCCCGCCTCGGCAAGCAGCTTCAAATGGCGCGAGACCCGCGGCTGGCTTTGCGCCAGGATCTGGGTCAGCTCGCTGACGGTGAGCTCCCCATGCGCGCACAAAGCCAGCAGTCGGAGCCTGGTGGGCTCCGCCGCGGCCCGCAATCCTTTGAGCAGCGTGTCCATCTCCTCGTCGCCTTCCTTCTGCAGCGCGCCCCTGTTCGGCCCGCAGGTCTCCTGAGATGGAGGACCGCCAACAGCCCATGCCCTCCCGGAGCTTCTAACATCTATTTAGATATAAAGATATGTTTATATTTGGTAAAGCGCTGCCACAGATCACCTCCGAGTGTCGCGTCCGCAAGCGGCATTTTTGCCACAGCGGCCCTTCTACCGATCAGGCCCCGCAGCATGGTCGCTGGTTTTTCCTAACATCCTGTGATAGTTGACGACTGTTGCGCAGGACGCGCCCGTTCGGGACGCGCGCAAAATCGGTCGGGTCAGGCGTGTGGGAACGCAGGCCCGTATGGAGATTGTTTTTGTGGGGGCGGTATCTTCGTCGCTCACCTGGGTGTATTGTCGACTTGCGTCCAAGACGCTGGGTCCTGCAGTTGGACCACCGCCGGCGTCGCATCGGCGCAATTGATTTTTGCTCGCCAAAGCGCATGTCGCTGTCAGGCGGTGTGAGCACAGACGGTCGAGGTCAGAAGACGGACGTGCAATGGGTGTGATCGTAAGAAAACCAGCTGCGCACCTGAACATTCTGTTGTGTGCCGCGTTGAGCATGTCATTGGCAGCGTGCGGCAGCACCACTCAGGGGACGACCAGCGCCGGAGACACCGCACAGCAAGCGAACGCAGATTCGGGCGATCCTTGGGAAAACACCAACCGGGCGATCTTCGACTTCAACAACTCGGTCGACCGCGCCGTTCTTCAGCCGATAGCCCGGGCCTATCGAGACGTGCTGCACGAAGATATCCGCGACGGAATCCGGAATTTCTCCGACAACATCAACGAGCCCGTCAATTTCGTGAACCTGGTGCTGCAGGGCAAGGACGTGAAGGCCGCGCAGACCGTCATCCGCTTTGTGATCAACTCGACCGTCGGCATCGGCGGGTTGGGAGACGTGGCAACCAATCTTGGTTATCCGCGCCACCAAGAGGACTTTGGCCAGACCCTTGCCGTGTGGGGCGTGGGCGAAGGACCCTATATCATGCTGCCGATCCTGGGGCCGTCCAATGTGCGCGACACGGTCGGCAAGGTGGCGGATAATTTCACGGACCCGTTCGGGTATGTGATCCCGCTCGCCGGCAACCTCGCTCGCACCTTCGTGAACGGTGTCGACCGGCGCGAGCGTAACCTCGAGACACTCGAGGACATTGAACGGAACTCGCTGGACTTCTATGCGGCCGTGCGAAGCCTGTACCGGCAGAACCGGGAGAGCCAGGTGCGGGATGGCGAGGTCGAGGGTCCGGTGCTCGACATCCCGGTTTACGCGGAATAGGGCAAAGGGAGGCCGTGATCTAACGAGACCTCTTGGGCGTACAGTAATCCGAATCAAGAGCGGAGCGATTCGATGCGCAGATTCAGGTCCTTTGGTCTCTTTGTCGTGGTTGCAATCGTCCTTGGGCTTGCCTCGACTCCACCGGCAGCGGCAGCCCCCGATGCCGGCTCTGCTCAGAAGTTCATACGAACACTCGCCGACAAGGCCGTCGCGGTGGTCAAGGCCGACGAGGTGCCGAAGTCGGACAGATCGCGCCAGCTCAGGCAAATTCTGCGCGACCATTTCGACGTTCGCACCATCGGTATTTTCGCGCTTGGCGTCCATCGACGGCAGTCCACGCCAGAGCAGATTTCGATCTATCTCGAGGAGTTCGAGGACTACGTGGTCTACACCTATTCCACGCGGCTCGAGAAGTATGCCGGCGAGACCGTGGCCGTCACCGGCACCCGCCCCGCGGGCAGCTCCAAGACCGACATCTTCGTCACCTCTGAGATCGTCCGGCAGGGCAAAGAGCCGATCCCGATCACTTGGCGCGTGCGCGACCGTAAGGGCACGCTCCAGGTCATCGACGTGGAGATCGAAGGCACCAATCAGATCGTCACCTACCGCCAGGAATTCGCCGCGGTGATCAAGCGACGCGGCAACGGCGTGGAGGGTCTGATCACGGAGTTGCGCGAGAAGAACGCGTCTCTCCAGGGCAAGCTCGCTTCGAACTAGTAGACCGCCCCCGGCTCTCTCCAACGCGCCCCGTTGGCGTGCCGCCGGCAGGGTCAGGCCTTCAACCGCTTGTACTTGATGCGGTGCGGCTGATCGGCCTCCTCGCCCAGACGCCTGCGCCGGTCGGCCTCGTAGTCCTGATAGTTGCCCTCGAACCAGGTCACTTGGCTGTCGCCCTCGAAAGCAAGGATGTGCGTCGCGATCCGGTCCAGGAACCAGCGGTCGTGACTGATGATCATGGCCGAGCCCGCGAATTCCAACAGTGCCTCCTCCAGCGACCGCATGGTGTCCACGTCGAGATCGTTGGTGGGCTCGTCCAAGAGCAGCAAATTGGCGCCGGACTTGACCACCTTGGCCAGGTGCACCCGGTTGCGTTCGCCCCCGGACAGCTGCCCCACCTTCTTCTGCTGGTCCGGGCCGCGGAAGTTGAAGGCGCTGACATAGGCTCGGCTGGCGACCTGGCGCTTGCCCAGCGCGATCTCGTCGCGGCTCTCGGAAATCTCCTCCCAGACGGTCTTGTCGGCCGCCAGGCTGTCCCGTGACTGGTCCACATAGCCGAGCACGACGGTCTCGCCCAGTCTGAGCGTGCCGCCGTCCGGCTGCTCCTGCCCGGCCAGCATCCGAAAAAGCGTGGTCTTGCCCGCACCGTTCGGGCCGATGATGCCGACGATGCCGCCCGGCGGCAGCCGGAAGCTCAGATCCTCGATCAAGAGCCGGTCGCCATAGCCCTTGCGCACACCCTCGGCCTCGACCACCACGTCGCCGAGGCGCGGGCCCGGCGGGATGACGATCTCGCCGGCCTCGGGCGCGTGCTCCCGTCCCTGGCTCAGGAGCGATTCGTAGGCTTTGATGCGGGCCTTGCTCTTGGCCTGCCGGGCCCGGGGCGACTGCCGGATCCAGTCCAGCTCGTGCTGCAGCGTGCGCTGGCGGCCTGCCTCGGCCTTGCCCTCCTGCGCCAGCCGCTTCTCCTTCTGCTCGAGCCAGGAGGAATAGTTGCCCTCCCAGGGGATGCCGCGGCCGCGATCGAGCTCCAGGATCCAGCCGGCCACGTTGTCGAGGAAATAGCGGTCATGGGTGACGGCGACCACGGTGCCCCTGTAGTCGTGCAGGAACCGCTCGAGCCAGGCCACCGATTCCGCGTCCAGGTGGTTGGTCGGCTCGTCCAGCAGCAGCATGTCGGGATTGGCCAGCAACAGCCGGCAGAGCGCGACACGGCGGCGTTCGCCGCCGGACAGCGTGCCCACCTCCGCCTCGCCCGGCGGACAGCGCAACGCGTCCATGGCGATCTCGATGGTGCGGTCCAGGTCCCAGGCGTCGGCCGCCTCGATTTTCTCCTGCAGCGCGGCCTGCTCGGCGATGACCTGGTCCATCTCCTCCGGCGAAAGATCGTCGGCGAAGCGCGCGCTGACCGCTTCGAATTGGTCGAGCAGCGCCTTGGTCTCGGCCACGCCGTCCATGACGTTGCCTTGCACGTCTTTGGCCGGATCCAGCTCCGGCTCTTGCGGCAGAAAGCCCACCCGCACGCCGTCGGCCGGCCAGGCCTCGCCGGCGAAGTCCGCGTCCAGCCCCGCCATGATGCGCAACAGGGTCGACTTGCCGGCGCCGTTCAGGCCGAGCACCCCGATCTTGGCGCCCGGAAAGAAGGACAGCCAGATGTCCTTCAGGACCTGCTTGCCGCCGGGGAAGACCTTGTTCAACCCCTTCATCACATAGATGTACTGGTAGGACGCCATCCGCCCTGCCCTCCCGCTGCGCGTGGCTTCGCTGCGCCGGGGTTCTAGCGGTCTCCAAGGGTCGGCGCAATCGCACCGTGCGCCTGGGCCGCCACAGAGGCTTGATTTGCCGCAAGACAGGGCCGGGGGCGGGCCGCTATCCTTCACCCTATGCAGCCGCAACGCTTGATCAATGCGGTGATCCTGGGGCTCGGCGCGGCGGCGGCCGTGGCTTTGGGCCTCGAGGCTTGGCAGGCGGCCGAGACCGCCGCCGGGCCGGACGCACGCCGGCGCGTGATCCTGCTCGGCGCCGTCGCGCTGCTCGCCTTCTGGACCGTGCTGGCCGGCGCCTGGTGGCTGCTGACGCAGCGTCTGGCCCGGCCGATCGCCGGTCTGGCCCGCGAGGTGCAGACCGTCGCGCACTGTTCGGCCGAAGGCGAGTTGGCCAAACCGGACGCGCACGGTCTCGGCGATCTGCCGGACGCGCTCTCCGCGCTGACCGACGCATTCGCCCGCAACCGGCGGGACATGGTGCAGGCCATGCAGGCGGCGTCGGCGCAGGCCGAGGAACAGGTCAATCGGCTGGAAGCGGTGCTCCGCGACCTCAGCGAAGGGGTCATCGTCTGCACCCTGGCGCACGACGTCCTGCTCTACAACCGGGCGGCCATCTGGTTCGTGGACAATCCGGACTCCATGGGTCTGGGCCGCTCGGTCTTTGCCTTGGTCCGGCAGGACGCCGTGGTCGAGGCCCTGCGCACGCTTCGCGATCTCGACGACCGGTCCGACGAGCCGGGACTCGCCGCGCACACCGCCGAGGTCAGCCTGGAGACGCAGACGGACAACGCGACCCTGCGCGGGCGCATGGCGCTGATGCGTGACGCCAGCGGCCAGCCGACGGGCTATGTCATCGCGATCAATGACCGACGGGACGGCGACCGATCCACCCGGGACCAGCGTCCGGCGCCGCCGCTGCCGGCGCGGCCGGAGTTTTACGATTTCAGTCTGATCGGACAGGCCGGCGCCAGCGCCGAAATGGAGGCGCGGTCCCTGTCGGAGCTCAGCTTCGTGGTGTTCGACACCGAGACGACCGGGCTCAAACCCTCCGCCGGCGACGAGATCATCCAGATCGCGGGCGTCCGCGTGGTCAACCGACGGATCCTGCGCGGCGAGGTGTTCGACCGCCTGATCAATCCGGGCCGGCCAATTCCCCGGGCCTCGATCCGCTTTCACGGGATCACGGACGACATGGTGGCCGATGAGGCCTCGGCCGCAGAGGTGCTGCCCGCCTTTCGCAGCTTTGTCAGCGACGACGTCCTGGTGGCGCACAACGCCGCCTTCGACATGAAGTTCCTGACCCTCAAGCAAGCGAGCTGCGGCGTCAGCTTCGACAATGTGGTGCTCGATACCCTTCTGCTTTCGGCCTATCTGCACGACCACGCAGGCGACCACACGCTCGACGGCATCGCCGCGCGCTTTGGCATCGACATCGAGGACGCGCTGCGGCACACGGCGCTGGGCGATGCGGTGGCCACGGCCACGGTCTTCCTGCATTTGCTCGAGTTGCTCGAGAGCCGCGGCGTCAGCACACTTGGTGAGGCGCTGCGGGAATGCGACTCCATGGTCGCGATCCGCCGGGCGCAGGAGAAGTTCTGAGGCCGGTTCGCGACATCCGGCATCCCGATTGCACGCGCGACTAAAAGAGATCGCCGGTGAACTCCGACTCGATGCGCTTGCGAAACTCTCGGATGGCCTGAAAGGCTCCGATGAGCTGGTCTTTCTCCCTTCTGGACAATGCCTTTGGCGAAACATAGTTGCTGACCGTCCGGCCGGCCTTGAAGTCGGCGATCTGCTGGCGCAGGAGCAGCCCGGTGATATGGACGAACGCGGCCTTGAGATAGTCCTGTTCGTCCGAATCCAGCACGTCGAGCTCCCGTAGCCGGTCGATCCTCGCCAGGGTTGACCCCACCTCCACCCCCTCGCGCAGCGCCATCAGCCGGACCCCTTCGACCAGCGGCAGCGTGCCGGTCAGCTTCAAATTGAGCTTGCCCTTGTGCTCCTCGATGTTCCTTTCCGTGATCAGCCGGCCGAACAGGCCGAGGGCCACCTTGTGCTCGGACTCGTCCCGAAACATCTCGCGCAGGAAGGAGGCGTTGCCCTTGGTCAGCTGGGTGACGGTCTGCCGGACTTCGGCGGCCATCTGCTCGTCGCCATAGACGGCGCAGAAGTCGAAGAAGATGTCCGAGAGCCTGAGCGCCGTTGTGTCGCGCTTCTTCTGCCACAAGGAAAGCTGCTCCCGCCACTGCGAGAGCGTCTTGCGCCACAGCGGATTGATGGCCATGACATAGCCCTTGCACAGCGGAAACCCGACCGTATCCAGATCCATGTTCATGCGCTCGGCCAGCTCCCGGAAGTAGCCGTCGATGCGGTCATGCTCCCCGTCGGGATAGTCGGCGATGATCATGCCGTTGTCCTGATCGGGGTAGATGAAGTTCTCGCCCCGGCCGCCCGACCCCATGACGATCACCGAGAAGTCCCGCGGCGGCTCGCCCAGGCCATCATTGGCTCCGCGTCGCAGCAGCCGTTCCACGATGCGGCGGTAGATGTCGTTGTTGATATCCGTGAGCAGCGCCTGAATCTCGGGTGCAGGCAGATTGTCCGCGAACAGTTCCTCGGCAAGCTCCACCTCGGCGGCCTTGACCTCGCGCAGACCGTCCAGGGTTCCCTGATGCGTCAACCGATCGATCTGAGCCATCTTCTGCTCGGACGCCACGGCCATGGCATCGCGCAGCACCAACAGCCCGACCGGTGCGCCGGACCGGTCCACCACGGGCATGTGCCGGTGGTCGAACCGCCGCATCCTGGCGATCGCCTGATAGAGATGGTCACGGTCCGGAATGGTCCGCACCGGGGTGGTCATCACGTCGCCGACGGTGGTTTCCGGCGTGACCCGAAAGGCGATCCGGCGGGCGACGTCCTGCTCGGTGACGATACCTTGCAGCCTGCCGCCATCGTCGAGCACCAACGCACAGGAGTCCTTGGCAGCGGCCATGCGGCCGACCGCTTCAGAAATCGGCGTGTCGGCCGCAACCATGCACGGCAGCGGCCGCATGAAATCCTTCGCCAGCTGGCGAAAAATGACAGTTTGGGACTGCATGCTCGGCGTCCACCCCGGTTTCGCGCCCGTCCGCCGAGTGACTTAGAACGCCCTTGGAAAGAACGCAACCGAAGGCGCCAGCCGGCCGGCCAAAACCTTGGCATCCGGTATCGCCAGCCGGTACACTGAATAAGGCGGTGTGGTTCCAGCACGCCGCCAATCATGGACCGGTGGAAGACCGAGAGGGGCCTTCGCATGACCCAATCCGTATTGGTGGTCGACGATGAGCCCAACATCGTACTGTCGCTGGAGTTTCTGATCGAACAGGCAGGCTACGAGGTGCGGGTCGCCTATGACGGAGAGGCCGCGCTGAAGGCGATCGAGGATTATACGCCGGACCTTGTGCTGCTGGACGTGATGATCCCCAAGCTGGACGGCTACGACGTCTGCCGGCGGATCCGGGCCAACCCGGACTGGAATGGCGTGCGGATCATCATGCTGACCGCCAAGGGCCGCGACGTTGAGCGCGAGAAGGGCATCGCCCTCGGCGCCGACGACTACATCACCAAGCCGTTCTCGACCCGGGACGTGGTCGACCGGGTCAATCGGTTCCTGGGCCCCCGCGCATGATCCCGGCGGCGCCTGGGCGCCTCCCTGAGGCCGCGCAAGCGGGCTGAAATTTCTCCTATAGGCGTGTAAGATAGCATCGTCCAGGCGTGGCGAAGCCGCCGCGGCGGGCACCTGCGACCGGAGGGCCGCATGACCAGACCGGGCATGACACGCGACCGCTGGGTCGCCCTGTTTCTCGCCGGGCTGACCGGGTTCAGCCCGCCGCTGCTGTTCATCTTCAGCACCGAAATCACGGTGTTCGGCATTCCGCTCCTCTACGTCTACATGTTCACCGCCTGGGCGCTGATCATCGCGCTGACGGCATGGATCGCAGACGCCCAATCGGCCCTGGAGGCGCGGGATCGCAAGCGGTCCCAGGCATCAGCGGGAGAGCGACGGCGGTCGCGCTAGGCGATGCTCGACGGCCTGCTCATACTCTTCGCGTCCTTCGCTTATCTCTGCCTGCTGTTCGCCATCGCCTATTACGGCGACAAGCGGGCCGACGAAGGTCGCAGCCTGATCAACAACCCCTACGTCTACGCCCTGTCCATCGCCGTCTACTGCACCTCCTGGACCTTCTACGGCAGCGTCGGACGGGCGGCCTCCAGCGGCATCGACTTCCTGGCGATCTATATCGGGCCGACCCTGACCTTCATTCTGTGGTGGGTGCTGCTGGCCAAGATCATCCGGATCAGCAAGGCCCACCGAATCACTTCGATCGCCGACTTCATCGCCTCGCGCTACGGCAAGAGCACGTTAATGGGCGGGCTGGTGACGGTGATCGCCGTGGTCGGGATCATGCCGTACATCTCGCTCCAGCTCAAAGCTGTGTCCACCAGCTTCGGCCTGCTGCTCCGCTACCCCGAGATCGTCATGCCGCACGCGCACGAACCGACCTCGTTTCTGGGCGATACCTCGCTGGTTCTCGCCCTCGGTCTGGCGGCATTCGCCATCCTGTTCGGGACCCGCCACATCGACGCCAGCGAACATCACGAGGGTCTGGTCGCGGCGGTCGCCTTCGAATCGATCATCAAGCTGGTCGCCTTCCTCGCCGTCGGCGTGTTCGTCACCTTCGCCCTCTATGACGGCTTCGGAGACCTGTTCGCCCGGGCGGCCCAACACCCCGACATCACTCAGCTGTTCACGGCCGGGAACATGGGGTCCTACGGCCAGTGGGTCACGCTGACCATCCTGTCAATGGCGGCCATCGTCTGCCTGCCGCGCCAGTTCCAGGTCACCGTGGTCGAGAATGTGAACGAAGGCCATTTGCGCAAGGCGGTCTGGCTGTTCCCGCTCTACCTCTTGGCCATCAACATCTTCGTTCTGCCGATCGCCTTTGCCGGCATCATGCACTTCCCCAGCGGCGAGGTGCATGCCGACACCTTCGTGCTGACCATCCCGATGGCGGAGCGTCAGGAGGCGCTGGCCCTGCTGGCCTATATCGGCGGGCTCTCCGCGGCCACCGCCATGGTCATCTTCGCCACCATCGCGCTCTCGACCATGGTGTGCAACGATCTGGTCATGCCGGTGCTGTTGCGACTGACCTGGCTCCGGCTCACCGAGCGTGGGGATCTCACCCGGCTGCTGCTCGCGATCCGGCGCGGCAGCATCGTGCTGGTGATCCTGCTCGGCTATACCTATTACAGCTTCATCGGCGAGTCCTACGCCCTGGTCACCATTGGACTGGTCTCCTTCGCCGCTGCGGCGCAATTCGCGCCAGCCATCATCGGCGGCATCTTCTGGAAAGGGGCGACGCATTCCGGCGCGCTGACCGGGCTGAGCCTTGGCTTCTTGCTGTGGGCCTATACGCTCTTGCTGCCGTCCTTCGCGCGCTCCGGCTGGCTGCCGATATCCTTTGTCGAGGAGGGTCTCTTCGGACTGGCCTCGCTCAAGCCCTATGCGCTCTTCGGGCTGGAAGGGCTCGACCATCTGTCCCATTCCTTCTTCTGGAGCATGCTGTTCAACATCGGGGGCCTGATCGGTGTCTCCCTGTTGACCGGGCAAAGCGCCATCGAGCGGGTCCAGGCGTCTCTCTTCGTGGACGTGTTCCGGCATTCCAGCGACCAGGGGGGCAGCCGCCTCTGGCGGGGCACGGCCACGGTCGCCGATCTGCGCGGACTGTTGGTCCGCTTTATCGGTCAGGGGCGCACGGATCGGGCCTTCGCCGACTACGCCCACGAACGGGGCCTGGACTTGGCCCAGCTCAAGGAGGCGGACGCAGATTTGGTCAGCTTTGCCGAACGTCTCATGGCGGGCACGATCGGCGCCGCCTCCGCCCGGGTCATGGTGGGCAGCGTGGTCAAGGGCGAAGTGGTCGGCATCGACGAGGTCATGAAGATCCTGGACGAGACCTCCCAGGTGATCGAATACAGCCACCAGCTCGAGCAAAAGTCCCGCGAGCTGGAACGCGCCAGCGCCGAGCTGCGCGCGGCCAACGAACGGCTCCAGGAACTGGACCGGCTCAAGGACGATTTCCTCACCATCGTCAGCCACGAGCTGCGCACGCCGCTGACCTCGATCCGGTCCTTTTCGGAGATCCTGCAGGACAACGAGGACCTCGGACAGGCGGAGCGGCGCAAGTTCCTCGACATCATCATCAAGGAGAGCGAGCGGCTGACGCGGCTGATCGGCCAGATCCTCGATCTCGCCAAGATGGAAGCGGGCCGCATGGACTGGCGGATGACAGATGTTGACCCCAAGACCGTTATCGACGATGCGCTGGCCGCGACCAGCGGCTTGATGACCGAGCGCGGCATCCGTCTGGACGTGGAGCTGCCAAAGCATCTGCCGCGGATCCATGCGGACCGGGACCGGCTGATGCAGGTGATCGTCAACCTGATTTCGAACGCGGTGCATTTCTGCGATGACCGGGCCGGCCGTGTGCAGGTCGCCGCCGCCGCGGATCACTCGGAGCTTCGCATCCAGGTGGTGGACAACGGTCCGGGCGTCCCGCGGTCGCTGCGCAGCACGATCTTCGAGAAGTTTCGCCAAGGGCCCGACATCGCCGGCGCCAAGCCGGAGGGGACCGGCCTTGGCCTATCGATCTGCCGCCAGATCGTGGAGCATTTCGGCGGCCGCATCTGGGTCGACGACGCGCCCGAGAGCGGCGCGCGGTTTACCTTCAGCCTGCCCTGCGTTCCCGCCCGAGCGCCCGCTACCGCCGCAAGCTAGAGCGTTGTCCGGCGACGGCCTCCGGACCGCGCCGTCACGCCCGGCCCGCCTCGGCCTCCAGCGAGAACCCACTCTTCTCCACGAATGGCGGAAACGCCCGCTGTATACAGTCGTCGCGTTCGCACAGGCGGCAGGTGACGCCGATAGGCATCACCGCGTCGGTCGCCTCCAGGGTCAAACCGTCCGCATAGACGATCTGACCGGCGTAGCTGTCCTCGCAGCCGATGCTGACGGCCAAGTGGCTCTTGGGCACGTGATGTCCGCCGCCCCGCTTCACCTCGCTCTGGGCCAGCGAGAGGTATCGCGTCCCGTCCGGCAACTGCTCCAGTTGGGTGCGGATCGTGCCTGGCGACGTAAACGCCGCGTGTACATTCCAGCGCGGACAGGCGCCGCCGAACCGGGGAATCCGCATGCCGGCTCCGCTGAACCGTTTGGAGATGTTGCCGGCGATGTCGACTCGCACGAAATGAAACGGGATGCCGGCCGCACCTGGCCGCCGCAGCGAGGTCAGGCGATGGCAGACCTGTTCGAAGCTGGCGCCAAAGCGGTTCTGCAGCAGCTCTATGTCGTGCCGAAGGCTGCGCGCGGCCTCGCGAAATGAGTCATAGGGCATGAGCACCGCCGCCCCGAAGTACTTGGCCAGCGCGTCCAGACAGAGGCTGCGCGACGCGTCGGTGGTAAGCACCGGGCCGCTGGCGTAGGGCGCGAAGGCGTCTGCGCCGACAACCGATCCGATCTGGCGCGCGACCTGAAACCGCAGGCTGGCGAGCGGCAGCGCGTCCGACAGCAGCAGCCGTCGGTCATCCGCATCGTAATGGCGTCCCTCAGCGCCCAGTTCGCTTGCAGGCGCGAGCTGGGTACGGATCTCAAGCCTTTGCTCCAGGTGGTCGACCAGTCTTCCGGCGGTAACTTCGTCGCCGAGACCGGTCTCCCGTCGGAAGGATGCCGCTGCCTCCTCGACCTCCGGAAAGAAGTTGTCGTTTTCCTCGAACAGGTCGGTGACCTCTTCGGTCGGCGTGTTGGCGCCCTGCAGGCCCTTCAGGCCATCGCTCTGGCCGTACTCCAGCATTTCGCCGACCAGACTGGCGAGCCCGTCGCTCTCCTGCACGATGATGGCCAGGAACCGCTCTCGCTCGACCGGGCCGAGATCCCTGTTGTCGTGCAGGATCTCGGAGAAGGAGCGAATCGAGGTCAAGAGGGTCAGCAGCTTGTGGGTTGAGGTCGAGAGGAAGGTCTCGCCCGAGAGGCTTTCCTTGAGCACGTGGACCGTATCGCTTGTGCCGCGATAGGCGTGGTAGAGGGTCACGAGCGCCCGGCAAAGCTCCGGATGGGCGCCGACGATGTCCTGGATCTCGGCCGAATCGAGCGGCGCCTCCCGGAACAGGGTGTCGCCGAACACCTCCTCCAGGCGGGCGACCAAGCGCAGCTCCTCCTCATCCGAAAAGGTCTGGAGGTCGATTTCGAACAGGCGGGAGATCTTGAGCACCAGCGGTAAGGTTAATGACCGCTGGTTATGCTCGATGAGATTCAGATAGCTGGGCGAGATGCCCAAACGCTCGGCCATGGCGACCTGGCTCAAGCCCTTCTCACGCCTGAGCTTTCGCACCTTGTGGCCTAGCAAACTGCGCCGCGCCATGCCTCGACGGCTCCGCGATTCGACGTTTACAGATTTACATTTTCACACATCTTCTGAACGATCATTTACAAGATTAGCGCCGAGAACGCAAGATTCCGTTGACTGGCGCCCAGTACCGTGAAATTTTTACAAAGCCGGACTGTCTATTTTTTGGTCCGCATAGGGGCACCGCAAGTAGCGGCAAAGAGGATGGTCGGAGGCAGGAAGCCGCCGGCCGAGATAACGAGATCTCTTCGAGGAGAGGGAGCGACGAAATGGATAAGGTAACTTGGCTGTTTATCTTCGTCGCGCTCTATTGGGCCTACTGTATTTTCTGGGGCGTCAAGGGCGCGATGACGGCCAAGACCGCCAGCGACTACTTCATTGCCGGCCGAAGGCTGTCGATGTGGGTGTTCGTCTTGGCGGCTACGGCCACATCCTTCTCGGGATGGACCTTCATGGGCCATCCGGGGTTGGTCTACCGTGATGGATTCCAATACGCCTACGCATCGTTCTACACCATCACGATTCCGTTCACCGGCGTCATCTTCCTGAAGCGTCAGTGGATGTTGGGTAAACGCTTCGGCTATGTCACGCCGGGCGAGATGATGTCGGACTACTTCCAGGGGGATGCCATCCGCATCCTGACGGTGATCGTGGCCCTGCTGTTCTCGATCCCGTATCTGGGCGTGCAGCTGGGGGCCTCGGGCTTCCTGTTCAACGTGCTGACCGACGATCTGTTGAGCGTCAACGTCGGCATGTGGGTGCTGTCGCTGGTGGTGCTGATCTACGTCGCCTCGGGCGGCCTCCGGGCGGTGGCCTATGTGGACACTGTTCAATGCATCCTGCTGGCCCTGGGCATCATCATCACCGGTATCATCGCCCTGAACATCGCCGGCGGTTGGGGTGCCTTGAACGAAGGCTTCGCCCGCCTCGGCGCCAATCCCGAGCTCGGCAGGTGGGGCGCCACGCCGGACGGGCACAACACCTATCTGGCGATTCCCGGGGTGATCCAGTTCACCGCGGGTCTCGGCAAGGAGACGCCTGTCGGCGGGTTGTGGACCGGGATCATGTGCCTCACCTACATGTGGGCGCTGATGGGCATCCAGTCCTCTCCGGCGTTCTCCATGTGGTCGTTCGCCAACAACGATCCGACGCCGTTCGCGCCGCAGCAGGTCTGGGCCTCGTCCTTCGGGATCGGCCTGATCCTGTTCTTCTTCACCGCCTTCCAGGGCATGGGCGCGCATCTCTTGGGCGCCAACCCGTTGGTGAATGAAGCGGGCATCGGCATCTCGACGGTGCTGTCCGAGGATATCGCGAAGAAGCCGGACTCGCTGGTACCGAACTACTTCAACCAGATCGCGGACGCCGCGCCATGGTTGGTCGGCCTGTTGGCCGTCTGTGCGCTCGCGGCCATGCAGTCCACCGGCGCGGCCTACATGTCGACGGCCGGCGGCATGCTGACCCGCGATCTCTACAAGCGGTACCTGAACCCGACGGCCTCGCACGTCACGCAGAAGCTGTTCGGCCGCTTGGGCGTCGCCTTCATCGTGCTCAGCGCACTGCTGGTCGCCACCTTCTCGCGGGACGCCCTGGTGCTCTTGGGCGGCTTGGCCGTGGCCTTCGGCACGCAGATGTGGGTGCCGTTGGCGGCGGTCTGCTGGATGCCCTGGATCACCCGTCAGGGAGCGACGCTTGGTCTGACCTGCGGCCTGATCGCGGTGATCTTCACCGAGACCATCGGACAGACCATCACCGGCGGCGCGTTGCCGTGGGGCCGCTGGCCGTGGACCATCCACAGCGCCGGCTGGGGCATCATCATCAACATCCTCGTCTGCGTGATCGTCTCGGCGGCGACCCAGGACGACAGGCAGTTGGCGCACCGCATGAAGTATCACAACTTCCTGCGCGAGCATGCGGGCCTGTCGGCGGACAAGCGCAAGCTGGTCCCGCTGGCCTGGATCTTGGTCATCGCCTGGCAGTTCTTCGGCATCGGCCCGGGCGCCGTGATCGGCAACACGATCTTTGGTGCGCCGGACGCGGGCGTCGACGGCTGGACCTTCGGGATCCCGTCGATCTGGGCCTGGCAGATCCTGTTCTGGATCTTGGGTACCGCGATGATGTGGTTCCTGGCCTACAAGATGGAGATGTCCACCGTGCCGGAGACGGAGATCACGGCGCTCGTCGAGGATATCGGCGACGTGGCGGTGACGTCCGAAACACAGGCCGGAAGCGGCGGCGCCGCTTAACGGACCCTCTGGACACCACTGCGCGGGGAAAGGGCCCGGCCCTTTCCCCGCTTTTCTTTGCGCCGCCGGGAGCCGGGCGCCCCGCCCTTGTCCAGCCCGGCCGGTTTGCCAGAGCATTTCCCGACCATATGGACCCATTCTGCCGGAGGCATTTTTCGCCATGACTAGGAAAGCGCCGCAGAGCGTATCCGTCATACGGTCAAGGCATTTGACGACGTCATGGCGAAAGAGGCCCCGGCCCGACAGGGTTGCGTTTGGGCGGGTAGCCGCGGCGTTGCCGCCCTTGCCCGATGCTCCGGCATCGCGCTGCGGGCGCCGCCTGGCGGTCTGCCACGCCCAAACCGCAACAGAATTGCGCCCATATGGTCGGAAAGTGCTCTAGAGTCGACCACCCGTTCCCCTGCCAGAGGCGCCATGGCGGACCTGTTCACCAGCCAGTACTCAATGTTGTGGGCCCTCGTCCTGGGGATCGCCCTGTTCTTTCCGGTGCGCCAACTGATCTGGTCCCTGTCCGTGCGCCGCGCCCAACGCAAGGAAACCGTCGACGAGGCACGGAGTCTCGCGCTCAAACGGCGGGCCACGGTGACGGCCGTGCTACTCTGCTTCGTGTTCTCCTTCATCTATACGACCACTATCATGCAGGGGCGCTGATGAACCCCAACGTCCTGCGCCGGTTCATCACCTATCTGATCGTTGCGACCTTCGCCACCGGACTGGTCTGGGTCGTGATCCTGCACTACCAGTCCCAGCAACCGGGCGACTTCGAGGTCAAGCAGGGCTCCCAGCGGCTCGACGACGAGCTCTATGACGAGGCGTTGGCCCATTTCGACAAGGCGCTCGACGAGATGCCGAACCATCGCGGTGCATTGATGGGCCGTGCCCTGGTATTCATCGAGCGCAAGCAGTACGAACTCGCCGTGGCGGAGCTGACCCATCTGATCGGCCACCTGGAGCAGAGCCTGGAGGCGGACGACCGGACCGGCTGGGCGGCGCTGGCCGCCGCCTATGCCAACCGGGGCATCGTCCATGACCGCGAAGGCCGGCACGAGGCCGCGCTGGCCGACTATGTCCAGGCGCTCAAAGTGGACGAAGGCGCGGTCGAAGGTCCCGGCTGGATCAACAAGCTGCTTTACGGCACGCCGAACCCGTCGACCATTCGTGACCGGGCTCGCTATATCCACGAGCAGCTCAAGCTTCCCGAGGAGCAGCGGGTGTTGCGGGTTCCGCAGCTCGATGAGTTGGAGCGCGCCTACAAGCCGCGCTGATCAGGCGAAGCGGACCAGACCGAGCACGTCCTGAAACAGCACCATGAAGAAGAACGCGGCCGCGATGCAGCCGAACAAGAGGCGCACGAAATCGGTCTTGCCCTCTTCGTCGCGGTAGCGGATCCCGTGCCAGGCGATGAACGCCGTGACCGCCAGGAAGAGGTAGTTGATCGGCTTTTCCCAGTCGCCGGCGAACTCGAACATGGCCGTCTTTCGAGAGGAACGAAACAGGCGGGATTATAGGGAGCGCGTCCGGGACTGACTAGCGACTGCTCCGGAAGTCCTTGGACTCGAAATAGGGCGGCAGGATCGACAGGCTCTTGGTTGCCGCGATGTTCGCCACCCAGATGCCGCCGCCGATGCACAGCACCAGGATGCTGGCCGCGACGATGAACTTGCGCACGCCGTCCGGCACGAAGGTGTGATAGTCGGCGTCATAGACGTGGTAGGCCGGATCGAGATCGTCCAGGTCGCCGCGGCCCTCCAGATTGACGATCTTGCGCGCATATTGCCGCGCCCAGTGGGGCACTTCGTTGTACAGCATGTAGCTGTGGAACAACCGGTCGATCACGCCCTCCGGCATCTCCTCGCCGTACCAGTCCTTGTAGGCGAGCTGCAGGAGCTGGAACTCGCCCACCTGCAACAGATTGGCCGCGTGCGCGACCACAGCCCGTTCGGGCTGATCCTCCTTGTCCGGGTGGATGAGGGTTTCGAAGAAGTTCACAAAGATCTCCCGGTTTCCACTTTCAACCTATGCGGCGCCCCTCGGTAATGCAAGGAGAGCAAGCCGTTACGCGCGCTTTCGCATGTGCACAATCGCGTGAGCACGGAGCTTGGTGGGAGCCGGACGGTGGCCCATAATCCGGCGGACCAATGATCGCTTCGCCATGACCTCACTGGCCAACGCAGCCCGGCTCGCCGTCGACATCGGCGGAACCTTCACCGACATCGCGCTGGAAGACGCGAACCGCCGCCTGACCCGCAAGGTTCTGACCACCGTCGCGGCACCCGAGGAAGGCGTACTCGCCGGCATCCGCCAGACCTTGGAGGACGCGCAGGTCCGGCCCGGGGACGTCGCCCTGATCATCCACGGCACGACGCTGGCCACCAACGCGGTGATCGAACGCAAGGGGGCCAAGACCGCGCTGATCACCACGGACGGGTTCCGCGACTCGGTGGAAATGGCCTACGAGAACCGCTTCGAGCAATACGACATCAATGTCGACCGCCCTGCCCCGCTGGTCCCGCGGGCTCTGCGCTGGCCGGTGCGGGAGCGGATCGGCGCCGGCGGAGACGTTCTCGTGCCGCTGGACGAAGACACGGTCGCCGCGCTGCTGCCGCGGATCGCGCAGGACGGCGTCGAAAGCCTGGCGATCGGACTTTTGCATGCCTACGCCAATCCGGAGCACGAGCACCGGGCCGCCGGGATCCTGAAGGCGGCCGTCCCCGGCCTGCCCATCACCTTGTCCTCCGAGGTCTGCCCGGAGATCCGCGAATACGAGCGCCTGTCGACCACCTGCGCCAATGCCTACGTCCAGCCGCTGATGGCCCGCTATCTCACGCGACTCGAGGCCTCCCTGCGGGAGATGGGCTTTCGCTGCCCGTTCTATCTCATCACCTCGGGCGGCGGGCTCACCACCTTCGAGCTCGCGGTCAGGTTCCCCATCCGTCTCGTCGAATCCGGCCCGGCGGGCGGCGCCATCCTGGCCGCCCGGATCGCAACCGAGGCGGAGCTCGCCCGGGTGCTGTCCTTCGACATGGGCGGCACCACCGCAAAGATCTGTCTGATCGACGGGGCGGAGCCGCAGACCACCCGGACCTTCGAAGTGGCCCGCGTCTACCGCTTCCTCAAGGGCAGCGGCCTACCGGTCCGCATCCCCGCCATCGAGATGGTGGAGATCGGAGCCGGCGGCGGCTCGATCGCCCGGGTCGACTCCATGCAGCGGGTCACCGTGGGCCCGGAGAGCGCCGGCGCCGAGCCGGGCCCCGCCTGCTATGGCCGGGGTGGCGCGGACCCGACGGTGACCGACGCGGATGTGACGCTCGGGCGCATCAGCCGCGAGGGCTTCGCCGGCGGCGCCGTCGCGCTGCAGCCCGAGGCCGCCGCGGACGCGATCGAGGCGGCGATCTGCGCGCCCCTCGATCTCGAGCGCGACCTGGCGGCCTTCGCCGTCGGCGAGATGGTCGACGAGAACATGGCCAATGCCGCCCGGGTACACGCGATCGAATGGGGTAAGACGCTCTCGGACCGTACGTTGATCGCGTTCGGCGGCGCCGCGCCGCTGCATGCCACACGGCTGGCGGAAAAGCTGGGCATTGACCGGGTCATCGTGCCCACCGGGGCGGGCGT
>JASJBI010000102.1 GCA_030066595.1 Alphaproteobacteria bacterium | reverse complement strand
CCTGGGCGACCAGGTCGAGCACCTCGACCAGATGGTTGAGATAGGGCTCCTGCGCCGCGCCCTTGCGGCGCTGGTTGGCGTGCGCCTCGGCGGCGAAGCTCAGCGCGCGGCGGAGCGTCCCGTCGTGCGGCACTGGCGGTTCCGCGGAACGGGAAACACATGGAACGCGCGATCAAACCTGAGCAAGCCGCGGCAACGCGGCCCGACTTCACCCGGCTCACCCGCGCGCTGAGCTTCGCCGCCGAGGCGCACGCCAACCAGCGCCGCAAGGGCGCGGCGCAGGAGCCCTATCTCAACCATCTGGTCGAGGTGCTCGACCTGGTCGCCCAGGCGACCGGCGGCGACGATGTCGACCTGCTGATCGCCTCGCTGCTGCACGACGTGGTCGAGGATACAAGCGTCACCGAAGACGAGCTGACCGAAGCTTTCGGCGCCCGGGTGGCCGAGATCGTCCAGGCGAATTCCGACGACATGTCCCTGCCCAAGGACCAGCGGCGGCGCAAGCGGATCGCCGACATGCCGCACAAGTCGCCGGACGCGCGGATCGTCAAGACCGCGGACGTGATCTCCAACATCCGGGCGATCGTGACCTCGCCGCCGGCCGGATGGACCGCCGACCGCAAGCTCGGCTACCTCGAAGGCTGCCGCCAGTTGATTGACGCGGGGCGCGGCGCCAACGCGGCCCTGGAGAGGGTATTCGACCAGACCGTGGCCGATGCCGAACGCGCGATCCGCGGCGAGGCCGAGGGCGGGCCGTCCGCCGCCCGCCAGCTCGACGAGGTGATCGGCCAGCCGGTGCATATGGTCTATCTCGCCAACACCGAATGCCGCGAGATCGAGGACTCCGACATCGACAAGCTGTGCACGCTGGCCGCCCGGACCTTCCCGTCGGTCACGGTGCAGGAGGCCGACGCGATCTACGAGGGCCGCCGCCGGCCGATCCTGATCGCCCGCATTCGCACCCACAGCACCGACAGCGTGGTCGAGCTGGCGCAGCGGCTGTGCCTCGCCTTCGACCAGCGCTTCGTCGGCGTGGAGGTCGGCGGGCGCTACATCAGAATCTATTCGGACGACACCGGGTAGGCCCGCACGCCGCCCCAGCGCGTTGAAAATTGCTGCACTGCACTAAGCTGGCTATGCTGTCGCCGCGCAAAACCTTGCGTTCGACCGGCTAAACGAGGCGACCCGTGGGCTTTCTCGAATTCCAGACCCTCTACTTCGAGGATTTGAGCGTCGGCCAGACCGAGGTCTACTCCAAGGAGGTGAAGTCGTCCGATGTGGTCGGCTTTGCCGAGATCACCGGCGATCGCAATCCGATCCACCTGTCCGAGCACTTCGCCGCGCGCACCCCGTTCAAGGGCCGGATCGCGCACGGGCTCTACACCGGCGGCCTGATCTCGGCCGTGATCGGCACCCGGCTGCCGGGGCCGGGCGCGATCTACGTCTCGCAGACCCTGAAGTTCCTGGCGCCGGTGAAGATCGGCGACACGGTCGACGCCATTGTCGAGATCACCGAGCTGACCGCCGAACGCCAGCGGGCCAAGCTGCACTGCCAGTGCAAGGTCGGCGACACGGTGGTCCTGGAGGGCGAAGCCGTGGTGAAGGTGCCGCGCCGCGATCCGGACTGACGCGGATCTGAGGGCGCACCGCGATCGGCCTCACTCACAAGCCGGCGGCCCACTCCCCGATCAGATCTCTGCTATGGACCCAGTAGTAGAAGGCCGCCCCTAGAATCGCATGCGACAGCGCCAGGGGTACGAGCACGCGGTAGCGTTCGTAGAGGTAGGTCCAGCAGACACCGGCGACGGCAGTGACGACCGTGACCGCGAGGTCCGGCAGGTGGACGAGCGCGTAGCCAATGCCGGTGCAGGTCACCGCGACGGAGACCGGAAATACGGTCCGCAGCCGTCCGAGCAGGTAAAACTGAAACAGGGTCTGTTGCAGGAGCGCCCACGGCAAATAGACGGCGACCGCCAGGAGTATGCGCCAATTCCCGACGCGGCGGACGGCCTCCTCCCAACCGCCCTCGACATAACCGAGCGCCAGTCCGGTCACGAACAGGCCTATCACTCCAGCGCCCGTGACCAGCCCGGCGAACAGATAGGCCCGGCGCATACGCGAGCGGCGATCCGAAGCCGGTGGGAACTGCCCCCAGACCACCTTTCTCGTGTAACGCGTGTTGAGCGCCAACACTGTCAACGCGAACAACGCCAGCCCGACATCGGCGAGGATCGGACGGTCGGGAAAGACGATCAGAAACGCAACCGTCAAGACAGCGAGAACGGACAACTCGACGGCTACGGCTCTGCGGATCCGATCCGGCCCGTTCACGAGTCTGGCGGCGCTTCACCAATCCAGAGCGCCGGTCGCTCATGGCCGAGGTCCGGCTCTCCGCAGTGCCGCAGGATGCTGGCCCGCGTCTGATCGCGTAGTCGGACCGACAGCGCCCATGTGTTCTCATCGTCCTCGGCCCTGAGCGATTCCGGCCAGATCGGCGCGCCGACGGTGACTGAGATCGTGCCGCGGCGCGGAAACCAGGAGCCATCGCGCAGAGCCGATCGGGTCCCCCGAATGGCGAGCGGCACCACTGGCGTGTTCGTCTCCACCGCCGCCACGAACGCCCCCATATGGAACGGCAACAGGCCCGGCATGCGGGTGAGTGTGCCCTCGGCAAAAAACAGTGGTGACCGACCGGCCTGCGCGATCTGCGAGACCTGGCGGGCATCGTCGAGCCCCTTTTGCTTGTCAAACCGCTCCACGAACACCGCCCCGATCCGGCGCAGCGGGATCCGCGCGGGCCAAACATCCATCAGCTCCGCTTTGGCGACGAACGCGACCCGTCGCGGCAGCAGCGCCGTCAGCGCGAAGCCGTCGAGGTAGCTCGCATGGTTGGAAACGAAGGTGCAGACCTGTGAGGCGGGCGGCAGGTGCTCGGCACCGTGCAAGGTTAGCGAGGTGCCGGTGATGCGGGCCATGAAGTGCAGCCCGGCGCGCAAGAACCGCCAGCCCAATTCGGGCGGCAGCACGGCAACGCCGATCCACACGGGCGGCGCGACCAGCCCGACGATCGCCCATGCGTATGCGGCATAGGCCGCGTTCGCCAGGCCGCGCACAGCTCGCCGCAGTTGCGGCACCGCCCCGGACACGGCAAAGCGCGCAAGCTGCCACCACAAGGGCGGCCGCGTCTCTCCGATCTGACCTCGCTCAAACACCTCGCGGCTGGCGGCGCGGCGGATCTTGCCGCTCGAGGTCTTCAGCACCGTGCGCGGCGGGGCCAGCACGATCTCGTCCGGCGGCGCGCCGATCAGCGCAATGGCGAGCTCGTTGATCTCGGTGCGCAGCCGTTGCTGCGTGGCCGGATCGCGCCGCCGGGTTTCGGCCAGCACGACCAGCCGCTCGGTGCCGGTCTCGGGATCGCCGCTGGCGAACACGGCCACCCCGCCCTTGCGCACGCCCTCCAGCTCGCCGACCGCCTCCTCGAACTCGTCGGGATACACGTTGCGGCCGGCGCGGATGATGATGTCCTTGCTGCGTCCGGTTAGGTAGATGTCGCCGCCGGCGATGTAGGCGAGGTCGCCGGACTCCAGCCAGTCGCCGTCGAACAGGCCTCGGGTCTGCGCCGGGTTGCGGAAGTAGCCGCCGCACGACGACGGCCCGCGGAACTGCAGGCGGCCCTCCTGGCGCTCCGACAGCTCGCGTCCCGCCGGATCGACGATACGGATCTCGTGCCCGGGCAGCGGCCGTCCGCAGGCGACGAACCGGAGAGCGGTGCGGTCGGCGTCCGCCGCCGCGACGGCTCGGCCGGACCGGGTGAACGTCTCGCGCTCGATCGCATCGATCAGCGGTCCCCGGTCGATTGGCGGGAAGGCCAGCCCCACCGATGATTCCGCTAAACCGTAGACCGGCATCAACGCTTCTCTGCGAAATCCGTTCGCGGCGAACCGCTCGCAGAACCGCTCGATGGTCAGCGGGCTGACCGGCTCCGCGCCGTTGCTCGCCACCCGCCAGGATCCGAGGTCGAGCCCCTCGACGTCCTTTTCGCCCAGCCGCCGCAGGCACAGTTCGTAAGCGAAGTTGGGCGCCGCCGACAGGGTTCCGTGATAGCGGTGGATCGCCCACAGCCAGCGCTGCGGGCGGGCGAGAAACGCCAGCGGCGACATGATGACCAGATGCGTCGCGTAGACCAGGCTGCCGAGCCACGCCCCGATCAGTCCCATGTCGTGATAGAGCGGCAGCCAGCTGACGAACACATCCTCCGACGTCGCCTGCATCGCCTCGGCCATGGCCCGGATGTTGGCCAGCAGGTTGGCGTGGGTCAGCACGACTCCTTTCGGCTGACCGGTGCTGCCCGACGTGTATTGCAGCAGTGCGATGTCCTGACCGTGCAGGCGCGGCGCGGCGACTGGGCCGCGCCCGGCTGCGACCAACTCGTCCGGAGTGACCACCGCGCGCAGGCTCTCGGCCTGGCTTTGCAACAAGCGTGAGACTGCCTTGGTGTCGGCATCCGCGATCAGCATCCCGGCACGGCAGTTCTCGACAATGTTCACGTGGCGGCGCAGGTGATCGGCGATCTGGCTCGGCCGCATCGGCGGGTAGATCGGAACCGGCACGCCGCCGGCCAGCAGCACGCCGAGGAAGCTGAAGAAGTAGTCGGCGCCGGTCGGCAGCATCAGCATCACCGCCTCGCCGATCCGCAGGTCCATCGTCTGCAGGCCGGCCGCCACACGCTCCGCGCCCTGTCTCAAGTCGTGGTAGGTGATGATCTGTCCGTCATCGGTGTCGCTGTAGAGCCGGATATGCGGCCGCTCCGGATGGGCTTCGGCGTGCCAGTCCAGAACGGCCGTCAGGGTTTCGAGATCGCGCGGCGCCACCGCCGCCTTTTCCGGTGCCGCCGCCCGCGCCACGGATGGCGCGAGCGCCGGTTCTGCGCCGCGCGCGCCGGTCACTGCCCGCAGCAGGTCGCGCGGCGTCTCCATGGTCGCGAGCACCTGGTCGGGCAACGCGACACCGAACGCGCGTTCGGTGCGCGCGACCAGCTCGACCCGGGCCAGGCTGTCGAGCCCCAATTCCCGGTCGATGGCGGAATCGAGCGTGACGTCGACCGCCTGCCCCGGATGCAGCTCTTCAACGACGGCGGCGACGACCTGAAGCAACCGGGCTTGCGCCTCGGCCGCTTCCTCAGCGCTCTGCGTCGTAACCGACTTGCTGGGCATAGCTCCTCAACGACACTAGCCTATCCGATTACCTGTCATTGACGCATGTCAGGACTCGGCGACGTGGATTCAGGTCAGGTTTTAAACCGGTTCCGTGGATAAGGAGCACTGCGGCAAGTGCCGACTTTGAAGGACGAGTCATGTTGAAGAGTATCTTGGTCGCCGTGGACGGCACCAAGGCAAGTGATGCCGCGCAGGCCCTCTCGATCGACCTCAGCAAACGTCTGCACGCGCGGGTCGCGGGGATCGGCGTGCTGGACCGGCCTTGGATCACCGCTCCGCAGGCCACGCCGATCGGCGCATCCTACTACAAGACGGTCCGCGACCAGGCCGTGCTCAAACGCATTGACGAGCAGATCGAGACGCTGCTGTCGCAGTTCGAGGCGCGCTGCCGGGAGGCCGGGGTCGAGTACGCGGCGGCGGAATGGGAAGGCGACCCGGAGAAGCTGATCGAAGTCGAATCCGAGACCCATGATTTGATCGTGGTCGGCAAGGATACGACGTTTCATTTCAGGCCGGACGGAGGCACCTCCAAAACCGTGGTCCATTTGGCCCGGGACGATCCAAGACCCGTGATTGTGACACCGGATGAACTTCCGCGGTCCGACAAGATTCTGCTGGCTTTCGACGGAAGCCTCCCCGCCTCGCGCGCAATGCACATGTTTGCGCTGCTTGGCCTCGCCGCCGGACGTCCGGTGGAGGTCCTGAGCGTCGCCAAGACCGCCGAAGGCGAGGCGAAAAGAAGGGCCGTGCAGGCCGCCAAGGTCCTCAGGAACCATGATGTCGACGCGAGCGTGACGGTCATCGAGTCCGCCGAGCACCCGGCAGGCATTCTCATCGATCGAAGTCGGGATGCGGCCCTGCTGGTGATGGGAGCGTTCGGGCACAAAAAGCTCCGCGATTTCTTCTTCGGCTCCTGCACCGAGCGCCTGCTCGACGCCTGCCCGGTGCCGTTGTTCATCCACCACTAGCCAGCTGGACCCCAAAAGCAACGGCCGACCTTGAAACGCCGGGGTCAGGCGCAGGACACTCCTGGCGCCATGACCAGCAAACGGCTTCTCATCGTCGCCCACGCGCCGTCCGACAACACCCGCAGGCTGCGGGACGCGGTGCTCGAAGGCGCGCGGTCGGACGAGAGTGCGGAAATCGAGGTCGCCGCACTCCGCCCGTTCGATGCTGGGCCGGAGGATGTGCTGGCGGCAGGCGCGGTCATTCTCGGAACGACCGAGAACCTCGGTTACATGAGCGGCGCGCTAAAGGACTTCTTCGACCGCACCTACTATCCGGTCCTGGAGAAGACGCAGGGCCTGCCCTACTGCCTGTACGTGCGTGCCGGCCATGACGGGACCGGCACCCGGCGCGGGGTGGAGACGATCACGACGGGCCTGCGCTGGCGCGCGGTGCAGGAACCGCTGATCTGCCGCGGCGACTGGCGGGAGGATTTCGTCGACCAATGCCGCGAACTCGGCGCCGCGATGGCTGCGGGACTGAGCCTGGGGATCTTCTAGACACCTACTGCGAGACCAGGAGCCTTCGGCTGCCCTTCGCCATGGCTGCGCGCGGGTGTGCGGAAGCCAAAACTGTACAAAGCAAGACCGTCCGGCACGCCCTGGATCGGCGCGGTCCCGCGAGCTAGTTCAAATCATCATCATCATCGTCATCATCATCGTCATCGTCGTCACGGTCATCATCGACAATCTCGAACAGGAAGAGGCCCGTCCGGAACAATGGCGGGTTGGTTGGCGGATTTGGCGGCAGCGAGGCCGGATCGACCTCGAAGCGCAGATAAAGAACCGTGCGCCCGGTCGCGCCTGCGAACCTCCCGCTCCCCTGCTCTATGACGCCGTCCGCGTGAACAACCACGACCACGTTGTTAGGGCCAAAGACCGGTTGCTCTTCCGAGCGAAGCAGCAAGGCGGTGTGCAGGTCGACGATGGACCCCCGGCGGAAGGAGAAGGTGCCCCGAACTTGATCGATCTTTGCTGAACCGTCTCCGGCCACCACATCACCGAGCGCGTCGAACAAGCTGGGGCCCGTGACGATCTCCGTCTGGAAGGACCCGACGGTCCGCCCCGACTTGACCGAGGCCATGTCCCCCTTGGTGCCAATCGGGTTGCCCGTCTGATCGACATTGAATTGGACCGGATCCCCTTGTTCCACGACAACCGCGAAACGTCGCTTGAATTCGTCCTGGGCTTGGGCCGAGAGACTGGATCCGGTCAGGCCGATAAAGGAGAGAAACAAAATCTGTAAGCACGTCGAATGGACGTTTCGGAGCGCGCGCATGATTGGCTCCTTGTGACAAAGGGGTTCTGCGACTGCGGGCGAGCGGGCTCGCCAAATTCACTCTTGCCAAAGCTGCAAAGCCGACGAGTCACCCGGAAAACGATAATAACATGATTACAGCTTTTGCTAGAATCGCAATTAGAATTCCCCGCGAAAATTGATCCCCGGTCAGCTCGACGGCGTTGTGTCATTTCAGGGTGCATGTCTCTCATCGGTCGATAGGCTGACGGCCCCCCTATTTCGCGGTTCCACTTCACGGGTTAAGGTGCGCACCAACCAAGAAATGCCGTTCAGGAGCGCCGGATGATTCCGAACCAGTTGCCGTCCCTCAATTTTCACCTCGGCGAGACCGCCGACATGCTGCGCGACACGGTGATGAGCTTCGCCTCCGACGAGATCGCGCCGCGCGCCGAAGAGATCGACCAGAAGAACGAGTTCCCGATGGACCTGTGGCCCAAGATGGGCGCGCTCGGCATCCTCGGGGT
>JASJBI010000010.1 GCA_030066595.1 Alphaproteobacteria bacterium | reverse complement strand
GCCCCGCTTCTTGAAGGTGTCGACGCTGGCCACGACCTTTTCCTGTTCCAGATCGATCACGGTGATGGATCCGTCGCTCATGCCCGGCAGGTTCAGGAGCGCGTTCTGCACGAAGGCGTACTTCCAGTCCTGGGTGAAGGCGACATGGTGCGCGCCTTCGCCCGCCTCGAGCGTCTTCAGAAGCTTGAGCTTGTCCGGCCCACCGCTGGTGTCGAAGATGTGGAAGCGGCCCGGTTTGGCCGTGGTCACGTAGAGCCTTTCCGAGCGCGGGCTGAAATACATCTCCAGCGGCACGCCGGCCTTGTCCTGGCTGAAGTCGTAGACCTCGCGCACCGCGAACTTGCCCTTGTTCGGGTCCCAGAACGCCGCCGACAGGGTTCCGCCATACATGTTGGTGATGTAGGCAACCGGCGGGTTGTGGCCCGGCTTGAACAGGATCTCGACGGGCGCCACGCCGGAGGGCGACGGCTTGTCGGTCACCTTGTAGGTGTTCAGGATCTTGCCGCTGCTGGCCTCGATCTCGGTGATCTCCTCGCCTGGGTCCTTGAGGTCGGTGTGCCGCACCGTGTTGCTGATCAGCATCCGGTCGATGCCGTTGTGCACGGCGATACCGTGCGGATACGGCTTCGGCGTCTTGATCACCTGCTTGATCTCGTCTGTGGCGACGTCGCCGACGATCACCGCCGCCGATCCCATGCAGGTCAGGTACCAGGTCTTGTTGTCGTCCGAGAACACGACGTCCTCGCCGACCATGCAGTCCGGGACCGAGACGGTCTTCATACGATACGGGTTGGCCCGCATGTCCAGGACGCGCATCTCCGGCTTGCCCAGCGTCGTGACATAGGCCTTGCTGGAATCCCGGTTGTAGAAGATGTGATGCGCCACCAGATCCGGCGGCAACGGGATGTCCATCAGGATGCTGCCGAAATTGGGCGACTCGGGATCCACATCGATGATGGCGATGCCCTCTTGCCGCGGCGTCGTGACCGGCAGCTTGAGCGCCTTGAGCGCCTCCTTGGGTTTGCTCTCGTAGTTCAGCATGGCCAGGATCTCTGCGTTGGCCTGGGTGCTCAACGCCAGCGCAGCGGACAGACCCGCGGCCAGCCACCATAGCTTCTTCATGGGTTCCTCCCCGTCAGTTAGCGCCGGCTGTCAGTTCTTGTCGTGGATATGCGCCGGCAGCCGTCGGTGTCGTTCCGATGGGCGTGAGGCGCTGGATCGGGCATGAACGTAAGCCGGCCTCGTGCAAAGAACAGTGACAATGCGCGCGGCCTGCCAACCAGCGCTCCTCTCGCGTCGCGTCGGCGACATCTTCGAGATTGGTGCTATCTTACGGCAACCTTGAACAAGCGGCCAGCGTCATGCGAATGCCGCAAACGAGTTGCCGGACCATCCATCCCGATATGCGAGATCTACGAAAAGCGTCTGCCGTCGGCGTCACCGGGTGCTTGCGGCATGGCGCAGCCGGGACGGGCGCGCTGCTGACGGCGTTTGCCGCGCCGTCATGCGCCTGGGCTCACGGCTTTGGCGAACGCTACGATCTGCCGCTGCCGCTTTGGCTCTATCTGACCGGCGCGGCCGCGGCCGTCGCCCTGTCCTTCGTCGTGATGGCACTGTTCGCCGGACGCGCGCCTGGCGTCCGCGGCTACCCGGCCGTCGCGCTCGATCGCTGGGCCTTGGGCCGGGCGCTGGGCCACCCGGCGGTCGGTACGGTTCTGCGCATCGTCGCGGCCGCCGTGTTCGCGCTGATTCTGGTGGCCGGCTTCTTCGGCGTCCAGGATGCCTTCAAGAACATCGTGCCGACGGTGGTCTGGGTGATCTGGTGGGTCGGGTTCGCCTATCTGGCAGCGCTGGTCGGCAACGCCTGGGCGATCCTGAACCCGCTCGACAGCCTCTATGGCTGGGCGGAAACCGGCCTGCGCCGGCTGCGCGCCGGTTACGGAGCGCCAGCCGTTCGGATGTTGCCGCCCTGGCTCGGGGTTTGGCCAGCAGTCCTCCTGTTCGGCGGGTTCGCCTGGGTCGAGCTGGCCTGGGAGGGCAGCGACCGTCCGTCTAACGTCGCGGCGGCGGCGCTGATCTATGCCGGCGTGACCTGGCTCGGCATGTGGTGGTTCGGCCGTCGCGCCTGGCTCGACACAGGCGAGGTTTTTGCCGTCTATTTCGCGGTGCTCGGGCGGTTTGCGCCGTTCGCCTGCCGCGGCAACCCGGGGACGCCGGTCCTGCGGCCCTATACGGTTGGCCTACTGGTGGACCGGCCGGTCCATCCCTCGATGCAGGCCTTCGTGCTGCTGATGCTGACCACCGTGACCTATGACGGGTTCATCGAGACGCCGGTCTGGGCGGCCATCGTAAACTGGGCCTTGGCCGAATCCCCGTTCCTGCCGCTGTTCATCTGGCTCGACAGCCAGGGCGTGAACCTGCACCCAATCCTGTCGAGCGTCGGTCTGGTGGTCTTCTTTTTGCTGTTTCTCGCGACCTATCGCCTGTTCGTCTGGCTCATGGCGCTGGCCGGCGGCGAGTCGGCAACAAAGGCGCAGGTCGCCGGCGCGTTCGTCCTGACCTTGGTGCCGATCGCCATCGCCTACCACCTGGCGCATTATCTGTCCTACCTCTTGACCGTAGGCCAGTACATCATCCCGCTCGCGTCCGATCCGCTTGGCCTGGGCTGGGATCTGTTCGGCACGCGCAATTACTTCATCTCGATCGCGATCGTGGACGCGCGATTCGTCTGGATCACCTCAGTCGCCGCCATCGTGATCGGCCACATCGTCGCGGTCTACTTGGCCCATATCATGGCGCTGCGGCTGTTTCCGGACGCGCGGCGCGCGCTCAGGAGCCAGTACCCGATGCTGGTTTTGATGCTGGCCTATACCATGACCAGCCTGTGGATCCTGTCGCAGCCGATCGTGGAGTAGAGACGGATCTATCGCTTGCAGGCGAACGGGTCCGCCTTGCCGGTGAAGTGCTTTGCGGCGACTTCCGCGAAGCGCATGCCGCCCGGACTGCATTCCAGCCGTTCGGGCGGCGTGGCGTTGTAGGTCCCGAGGATCAGCAGCGCGACGACGAAGGCGGCGGAGACCGCCGCGGTGGCGGCATAGATCCGGGCGCGCGGCGGGCGCACTCTCGGCGCGCGCACCTCGGCCGCGCCGAAATCGTCGGCCGACAGGCGACCTTGCGCACGCCGCCGCAGCACTTCCCGCGCCAGGTGACGCGCCCAGGGCGGCACCTCCTTGCGGAACATGTACCGGGCGAACACCTTCTCCATGCGTTGGAGATCGGGTGCCTCGCCGGTCCAGTTGCGCCAGGCCAGGCAGAAGAACTCGAACTCCTTGAGGTCCAGCGCGCCGGACGCCTCGAGCACCATCCAGACGTCTTCGCCCACATGGCTCTCGAGCCGGCGGACCATGCGTTCGCTGCGTTCCCGAAGGTTCACGCCTCTTATCCCAGCCTATTTCTGCTCAATCCGATAGCGCACCAATCCATTGTCCGCCGTCGCCCAAGCCTGCTTGCGCCATTCCGTGAGCGCATCCTCATAGCTCTCGAACGGCCCAATGCGGTCCTCCGGCGCACCGCCCACGGTCGAGGTGAAATCCGTACTGGTGTAGGTGCCGCCCACGACCCAGAACTGGCTGACCCCCTCATGCTCGATGCGAAAGCGCACATGGGCGTTGTCGACCTGTGCCATCGACAGACCGGCCCAAATGGCCTTGGCCTTGTCGTAGGACTCGAAGGGCCCGTAACGCTGTTCGACATCGCCGCCCACGATGCTGGTGAAGCTCGTGTCCGTGTATTCGCCGCCGATGACCCAGTATCTCTCCATGTCCGACATTCCGGCCTACACGCTGAATGAGATCAGCGCAAGGCGGGAATGACGAAGAAGATCACGGCCAGCGCACCCACGTAGATCAGCAGGCTCCAGCGCTCCAGCTCGGCGAAGCTCATGCCCTCCGGCGGGCGCCGGCGGGGCAGGCCGTAAACCGCCCGGTCGAGCCGGCCCTGTTCGGCGCGCTGCAGCACCTCGCGCGCCAGATGCCGGGCCCAGGCCGGCGGTCGCTGCGTGTAGAGATAGGACATGAAAAGGCGCTCCAGCTCCTTCTCCCGGGCGTCCCGGCCGTACCATTGCCGGTAGGCGATCTGGAAGAACTGGAACGGTTTGACCTGCAGCATGTATGTCGCGTCCACGACCGCCTGAACGTCAGGCGAGAGCTGACCGCACAAGCGGCGCATCCGCGCGATGAGCGGCACCATCTTGGCCCCTCCATTGGCCGCGCGAGCGGGCCCCCGAAGTGGCGAGGCCCTACACCATCATATGGTTAACGGAATCCGAACTGCCAACGGCCAAGGCGGTCAGGGGCTGCCCGTGGGCAAGGGGCCGTGCGCCGGGGGTCCCGCTACAGGGTCACCCTGGGCCCGTCCGAGGCGCACAGCTCTAGAAGCCCTGGAAGCTCCAGACCGCGTAAGCGCCGGCGAACCAGAGCGCGAGCATGATGTCATTGCACGCCCTCACGGCCTCGGAGCTGGTTTCCTCGGCCGGTGCCCGGCTCAGCCCGTACGCCCCCGGATCGAGCTGTCCGTCCTGCTGGAGGGTGAGCACCTCGCGGACGAAATGCCGCACCCAGGCCGGGGGCTCCTTCCCGAACATGTACCCGACGAACTGCCGCTCGATGGCTTTTGGATGGGCTGTCCGGCCATACCATTGCCGGTAGGCCAGCTCGAACAGCTCGAATTCGCCGATTTCCAGGAGTTCGGAGGCGTGGGCGACGTCTCCCACGATCCCGGCCGGGGCGGCCGGAGGCCGCCAAGCGCGACGGCTCCCTGTGACGTCGTGGATTTGTCTCAACATGGCATCCTGCCTTTTTCATGGCCCCGTCTACCTGACGAGGTGAGACGGAGTGTGCGCCAGGGGTCGTAAAAATCCCGCTAAAATTGTTCCGATTGAGCCCAAGCCCGCGCCCGAATCGGCGACTCGGCGCCGCATCACCATGTGACAGGGCGCCCGCTTCCACCTATCTTGCCGGCGCCCGACAACAGAGGCCGGATACCCCTTATGCCCTACGCGTCGCTGCGCGAATTCATCACCCGGCTGGAGGCCGAAGGCCGGCTGACGCGTGTGACCGCGCCGGTCTCGCCGGTCCTCGAGATGACCGAGATTCAGACCCGGGTGCTGGCCGAGGGCGGACCCGCGATCCTGTTCGAGAACGTCGTGCGCCAGGACGGCGGGCGCTACGCGCTGCCGGTGCTGGTCAACCTGTTCGGCACGGTGGAGCGGGTCGCCTGGGGCATGGACCGGACGCCGGACCGCCTGCGCGAGGTGGGCGAGACCCTGGCTTTCCTGCGCCAGCCCGAACCGCCCGGCGGCTTCCGGGAGGCGGTCGAGCTGTTGCCGCTCCTGAAGACCGTGATGGCCATGAAGCCCAAGACCGCTGGCCGGGCGCCCTGCCAGGAGGTGGTGCTGACGGGCGACGAGATCGATCTGGACCGCTTTCCGATCCAGACCTGCTGGCCTGGCGAGCCCGCGCCGCTGATCACCTGGCCGCTGGTGGTGACCCAGGGGCCGGACCCGAAGGGCGACCGGGCGGACAACTTCAATCTGGGCATCTACCGCATGCAGGTCACCGGGCCGAACACCACGCTCATGCGCTGGCTCAAGCATCGCGGCGGGGCCCAGCATCACGCCCGCTGGAAGGCGGAGAAGGCCGAGCCCCTGCCCGCCGCCGCTGTGATCGGCGCCGACCCGGGCACCATCCTGGCCGCGGTGACCCCGGTGCCGGACACCCTATCGGAATACCAATTCGCGGGCCTGCTGCGCGGCCGGCGGGTCGATCTGGTCGACTGCAAGACGGTGCCCTTGAAGGTCCCGGCCGAGGCGGAGATCGTGCTCGAGGGCCACGTCTCCCTCGACGACACCGGCGACGAGGGGCCCTATGGCGACCACACCGGCTACTACAACGCGGTCGAGCGGTTCCCGGTGTTCACGGTCTCGGCCGTCACCATGCGGCGCGAGCCGATCTATCTCTCGACCTATACGGGGCGGCCGCCGGACGAGCCCTCGATCCTGGGCGAGGCGCTCAACGAGGTGTTCATCCCGCTGTTGCAGCAGCAGTTTCCGGAGATCCTGGACTTCTGGCTGCCGCCCGAGGGCTGTTCCTACCGCATCGCCGTGGTTTCGATGAAGAAGGCCTATCCCGGCCACGCCAAGCGGGTGATGATGGCCGTTTGGTCCTATCTCCGGCAGTTCATGTACACCAAATGGGTCATCGTGGTGGACGACGACATCGACGCGCGGGACTGGAAGGACGTAATGTGGGCGGTCTCGACCCGCATGGACCCGGCCCGCGACATCACCGTGATCGAGAACACGCCGATCGACTATCTGGACTTCGCCTCGCCGGTCTCGGGCCTGGGCTCCAAGATCGGCCTGGACGCGACCAACAAGTGGCCGCCCGAGACCAGCCGGGCCTGGGGCGAGAAGATCCGCATGGACGACGCGGTGGTCGCGCGGGTCACCGAGATGTGGGCCGAGCTGGGGCTGCCGAGGAGCGGCAAGAGCATCTGGAAATAGACGGTCGGCGTGGCGGGGCTCCCGTCGGTGACCGGTCGGTGATAGGATCGCGGCACGCGGGGTCACCGAGCGAGGTGCCAAGCCATGCCCCCATTGCGATCCATCCGCACCTGCCTGGTCCTCCTGGCCGCGCTGTCCGTGTCGGCCTGCGGCGCCAAGCTGACCGCGCCGACCGGGCCGTTCGATTTCGGCAAGGTGCTGGTCGGCACGAGCAAGATGCAGCAGCTGGTCATGACGACCTCGGGTCAGAGCTCGGACACGGTCACGGCGATCGCGATCCTGCCGACCGGCGGCGACCACCGTCAGTTCAGCGTGGCCTCGCCCGCGGGCGGCTTTCCCGCCTCCGTCTCGCCGCCCAATCCGCTTAGCACCCAGGTCACCTTCTCGCCCAACGACAAGAAGCTCTTCGCCACGGACATCACGGCCCAGTTGATCTCGGGCACGCCCGAAGGGTTCCCGCTCAAGACCCAGGGCGAAGGGGTTCACAATCTGATGCGGGGCTTCGTCGTCATGGACGTCGCCCCGCCCAGCGGTCTGGACTTCGGCGAACAGACCGTGGGCAGCACGACGCGGCTGACAATCACCTTCATCAACAGCTCGCCGCAGCGCCAGACCTTCACGATCACCAAGCCCGCGACGAACTCGGTGTTCAGCACCAATATCAGCGGAACCACGGTGACGCTTCCCGCCGGTGCCGGGGTGACCTATGCGGTCACGTTCAAACCGACGGCGGTCACGACCTACCAGGATTTGATCATGCTCAAGGTCGACGACACCAATTTCGCGGGCATCGCGCTGTTGGGAAAAGGCAAGGCAGGCAACCAATAGACGCGCGCTGACAGTCTGGCAGAGGGGGGCTCCACCCGCCGCCCGCACGGTGATATGGTCGCCGCTCGCTCACCACGCAGAGATGTCTCCAGCCATGCCCATGACCGATGCCATCCGCGCCTGCCTGCTCTCGCTCGCTCTCCTGGCGGTCAACGCCTGCGCCGTGCCCAGCAAGATCTCGGGGCCGGAGGGGCCGGTCAACTTCGGCCGGGTGCTGGTGCCGATGACCGCAACGGAGCCCCTCAGCATGACCACCTGGGGCAGCCAGCCGATCACCGTGGCCGAGCTACGCGCCACCGGCGAGGGCCTCAAGCAGTTCACCCTGCCCGTGCCTGATGGCGGCTTTCCGGTCTCGGTGACTCCGCCGGAGCCGTTCGTGGTCCCGGTCACCTTCGCGCCAAAGACCAAGGGCAGGTTCAACACGCTGATCAGCCCCGCCGTCACCGGCAGCGAGTCTGCGAACTTTCCGGCCCGCGCGGTGGGCGAGGGAGTCTTCGACATCCGCAAGGGCTACGTCACCATGGCCGTGGTCGGGACCGAGGGCCTCGACTTCGGAGAGCCGTTCATCGGCGTGAAGACGGAGCTGCCGATCGCCTTCATCAACCGGTCGGAGAAGCCCCGCTCTTTCGCTATCCTCAAGCCCGGGCCGGACTCTGCCTTTCGCACCAATATCAAAGGAACGCGCGTGTGGATCCCGCCGGGCGGCCGCGTCACCTATACGGTCACGTTTCAGCCGCGTACGGATGAGGCGCAGCTGGACATGATCATGCTCAAGGTCGACGACGAGAACTACGCCGGAATCACGCTGCGCGGCAAAGGGCGCCGGCGCGGCTAGCCGAAGCGGCCAGGCAGACATGGATCAGATGGTAACTGGCCCAACCATCGCCAAGATCGAGCGGGCGCGGTCCCGGATCGCGTCCGCGATCGTCGAGACGCCCGCGGTGCCCTGGCCCGGCACCGATCTGGCCGCGCGTCTGGCACCGGGCACCGACGTGTGCGCCAAGCTCGAACTCCTCCAGCGGACCGGCACCTTCAAGCCGCGGGGCGCGCTCCTGGTCATGCTCCATCTGAGCGACGAGGAAAAGGCCCGGGGCATCACCACGGTGAGCGCCGGCAACCACGCCATCGCGGTGTCCTATGCCGCCCATATCCTCGGGCTCTCGGCCAAGGTGGTCATGCACCGCAAGGCCAATCCTTTTCGCGTGGCCCAGTGCCGCCGTTATGGCGCCGAGGTCGTGCAGATGGCGGACATTCCGGCGGCCTTCGACGAGGCGGACCGGATCCAGCGGGAGGAAGGCCGCGCCCTGGTGCACCCCTTCGAAGGCCCCTACACCTCGTTGGGCACGGCGACCGTGGGCCTCGAGCTCTGCCGGCAGGCGGGAGAGCTCGACGCGGTCATCGTGCCGATCGGTGGCGGCGGGCTGATCTCCGGCGTCGCCGCGGCGGTCAAGCAGCTGCGGCCCGGCTGCGCGGTCTACGGCGTCGAGCCGGTCGGCGCGCAGGGCATGAGCCAGAGCCTGGCCCAGGGAGCGCCGCTGCCCAAGGTCGAGATCGACACCATCGGCGACAGCCTGGGTCCCTCGAAGCACCTGCCCTATTCCTTTGGCCTGGTGCAACGCTACGTGGACGACGTAGTGCTGGTCGAGGACGCGGACCTGATCGAGGCCATGGGGTTCATGTTTCGGGACGTGAAGCTGGCGGTGGAGCCTGCCGGCGCGGCCGCGACGGCGGCGCTGATGGGTCCGCTCAAAGACCGTCTCGCGGGCCGGCGCGTCGCCCTCGTGATCTGTGGCAGCAATATCGATTTCGAGACCTATGCCGGCTTTATGGCACGCGGGCGTGATAGCTGACGAACCCCGGCTTCTAACTTCTCACCACGTAGTCAATTACGATCAACAGCATGTTCACGTCGCTGCCGTTGTCCGAGAGCGGCAGCGTGATCTGCCGCGTGGTCACGAAGTCCTGCAAGGGACCGACATAGGGCACGCTCTGCTCCGACGGCGCGCCGGTCTCCACCACATGGACCAAGTTTTCCCACACCTTGCTGGGTGGCGCCCGCTCGGGGATGTCGGTCACCCACTTGCCGGTGTGCTTCTCGGAGGAGTGCCGATCGACTTCGGTGCCGATCAGGCGATAGCGGAAATCCAGGGGCTCTTGCTGCACGTCCAGGAGGACGACATTGGGCAGTATGTCCCGGATGTCGCCGGGATCTATGTCCTTGCGCGACGGCATCTGACGGCTGCCGCGAATGCGGTCCCAATACGTCCGTGCCAAACTGATGATGTCGGTGTCCATTGCGCCGTACGTTCCAGGATAGCCCATTTTGCGTAATACGTCGAAGCGCAGCGACTGAATCCCCCATCCGCCGCCCGCTCGCGCGCCCCTTGACGCCACTCGCCGGCACGGCTAGCTTCGTCCCCCATGATCGTTGAGACGGCCATTTGGCTTTCGGGCCTGCGACTTATCTGACCGGCGTCCCGCGCGGCGCCGGCATATCGTCCTGTCCGCAACCCCGAGCCCGAAGGCCCAATCCGATGTCCAGAACGATCACCTCCGTCCCGCAATCCGTTCGCCCGCGCGCGCTGAGCGCGACCCTCCTCGCACGACTTATCGGCGGCTGCCGGGTGTAATGCGGCCACCCGGCGGCCCGGCCTCGCCGCCGCCAGTTCCGATCATCTGCAATTCCGTTGAGAGCGTCCCGCGGGACGCCGCGAGGAGACACACCATGTCCGTCATGCCCGTTGAAAAGTACCGGCCGTTCCAGCCGGTCGACCTGCCCGAGCGAAGTTGGCCCGGCCGCGTCATCGATCGCGCGCCGATCTGGTGCAGCGTCGATCTGCGCGACGGCAACCAGGCGCTGGTCGAGCCCATGGGGATCGAGCGCAAGCTCCGCATGTTCGACATGCTGGTGCGCTTGGGCTTCAAGGAGATCGAGGTCGGCTTTCCCGCCGCTTCGCAGCCCGACTTCGACTTCTGCCGCCAGCTCATCGAACAAAACCTGATCCCGGACGACGTCACCATCCAGGTCCTGACCCAGGCGCGCGAGCCTTTGATCCGCCGTACCTTCGAGGCGATCCGAGGCGCGCGCCGGGTGATCGTGCACCTCTACAACTCCACCTCCACCGTGCAGCGGCGCGTGGTGTTCCAGACCGACGAGGCCGGTATCATCGACATCGCCGTCGGGGCAGCCTCCCTGATCAAGGAGCTGGTGCCGACCGTGCCCGAGACCCAGATCGTCCACCAGTACTCGCCGGAGAGCTTCACCGGCACCGAGCTTCCCTTCGCCGTCGAGATCTGCGAGCGGGTCTGCGAAGTCTGGCAGCCAACACCCGCGCGCAAGGCGATCATCAACCTGCCGGCCACCGTGGAGATGGCTAGCCCCAACGTGTTCGCCGACCAGGTCGAATGGTTCGCGCGCCGGTTCAAGGAGCGCGACTCGATCGTCTTGAGCCTGCACCCCCACAACGACCGCGGCACCGCGGTGGCGGCGGCGGAGCTGGGCGTGATGGCCGGCGCCGACCGCATCGAGGGCACGCTGTTCGGCAATGGCGAGCGCACCGGCAACGTAGACATCGTCACCCTGGCGCTAAACATGTTCACGCAAGGCGTCGACCCAGGGCTCGACATGTCCGACATCAACGAGATGATCCGGGTGGTCGAGCACTGCAACCGGCTGCCAGTGCATCCGCGCCACCCCTATGCCGGCGAGCTGGTGTTCACCGCCTTCTCGGGCTCCCACCAGGACGCGATCAAAAAGGGCTTCGAGGCCCAGCGCCAGAGCAACAGCGGCCTCTGGGAGGTGCCCTACCTGCCGATGGATCCGGCCGATGTGGGACGCAGCTACGAGGCGGTGATCCGGGTCAACAGCCAGTCGGGCAAGGGGGGCGTCGCTTATGTCATGGAGGCCGACCACGGCATCGCCCTGCCGCGACGGCTGCAGATCGAGTTCAGCCAGGTTGTGCAGGCGATCACCGAAGCGGGCGAGCGCGAGCTCACCTCGGACGAGATCTGGCAGGCCTTCGAGCGCGAGTATCTGGCCGCGGAAACGCCGGTCGCGTTCCTCGATCATCGCACCGTGCCCGACACCCATGCGAGTGAACGGCGGAACCTGACCGCACAGGTCCGCATCGACGGCGAGGCGCGGGAGATCACGGGCAGCGGCAACGGCCCGATCGACGCCTTTTGCGACGCGCTCAGCTCGCATATCGGAATCCGCTTCCGGGTCGCCGACTATCACGAGCACGCCATCGGCCTTGGCGCCGACGCGCGGGCGGTCGCCTTCGTCGAGGTGGTGGACGGGGACGAGACAGCGGTCTTCGGCGTCGGCATTCACCCGAACATCGTCACCGCCTCGCTGCGGGCCGTGGTCAGCGCCGTCAACCGCGGCGTCAGCCAGGGCCACATCGCCCGGCCCACGCAGTAACGTAGGCACATGCCCGGCCGCCCAAAAGGACCATGTCCTTGGGTGGTCGGGTCTCCGATAGAGCCCTCGGAGCGGCTTTGATTCATGCTGCGAGAAATGTCAACTGCCCCCTCCCTGACCCTCCCCCACAAGGGGAGGAGGGAAATCCGTTCGGGCGCGGTTGCTGGCCCCCTCCCCCTCGATGGGGGAGGGATGGGGTGGGGGTGACGGAGCTCGCTGCGGTTCCGAGAACCCGGCAGTTCGTTGGACTTTATCTCACGCATCGCCCATTTAGTGCGTGCCAGGAAGGAGATGGGGCATCGATGAAGTTCACCCGCGCGGACGAATACACCGGCGCCGAGGCATGGGACGCCCTCGACATCGCCGAGATCGACGGCGTCACCATCCGGCTTCACTGGACGGACAAGCCTTATGTCTGGCACGTCAACGACGGCGCCGAGGTCTTCGTCGTGCTCGACGGCACCGTCGACATGCATTACCGCGAGGACGGCGCCGAGAAGGTCCGGCGCATGGCGCCGGGCGACATCTGCCACGCCGAAACCGGCGACGAGCATGTCGCCCATCCGGACGGGCCGGCGCGGGTCCTGGTGATGGAGCGCAAAGGCAGCATCTGACCGCTGAGCGGCCTTTTCGCCCTTCTCGGGCAATGCATGGTCTTCAAGTTCCCGCCCATCCGGACGATAATGGCGGCGCCGGGTGTCGCGGGGCCGGAGCATTGCGGACCCGCGTCCCGATCCAACACGAAGGATCACGTTCAGATTTGAGACAGGTGTGATGCGTATGGCGGCGTGCCCGCCGCGCCCCCCGCAGTCACAAGCAAGGAGCAACGCCATGGCGCATGCCGATATCCTCGCCGCGAACGGCCTGACCGAGGCTCAAGTCACCGGCGGCACGCTCGCCGTCCACACGCCGATCGACGGCGCCGAGATCGCCCGGCTGAAGACGCACACCGCCGAGGACGTGCGCGCGATGATCGCCAAGGGCGTTCAGGCATTCGCGGCCTGGCGTACCGTGCCGGCCCCGCGCCGGGGCGAGCTGGTGCGCCTGTTCGGCGACGAGTTGCGCGCCGAAAAGGAGAACCTCGGCCGGCTGGTCACCCTGGAATGCGGCAAGATCCTGCAGGAGGGCCTCGGCGAAGTGCAGGAGATGATCGACATCTGCGACTTTGCGGTGGGGCTCTCGCGCCAACTCTACGGGCTCACCCTCGCCTCCGAACGCCCGGGCCACGCGATGCGCGAGAGCTGGCACCCGATGGGCGTTTGCGGCGTGATCACCGCCTTCAACTTCCCGGTGGCCCCCTGGGCCTGGAACGCGGCCCTGGCGCTGATCTGCGGCGACCCGGTGATCTGGAAGCCCTCGGAGAAGACGCCGCTCTGCGCGCTGGCGACCCAGAAGATCTTCGAAAAGGCATTGGCCAAGTTCGGCGACGCGCCGGACGGCCTGCTGCAGGTCGTGGTCGGCGAGCGCGACGTCGGCGAGGCCCTGGTGGAGAGCCATGACGTGCCGATCATCTCGGCCACCGGCTCGACGCGGATGGGCCGAGCGGTGGGGCCAAAGGTGGCGGAACGGTTCGGCCGCGCCATTCTGGAGCTCGGCGGCAACAACGCGATGATCGTAGCCCCCTCGGCCGATATGGAGATGGCGCTGCGCGCGATCGTGTTCTCCGCGGTCGGCACCACCGGCCAGCGCTGCACCTCGCTGCGCCGGCTGATCGTGCACGAGGAGATCTACGATCACCTGATGCCGCGGCTGAAGGCGGCCTACGAGACCCTGCCGATCGGCGATCCCTTGGCCGACGGGATCCTGGTCGGCCCATTGATCGACGGCCTGGCCTTTGACGGCATGGAGCGGGCGCTCGAGCAGGCGCAGGCGGAGGGCGGCGCCATCGATGGCGGCGGCCGGGTGCTCGCGAACCAGTTTCCGGACGCCCACTACGTGCGGCCGGCGATCGTCGAGATGCCGAGCCAGACCGACATCGTGCGCCAGGAGACCTTCGCGCCGATCCTCTACGGCATGAAGTACCGCGAGCTCTCGGACGCGATCGCCATCCACAACGACGTGCCGCAGGGACTCTCGTCCTGCATCTTTTCGACCGACGTGCGCGAGAGCGAGACCTTCCTCTCGGCCGTGGGCTCGGACTGCGGCATCGCCAACGTCAATATCGGACCGTCGGGCGCCGAGATCGGCGGCGCCTTCGGCGGCGAAAAGGAGACCGGCGGCGGCCGGGAATCCGGATCGGACGCCTGGAAGGGCTACATGCGGCGGCAGACCAACACGGTGAACTATTCCCGCGATCTGCCGCTGGCCCAGGGCATCAAGTTCGAGATCTGAACGCCGTGGCCGAAAAGATCAAACGCGTGGCCGTCCTTGGCCTCGGCAAGGTCGGGCGCCTCGCCGCCCTGCTCCTGCACGAGACCGGCTTCGAGGTCACGGGCTTCGACGTCCGCAAACCGCGCCAAAAGCTGCCCTTCAAGATCACCGAGCAATCCGCCGCGACCGAGAGCGAGATCGAGGCGCAGTGCCGCGGGTTCGACGCGATCCTGTCCTGTCTGCCCTACCATCTGAACGTGGGCGTCGCGACCGCGGCGCACCGGCTGGGGCTGCACTATTTCGATCTCACCGAGGACGTGCCCACGACCAAGGCGATCCTCGAGATGAGCGAGACCGCGAAGGGCGTCATGGCGCCGCAATGCGGCCTGGCGCCCGGCTTGGTGGGCATCATCGGCGCCCATCTGGCCGAGCGGTTCGAAGAGATCCGCTCGATCAAGCTCCGGGTCGGCGCCCTGCCGCAGCACCCGACGGGCCTCCTGGGCTATGCCTTCAACTGGTCGCCCGAGGGCGTGGTCAACGAATATCTCAACGACTGCGAGGTGATCGAGGAGGGCCAGCACAAATGGGTCTCGCCCATGGAATGGGTCGAGAAGATCTATGTGAACGGCCAGCGGCTCGAGGCCTTCACCACCTCGGGCGGCCTGGGCACCATGTGCGAGACCTATCTCGGGCGGGTCGAGAACCTGGACTACAAGTCGATGCGCTATCCGGGGCATGTGGAGCTCATGAACTTCTTCTTCCACGAGCTCCTGATGCGCGAGAAGCGCGAGCTGGCCGGCGAGATCCTGACCCACGCCAAGCCGCCCGTGGACGACGACGTGGTGCACATCCACGTCTCGGCCGAGGGCACCGTCGACGGGCGGCTGATGCGCGAGGAATACGTCCGCTCCTACTATCCCATCGAGATCTCGGGCCATGTCTGGCGCGCCATCGCCTGGACCACCTCCGCCTCGGTCGCCGCGGTGATCGAGATGGTCAACAGCGGGGATCTGCCCGCCAAGGGATTCCTCAAGCAGGAGCAGATCCCGCTGGAGCCCTTCCTGCAGACCCGCAACGGCCAACTGTACGAGGCGGGCGAGGCGGGTTGACCGTCGGGTCGCGGGGGATGCGGCGAAGCTCAGGCGCCATGCATGATGCGCCGGGCTCCGCCTGATCACGCGGACAGCTTTGCTTCCAGAGAGACCATAGGCTGCGCCTCCCAGCCGAGCGAACGGTAGAACGCCACGGCGGCTTCGTTGTCCGGCTCCGTGCCGACCCAGACGTCTTCGCAGCCACGCGCCCTGCCCCGCCGGACGATCTCAGCCACCAGCCGCGTGGCGATGCCGTTGCGCTGGAACGCCGGCGCCACCCCCGCATTGTCGATATAGAGCTCAGCCGCCCTATCCGGGTGCTTGTGCACGACCGCCCGCACCTGGCCGACCACCAAGCCGTCGTGGACGGCCACGCACATCAGATGGTTGGGTTCGTCCAGATAGCGGGCCAAACGCTCGGGGTCGACCTCGTGGTCGAACACGTCCTCGGCCACTTGCCTGAACAGATGTGCGTCGGCCTTGCCAACCTGCTTGATCAGAACGTCCATGGCGCAGGGTTCCTCTTCGATCAGCGATCATCCGATCGCCCCGGCGACTGCCCCATTGGGTCAGGAAAATTAGCCTAGTCCGCCGGATCCGGTCCGCTGTAGTCGCTGATTCCCTGGGAAATGGCGTAGCAGGCCAGCCGGACGGTCTTCGGAACCTCGACCTTCTTCCCGTCCCGCTCCCCCTTCTCGTAGTACTGCAGCACCCGCCGCTTGAGGCCGAGTGCCTCGGCGGCCTGCTTTTGCGTCCAATTCAAGCTCTTGCGCCAGCGTCGAAAATCCGAGGGTCCCAAAGATCCTGCCCCTGTCGGCCGTGTCTCCAAGATAGCCGAAGCGCCAAAGCCACGAAAATCGAAAACGCACGCAGTGCGCCCGACCTTTATAATGCGTTGACACTGCGCGCCTAGGCTTGCACGCGGAGCCTAGAGAGCGGAGCGATGAGCCAGACCCTTTACGTCTATAACGGCCACGCCTACACCAACGAACTTGCGCTCTTCCGGGGCGAGCGCGCCCGCTTGCGCGACGCGCGGACGGTGCCCGTGTTGGGCGGTTTGCCGAAGCTGGTCTACCGGGTGCTGTTTCCGGGTCTCGACCGGCTGGTGACCGATCCGGTCGAGGTCTGCCACCTGACCCAGGGCCACGACGAGGCCGAGGTGGAGGTCATCCCCGTCCTCGGCTGACCCGGCGGTCTCCGCCCGTCCCATACCTGTGACCAAAGGCAGATACCCCTTGGCGAGAACGGCCAAGATACCCATCCTTACCTCATGGAACGCGTCATCCTGGACAACGAGCCGGCGATCCGGCTGGCCGTCTTTTTTGGGGTCTTCGCGATCATGGCCGGCTGGGAACTGCTCGCCCCGCGCCGAGACCTGACCGCATCGAAGACGCGGCGCTGGGCCAACAACATCGCCATCACCGCGCTGAACACGATTTTGGTCAGGCTGCTGGTGCCGATTCTGGCGGTGGGTGCGGCGCTCTACGCGGCCGAGCGCGGCTGGGGCCTGTTCAATCTGGCCGGCTGGTCCGCCTGGATCGCGGTCCCTGCGTCCGTGCTGCTCCTGGACCTCTTGATCTACGGCCAGCACGTTCTGTTCCACAAGGTGCCGGCGCTCTGGCGCATCCACCGCATGCACCACGCGGACTTGGACATCGACGTGACCACCGGCGCCCGCTTCCATCCGGTCGAGATCTTCCTGTCCATGGCGATCAAGATCGCGGCCGTTCTGGCGCTCGGCGCGCCCGCCGTGGCGGTGGTGATCTTCGAGGTGCTGCTGAACGCGACCGCCATGTTCAACCACTCGAATGTGCGCCTGCCGGCGCCGCTGGACGCGGCCATCCGTCTGGTCGTCGTCACCCCCGACATGCACCGGGTGCATCATTCGGTACTGCGCTCCGAGACCGACAGCAACTACGGCTTCAACCTGACCTGGTGGGACCGGCTGTTCGCGACCTACCGGGCCCAGCCCGAGGCAGGCCATGAGGGCATGACCATCGGACTGCCGGAGTTTCGCGAAGAGCGGCGCCAGGACCTGTTGTGGATGCTGGCGCTGCCCTTCCTGCGGCGCGGCGACCGGCGCGCTGGCATGACCCGCGACCAGAGCCTATAACCCGCCACCATATTGAGAGTGCAAGAGGAGAGGACCACGCATGACCGCCCGGGACGATACCCACAACCTGCTGGCCGATCTCTTGGCCAAGGCCAAGTCCGCCGGCGCCGACGCCGCCGACGCCGTGTGCTTCGAGAGCGTGTCCGTCTCCCACGCGCAGCGCCTGGGCGAGATCGAGAAACTCGAGCGGTCGGAGAGCCGCGATCTGGGTCTGCGTGTCTTCCTGGGCAAGCGCCAGGCGATCGCGTCGTCGACCGACCTCAGCCCGCCGGCGCTGGACGCGCTGGTCGACCGGGCGCTGGCCATGGCCCGCTCGGTGCCGGAAGACCCCCATTGCGGCATCGCCCCCGAGGCGCGGCTGGCCCGCGACTACCCCGCCGACCTGGACATCGCCGATCCGGTTGAGCCCGCGCCGCAGCTGCTGATCGAGCGCGCGAAGGTCGCCGAGGACGCGGCCCGGGCGGTGGCAGGTGTCACCAATTCGGAAGGCGCCGAAGCGGGCTGGGACCGCGGCTCCATCTGGCTCGCCGCCTCGAACGGCTTCACCGGCCAGTATGCGCGCACGAGCCATTCCGTCGGTGTCTCGGTCCTGGCGGGCGAGGGCACCGGGATGGAACGGGACTACGACTACCACACCACGGTCTTCGCCGAGGACCTGCGCGACCCGGCCGAGATCGGGCGAACGGCGGGCGAGAAGGCGGTGCGGCGGCTCAATCCGCGCAAGGCCGACTCCAAGCGCGTGCCCGTGGTCTACGACCCGCGGGTTTCGGGCGGGTTGCTGCGCCATCTGGCCGGCGCCATCAACGGCGCGGCGATCGCCCGCGGCACCAGCTTCCTCAAGGACAGCATGGGCGAGCAGATCTTCGCCACGGGGATCGAGGTGATCGACGACCCCCATCGCAAGCGGGGGCTGCGGTCCAAGGCCTTCGACGGCGAAGGTGTCGCGAATCTGCGTCGCGCGATCATCGAGGACGGCCGTCTCACCACCTGGTTCCTGGACCTGCGTTCGGCCGATCAGCTTGGCCTCGAAAGCACCGGGCACGCCGCCCGCGGCACCGCCTCGCCGCCGTCCCCGTCACCCACCAATCTGTACATGGCGGCGGGCGCGCAGTCGGCCGAGGATCTGATCGGGGAGATCGAGGACGGTTTCTATATCACCGAGTTGATCGGCTTCGGGATCAACGGCGTGACCGGCGACTACTCCCGCGGCGCGTCCGGGTTCTGGATCGAAAAGGGTGCCCTGGCCCATCCGGTCAACGAGGTGACCGTGGCCGGCAATCTCAAGGACATGTTCCTGAATTTGACCCCCGCCAGCGACCTGGAATTCCGTTACGGCATCAACGCGCCGACGATTCGCGTGGACGACCTCACCGTGGCGGGGCAGTAGAGGCGGTTTCAACCGAGCCGTCCGGCTGCAGCAGCGGCAGGGTCCGCCGGGCGAGCGAGATCTGCGCCGGCAGACGGGCGATGATGTCGCCGTCACCTTGTACCGGGTCGCCTTCGGGACCGTCGATCACCAGGGCCTCGGCGGAGATGATCCGCACGTCGGAAAAATCGCGAAGCCGGCCGGTCACAATGCCCCAGAGGTAGCGGAGCGCGTTCCACCGGCCGGCGCGCTCGAACAGGACCACCTGCAGATCCGGCGCGTCCAGGCGGGCCTCGGGTGCGCAGACGAAGCGGCCCCCATAGTAGTGCCCGTTGGCGACGATGACCGAGGCGGCCTCGTGGGTCTGTCCCGAGATGGTCACGCGATAGCGGATCGGCTCCAGCCTGACCAGCTGCACCAGGCACTGCCAGACATAGGCGAGCTTACCGGTCCAGCGCTTGAGCGTGAGGCTGACATCGCGCACCACATGGGCGTCGAAGCCGACGCCGGCCATGACCGCGAAACGACGGCCGTTGGCAACGCCCAGATAGACGGGCCGCGCGATACCCCTGGCCAGCACCTCGGCCAGTTGCCTCGGGCTGGTCTTCAGGCCGATCTCCCCCGCCAGCACATTGGCCGTGCCGAGAGGCAGGATGCCCAGCGGAACGTCGTCATCGGACAGGCCGCCAATCACCTCGTTGATGGTGCCGTCGCCACCGGCGGCCACCACCACGTCGTAGGCGCCATTGGTCAGCGCGCCCGCCACCCCTTCCCACGCCAGGCGCTCGGCATCGCCGGGACCACCCGTCTCGCGTATTGCGACTTCGCAGCCCAGCCCGCGCATGCGCCTCACCGTCGCCTCGAAACGCCGCCGGCGGCGCCATCCCGCGGTCGGATTGAAGATGACGAGCGCGCGCCGCGCGCGGCTCTTGGAGACTGGTGCGCTCATGGGCTCCCAACTGATTCTGCCTGTTGCCGGCACCTCGCAGCCAACTAGACTGCACACGGCGGAGGAGCGGGCGCAAGATTCGGATCTGCCGCGATCACGCGCTCAAGTTTTCCTGGGACAACTGCGCCCGGCAGTTCCTCGACAATCTTTATCCCGTGCGCTAGACCCTTCTATCGCTGAGGCTGTGCCGGCCGATCGCGGCGCCGAATCCAGACGCGTGGCAACCGCGCGCGCCCATGTGCCCTCGTTTGCCGGCGGGCCAGGCCATGCTATGGTCGAACAAAGGTCTGAGAAGCCAAGGATTTGACCGCAAAGAGTAAATCCAGGACCGCCCTGGACCAACGCAGTTGGCTGCTGATCAAGCGGCTGCTCAAGGATCACGTGCGTCCGCATGTCGGCCGGATCGCCGCGGCGGTGGCGTGCATGGTGCTGGTCGCGGCCACGACGGCCGCGCTCGCCTGGCTGATCCAGCCGATCGTCGACGGCGCCAACCAGGAGGTCTCGTCGCGAACCGGCGACGCCGGGTCTGCGGCGACCGGCTCGGGCGGGGTCCTCGGCCTTGCGCCCGACACCCTGTTCGCCGGCGGCGAGTACGCGGCGCTGCACTTCTACGCGGTCCTGATCCTGGCGGTGTTCTGCCTCAAGGGCGTGGCCACCTACGGCCAGGCCGTAATCATGAACTTCGTCGGCCAGCGCATTCTCGCCGACATGCAGATTCGCCTCTATCAGCACCTGATCCGGAGCGACCTGGCCTACCTGCAGGCGCAGTCCACCGGCGCGCTGATCTCGCGCTTCAACAACGACATCCACATGATGCGGAACACCGTGACCACGGTGCTTACCGGGATCGGCAAGGACACGCTCACCTTGGTCTTTCTCCTGGCGCTGATGTTCTGGCGCGACTGGCTGCTGTCCTGCATGGTGTTCCTGATCGCGCCGGCGGTCATCATCCCGATCGCCAATCTGGGCCGCCGCATGCGCCGGGTCTCGGGCAACACCCAGATCGAGATGGGCCGGTTCACCACCCAGCTCGATGAGAGCTTCCAGGGCGCGCGGCACGTCAAGGCCTACGGCATGGAGAACTACGAGATCCGCCGGGCCACGGCGCTGGTCGACCGGATCTTCCGCCTGATCGTCAAGGCCGCCAAAGTGCGCTCGCTGCACCATCCGATCATGGAGACCCTGGGCGGCCTCGCCATCGTCGCCGTGCTGCTCTACGGCGGCTATCAGGTGATCGGCGGGACGCAGACGCATGGCGTGTTCTTCTCGTTCGTCGCCGCGCTGCTGTTGGCCTACGAGCCGGCCAAGAAGCTCGCCAATCTGAACGCCAACCTGCAGGAGGGACTGGCCGCGGCGCAGCGCGTGTTCGCCGTGCTCGACACGCCGCCCCAGATCGTCGACGCCCCGGACGCAGCGGCGCTCAAGGTCGCTGCCGGCGCCGTGGTCTTCGACGACGTCCGGTTCTCCTACCGGGCGGACGCGGCGCAGCCGGCGCTCAACGGCGTCTCGATCGAGATCCCCGCTGGGAAGACCGTCGCCCTGGTCGGCCCGTCCGGCGCGGGCAAGAGCACAATCGTCAATCTGATCCCGCGTTTCTACGACGTGGACGGCGGCCGGGTAGCGATCGACGGCCAAGACGTCCGCAGCGTCACGCTTGCCTCGCTCAGAGCCAATATCGGCCTGGTCAGCCAGGAGATCAGCCTGTTCGACGACACCGTGCGGGCGAACATCGCCTACGGCAAACCCGAGGCGGGCGAGGCGGAGATCGTGGCCGCGGCGCGTGCCGCCGCGGCGCACGACTTCATCGATGCCCTGCCCGAGGGCTACGACACCGAGGTCGGCGGGCGCGGGCTCAAGCTTTCGGGCGGCCAGCGTCAGCGCATCGCCATCGCCCGCGCCATGCTCAAGAACGCCCCGATCCTGTTGCTCGACGAAGCCACCTCGGCCCTGGACACGGAATCGGAGCGGCAGGTGCAGGAGGCGCTGGCCAATCTGATGCGTGGGCGGACCACCGTGGTCATCGCGCACCGGCTCTCGACCGTGGTCAACGCGGACGTGATCTATGTGCTTGAGGACGGCCAAGTCCGCGAACAGGGCAGTCATGCCGCTCTGCTGGCTCGGGGCGGTCTCTATGCGCGGCTCTACGAATTGCAGCTGGCGGAGGAGGGCGCCGAGGTCACGGCGTTGACCGGCGCCCTGTCCACGCCGCGCAGCGCGAGCGGCTGACATGACCCTCTGGAAGCGGTTGCTCGACAGTCCTGCGGGGCTCGCGGTGCTGTCGTCCCTGATTGCAGGCTATGTGCGCCTGGTCCATGCGACGACCCGCTGGACGGTGGTGCGCGGCGAGATCCCGGCTCGCTATTGGGACCAGGGCGAGCCCTTCATCGGCTGTTTCTGGCATGGCCGCATGCTGGCCATGCGCTTTTCCTGGCCGCGGCGCGTGCCGATCGACATCCTGATCTCGGCGCATCGGGACGGACGGCTGATCGCCGCGACCATGCGCCGGTTCGGTGTCGGCACGGTGATCGGTTCGTCCAGCCGGGGCGGCACCGCGGCGATCATCAGCATGCGCAACCGGCTCCGGCAGGGGGTCTCCATCGGCATCACGCCGGACGGCCCGCGGGGGCCCAGGATGCGCGTCGCGCCCGGCATCATTCAGCTGGCCGCGCTGACCGGCGCCGCCATCGTGCCGGCCAGCTTTTCGACCACGCGGGCCAGGACGCTGGGCAGTTGGGACCGCTTCCTCTTGGCGCTGCCTTTCGGGCGCGGCGTCTATGTGTTCGGCGAGCCGATCGAGGTGCCTCCGCGCCCCGACAAGGCCACGCTGGAGAGGCTGCGGCGAGAGCTCGAAGATCGCCTCAACGCGCTGACGGCCGAGGCCGACCGGCGCTGCGGACAGCCCGGCATCTCCCCGGATGCGCCGGCCGAGGGAACCCTAGCCGCGCCCGAGCCGGCCAGGGCGCGCGCGGTCGGGCGATGACCGGAGGCCTTGGTCTCGGCACCTATCGCGCGTTGACCGCCGTCGGTGGGCCGGTGATCGATGCCTACCTGGCGCGCCGGGCACGCCGCGGCAAGGAGGACCCCGACCGCGCCCATGAGCGGCGCGGAATTGCGACGACCGCCCGGCCGGACGGCACGCTCGTCTGGATTCACGCGGCAAGCGTGGGCGAAGCGATCTCGGTCCTGCCGCTGATCGACCGGCTCGACCGGGACCGGCCCGACCTCGCAGTCTTGTTGACCACGGGCACGGTGAGCTCTGCCGCGCTGATGGCCGAGCGGCTGCCCGCCGGGGTGATCCACCAATACGTGCCGGTCGACCGGCGGCCCTGGGTCGCCCGCTTCCTCGATCACTGGCATCCGGACCTGGCGCTGTGGGTCGAGTCCGAGCTGTGGCCGAACCTGGTGTTGGAGACCCAGCGGCGGGGCGTGCCGATGATCCTGCTGAACGGCCGCATGTCCGAGGGTTCCTTCAAGGCCTGGCAGCGTCTGCCGTCCTTGGCCCAGGCCATGCTGGCGGGATTTGCCCTCTGTCTCGGACAGACCGAAGCCGACGCGACCCGGCTCGCGACGCTGGGCGCACTCAGGACGCGGAGCGTCGGCAACCTGAAACTCGCGGCGCCGCCGTTGCCGGCCGATGCCGAAGCGACGGCCGCGCTGTCCGCAGCGCTCAAGGACCGGCCGCGCTGGCTCGCCGCCAGCACCCATCCCGGCGAGGAAGAGCTGGTCGCCCAGGCGCACCTGCGCCTGCGGCGGGAGCACCCCGGCCTGCTTACGGTCCTGGTGCCGCGTCACGCCACTCGGGGCGCCGAGATCGCCGCGTTGATCGCCACCCTTGGAATTCCGGTGGCCCGGCGGTCGGCCGGCGACAGCGTGACGGCCGAAAACGAGGTCTATCTGGCCGACAGCATGGGCGAGCTGGGCCTGTTCTACCGGTTGGCCGGCATCGCCTTTGTCGGCGGCTCGCTGGTCCCTCATGGCGGACAAAACCTGCTCGAAGCCGCCAAGCTCGACTGCGCTATCATGCACGGGCCGCACGTGGCGAACTTCGCGGAAGTGGCCGCCGACCTGCGGTCGGCCGGAGCAACCGTAGAAGTCCGAGACGCCGAGTCCCTGGCCCACGCCGTGGAAGTGCTGCTGCGCGACCCGGCCCTGCGGAAACGGCGCGCCGACGCCGCGGCGCAGGTCGCCGAAGCGCGTGCTGACGTGCTGGATGCGGTGATGGCCGAGATCGCACCCTGGCTCGAGCGCAACTCGGACCGGGCGGCCGTCCGCGCGGCGGCCAAGGCGCATGCGCGCGCCTGAGTTCTGGCACGACCGGACCAGCCCGCTGGGGGCGCTTCTGACCCCGCTCGCCGCCGTCTATCGGCTCGCGAGCGTACTGCACAACGCGGTGGCGCAGCCGCGGCGCGCGTCCGTGCCGGTCGTTTGCATCGGCAACCTGGTTGCCGGCGGCGCCGGCAAGACCACAGTGGCGCTCGCGGTCGGCGCCTGGCTCCGGGCCCAGGGCCTCGCCGTACACTTCTTGAGCCGCGGCTACGGCGGCCGGCTGCGGGGACCGGTACGGGTCGACCCGCGGACTCACACGGCGCGCGACGTCGGTGACGAGCCTCTGCTGCTGGCCGAGCTGGCATCCACCTGGGTCTCCCGTGACCGGCCGGCCGGTGCCCAGGCGGCCGCCGATGCCGGGGCCGATGTCGTGGTGATGGACGACGGTTTTCAGAACCCGTCGCTGATCAAGGACGTCTCGCTGGTCGTGGTGGATGCGGGCTACGGCTTCGGCAACCGGCGGCTCTTGCCCGCGGGCCCGCTGCGGGAGCCGATCGCGGCCGGGCTCAAGCGCGCGCAGGCACTGGTCCTGCTGGACGGCAAAGGGCAGAACGTTGCGACCCTGACCGGCGGCGGCCTGCCGCTGCTCGCCGGCCGCACCGTCCCGGAAGCCGGCTCCATGCGGTTCTCCGACAGGCGGGTCTACCCCTTCGCCGGCATCGGTCGGCCGCGGAAATTCTTTGACATGCTCGAGAACATGGGCTGCGTCGTGGTCGGCCGGCGGGCGTTTCCGGACCACCATGCCTTCACGCCGGAAGAGATCATGGAGATCTGCGAGATCGCGGCCGCGGCCGATGCGGTGCCGGTGACCACCGCCAAGGACGCCGTCCGCCTCATGCCGGAAGCGCGGCCGATGGTGGAGGTCGTGCGGGTGCGCCTGGAATGGCGCGACGAAGCGGCGCTCGAACGGGTGCTCCGACCGGTGGTGCATCAGGCCAAGTCAGCGCTCAGCGCTTGATGCAGCCGAAGCTGGGGAGAGGGCCATACTTGCATGGCCTAAGTCATACCCATGTCGCCGATCCAGCATGGTCACCTGGGCGCCGATTCACCTGAGCGCTGCGCCTGGGCCTCGGCCATCGGCGGTACGAGGAGTGCCGGATCCAGCGGCCGCTCGCCCCAATAGACGCCCCAATGGAGATGCGGGCCGCTGGCCCGTCCGGTCTGGCCCACCGCGCCGATCGGCTGACCCTTGGCGACCGTGTCTCCTTCGCGCACGAGCAGTCGGCTCATATGGATATAGACCGAGGTGACTCCGTGCCCGTGATCGAGCATGACAGTCTTGCCGGTGTAATACATGTCCTCGTGCACCAGGGCGACGATGCCGGGCGCGGCGGCGCCGACCGGCGCACCTGCGGCTGCGGCGACGTCGACGCCGTAATGCGGCCTGCGCGGCTTACCGTTTAGTACGCGCTGGCTGCCATAGATGCCGGAGATGCGCCCGACCGCCGGCCAGGCGAAGCCGGCAAGGAAATGCGGGACCTCGGTGTCCAGCTGTCGGGCGGCGGTGATCTGCGCCTGCTCGGCCTTGATTCGCTCCCAGACCTCCTCCGGGGGCGTCACCTTGCGCTCGGGCAGCCCGTCGATGCGCTGGATGTCGTAGCGGCGCTGTTCGACCACGAGCGTGCGGCGCTCTTCCCGTCCGTCCGGCGCGCGGACCACGAGCACGGCCTCGGGCGCTGCGTCGCGGCCGAAGCCGATGACGAATTCGCCAGCCGGTGACACGCGCACCGCGGCCCCGTCGAGTTGCACCTGGCTGCCGGGTGCGGTGCGGCCGATCACCATGCCGCCCTGAACCAGCGGACCGTCGAGCCTGACGCTGTCCGTACGGGCTGCCAGGGACGGCAGGCACAGCAGCAGGACCAGAAGGCCGACGCGCCTCACAGCAGCGACCCCTGTTTGTCGTCCGACTTGGCCCTGCGGCGGGGCGACGCCTTGCGCTTGCCACTGCCGCCGGATCCGGTGATCACCGCGTCCACCTCGCCGTCCGAGAAACGGAGGCCCACCTGCATCTCCGGCTCGGTGTCTGCGGCCATCGTAACCGGGCGGCCCGCCAAATCGCGCACCAGGACGAAGCCCCGCTCGAGCACCCGCTGGTAGGAGTAGCTCTCGAGCAATGCCGCCGCCCCGGCGAGCGCCCGGTCCTTGGCCTCGACGATCCGGTCCAGGCCGGCTGGCAGACGCCGGGCCAGGTCCGCAACCTGATCGTGCCCCCGGGTGATCTCTCGGCGGAGCGCGCCGGGGCGCAGACCCGCGCCGGCCCGCGCCAGCTCCTGCTCCCGGTGCCGCAGCAGGCCCGCCATGGCATTGGCCTGCCGTTCGGCCCAATCGTCGAGCCGCTGCACCGCCGTCTCCAGGATCCGCTGGGGATCCGGCAGGCCGCGGGCCAAGCCTTCGACGCGTATCCGGTACTCGCCCAGCATACGGTCGGCCGCGCGCACCAGGCGGCGGCCGTCGTCCAGGAGCTGCGCCATAAGCTCTGCGCGCACCGGCACGGCGAGCTCGGCGGCGGCCGTCGGCGTGGGCGCGCGCAGATCGGCGGCGAAGTCGATCAGCGTCACGTCGGTCTCGTGCCCGACCGCCGAGATCAGCGGAATCTCGGACTCGGCCGCGGCGCGCACCACGATCTCCTCATTGAACGCCCAAAGATCCTCCAGGCTGCCGCCGCCGCGGGCCACGATCAGGAGATCCGGCCGCGGCACGGGCGCGCCGGGTCGCAAGGCGTTGAAGCCGCGGATCGCGGCGGCCACTTGCTCGGCCGCCCCCTCCCCCTGCACGAGCACCGGCCAGAGCAGCACATGGCGGGGAAAGCGGTCCGCCAGCCGGTGCAGGATGTCGCGTATCACCGCGCCCGTGGGCGAGGTGACGACACCGATCACTTCGGGCAGGAAAGGGCGCGGCTTCTTGCGGGCTTCGTCGAACAGCCCCTCGGCGGCGAGCTTCTTGCGGCGCTCTTCCAAGAGCTTCAAGAGCGCGCCCTCGCCCGCGAGCTCGAGCGATTCGATCACGATCTGGTATTTCGAGCGGGCGGCATAGGTGGTCACGCGGCCAGTGGCAATGACTTCGAGACCGTCTTCCGGGTCGACCGCCAGGCGGTTGGCCGTGCCCCGCCAGCAGACCGCGTCGAGCACCGCGTCCGCATCCTTCAGCGCCATATAGAGATGGCCCGAAGCGGCGCGCTTGAAGCCCGAGATCTCGCCGCGCACCCGGACATGGCCGTAGGCGTCCTCGACCGTGCGCTTGAGCGCAGCCGACAGCTCGCTGACGGAGTATTCGGGCAGATTGTGCGCCAGATCTGAGGAAGGATTGTCGGTCATGGGCCGGTGACTATGATACAGGACGGGGACGGCGCAGGAACAGAGCGGAGGCCACAGATGAAGATCCTGGTCGTGGGCGGCGGCGGACGGGAGCACGCCTTGTGCTGGACCATTGCCGCCTCGCCCCTGTGTGACAAGCTCTATTGCGCGCCGGGCAATGCGGGCATCGCCCAGGACGCCGAGTGCGTCGCGATCGGCGCCGAGGACCTGGACGGCATCGTCGCCTTCGCCAAGGCGCAGGCGATCGACTTCGTCGTGGTCGGGCCCGAAGGGCCCCTGGTGGCGGGGCTGGTGGATCGTCTGGAAGAGGCTGGCATCGCGGCCTTCGGTCCGTCGGCACGGGCCGCCGCGCTGGAGGGCTCGAAGGGCTTCATGAAGGACCTCTGCGCCAAGCATGGGATCCCGACCGCCGCCTATGGCCGTTTCGATACGCCCGCAGCGGCCAAGGACTTCATCCGCGCCGAGGGCGCGCCGATCGTGGTCAAGGCCGACGGCCTGGCCGCCGGCAAAGGCGTGGTGGTGGCCCAGACGGTGGCCGAAGCCGAAGCGGCGGTCGACGCCATGATGTCCGAAGGGCGCTTTGGCGCGGCGGGCGACGAGGTCGTCGTCGAGGACTGCCTGGTCGGCGAAGAGGCGAGCTTCCTGGCACTGGTGGACGGCACGCATTTCGTGCCGCTGGCCGCGGCCCAGGACCACAAGGCGGTCGGCGAGGGCGATACCGGCCCCAACACCGGCGGCATGGGCGCCTACTCGCCGGCGCCCGTGGTGACGCCCGCCATGGAGTCCCGCATCGTCGACGAGATCATCGGGCCCACGGTCAGGGCCATGGCGGCGGAGGGGAGGCCGTTCAAGGGCGTGCTCTATGCCGGGCTGATGATCGCCGAGGACGGCCCGAGGGTGCTGGAGTTCAACACCCGCTTCGGCGATCCGGAGTGTCAGCCGCTCATGGTCCGGCTGATGTCGGACCTGCTGCCGGCGCTGGTCGCCGCCCGCGACGGCGAATTGCGCGATTTCGACCTGCGCTGGTACGACGAAGCGGCGGTCTGCGTGGTCCTGGCGGCTCAGGGCTACCCGGGACGCTATGAGAAAGGCAGCGAGATTCGCGGCCTCGACGCCGCCGCGGCCGTCGAGGGCGTGACCGTCTTCCATGCCGGCACCAAAGCCCAGGACGGCAGGATCGTGGCCGTAGGCGGCCGCGTGCTGGGGGTGACGGCACGCGGCAGGACCGTGGCCGAGGCGCAGCGGCGCGCCTATGACGCGGTGGACCGGATCGATTGGCCGGAAGGATTCTGCCGGCGCGACATCGCCTGGCGGGCACTCTAGAGCACTTGCGATGCAGCGCATCGGGTCAGGGCGGCAACGCCGCGGCTGCCCGCCCAAACGCAACCCTTCCGTCCGCTGGGAACTGCGGCGGCACCGGACCCCTTAAGGACCGGGCCCTTTTCGCCATAATGTCGTCAAACGCCTTGCCCGTATGACGGATACGCTCCGCGGCGTCATCCCAGTCATGGCAAAAAATGCCTCCGGCAGAATGGCTCCATATGGTCGGAAAATGCTCGGGCACTATATCAATGGGTAGCGGCAGGCTTGAGGACGGAGAGAATCCGGCCGACAGTTGCCTTTGACCGGCACGATGGCGGAGTGCGTGCGGTGACCCTCGTGGCAAACAGACAGAGTGGCTGGCTCTTGGCGATCGCAACGGTGCTGTGCGTACATGCGGCTGGGCAGGCCGCCGCCCAGCCGACCGGCCGGCTGATCGGGACCCTCGAGCGCCACGTCGTGCGCGAGGGCGAGACGCTGCTGACGATCGCACGCTCCTACGATCTGGGTTTCGTCCAGCTCCGCGCCGCCAACCCAGGGGTCGATGCCTGGGTCCCGCGCGTCGGTCTCGAGCTCACCGTGCCGACGCTCCATCTGCTGCCAGACCCGCCGCGCCGGGGCATCCTGATCAATCTTGCCGAACAGCGGATGTACTTCCTGCACAAGTCGGGCCAGGTGATTACGCATCCGATCGGCACCGCGAAAGGCGGCTGGAAGACCCCCGTCGGCAATACCCGCATCGTGCGCAAGCGCAAGAACCCGACCTGGACCCCGCCTCGGTCGATCCGTGCGGAACGCCCCGAGCTTCCCGCCTCGATCCCGCCCGGGCCGGATAATCCGCTCGGTGCATTCGCGCTGGACCTCGGCTGGCGAGGCTATGTGATCCACGGCACCAACCGGCCCGACGGGGTCGGCCGTCGGGTCAGCCACGGCTGCATCCGGCTTTATCCCGAGGACATTTCGGCCTTGTTCCACCAGGTGCCGATCCGGACGCCGGTCAAGGTGATCGACCAACGGGTCAAGCTGGCGTGGGTGCACGGAGAGCTATATCTCGAGGTGCACCCGACGCCCGAGCAGATCGACGAGATCGAAGCCACCGGGCGCTTTGCGCAAACGGCCGATGACCTCGACCTCGACTGGCGCGTGGCGCAGGCCGCCGGCATAAACAGCTCACGCCTCGACTGGGATCTGATCTACCGGGTCGCCCGCGAGCGCAAGGGCATTCCCGTGCGGGTGACGCTACCGCTCACGGAGCCCGAAGCGCTCGACACGCAGGAAATCCCCGTCGACGCGTCCGCAAGCCCGGTCGATTCTTCCCAAACTCCAGCCGACCCGTTCGAAATTCCCTTGGACGCGTCGGAAATCCGGGTCGACTCTCCCGAAATTCCGGTCGAATCATCCGACATCCGAATCGACGCGCCGAAGGTTCCAGTCGACGGCTACTTGCGCAATGACCGACGGTAGATCCGGTCGGCCTTGTCGGCTGCGGACTGCGCCGCGGCCGCAGCTTTCTGCGCCTGTGCGCTTGCGTTCGCGACGTCGGCTTTCAAAGCATCGACGTCTCGGCGCAGCGCGTTAACTTCATCCTGTGACGCGCATCCCGCCGCAATAAGCAGCGGCGAAGAGATGACTGCTACGGCAACGACTTTCCAAACTCTCTGCATCCGCGCCTCCTAACCTTGGCTTGATCGGCATCTACCTGTACAGCCGTTCCCACGCGCGCCCGTCCACTCGACGTCAGACTACGCGCGGCGCGAGCGCGACCGATACAAAATCTAGCTCGGATCGGGAAGCGGGGAAATGTCTTTATGTGACACTCAGGGACGAATCTCGATGATTGTGCCGTCGGCCACCGCCTGCCAGATCTCGTCCATCTCCTCGTTCTTGACAGCGATACACCCTTCGGTCCAATCCCACTTGGCGTGATCGCCGTCAATGCCCGCCAAGTGGTTTGGCAAGCCGTGGATCATGATGTCGCCGCCGGGCGAAACGCCCCGCTGGCGTGCACGCATGACGTCTTCCCCGTTCGGATAGGAGATATGTATCGAGCGATAGAATTCGCTTCGCGGGTTGCGCCAGTCGAGCACATAGGTGCCCTCCGGCGTGCGGCCGTCGCCCTTGTGTTCTTTCCTGCCCACCGGGTTGCGGCCGAGCGCAATCTGGTAGGACCGCACTTCCTGGCCCTGGTTCAAGAGAACCAGGCGCCGCTCGCCCTTGAGCACGATCACGCGGTCCGCGGCAAGCGGGAGCGGCTCCACCTTGGGCGGTCTCGGCGGCGCGCAGCTGGCCGACGCCAGCACACCCAAGACCACCAGCAAACGGACCCAGTTGGACAACATCTGCGCCATTGTGCGCGCCCTCCCCGGAAGGACTGCCACGAGACAGCTTAGCGGCTCTGGACGGCGGTGCAAGCTCGGACCCTCGACGGTGGCGCGTTCGTCCAATCCCGATGCCAGCCGTCAGGCGCTGGCTCTGCCGGCGGGCATGACCTCGAACGAGCGCACGAAGTCGACGAACTCATCAGCCGGCAGGGGCTTGCTGAAATAATAGCCCTGCATCTCGGTGCAGCCGAAATCGATCAGGCACTTCAGCTGCTCTTCGGTCTCGACCCCCTCGGCGATGACCCCGAGGTTCAGCGTGTGGCCCAGGCGAATCACGGAAGAGCTGATCACGGCACCATCCCAGTCGGTCGAGATCTGGTCGACGAAGGAGCGGTCGATCTTCAGCCGGTCCACGGGGAAATCCTTCAGGCGACTGAGGGAAGAATAGCCAGTGCCGAAATCGTCGATCGAGAGCTTGACGCCGAGCGCCTTCAGCTCGCGGAAGATGGACATCGGATCGATGCGGTCATCCATCGCCATCTTTTCGGTGATCTCCAGCTCCAAAAGCGCCGGGTCCAGGGACTCTTCCTTCAGCACCTTGCACACGCGATCGACGAAATCCGACTGCCGGAACTCGATGGGGGAGACGTTCACGGCGCTGACGATGGGCGGGAGCCCGGCTTCCTGCCAGGCCCGGTTCTGACGGCATGCCTCGCGCAGGACATATTCGCCGATGGGAATGATCAGGCGCGTGCTCTCGGCGATCGGCACGAACTTCTCCGGCGAGACCGGCCCCCACTCGGGATGGGTCCAGCGCACCAACGCTTCGGCGCCGGTGATTCGTCCCAGATTTACGTCCACCTGGGGCTGGAAATGCAGCACCAGATCGCCGGTCTCGATCGCCTTGCGCAGGTCGCGCTCGACGTTGCTGCGATATTGGGCCTGGGCTTGCATGGCCTTGTCGTAGAGCTGCCAGCAGCCGCGTCCGTGATCCTTAGCGCGATAGAGAGCCAGGTCGGCGTTGCTCATCAGCTCCTTGATGTTGCTGAAGTCGTCGGGGTAGATGGCAATGCCGATGCTGGTGCCGCTCTCGATCTCCTGGCCCTTGATGCTGAAGGGCGCCTCGAGCGCGGCGATGATGCGGTCGGCGAGCACCGTGACGCCGCTGACCTCTTCGATGTTGGTCACGATCACGGCGAACTCGTCTCCCCCCAGCCGCGCCACGATATCAGTCTCCCGGCAACACGCGCGCAAGCGCTTCGCGACCATCTTGAGCAGTTCGTCGCCGACACCGTGGCCCAAGGTGTCGTTGACGTTTTTGAAGCGGTCGAGATCCATGAACATCAGGCCGACCAGACGGCCCGTCCGCTTGGCATTGGCCAGCGCGCCGGCAAGCCGATCATGGAAGTCGTTGCGATTGGGAAGCCCGGTCAGCTCGTCGGTCGTGGCGAGCTGCTTGAGCTCCTCCTCGCGTCGTTTGAGCTCCGTGATGTCGGTCCGGAACCCGACCAGACCGCCTTCTCTCGTCCGCCGCTCGTCGATCCGCAGCCAAGTGCCGTCCGGGAGCTTCTGTTCGATGGGTCCCTGGGGATTTTGATGCTGCCGGACACGCTCTCGGACCCAGTCCTCTTCGCGCCCGATCGCGTCCGGGTACTGGCCTCGGGCCGCGCCTTTTCTGATCATGTCCTCGAAACGGACACCGGACCGGATCAAGTCCGCGGTCTCGGAATAGATCTCGCGGTATCTCCGGTTGCATATGACCAGCCGATCATGCCGATCGTACAGGACGAAGCCGTCGGAGAGCGCGTCGATGGCCTCGAACAGATTTTGCTCGGCCGACCGGGCGACCGATGCCAGGCGCCGAAGTTCGAGCTCGTCAACGACCAGATCGGCCAGATCCTCGAGAAGGCCGCGGTCGTCCTCCGAGAACGCCCGGGGCACCTGGTCGAAGACGCAGAGCGTGCCGATCCGATAGCCGTCCTCGGTCGTCAAGGCCGCGCCCGCATAAGAGCGGATTCCGGGATCGTCGGTCACCAGCGGGTTTTCCCTGAAACGGGGATCGGCCGCGGCATCTTCGACCACCAGCATGTCCGAGCCGCGAATGAGGTGGTCGCAGAAAGCGATGTCCCGCGGGAGCTCGTTGACCTCGAGACCGATGCGAGACTTGAACCATTGCCGGTCGCTGTCGACGAAAGAGACCAGACAGACCGGTGTCGTCAGAACCCGGCTAGCGAGCCGGGCAATTCTGTCGAACGCCTCCTCGGGCGGCGTGTCGAGGATCGCATAGCTATGGAGATGCTTGACCCGCTCCAATTCCTGGACCGCGGCGTCGGTCCGATGCCGATCACCGTTCGGACTGCGGCGGTTTCGCGAGGCACCGGCCCGGGGCCACGCCCAGCCGGTCATTCGTCTTCGCCGCCCCGGACGATGCCCGCCCGTGGTCCTTTCGATGAGGGTTTCGAGCAGTCTGATCAACGGACTCGGCCGCTCCCATACATGACATCCGGCCCCGTGAGCATCCCACCGGGCCTCGACCACCCAATGCCCACCCTGAGAACGACTTCGGTTTTGGGGTGACCGTGCGCGTATCCCTGATGGCGACCTGGAGGACTCCGTCGCCGCGCCCCGACCACCCGGGCCCCGGTTCGGCCCGTGCGCACATCACCGTATGCTAAGGAGCGGCCGATGAAGGGAGCGTTAATCGCACACTGATAATTCAACTTATCAGTGCATCATATGCTTCGTGATCTACCGCCGCTCCCGGAAGAAATCCTGCAGAAGCTGCGCCGCCGGGCCCGCGCCGATGCCGTCATAGACCTCCGGGCGGTGATGGCAGCTGGGCTGGTCGAAGATGCGCGGGCCGTGATGCACGCCGCCGCCCTTGGGATCCTCGGCGCCGTAGTAGAGCCGGCGGATACGGGCGAAGCTGATTGCCTGGGCGCACATGGGACAAGGCTCGAGCGTGACATAGAGATCGCAGCCGGCGAGCCGCGGCGCCCCCGCCTGCCGCGCGGCGGCGCGGATCGCCAGCATTTCGGCGTGTGCGGTGGGGTCGTCGAGCGCCTCCGTCCGGTTGCCGGCGCGGGCCAGGATGGCTCCGCTGGCGCCATCCACCAGGACCGCGCCGACCGGCACCTCGCCGCGGGCCGCGGCCGCCTCGGCCTCGGCCAGCGCCAGGTCCATGGGCGATGGCGTTCGTTGCGTCATGGCGGCAGCCTGCCGGGCGCCCAGGCGCGGGTCAAGCGGGCGTCGGGCGGCCGATGACGAATGGTCAGGGGGCCACCGTCGGCAACTCGGCCAGCGCCAGTTCCAGGCTGCGCACCAGCCGGCCCATGAAGGCGAAGTCGAGCGTCGCCATTGTGTCCGAGGGCATGTGGTAATTGGGATTGCGCAGAAAGGCGGTGTCCGTGACCATCACCGCGGGCCAGCCCCGGTCCCAGAAGGAGGCATGGTCGCTCCAGCGGCTCACCGGCAGGATACGGCCGTTGAAGGGCAAGAAGATCGACTCCACCGGCAGGTCCGGATTGCGGCGCATGCCGGCGATCAGGGAGCGGCCGAAGGCGCGCGAGCGCCGGTTGCCGACGATGCCGATGAAGTTGCCCACGCGCGGATAGCCCATCCAGGCGACCGACAGGGGATAGTGCTGGCGGGCGCTGGTATAGCCGACCATTTCGAGGACGACGGCGCCGAGCACCTGGTCTCCGGCGCGGGCGCGGGCGCGCGCGAACACCCGGCTGCCCTGATGCCGCGTCTCGAAGGCCGGCGGTTCCTCGAGCGTGAAGGCGGCGAAGCGCAGCGGGACTTCGGGGGGCTTTCGGTGCGCCGCTTCGGCCAGGGCCAGCATGACGGCAATCGCGCTAGCGTTGTCATCCGCGCCGGGCGAGCCCACGACCGTGTCGTAATGGGCGCCCACCAGGTAATAGGACGCTGCCGTACCGGCGTCGGGCAAGGTGGCAATCAGATTGGCCACGGCCAAGCCGTCATAGTCGTAAGCCTGAGTGTCGACGGACAGGCCGATCTGTTCGAAGGCGGTGCGAATGTAGGCTTCGGCGCGGGCGAGGTTGCGGCCCCGGAAGACGCTGCGCTCGCCGATCTCGACGGCGAGCGCGCGGACATGGCGCTTCAGGGTCTCCTCGATCCAGTCATGCGGCGGGTGCATGGCTCCGCCTCCGGCAGGCTGACAGAGGGCCAGCCTGCCGGGAGACGGGCGGGTGCGTCAAGCGACGCCCTCGCGCCGCTGTGCGCGCAGCTGCAGCAGAGAGATCGCATGCATGATGATGAAGAGCGGCACGCCGAAGCTCGGCAGCAGGCTCATGGGCAGGATCGCCATGGCGTCGCTGTTGACGGCGCCGGCGAAGATCCCGATGGCCGTGCCGCTGGTCAAGAGCCCGGTACCGACGGCGGCGGCGAAATCCGCGAGGCCCGCGATGTTCAGCCAGAACACCCGGCGCTGCCAGCCCGGGCTCCGCCGCATCAGCGCGAGCACGGCAAAGGGGGCGGCCAGGCCCACGGCGACGTCGCCGAGACCGGCGGGCCAGGCAAACAGTCCCGGCAGATGGCCGTAGGCATAGAGGAACAGCATGCCGGCCCCAAGCACGCGCCAGGCCTGAAAGGCGGTCAGCAAGCCCAGGTTCAGGGACAGAGCAAAGCCGCGCACCCGTTCGGAGAAGCCATAGGCCAGGAGAAACAGGATCGGCGGCCCGGCTGCCGCACTCATAAGCGCAAAGGGCGGCGTATCCGGGCCGGCCAGGAAAACCCCGTTCGCGCCGGCGGCGACTGCGGCTGCAAACCAGACGGCGAGAATCGCGCCGACGACGATCCCGGCGCCGGACGGACCTTTGACGATCGACTCATTCGCAGCAATCGTGGTCATGACTTCCTCCATGGTGGATACAAGGTGTATATGCACTTATAAGAACCGACCGATGGTGACCAAGGCGGCCGACTTCTGGCATCTAGGATGTTTGTGGCAGCGGCCGGGAGAACCGGCCGCTGACGGCGGCGGCGCCGAACAGGATCAGGGCGAGGCCGGCGAAGGCCTGCCAGGGCAAGGCTTCGCCCAAGAGCACGGCGCCGAGCGTGACGGCAACCACCGGCATGAAAAAGGCGGCGAGCGATGCGTTGCTGGCGCCGGCGCGCCGGATCAGCCAGAACAGCAACAGCATGGGCACGGCGGTGCTGAACACGGCCACCGCAGCCAGCGCGGCCAGTGCCCCGGTGGAGGGCACAAGGGTCCAAGGCGCATCCAGCGACAGGCTGAGCGGTGCCAGGATCAGGGCGGCCACGGTGAGCTGTCCGGCCGCCAACATCACGGGCGAGAGATCCATGCGCCGCCGGGTGTAGGTCGCGCCCACCGCGTAGCTCAGGGCCGCGAGAAGCGTCACGCTGGCGCCAAGGAGCTGGCTGTCAAGGCCGCCCAGCGCCGTGGGACCGACCACCAAGGAGACACCCGCGACCCCGACGAAGGCGCCGAGCAGGCGCGTCGGCGTCAACCTTTCGTCCTTGGCGATGAACGGCGTCAAGAGGACGCTGAACACCGGGATCGTGCCGAACAGGATCCCGGCCAGCCCGCTCTCGATATGGAGCTGGCCCCAGGCGATCGCCGTGAACGGGATCACTCCGGTCAGAAACCCAAGCAGGATGAGCGGCCGCCAGCCCGCTCCCAGGGGCGGGAGCCGTCCGCCCATCAGGCGCAGGAAGAGCCAGACCAGCGGGGCGGCAATCACGACCCGGCCCGCGGCAATCGTCACCGGCGGGATCTCCGTCACCGCGATCTTGATGAACAGGAAGGAGCTGCCGAACAGAACCGCGGTCAACAGCAGCACGGCCCAGGTGCGGATCGTCATGCTTTGCTCCATAGCATCGCCCCACACAGCGTGTATATACACCTTTCGCGGCGGTCGAGCATTAGAACTCGCGGGCCACAGCCACGACGTCGTCGAGACGCACGAGGATCTCCGCCAGGCCCTTGTTGCCGAGCCCGTCCGCCATGTACTCCTGCGCCCGGAGCCAATGGGACCGCGCGGCGGCCAGGAGGTCCTCTCCTGTGGCGGTGAGCGTGATGCGCCGCTCCCGCCGATCCTCGCCCGGCGCGACGGTCACAAGGCCGCGCCGCTGCAACGGTCGCAGATTGCGGGTCAGCGTAGTGCGGTCCATGACCATGCGGTCGGCCAATGCCGTCAAGCCGATCGGCCCCTTCTCGGCGACGATCGCCAGGATCGTGAACTGGGTCGCCCTGAGCCCGACGGGAGCCAGTGCGCCGTCATAGAGTTGGGTGACGGCGCGGGCCGCCTTGCGCAAATTGAAGCAGGTGCAGGCACCCGACTCCAAGACGCGCTTGTGAGATCGTTTGGCCATGTTCAGTGTATATACACGCATTAGTCCGCCTGTCAAGCCTTCAGATGTGCCAACGTCACCGGTCCATCATGCAAACGGGGTGGCTCAGTCTGGGATCATCTCTGCCCGCGCCGCGAGATCGGCCGCGAGTCGCGCAAGGACCGAGTCCCAGTCCCCCTGGGCGGGCTGGCGGTAGAGGCTGTGCTTCGGATACCAGGGCGAATCGTCGCGCCCCAGGATCCAGCGCCAGTCCGGCGCGAAGGGCAGCAACAGCCAGCAGTCGATACCGAGCGCGCCGGCGAGATGTGCCGGTGCCGTGTCGACGGCAATCAAAAGGTCGAGCTGGCTCAGGAACTTGGCGGTATCGGCGAAGTCGCGGAGGCGGCGGCTCAGATCCCGCACCAGGCCCTGGCAGCCGAGCCGGGGGATGTCACGCACGCCCGCTCCCTTCTGGAAGCTGTAAAAGCGCGTCTTCGGCACGGCGAGCAAAGGCAGGAACCGTTCAAGCGGAACCGAGCGGTTGCGGTCGTTCTCGTGTTCGGGATTACCGGCCCAGACCAGCCCTACTTTCACGTGATCCTGCGGGTCCGGCGCGGGAGCGGGGGTCGAGGGCGGCGGCGAGAGATAGGGGATCTTCGCCGGGATCGTCTCGAGGCGCGTCTCCATGATGCGCGGCAGGGACAAGAGCGCGGCCTGCACGTCGAAGCCGGGCAGCGTCTGGCCCTGTGCTATGACCTGGGCCGCGCCGGCCACGGTCCGCGCCAGCCGGACCAGGACCGGCGGCACCTCGACCAGGACCTGCCCGCCGAGCGCCGCGACCATGGGCACGTAGCGCAGAAACTGGATGCTGTCGCCCAGGCCCTGTTCGGCATAGAGCAAGATGCGCCGGCCGCGCAGCGGGCTGCCGTCCCATTCCGGCTCGTCGAAGCCACGCTGCGGCTGCCGTGCCCGGCGCCAGCGCCACTCGTACTCGTCAAGACCGGGCGCGAAGTCGCCCTTGAGCAGCGCCGCCCGCGCCCGTCCGAGATGGGCGGTGAGATTCTCGGCGTCGCAGCGGAGCGCTTGGTCGAACCCGGCCAGCGCATCGTCCAGCCGGCCCGCCGCGCAAAGCGCCTGGGCCCGGAGCGCATGGGCCTCGGCGAAGTCCGGGTCTCGCGCGATCGCCTGGTCCTCCGCGGCGACGGCAGCGGCGTGATCCTCGGCCTGGAAACAGGCGGCGGCCAGATTATGAAAGGCCCGCGCGCTGCCGCCATCGAGCGCGATCGACCGGCGATAGCAGGCGATCGCGGAGGCCGGCTGCTTGCGCGCGTCCAGCACGACGCCGAGATTGAGGTGGAGCTGGGCATCGTTGGGCGCGGCCCGCAGGCCGGCGCTCAGCACCTGAACGGCTTCATCGAGCTGGTTCAGGTCCCGGAACAGCAGTCCGAGATTGGAATAGGCGGCCGGATAGTCTGGCCGAGCCGTTATGGCGCGTCGATAGGCTTCGAGGGCACCCTGCGCGTCGCCGGTCGCCTGCAGGGCATTGCCCAGATTGTAGTGGGCGTCGGCATGCTCGGGCGCGCCCTTGATCGCCTTGCGCAAGCAGGCGACCGCTTCCTTCTCCTGCCCCAGCGCGCGCAGGGCCACGGCCAGGTTATTGAGGACCAAGGGATTGCTTGGCGCGGCCCCGAGCGCACGGCGGTATTCGGCCACCGCCTTGTCCAGCCGCCCCGCCCGGTGATGGGCATCGGCGGCAAGCAGCGCTTTGGCCGGCGCGTCGGCCGCGGCCTTTCGGGGGGCGGCCTGCCTGCGGCTTGCCTTCTTCTTCGTCTTCTGGGCCATGGACGGGCGGACGGTAGCAAAGCCGTCCCAGGCGGACAACGCCGCGCCGATTCATTTGCCGTTAACGGACCGGCCGCCTACATAAGCGCCATGAGCAGTCTGCCCGTCATCGGCATCACCCTGGATTCGGAGGAGGCCGGCGGCTATTCCAAGTTCCCCTGGTATGCCCTGCGCCGGAACTATTGCAGCGCGGTGGACGCTGCGGGCGCCCTGCCCCTGCCCCTGCCGCACAGCTTGGACCGGATCGCGGCCTATCTCGAACGCATCGACGGTCTGATCGTGACGGGGGGCCATTTCGACGTGGATCCGGTGCTGTTCGGCGACGGCGACCGGCACCCGACCGTGAAGCTCAAAGAGCGGCGCACGGACTTCGAATTCGCTGTGACCAAGGCGGCGCTCGCGCGCGATCTGCCGGTCCTGGGTATCTGCGGCGGCCAACAGCTCTTGAACGTGGTGCTGGGCGGCACCCTGATCCAGCACATCCCCGACGAGGTGCCCGACGCGCTGGCGCACGAGCAGCCCAATCCGCGGGATGAGGCCGGCCATACCGTCACGGTCACGCGCGGCACGCTCTTGCACGACATCACCGGGGCGGACGAGCTGCCGGTCAACTCCGCCCACCATCAGGCGGCCAAAGATGTGGCCAACGGGGTGGTGGTCAACGCCACGGCGCCGGACGGCGTGATCGAGGGCATCGAGGACGGCCGCTACGGCTTCTGCCTGGGCGTGCAGTGGCACCCGGAATTCCATATCAGTCCGGCCGACGCCAAGATCTTCGAGGCCTTCGTGCGGGCCGCCCGCTGATCTATCATGCTCGGCCGCGCGTGCGTGGCCGAGGACAGCGACCATCATGACCCAGACCGAGACCGCAAAGGGCGAGCGCATCGCCAAGGTGCTGGCCCGCGCCGGGCTCTGCTCGCGGCGCGAGGCCGAGCGCTGGGTCGCGGACGGCCGCGTCGCCGTGGACGGCAAGACCTTGACCAGCCCGGCCACGACCGTCTCGCAGGCGAGCCGCATCACGGTCGACGGCCGGCCCCTGCCGCGGCAACAGCCGACCCGGCTCTGGCGTTATCACAAGCCCGCGGGCCTGGTGACCTCGCACCGGGACGAGCGGGCTCGCGCGACGGTTTTCGACAACCTGCCCCAGTCCCTGCCCCGGGTGATCTCGGTCGGCCGGCTCGACCTGAACTCGGAAGGGCTGCTGCTGCTGACCAATGACGGTGCGCTTGCCCGCCATCTCGAGCATCCCAGCACGGGCTGGGCGCGGCGCTATCGGGTGCGGGTCCATGGCCGGGTGGATCCGGACGCGCTGGCCGCGCTCGCCAAGGGCGTGACCATCAGCGGCATCCGCTATGGCGCCATCGAGGCGATGCTGGACCGGCGCCAGGGCGGCAACGCCTGGCTGACCATGACCCTCAGGGAGGGTAAGAACCGAGAGGTCCGCCGGGTGTGCGAGCATCTGGGGCTCGCCGTCACCCGCCTGATTCGCACCGCCTATGGCCCGTTCCAGCTCGGCAACCTGGCCCGCGGCGCGGTGGCCGAGATCCCTGGAAAGGTCCTGCGCGAACAGCTCGGCGCCTGGGGCCGGGAGCATCTGTATGCGGATCGTCGCGGGCCGGCATAGGGGCCGGCGGCTGGTCGCGCCGGAAGGCGTCGACGTGCGCCCGACCAGCGACCGGGTGCGCGAAGCGTTGTTCAACATTCTGCTGCACGCGCCCTTCGCCGGCGGCGGTGATTGGACGCTGGCGGACGTGCGCGTCCTCGACGCCTTCGCGGGCTCGGGCGCGCTCGGCCTCGAGGCGCTCTCCCGCGGGGCCGGGCAGGTCACCTTCATGGACATGGACACGGCGGCGCTGGCGGCGATCCGCCGGAACGCGGCGGCGCTGGGCGAGACGGGTAATGCGCACATCCTGCGCGCCGACCCGACCCAGCCGCCACCCGCGGACGCCGCCTGCATGCTGGTGCTGATGGATCCGCCCTATGGCAGCGGCCTTGCCGCCGCGGCGCTGGTGTCTCTTGCCGAACAGGGCTGGATCGCGCCCGGCGCGGTCTGCGCCATCGAGCTCGGCCGGGAGGAAGCCTTTGATCCGCCGACCGGATTTATGGAACGCGATGCCCGAAGCTACGGCGCGGCCCGGCTCGTGTTCCTGACCCGCTCCTGAACGCGGGACTGCCTCACAGCGGCTCCGGACGCTCGGCCGGAGCGAGCCGGCGCACGCGAACCGAGAGCAGCAGGGCGAGCACGCTGATGGCCGCACCCACCACATAGGGGCTGTGATGCCCGAACTGCGCGAACAGCACGCCCGCGACCGCCGGTCCGAAGATGCGGGCCAGGCTCTGCGCCGACTGGGTCGCGCCCATCACGCTGCCCTGGATATCCGCCGGGGCGTTGCGCGAGACCAGGCCGTTCAACGCAGGCTGGACCAGCCCGACGCCGAAGGCGATCAGAAAGCCGCACAGCAGAACCAGCGGCAAGGTCTCGCTGAACGGGATCAAGCCGAGACCGAGAACGAAACTCAGGAACCCAAACTGCGCAACCCGCTCCTCGCCGAAGCGGCGGACCATCGCGCCCACGGCACCGCCCTGGGCGAGGGCGATGCAGACGCCGATATAGGCCAGGAAGTAGCCGGTCTGCCGAGGACCCCAAGCGAGCTGTCGCTCGGCCCAGAGGGCGAAGGTAGCTTCGACCCCGCCCATCACGAAAGCGGCCAGCGCCAGGATCAGGATGGGCAGAGAAACGGCCGGATGGCCGAGCACCGCACCAAAGGCCTTGAGGCGCGCCCGCGGCGTCAGCCCCTTGGCCGCCTCCACCCGGTGCCGCGGTGGCTCTCTCAGGAAGACGAGGCACAACAGGAAGCTCACCGCCGAGACCGCGGCGCCGGCCAGGAACGGCGTCTGGAAATCGGGATTGGCCGGGTCCGGACCGGCCAATAGTGCGCCCACGGCAGGGCCCGTGATGAAGCCTACCCCGAACGCCGCGCCCAGCAGGCCCATGCCCCGCGCGCGACCCTCGGCGGGCGTCACGTCCGCGATATAGGCCTGGGCGACCGCGATGTTGGCGCCCATGGCGCCGGCCAGAATCCGGGCGGCGAACAACATCCAGAGGGTCGAGGCGAAGGCGAGCCAGACAAAGGACAGGACCGAGCCCAAGACGCTGATCAGCAGGACCGGCTTGCGGCCCCAGCGGTCGCTGGCCCAGCCCCAGGCGGGGGCTAGCAGGAACTGCATCGCCGCGTAGCCCGCCATCAACAGCGTCACCAGATCCGGCGTCGCACCGAACTTCTCCGCCCAGAACGGCAGGAACGGAATGATGACGCCGAAGCCCGCCATGTCGATGAAGGCGACCAGCAGCAGTGTGGCGAGCGCACCCTTGGGCGCTTGCTGTGCGCCGGTCACGGCGTCGCGCTTGGGTGAGATCGGTCCAGGATCAGTCACCTTGGTGTTTTCGCGTTGGTGAGAGCGGACGAGCCGCTGCGATCAGCACTACCGACGCCCGAACAGGCGCTCGATGTCGGCGAGCTTGAGCTCCACATAAGTGGGCCGGCCGTGGTTGCACTGGCCGGAGTGCGGTGTGGCCTCCATCTCGCGCAACAGGGAGTCCATCTCCGCCTGGTTGAGCCGTCGGCCGGCACGCACCGAGCCGTGGCAAGCCATCGAGGAACAGACCGCCTCGAGGCGCTCCTTGATCGCCAGCGTCTCGCCCAGCTCGGCAAGCTCGTCGGCGAGATCGCGCAACAGACCCTGCACGTCAATCTCGCCCAGCATCGCCGGCACTTCGCGCACGACCACAGCGCCCTCGCCGAAGCCTTCGAAGACGAGCCCGAGCTCGGCCAGCTCCTCGGCCCGGGCGAGCAGCCGCTCGGCCGCCTCAGGCTCGAGCTCGACCACCTCGGGGATCAGGAGGCCCTGGCGCTGCACGCCCCGTTCGCCAAGCTGCGCCTTCATGCGCTCGTAGACCAGCCGTTCATGCGCCGCGTGCTGGTCGACGATGACGATGCCGTCGCCGGTCTGGGCGACGATGTAGGTGCCGTGCAGCTGGCCCCGGGCCACGCCGAGGGGATAGTCCGCGAGATCCGACCCGGACGACTCCGCCGCAGCGGGCGGCGCCGAGGGCGCGTCCAGGCCGGGCAGCACCCCATCGCGGTCGAGCGGCTGATAGAACGCCGCCGCCTCCCGGAGCACGCCGGTCCCCGACTGGGGGCGATAGGCATAGCCGGGCCCGGGGGTTGCGGCGGCCGCCCCGCCCTGTTCCGGGCGCAGCGAGCCCAGCGCCTGGGCCGCCACCGTGGTGGACGCCCGATGCCCGGCTTCGGCCAGCGTATGCTTGATCGCGCCGACGATCAGCCCGCGCACCTGGCCGGCGTCGCGAAAGCGCACCTCGGCTTTCGTCGGGTGCACGTTCACGTCCACCTCCTCGGGCGCCAGCTCGAGAAACAGGGCGGCGACCGGGTGCCGGTCGCGGGCGAGAAAATCCTGATAGGCGCCGCGCAGCGCGCCGAGCAGCAGCCGGTCCCGCACCGGCCGGCCGTTGACGAAGAGATACTGCTGTTGGGCGGTGCCCCGGTTGTAGGTGGGCAGGGCGACATGCCCGGTCAGCCGGATTCCGTCCCGCTCGGCGTCCACGGCCAAAGCGTTCTCGGAGAAGGCCCGCCCCATGACCGCGCCCAGACGGGCGAGCCGCGCGTCCAACAGGTCGCCGGGCTCAGCAGCGAAGCGCAGGATCGTGCGGCCCGCCTCGGTCAGGGCAAAGGCGACCTCGGGATGGGACATGGCCAGGCGGCGCACCGTGTCCGCGATCTGGTTGCGCTCGGCTCGTTCGCTCTTGAGGAATTTCATGCGCGCCGGGGTGGCGTAGAACAGATCCCGCACCTCGACGCGGGTGCCCGGCGGATGGGCGGCCGGCTCGGCCGTGCCGACCACTCCGCCTTCGACCGCGATGGCCCAGGCGGTTTCGCCCGCCGCGCTACGGCTCACGAGGCGCAGGCGGCTCACGGCGCCGATCGACGGCAGCGCCTCGCCACGAAAGCCGAGGGAGCGGATATGGGTCAGATCGTCGTCCGGCAGCTTGGAGGTGGCGTGGCGCTGGACCGCCAGGGCGAGCTCTTCCGCGGTCATCCCGACGCCGTCGTCGGTCACCGCGATCAGCGCGCGGCCGGCCTCTTCGACCGCGATCTCGACCCGCCGGGCGCCGGCATCGAGCGCGTTCTCGACCAGCTCCTTGACGACCGCGGCCGGCCGCTCGATCACCTCGCCGGCGGCGATGCGGTTGACCAGCGTCGTGGGCAAGAGACGGATGGTCACGAACCGGCGGTCTCCTCCGAGGCCATCGCGGCCAGATACTCGCGGGCCAGCACCTTGCCCTCCTCCACCGCCGGCTGATCGAAGGGATCGACCCCCAACAGCCGGCCGGCGATGACCGTTTCCAACATGAAGTGCATCATCATGGCGCCGAGCGCCCGCTCGTCAAGCTGCGCCAGGCGTAGCACCCGCACCGGCCGGCCGTTCTTGATCAGCGTTTCGGCCGTGGCCCGCTGCTCCGCCTCCATGAGATCGCCCATGGTGCGGCCCGCCAGATAGGCGAGACGCGGGTCGTCCGCCAGTTCCGGGTCGACGCGCCGTCCGGTGCCGGCCCGGTGCAAGAGCACCAGCGTGTAGAACTTGTCCGGCGGACCGTCCAGATAGAGCTGAAGCTGGCTGTGCTGGTCGACCGCGCCCAACGCCGGCACCGGCGTCGTGCCCTGGCCGTCCTTGCCCAGGCTCTCCGCCCAAAGCTGACGGAACCAGTCGGCGAAGTGTCGCAGGCGGTCGACATAGGCCATCAGTACCGCGGTGCCGACGCCCTTGTGGCGCGCGAGCGCGACATGCAGTGCGGCGCCGGCGGCGGCCGGCACATCGGCGGGCGCGGCCGCGGCCAACACCGGGCCCAAGGCGTCCGCCGCACCCTCCCGCAGAGCGACGGCGTCCAGACCGGCGATCAGCGCCGGCAGCGCGCCCGTGACCGACAGGGCCGAATAGCGCCCGCCCAGGTTCGGGTCATGATCCAAGACGGGGATGCCGTGCCGCGCGGCGAGCGCGCGGAGCGGATTATCGCCCGGCTCGGCCACCGCGGTGAGCGCGTCCTGGGCCGCGTCTCCCCAGACCTCGAGGCAGAGCAGAAGCTGGGTCATGGTCTCGGCCGTGCCGCCGGACTTGGAGACGGCGATCAGGCCGGTCCGGGCGGGATCCGTCGCCGCGACCATCTGCGCGAAACTGTCGGGGTCGATGTTGTCCAGGAAGACCAGCCGGGGGCGGCCCGCCAGGGGGCCGAAGCTCTGGTCGGCAAGCGCGCAGATCGCCTGGCCGCCGAGAGACGAGCCGCCGGTCCCGAGCACTACAACCGTGTCAAAGCCGGCGACATAAGCCTCGGCCACCCGGGTCAGGGCCACCAGATCGTCGCGCGCCTCGGGCAGGCGCAGGAATGGCAGCCGGCTGTCCGCGTGCTGCTCGCGCAGCCAGTCGAGGGCCGGCGCCGTTTGCTCGAGCACGGATCGGAACTCGGCCTCGGTCAGGCCGCCGTCCCCGATCCGGTCGGCGAAGCAGGCTGCGATGTCCTGGCGGAAGGTCATGCCCGCCGAGCGGCCGACCTCAGCCCTCGTCTTTCTTGGCCGGTGCGACCAGATTCGCGGGTTCGCCGACCACGACGAAGGTCAGCTTGTCCGGCGTCAGCAGGCGTTGCGCCACGCGCTGCACATCGGCGCGGGTGACCGCGTTGATGTAGTCGTTGCGCTTGTCCAAATAGTCGATACCGAGCTTGTGCCGCTGCACCGCAACCAGAATGCGCGCGATGCTGTCGGTGCTGTCGAGACGCAGGGGGAACGAACCGGTGACGTAGCGCTTGGCATCGGCAAGCTCCTGCTCGCTGATGCCCTCGTTTCGCATGCGCGCCCATTCGGCCCGGATGAGCTTGATCGACTTGCCGACGCGGGTGTTCTCGGTGCCGACCCGGCCGCCCATCACAGCGGCGTATTCCATCGGGTTGAGCCAGCTGGACACGGTATAGGCCAGGCCTCGCTTCTCGCGCACTTCCTCGGTCAGGCGTGAAGTAAAGCCGCCGCCGCCGAGCACATAGTTCATTAGGAATGCGGCGTACCAGTCCGGGTCGTCACGCCGGACGCCGTTCTGACCGAAGATCACCACGCTCTGGGGCATCGGCCGGCGAATCACCGAGATCTCGCCGGTCAGCGCAGGTTCGGCGCGCGACACGTCGGCCAGCTGCGGATCCTTGGGCAGCGCGCCAAAGGTCCGGTCCAACAGCGGCGCAAGCTGCGCGGGCGTGATGTCCCCGACCACGGCCACGAACATGTTCGACTTGGCCAGGCGCGTGGCCGCGAATGCCTTCAGATCGGCGCTCGTGATGTTGGCGATCGACTCCCGCGTGCCGTCGCGCGGCCGGCCATAGGGATGGCCCGGGAACATCGTCTTCCACCAGTTCCGCCCGGCAATGCGGTGGGGGTTCTTTTCGTTGCGGGCGATGATGGTCAGCATCTGCGCCCGGATGCGCTCCACCGGCTCGGCATCGAAGCGCGGTGCGGTGAGCGCCATTCCGAGCAGGTCGAAGGCCGTGTCCCGATGCCGGGTCAGTGTCTTCAGGCTGCCGGTGAAGCCGTCATAGCCGGCGCCGAAGCTCAGCCCGATCGAGAGATCCTCGAGCTTTTTCTGGAACGCCTGCGAGTCCAGATCGCCCGCCCCTTCGTCGAGCAGTCCGGACACCATCTCGGCCAGACCCAGCTTGTCCGAGGGGTCGAGCGCGGCGCCGCCCAGGAAGCTCATCTCAAGGGCGATAATGGGATTGCTGGGATCCTGAACCAGCCAGGCTTCGATTCCGCCCGGGCTGGTCACCCGTTCGACCTTGACCGCGGCCCCAACAGGTGCGGCATACAGAAGAAGGGCCAGCACGGCAATGCCGAAGGCGGCGAACGGGCGGCGGGCCGACAGGGATGGCATCGCGAACTCCTTTGGTCTGCTCAAGCGGCGGCTACCGCGGCCAGCGGTAAGGCACCTTGATCACTCAGTCTGGTCCGACGTCTTCGGCAGCAACAGGCTGGTCACCGAGTTGTTGGCCACGAACACGGCCCGCGCGGCCGCCTGGACCTGTTCGATGGTGACTGCGGCAATGCGTTCCGGCCAGGTCTCGACATCCTCGACCGTACGGCCGGTGGTCAAGGCCACGCCGAACACCCGCGCGCCGGTGCTCAAGTCGTCGCGCGCATAGATCGCGCCGGCTTCCATTCGGTCCTTGGCGCGGGCCAGCTCGTCGGCGGTCACGCCTTTGTCCAAGATCTTGTGAAGCTCGGCATCGACCGCCGCCTCCACATCGGCGACGTCCACACCGGGACGCGGCGTCGCCGAGACCCCGATGCTGCCCAGATCGAAGCTGTTGGGGTTGTACCAGGCGCCGGCCGCGGCCGCGAGCTTCTGCTCGATCACGAGGCTGCGGTAGAGCCGGCTGGTGGATCCGCCGCCGAGAATTTCGGACAGGAGCTGGAGGGGATAGGCGTGCTCGGTCGCTCCCCGGTTGTAGCTCGGCGCCAGATAGCGGCGGCTGAAGCGGGGCTGGCCCACGCGCACGTCGCGCAAGACGACCCGCCGGGGCGCGTGCTGTGGCGGTTCCTGCGGGCGCACGCGTTCGGGCACGGATCCCGCCGGGATCGGGCCGTAGTAGCGCTCAGCCAGGGTGCGGACCTGGTCCACCGAGACGTCGCCGGCGACGATCAGAATGGCGTTGTTGGGCGCATAGTGGCGTCGGTAAAAGGCGAGCGCATCTTCGGTCTTGAGGGCCTGGATCTCGTGCTTCCAGCCGATGATCGGCATGCCGTAGGGGTGGTTCGCGAACATCGCCGCGCCGGCCTGCTCCCGCAGCAGACCGCCGGGCCGGTTCTCGGTGCGGCTGCGCCGTTCCTCCAGCACCACGTCGCGCTCCGGGTTCACGACCTCGTCCGTGAGCACCAGATTCGTCATCCGGTCGGCTTCGAGCCTCATCACGATCTCGAGGCGATCGACCGCCACATTCTGGAAGTAGCCCGTGTAGTCATAGCTCGTGAAGGCGTTCTCCTGGCCGCCATTGCGGGCCACCGTGCGCGAGAACTCTCCGGGCGCCAGCGTCTTCGTGCCGCGGAACATCAGGTGTTCGAGGAAATGCGCGATGCCGGACTTGCCCGGCGTTTCGTCCGCCGACCCCACCCGATACCAGACCATGTGGCTGACGATCGGGACCCGGCGGTTCTCGATCACCACGACCTGCATGCCGTTGGCGAGCGTGAAGGTCTTGGGATTGAACACAGCGGCCGAGGCCGGCGGCGCCAGGCTCAACATCCCCAGCAAAAGCAGGGTAAGCAGTACCAGGAGGGATCCGAAGTGGAGCTGGAGTTGCAGGGTAACACTGCGCGATTGAGCCACGCTCATCGGCATTTACCGTCTCCCAATTTGGGTTTCACCGTGAGAGGTCGTCGACCGGGCGAAAGGTACCCAATCCGCCCATGTGCCGTGGAATCACTTCTTGGTGACCACCGGCGTATATCGGTCGGTCGCATCCGCCGGGCGGTCCTCGCCGTCTTCCGACTGCTCGCCACCGGACGCAGGCCGCCATTTCAAGAGCTTGTCGGTAAACTGGCGTTCCGATTCCGCCGCGCCCGTGGTTTCCTGGTCGACGGTGTCGCGAACGGCGGAATCCACCCGTTGATTGCCGGCCGCCTTGCGCAACAAGGCACTCTCGCCATCACTGCGGGTCGCCTGCCGGATCTCGCGGGTTCGCGCCGTGGTCCGCCGCTTATCGCCGAATACGGCGGTTTGTCCGCGGGAGGTGGCGGCCCGTGCCTGCGCCACGCCCGAACCGGCCTGCGGCGGGCGGAGGTTGAAATCGGGCGGCAGCGATAGCCGGGCGTTGTTGACGTTGTATTGCTCTTGCTCCTGGCTCGGCACGACGCCGACGGCTTCGCCAAGTGGGCGCAGGTCAGCGCACCCGCCCAGCACCAGCGTGGCGAGCCCAAGGGCAAGCAGCGAATGTCTGGCGTACATGATGACTGCTCGTGCTTCTAATAAGCGGTTGGCCTACTTAATAGGCGATCGGCGGCCCACAAACAAGGCATCGTAGAGCAAAAGGGCCACGCCTACGGCGATCGCCGAATCGGCCGCATTGAAGGCCGGCCAGTGATAGCCCCCGGCGTGGAAGTCCAGAAAATCGGCGACCGCGCCGAAGCGCAACCTGTCGATCACGTTTCCCAGGGCGCCCCCGATCACGAGGCCCAGAGCCGCCGCCTGGAGACGGGTCTCCGCCCTCAGCAGCCAGACCGCCATGCCCGCCGAGATCGCCAGCGCCAGGGCCACCAGGGCCCAACGGCCGTAGGGCGAATCTGAGGCGAACATGCCGAAGCTGACGCCGGTGTTCCAGGCCATCACGATGTTGAAGAACCCGGTGACCTCGATCACCCGTGGCGGCTGCATGACCTGGGAGACGATGACCCATTTGCTGAGCTGATCAATCACCAGCAGCACGGCGGCGATCGGCAGCCCCAGCCTCATGTTCTCGCTGCGGCTGGGCATGTCTGCCTGCGCGAGACCGGTCACCGTCAGGCCGGCGCAGTGGCCAGAATCCCGGCCACAGCGTCGGCGCAACGCTTGCACACGCCGGGACAATCGGGATCGCTGTCCACGTCGGGCAGCACCTTCCAGCAGCGGGCGCACTTGTCGCCCTTGGCGGGCCGGACCTCGACGCCGACCCCCGGCACGTCGTCCAGGGTGAACGCGCCGGGGGGCGGCGGATCGGTCGTCACGGTCACGGCCGAGGCGATCACGATGTCGTCGAGCGGCAGATCCGCCACGACGCCGGCGCGGTCGGCATCGGTGTAAACCACCGGATGCGCCTGCAGGCTCGACCCGATCCGTTTCTCGGCCCGCTCGATCTCGAGGGCGCCGGTGACGACGCGGCGCAGCGCGCGCACGGTCTGCCATTTGGCCGCCAATGTGTCATCCCGCCAATCGGCCGGAACTTCGGGAAACAGGCGCAGGTGAACGCTGGGCTCGCGACCTCCAGCGGCGCCATCGGCGCGGGCCAGCCAGACCTCCTCTGCGGTAAAGCACAAGACGGGCGCAAGCCAAGCGGTCAGACAATCGTAGAGATGGTCCAGCACCGTGCGGCAGGCGCGGCGCGTCGGCGAATCCAGCCTGTCGCAATAGAGCGAATCCTTGCGGATATCGAAATAGAAGGCCGAGAGGTCGACCGCGCAGAAATTGTGCAGCGCCTGGAACTTGGCATGGAAATCGAAATCTTCGCAGGCCTTGCGGATGCCTGTGTCCAGCTCGGCCAGCCGGTGCAGCACCCAGCGCTCGAGTTCCGGCATCTCGGCCGGCGCGACCCGCTCAGCGGCCTCGAAATCGGCCAGGTTGCCGAGCAGAAAGCGCAGCGTGTTGCGCAGCCGGCGATAGAGATCGACCTGCTGTTTCAGGATCTCCGGCCCGACCCGGACATCTTCGTAGTAGTCCGAATTGACCACCCAGAGCCGTAGGATATCGGCCCCGAGCTTCTGGACCACGTCCTGCGGCGAGACGATGTTGCCGAGCGACTTGGACATCTTCTGGCCGTCTTCCGCCAGCAGGAAACCGTGCGTGAGCACCGTCTCGTAGGGCGCACGGCCGCGCGTCCCGCAGGCCTCCAGCAGAGAGGAATGGAACCAACCGCGGTGCTGGTCCGAGCCTTCCAGATAAAGGGACGCGGGCCACTCGAGCGCGGGGCGCGCCTCGAGCACGAAGCTGTGGGTCGAGCCGCTGTCGAACCAGACGTCCAGTATGTCGTCGACCTTCTCCCAGTCCTGGCTGTCATAAGCTTCGCCGAGGAAGCGCGCAGCCGCGCCGTCGGCGAACCAGGCGTCCGCCCCCTCCTGCCGGAAGGCATCGAGGATGCGGGCGTTGACTTCCGCGTCGACCAGCACCTGCCCGTCCGTCTTGCGCACGAATACGGTGATCGGCACGCCCCAGGCGCGCTGGCGCGAGATCACCCAGTCCGGGCGCTGCTCGATCATGCTGTAGAGCCTGTCCTTGCCCGAGGCGGGAACGAAGCGGGTGTCCTCGATCGCCTTGAGCGCCTTGGCCCTGAGGCCGTCCGCGCCCGCGTCGTCGCCCATGCTGATGAACCACTGGGGCGTGTTGCGAAAGATCAGCGGCGCCTTGGACCGCCAGGAATGCGGATATTGGTGGGTGAGACGACCGCGGGCGATCAGCGCGCCGGCCGCGGCCAGGGCCTGGACCACCGCCTCGTTGGCGTCGGCCGGCTTGCCCTTGTCGTCGTAGATGCGCTTGCCGGCGAACAGCGGCACGTGGTCGTAGTACTCGCCGCGCTCGCCGACCGTGTGCGGCACTTCCATGAGGCCCACCTTGGCGAACAGCGCACGGTTCTCGACGAAGCTGTTGAAGTCGTCGGCGCCGTGACCCGGCGCCGTGTGGACGAAGCCCGTGCCCTGGTCCTCCGTGACATAGTCGGCCGAGAGCATGGGCACGTCGTAATCCCAGTAGCCCTGGCCGCCGTCGACGCCACGCAAGGGATGGGCGCAGAGCGTGATCTGTGACGGCTCGACCGCGCCGATCCGCTTGTGGCCCTCGACCCGCGCGGCGGCCATGACCGAGGCGGCCAGCGCATCGGCCATGATCAGGCGGTCCCCGGGCTTGGCCCAGTTGTCCGCCGGCGCCTCGGTCACCTCGTATAGGCCGTATTTGATCGCGGGCGCGAAGGCGATCGCCCGATTGGCCGGAATCGTCCAGGGCGTCGTCGTCCAGATGACGACGCTGGTCCCGAGCAGATCCGAGGCCCCTTCGATCACCGGGAACTTGACCCAGACGGTGGTCGAGACGTGGTCGTGGTACTCGACCTCCGCCTCGGCCAGCGCGGTCTTCTCCACGACTGACCACATGACCGGCTTGGAGCCTCGGTAGAGCTGCCCGGATTCGGCGAACTTCAACAGCTCGGCGGCGATCTGCGCCTCCGCCTCATAGGCCATCGTGGTATAGGGGTCGTCCCAGTCGCCCACGACGCCGAGGCGCTTGAACTCGTCGCGCTGGATCTCGATCCATTTCTCGGCGAACTCGCGGCATTCGCGGCGAAACTCGACGATCGACACTTCGTCCTTGTCCTTGCCCGCGGCGCGGTACTGTTCTTCGATCTTCCACTCGATGGGCAGCCCATGGCAGTCCCAGCCCGGCACATAGTCGGCGTCCTTGCCGAGCATCTGCTGGGAGCGGTTGATGACATCCTTGAGGATCTTGTTGAGCGCGTGGCCCATGTGCAGATGGCCGTTCGCGTAGGGCGGCCCGTCATGCAGAATGAACTTCTCGCGGCCCGTCGACTGGGCGCGCAGTTGGCCGAACAGGTCCATTTCCTCCCAGCGCGCCAGCGTTTCGGGCTCGCGCGTCGGCAGGTTGGCGCGCATGGCAAACTCGGTGCGCGGCAGGAAAACGGTGGATTTGTAGTCAACGGTCATGGGCTTGCAGGCTCTTGCGTCAGGAGATCGCGGGCGACGCTGCAGTCATCCGCGATTTGTGCCCGCAAAGCGGCGAGGCCGTCAAACCTCTTTTCCGGGCGGATCCAGCGAATCAGCCGGGTCCGCAAATGCCGGCCGTAGAGATCTCCCTTGAAATCGAACAGGTGCACCTCTAGGAGGATATCCTTGCCATCGAAAGTCGGCCGTTGGCCCAAATTGGCGACCCCATCCAGCCAGACGGTATCCTCGCCCGCGTCCAGCCCCGCCTTGACGGCGTAGATTCCGAAGGCCGGATGCAGATATTCCCCGAGCCGGACATTGGCCGTGGGAAAGCCCAGATCGCGACCGATCTGCTCACCTGGTTCGACCCGTCCTTCGATCTCCCAGTCCCGCCCGAGCAGGAACGCCGCCTTGTCGGGCTCGCCGGCCAAGAGATGGTCACGGACCCGGGTCGAGGAATAGGGCACGCCCGGCAGCGCCTCGACCGGTGCCACGCGGGTATAGCCGAAGCCGTGTTCCACTGCGGCAGCCGCCAGGGTCTCGGCATTGCCGCCGCGCCCCTGGCCGAAGACGAAGTCATAGCCGGTCACCACATGACGGACGCCAAGCCCCTCGACCAGCACCTTGGCAACGAAGTCCTGGGCGGTGATCTGAGAGAACTCCCGGTCGAAATGGAGCACGTAGAGGAAATCCACCGCTAGCGCCTCCAGATGGCGCGCCTTGATTCGAAAGGGCGTCAACCGGAATGGCGGTGTTGCGGGCTGAAAGAAACTGCGGGGATGGGGCTCGAAGGTCAGCACGCCATGCGGCGCGTTCAGAGCGCGCGCCTCCCGCCCCGCGGCGCCGATCACCTCGCGATGGCCGAGATGGACGCCATCGAAATTGCCCAGGGCGACAACCGCCCCACGCGCCTCCTCGGGCAGCTCGGTATAGTGTCGAAAGATCCGCATCGAAGCGCCCGCAGCGCGTTGTCTGGTCTTCACCGCCGCAAACCTACAGCGATGCGCCACGCTGGCAAGTGCAGAACGAGTGTTTGAGCCCGCGGGCTCCTAGTCGGGGTTGCGCTTGGTCACCTGGACCACGGCCTCACCCTCGAGAATGATGGTGTGGCCGACGAAACACTCGCACCACAGGGTCACGCGGCTCTTCTCGTGGTCCAGCCGGGTGATTGTGACGCGGGTGTTCACGGTGTCGCCGGCCCTGACCGGCCCCTTGAAGCGCAATGACTGGCTGACATAGAGGCACCCCGGCCCGGGCAGCCTGGTGCCGATCAGCGCCGAGATATAGCTAGCCGTCAGCACGCCATGCGCGATGCGCCCTTCGACGATGCTGTGCTGGGCGAAGTCGTCGCTGAGATGGAGGGGGTTGGTATCGCCCGAGATGCCGGCAATCGCCGTGATATCGCCACCCTGGACCGTGCGCGACAGGACGGCCGTCATGCCGACCGCCAAATCCTCGAAGTAATAGCCGTGCAACTCCTCCCATACATCGGGCGGAACCGGCTGTTGCTTGTCTTGGTCCTTGGCCACAATCGTCACGGCGGAGGCGTCGGGCGCCATTGTTTCCCCTTTCGTCTGTGCGATCGTATCCATTGGCTATAGTGCAGCGCAATGTATTTATGTGCACTGCACTATAATGGAAGCGCAAGGCCCCTGCAAGCCGCGCCCAAAGAGGCTAGCGTGCCGGACTTGGCATCACGTTAATGCTATTGGTTGAGTGACGCTTCTATTTTTTCTGCTTTAAGTTTTTCTGCTGCCGCTTCAGTGGACGGCAAGGCCGGCAACTCATCCGTCCCCACGCTCATGGCGCTCAGGGACAAGAGGGCGGCAAAGAGCAGCGCAGCCGCCAGAGGAAGCCCGATCGAGGTTTCTTGGACGATGGGATGGCCGATACCTTGGCGTTCGGTCGTCATACCTGGACATCCTATTGCCGATGTCCCTTTGGGAGGGACTTTGTCCGCGCCCTGACCGCGCCCGGTTCATCCCAAACCGCCAAACGATACCGAGATCACGGCGACCCACCAGACGGCCGCGACACCCAGATAGACGATGGCGAGCCGGTCCCAGTCCGGCGAAGCGCGTCTGAGGCGTGCGTTCATGTTTACTCCCGAAAGCTTTATGGGCTGTTAAAACAAATACGATGCATTGGACGCGCGGATCACCGCGCCGTGACAAAACGTCGTCGGCAATTGTGTCGAATTTTCGAAAAGTTTGAGACGATTTGGCGGAATCAACGGTGGCGTCCTGGAGCCGTGAACCGTCGCACGGCGCGAATCGAACCGACGCCGAAGAGGGCGGCAGCGAACGAGCGGCGGTGCGGACTCTTGACCCTGGTCCGCGGTCTTGCGTTGATGGGTCGCCCAGGGCAGGTCAGGGACGTGACATGACCGCACGCGTCATTGCCATTGCGGCGACCCTCTTGCTCGCGAGCCAGACGAGCGCCGCCACAGACGCCCGCGTCATCGCCGGGCCGGCCGAGGTGCTCGACGGCAACCACCTGATCGTCGCGGGCCAGCGGGTTCGCCTCTTCGGCAGCGACGCTCCGGATCTCGCTCAGCATTGCACCTACGAGTCGCGGACCTATGCCTGCGGCGACGTGGCGCGCACGGCGCTGATGGACCTGGTGGCGGGAGCCCGAGTCCGCTGCCGGCTGCGCGGTTCCAGCTCCGAACCGGCCGCCACCTGCACCGTGCAGCGGGCCGACGTGGCCGCGAACATGGTGCATACCGGCTGGGCACTCGCGAACACAGCCGAGATACCAACTTATGCCGGCATCGAGGCCAAAGCGCGCCGGGCCGGCCGGGGACTGTGGCGGGGCGGCTTCGTGCGGCCCGCCGAATGGCGCCGCGGCGGCGGGCCGACGGAGACTCTGTGCGTCCGTGGCCGACTGACGGCGGAAGGGACAGAGTGTCCGGCTCTGCGCGACCAACGGGGCACGCTGTACACTCTCGCGCCGGACCGTCCGGGCGGACTGCCGCAGGGTCAGGAGGTCTGCGTCTGCGGCGCGATCGCCGAGACCTCGACCTGCATGCAGGGACGCACCATCGCGGTCACGCGACTCGTGGATCCGGCCGCCTGCCCATAGCCGTGTGACTGTGCCCGATGGCGAGTCATCTAGCCATCTTCGATGTTATAATGTTGCATTCATGATGGTAGTCTCAGCACGAGACACCGGCGTCCCACGAGGTCCGCGCGCGCATGGCAAGATCCACCCACACCGATCGCGACTTCCCGCAAGCAGGGCATGATCACGCGGCCTGTATCGACGAGGCCTTGGCCGCCGCGGCCGAGGTGTGCCGGCTGAGCGGCGCGCGGCTCACCGAGTTGCGCCGGCAGGTCCTGCTCCTGATCTGGGACAGCCATGCGCCCGTCGGCGCCTATCAGTTGCTCGACAAGCTGAGCCGAGACGGCCGCACGGCCGCCCCGCCGACGATCTACCGGGCGCTCGATTTCCTCTCCGGACAGGGCCTGATCCACCGGATCGAATCGCTGAACGCCTATGTCGGCTGCCGGGACCCGCGCCGCCCGCATGTGGGGCAGTTCCTGATCTGCCGGGAGTGCGGTACGGCGGCAGAGCTGGAGGACGCCGAGATCGCGGGCACCGTGCGGGCTCGCTGCGCGGACGCGGATTTCGAGATGCACCACCTGACCCTCGAGGTGCTCGGCCGCTGTCCAGGCTGTCGTCGCACGGGGCCGGGCCAGGCGGACCGCTGATGCCGGAGTCCCTGGATACGCAGACCGTGTCCGACGGCCTGTTGGCCGGGGCGCGCCATGTGGACGTTCGGGTCGGCCGACATGAGATCCTGAGCTCGGTCGATCTGGCCGTGCACGAAGGTGAGATCGTGACGGTCATCGGTCCCAACGGGTCGGGCAAGACCACCCTGCTCAGGGTGTTGCTCGGCCTCGTGCCGACCACGGCGGGTGAGGTATGGCGCCGGCCCGGCCTGCGCATCGGCTATATGCCGCAGCGGCTGGCCGTCGATCCGGCCTTGCCGCTGAGCGTTGCCCGCTTTCTGGGTCTCGGAGGCGCGCCGGGAAGGGATGCGATCGAGGCAGCCCTGACCGAAGTCGGCGCCGCCCATGCGATCGACAGTCCGATGCAGGGCATCTCCGGGGGCGAGCTGCAGCGCGTGATTCTGGCCCGGGCGCTGCTGCGCTTACCCGACCTGCTGGTGCTGGACGAGCCCGTGCAGAGCGTCGACGTCACCGGCCAGAAAGAGCTGCACGACTTGATCACCCGCATCCGGGAACGGCGCAGATGCGGCGTGGTGATGGTCTCGCACGATCTGCACCTGGTCATGGCGTCCACGGATACGGTGGTCTGCATCAACCACCATGTCTGTTGCACCGGGCGACCCGAAACGGTCAGCCGGGATCCGGCCTATCTGGAGCTGTTCGGGCCGGAGGTGGCGAAGGGTTTTGCCGTCTACACCCATCATCACGACCATGCGCATGATGCCGCAGGCGCGGTGGTGGCAGACCGCCAGGCGGAAAGGGTCTCGGATGATCGATGACTTCCTGCTGCGCGCCCTGGCCGCCGGCATCGGCGTCGCGCTTGTGGCCGGACCGATCGGCACCTTCACCGTGTGGCGCCGGATGGCCTTCTTCGGCGCCGCGCTGGCCCATTCGGCGCTCTTGGGCGTATTCGGCGGTATCCTGCTCGGCATTGACCTGAACATCGCAATCATCGTTGTGGCCATCGCGATTGCGGCGCTGCTGGCTGGGCTGGAGGGGCAACAGACCCTGACCCGGGACACGCTGTTGAGCATTGTCGCACATGGCAGTCTGGCCCTCGGCTTGGTGGCAATCGCGTTTCTCGAGACCCTCCGGGTCGACCTGCTGGCTTACCTGTTCGGCGATCTTCTCGCCGTCACCGCAGCGGACCTGGTGTGGATCTACGCCGGGGGGCTGGCTGCACTCGCGGTACTGGTGGCCATCTGGCGCCCCCTGTTGGCGCTCACCGTGCATGACGAGCTGGCGCGGGTCGAGGGCGTCCGGGCCGGTCTGGTCAATGCGGTCTTCATGCTGCTGATCGCGGTGACCGTGGCCGTGGCGATCAAGATCGTGGGGCTGCTGTTGATCGTGGCCTTGCTGGTGGTTCCGGCGGCCACCGCCCGGCGCTTCGCGCGAACGCCGGAGCAAATGGCGGTGCTGGCCAGCCTGTTTGGCTGCGTCTCGGTCGCGGGCGGGCTGGGCGCGTCCCTGGTCTGGGACACGCCTTCCGGCCCCTCGGTCGTGGTGGTCGCCTGCCTGCTCTTCGTGCTGTCCTTGCTCTCGCCGCAACGGGCTACAGTCTGAGCTGCGCGCCGGCGGCACGCCCGGCCGCGCCGTCCGTCAGAACGACGCACCCGGCTGCTGCAGAAAGGCGATCTCCTCGGGCGAGCTCTCCCGTCCCAGCACCGCATTGCGATGGGGAAACCGGCCGAACCGCTCGATCACCTCGAGATGCTGGCGCGCATAGTCGAGGGTCTTTTCGTCGCTGCATTGTTCCGCGACCAGACGCACCGACAGGCGCTGGTCGGCCAAATCCTCGCTGTGCTGGAACGGCATATAGAGGAACTTGCGCTGTGTTTCGCTGAGCTCTGCGTCCAGGCCCCGCTCGATCGCGGTGCGCGCGACCGCGCGCGCCTGACCGTCGGTCGCGAAGGCGCGGGGATCGTCGCGGAACATGTTGCGGGGAAACTGATCCAGCAGGATGACCAGAGCCAGGGCACCTTCGGCCGTATCCTGCCAATCGTCCAGCGCGCCGCCGGCCGCCCGGCCGCAGAGCGCGGCAAAGCGCCGCCGGATGGCGTCATCGAAGGCGCCATCTCGGGTAAACCACTGGTCGGGCGCGCAGTCCTCGAACCAGAACGCCAGGACCTCGGCCGCCGCGGCCGCGACCGGCGGCGTCACGTCTCGACGACGTCAGGGAGCTCTTCGGGATCCTTGCGTTTCGGCCACTCGCGCCGCGGGATGATGATGTCGCCTTCCGGCGTCACCTCGGGGGGGCCGTAACGCGGAATGCGGTCCAGGCCACGCTCGAGCCCCTCGAGCGCGCGTTCCAGCCGGTCCATGCCCTGCCGGGTGAGATCCTCGATCCACTCCTCCAAGGGCCGGTTGTCCTTGGCGTTGGCCGTGAGCGGGGCGGCCACCAAAAGCCCGAGCGCCACAAGCGCAGATGAGAGGATACGTATCATGCCTGTCTCCCTGCCCCGGGGTCTCCAGATGCACGGCTCCCCTGCGCTTAAGCATCCCTTAAGCGGCCGCGGGCCAAGTATAGCGCCTTCAGGGCCCTGCGGCGAGGCCGCAGCACCGGCTCATTCGGTTGACGCCCACTGCCCCTCTGACTATGTACAGGCGCCCGTAGCGGACGGAAGGATTCGGCACCGATGAGCGATTTGGACGCGCTGGAAAACCAGAGCATCTATATCTTCCGCGAGGCCTACAACAAGATCGGCAAGCTTGGCATGTTGTGGTCCTTGGGCAAGGACTCGAATGTCATGGTTTGGCTCGCCAAAAAGGCCTTCCTGGGGCACGTGCCGTTCCCGCTGATCCATGTGGATACTGAGAAGAAGTTCCCAGAAATGTATGCCTTTCGCGACCGCTACGCGAAGGAATGGAATCTCGATCTGATCGTCGAAGGGTGTCCGCCGATCGAGGACATCGACCAGTCCCTGCCGCCCGCGGCACGCTCGGCGGCGCGGAAGACCGCGGGCCTGAAGAAGGTGATCGAGAAGCACGAGTTCGAAGGCGTGATCGCCGGCATTCGCCGCGACGAACAGGCCACCCGCGCCAAGGAGCGTGTGTTCAGCCCGCGCGGCGAGAGCTCCCAGTGGAACTTCCGCGCCCAGCCTCCCGAGTTCTGGGACCAGTACAAGACCGAGTTCCCGCCGGGCACGCATGTCCGCATCCACCCGATCCTGCATTGGACCGAGGTCGACATCTGGCGCTATATCGAGCGCGAGAACATCCCCGTGGTCGAGCTGTACTTCGCCAAGAACGGCAAGCGCTACCGGTCGTTGGGCGATCAGGACATCACCCATCCGGTCGAAAGCTCGGCCTCCACCATTGCCGAGATCATCGCCGAGCTCGAGACCACCAAGACGTCTGAGCGGGCCGGCAGGGCCATGGACCACGAGGCCGAGGACGCCTTCGAGCGGCTGCGCGTCGACGGCTATATGTAGCGACTAGGCATGCCCTCGCGCCGAAGCGTCGGGTTTAGACTCTGTGCCGACGAAGCCCCGTACCGTCATAGCCGCACGGTATTGCCTCAGCTCACCGTCCAGGTGTAGCCCCCGCGCAGCAGCGCGTTGAGATCGGCCTCGCCCTTGGCCATCTTTTTGGCCGCCGCGATCTGGTTGGTGACCAAGGCCTCGTAGCTCGGCGTCGGGTTGCAGAAGAGCACGCCCAGCGCAATCGGGAAACGGGGCGGCTGCATGCCCGCGAGCAGCATCGCCATGGTCCGGTTGGTCTCGTCATGGACCATGATATCGTCTTCGGTCACCCCGTCCTCGCCGATGGTGACGACCTCGAGAAAGGTCTGATTGGGCAGCAGGCGGAGCCCCTTGTCGCGGTTTCTGCCGAAGATCAGCGGCTTGCCGTGCTCCAGGAGGATCTGCATGTCCTCGGCCGCGTCCTTGGCGGTGAAATGATTGAAGGCGCCGTCGTTGTAGACGATGCAGTTCTGGAAGATCTCGACGAACGACGCGCCCTTGTGTTCGGAGGCGCGCTTGAGCATCCCAGGCAGATGCTTCTGCATCGTGTCCACCGAACGGGCGACGAACCGCGCGCCCGCGCCCAGCGCGAAGAACACCGGCAAGACCGGGCTGTCGAGCGAGCCCAAGGGCGTCGACGGAGAACGGGTGCCTTGGCGCGAGGTCGGCGAGTACTGGCCCTTGGTCAGGCCGTAGATCTCGTTGTTGAACAGGAGGAACTGCACATCGAGATTGCGCCTGAGAATGTGCATCACATGATTGCCGCCGATCGACAATGCGTCGCCATCGCCCGAGACGATCCACACGTCGAGCTCCGGATTGGCGAGCTTGATACCGGTCGCGAAGGCGGGCGCGCGGCCGTGGATCGTATGGAAGCCATAGGTCTCCATGTAATAGGGGAAACGCGCGGCACAGCCGATGCCGGAGACGAACACCGTGTTGGCCGGGTCGACTTCGAGATCGGCAAGCGTGCGCTGCACCGCCTTGATGATGGCGTAGTCGCCACAGCCCGGGCACCAGCGGACCTCCTGGTCGGACGCAAAATCCTTGGGCTTGCGCTCTTGCGGCGGGGATACGACGTTCATGTCACTTCTCCACGCGTTGCCGGATCGCTTCCTCGATCTCGGCGATCTTGAAGGGTTTACCGGTGACCCGATCCAGCGGCTCGGCGTCGATCAGATACTCCGCCCGCAGGATCTTGACCAACTGACCATTGTTCATCTCCGGCACCAGGACGCGCTGGAAGCCCTTCAGCAGGTCCCCCAGATTGCGCGGCAGCGGCCAGAGATGGCGGATGTGGATATGCGAGACGTCGAGGCCGTCCTCACGGGCTCGCTCGACCGCGCGGTTGATCGGCCCGTGGGTCGAGCCCCAGCCGACCACCGCCAACGCACCGCTGTCATTGCCCAGCTCCACCGCTTGCGGCGGAATGTCGTTGGCAATGCCCAGGATCTTGGCGGCGCGCACCTCAGTCATGCGCTGGTGGTTCTCGGGATCGTAGGAAATGTTGCCGGAGGAGTAGTCCTTCTCGATCCCGCCGATCCGGTGCATCAGCCCAGGCGTGCCGGGCTTGACCCAAGGCCGCGACAGCGTCTCCGTGTCGCGGAGATAGGGCTGGAAACCCTCGGGGTCCGTGCGAAACTCGGCCGGAAAGGCTTCGTATTTGTCGAGGTCAGGGATCCGCCAGGGTTCCGCCGCGTTCGCGATATAGCCGTCCGTCAGCAGGAAAACCGGAGTCATGTATTTGACCGCGATGCGGATCGCCTCGATGGCGACCTCGAAACAGTCGCCCGGCGAGCGCGCCGCGAGCACCGCCAGGGGGCTGTCGGCGTTGCGCCCCCAGACCGCCTGGAACAGATCCGACTGCTCGGTCTTGGTCGGCATGCCGGTCGATGGCCCGCCGCGCTGTGCGTTGACCACCACCAACGGCAGTTCGGCCACGAGGGCGAGACCCAGCGCCTCGGTCTTCAACGCGATGCCGGGGCCGGAACTCGAGGTCACACCCAACGAACCGGAATAGGACGCTCCGATGGCGGCGCAGACCGCCGCGATCTCGTCCTCGGCCTGGAAGGTGACCACCCCATACTGCTTGAGCCGCGCAAGGGTGTGCAGCAGCCCCGAGGCCGGCGTGATCGGATAGCCCGAGAAGAAGATATCCAGGTCGGCAAGCTGCGCCCCTGCCATCAGACCCCAGGCCACGCCTTCCGTGCCGGTCACGGTGCGGTATTCGCCCGGCGCGATGTGCGCTGCTGGTATCGTGTAGCCGCCAATCTCCTCCGGCATCTCCGCCGTTTCGCCGAACGCGTGACCGGCGTTGAGCGCGGAGATATTGGCGTTGGCGACCTCCGGACGCTTGGCGAATTTCTGCTCGAGCCAATCGATCGTCGCCTTGCGGCGCCGTCGGTACATCCAGTAGACCAGCCCGAGCGCCCACATGTTCTTGGAGCGCAGGGCCTCTTTGTTCGACAGGCCGAACTCCTTCACCGACTCGATCGTGTGCCGGGACATGTCGATCTCGACGACGCGGTACTTCTCGAGGCTGCCGTCGGTAAGCGGGCTCGCCTCGTACCCGGCCTTGGTCAGGTTGCGCTCGCTGAAGGCGCCGGTGTCGACCAGAATCACGCCGCCGGGCTTGACGTCGGCGATGTTCACCTTGAGGGCGGCCGGGTTCATGGCGACCAGCACGTCTAGTTCGTCGCCGGAGGTCATGATGTCGCGGGCGCCGAAATTGATCTGGAAGGCGGAGACCCCGAAGGTGGTGCCGGCTGGCGCGCGGATCTCGGCCGGGAAATCCGGGAAGGTCGCGAGGTCGTTGCCCTCCAGCGCCGTGGCTTGCGTGAACTGGCCGCCGGTGAGCTGCATGCCGTCGCCGGAATCTCCGGCGAAGCGAATGACGGCGGACTGAATCTCCCGGCGATCGGGAGGCGCCTCCGCCTCGACGGTCACGGCTGTCATAGTCTCCAGTCTCCTCTATGCCCCACGGCCCGGCGTCCGGCCAATCTACCTTTCACTCCGGGACAAAGAGTGAATATTGCGCTCCTCGCCGGCAATGTCACCCGATTCTCGCGCGCACCCAGTCACAACATCGGTATCGCGCACCGCCAGCAACGCTCGCCGGATGAGCGGAAATTAGTTTAGACCTATAATATCCGCTCTCTCAACAGATAGATAGGGTGTGCAGGGGCCTCAGTCCAGGATCGAGATCATCTCCGCGATCGTCGTGAACTTGCGCCGCGGCGATCCGTCCTGCGCGGCCCGTTGCTCGGCGGCATCGATTTTCTGCCAGTCCTCCCAGGACACCCAACGCACCCCTTTGGCCGCGAGCGCTGCCTCCAAAGCGTCTCGCCCGGGTTTGCTTCCAGCCGCGATGTCTTCGAGGATCTGTGCGGCGGCCTGCTTGCCGTCGGGCTTGTTGGTGCCGATCACACCAGTCGGCCCCCGCTTGGCCCAGCCGACCGCGTAGAGACCGGGCGCCACGCGCCCATCCTGGCACTCGATTCGGCCGCGGTCCGCATTGAACGGCACGCCGGGGATGGGATGCGAGGCGTAGCCGATCGCGGGGATCACCAGGCCGCAAGACACGTCGAACGTCTCGCCGGTGCCCACGGCCCGGCCGCTCTCGACCCGGGTCCGTTCGAGCCGCAGGCCCGTGACGGTGTCGCCCCCCAGGATCTCGACCGGTGCCGCGCAGAACACGAAATGCACCTGCTTGGGCTTCTGGCCCCGCGGGCGGGCGGCGAACTCCCTCAGGGTCGCGAGGTTTCGCTCCCGCAGCCGCCGGTCGCGATCCGACCAGTCGCCGGTCACCTCGGCGGGAATCTGGTCCGCATCGACCACCGGGTCCGCCAGGGTCAATGCACCCATCTCCCGGAGCTCCACATTGGTGAACTTGGCTTCGACCGGACCGCGCCGGCCGAACAGATAGACATCCGTAATGGAGGCGCTGGTGACCGCCGCCTTGGCGTGATCCGCGATGTCGGTCTGATCGAGACGGCCGCCCGTCCGCACCAGGATGCGCGCGATATCGATCGCTACGTTGCCGACGCCGATGACCGCAACCGCGTCGATGTTCAGGTCCGGATCCAGATTGCGAAAGTCCGGATGGCCGTTGTACCAGCCGACGAAATCGGCGGATCCGAAGACGTTTCCCTTGTCTTCGCCCGGGATGCCCAGCTTGCGGTCCTTGGGCGCGCCCACGGCCAGCACCACGGCATCGTACATCTCTTGCAGCTCGGCGATGGTGACGTCCTTGCCGACTTCGACATTGCCGAAGAATCGAACCGCATCCTCGGCCGCAGTCGCGGCATAGCTGCGCGAGACATTGCGGGTCTTCTCGTGATCCGGCGCGACCCCGGCGCGGATCAGGCCGAAGGGCGTCGGCAGCCGTTCGACGATGTCGATGGCGACATCGGCGTCCGACCGCAACAGCGCCTCGGCGGTATAGAACCCGGCGGGTCCGGATCCAACGATGGCGACGCTTATGGTTATCTGCTCGTCTCCCGCTGACGCCCGGATCCCCGGCCGCAACCGTATAATCGATTCGGCCCGTCCTTGCTACGGCTAATCGGCCGTTTTCTGCGGGTTAGTCGTATCCGGCGGGGATCAGAGTCGGACCCAGCCGGACCCTTCGTGGCCGAAGTCGAACAGCATCGGGTGCAAGATCTCGGCGATGATCTCGAGCGTCTCGACCACCCGGGGACCAGGCCGATTGAAGTATTGCTGGCCGTCGCAGATATAGATCCGGCCGGCCTGCACCGCCGACAGCTCGCGCCAGCCGGGCTGGGCCGCCAGCGCCGGCAATTCGGCCTTCGTCTGCGCGATGTCGAATCCGCAGGGCGGGATCAGGATCACCTCCGGGTCCGCGGTTCTGAAGGCGTCCCAAGTGATCCAGGGCGAATGCGCGCCGGCGGTGCCGAACAGCTCCCGCCCGCCGGCCATGGCGACCAGCTCGGGCATCCAGTTGCCGCCGGCCATCAGCGGGTCGATCCATTCCACGGTGGCCACGCGCGGTCTGTCGGTGGCGAATTTCGCGACCTTCAGGCGAATGCCATCCATGCGCGCGCAGAGCCGGGCGACCAGCTCCCGCCCCTGTTCGCTCGCGTCCAGCGCGTCCGCCACGCGGCGCATGTCGGCCCACACATCCGCGAGCCCATTCGGCTCCAGCGACACGATGGCGGGTGGGCGGTCCAGGAATCGGCCCACGGTCGCCTCCAGCTCCGCGCGGCTGACAGCGCAGACCTCGCACTGGGACTGGGTCACGACCACATCCGGCGCCAGCTGCCTGAGCAGCGGGCCGTCGACTCGATAGACCGACAGCCCCTCCTGGACCACCGCCAGGACCCGTTGGTTGATCTCGTAGCTGGTGCCTTCGAGGTCGAGCTTGGATGCCGTCAGGGCGGGCAGCGCCTCGACCCCGGCCGGGTAGTCGCATTCATGGGAGCGGCCGACCAGGCCGTCGCGAAACCCGAGGGCGCAGACGATCTCGGTCGCGCTGGGAATGAGGGAGACGATGCGCGGCGCTGTCATCCCGCCAATATACCTGTTGCGAGGCGATCTGGCGCGGATCCGCCACGGACCGGCGTCCTGAGCCGGATCAGCCTCGCCAGATCAACGGCCTGTCAGTTTGGTTAACCATATATTCATATGAAGCAACCAGAGTGCGTCTTGCGAACGACCTCTTCGTCGCGTCAGTTGGGATCGACCCTCAGGTGCAAAGGCAGGCCAGAATGTTCTTCAAATCTGACGACGAACCGGGACAGACAACGAATTTCTCCAAGCCCTCCCCCAGCCCGAAGACCAAGACCGGCGGCTCGGCCGTATCCTTGATCGCCGAAGGCGTCAGCATCACCGGCGATCTGATCGGCGAGAGCGATCTTCAGGTCGACGGCAGCGTCGAGGGCAAGGTCAAGTGCGAGCGGCTCACCATCGGCAGAACGGGCTCGGTCAACGGCCAGCTCAAGGCCGACACGGTAGCGATCGCCGGCCAGTTCAAAGGAAAGGTGACGACACGCGTCCTGACCATGGCCAGCTCGGCCAAGGTGGACGGCACCCTGGCAGTGGAAGAATCTCTGGCGATCGAGGCCGGTGCCTTCTTTGAGGGACAGTGCCACCGGGTCGGGCGCAGCGGCGCAGCACAGGGCAGCAAGCCGCTCGGACCGGAGGACAAAGGGGCCCATGACGCCAAGTTCGATTCGATCAAGAAAGAGCTCTCGGGTTCGCAGACGCCGGGCCAGGAAAAGAAGGTGGCCAACGGCTAAGCCATCGGCTCCTCTGCACGGAAGCAGCACGCCCCCGCCGCTCGGCTCCGAGCGCGGGGGCGTTTTTTTTGGGCGCGCTATCCAACGCGATCGCCAACAGAGCGAGGGGCCGGTCCCGTCCCCGGACCGACCCCTCGGGCGCCGCCGTGGCTTTACCTCGGCGTCGCCATAGCCTGTGGTGGTGCCTGTGCGTCGAGAGCCGGCCTCGAAAGAACCGACGTACGCGTGCGACGGCAACCGCTCTGATCAATACTCTCAGAACTAAGTCACGCTGCGCGCAAATCAACGTCCGCAAGACGTATTCCGTGTTATGGGAAGAGCGCTGCCCGGCCGGCCCCCGCGGGGTCAGGGCCGGTCGGCCACGCGATTGGCCAGTGCCGCCCAGTTCGCCCCGGAGAAGAAGTGGGCGTAGATCAGGCCGATCCAGCCCTTCTTGCGCCAGTCGAGGAAGACCTCGTCCGCGAGCCCATTGAACTTGTTCTCATCGACGATGCGGAAACCGCCGAGGCCCAACTCTTCACCGCTGGGAAGCTTGACCTTGGCCTGGTTGGGCATCAGCAGGTCCTTCTCTGCCAGACCCTGTGCGAAAGCCTGGGTCAGCGTGTATTGCCGATGGAAGGACGAACAGAACTTTAGGGCGTTGTCCGCGACGTCCGAGGGCTTCTCCCCGTCAAACAGCGGCCGTTCTTCTCCGTCGACCAATAGCTCGGAAGTCTCGTCCACGCACAGGATGTATTGGCCGTCATCCGGTCCGTCCATGAAGATAAACGGATAGCGGCGGACATAGGCGGGAATATAGGCGTTGTCCGCCCAGCTTCCGTCCGACGCGCTCACAAACAGGTTCTGATCGGTGCGCAGGCCGACCACGGCAACCGGCATGGCCGGGTCCGCCTGCGTGAAAACGATCGGGTAGTGGCGGGCGGCCAGCGGGAACTCGACGGCATTCAACGGCAGCGCGTTGGTATTGGCGGCAATGCCGTAGCTCTCGAGGGGCCGCAGCGACTTTGCACCATGCCGCTCGGGGCTCAGAGGCTCGGGCTGTTTGTAGAAGAGCGGCAACCGCTCGGGCTCGCTCGTGGACGGCGGCTGTTTGTCGGTATCTGCTGTGTCCGTGGTCCTGGCTTGCGTCGTCGCTTTTTTGGTGTCGGCCATGGCGACCCGATGCTCCTTGCTGCGGCGGGTTGGTTGTACTCCTTTGACGCGTCCGAGTCAGCGGCATTGCCGATGGGCGCGCCGGCGGCGCCCCTGTCGGGAACGCGGCGAACAGCCTAAAGTGGGCCGGTGGGGCTACCGAGGGGACGAGCCCATGCAAACATGGATCAGAACCCTGAGTGCGGCCGGTCTTCTGGCGGCTGTGGCCGCGCCGGCGGCGGCCGAGCACCTTGCCGGGGTCGCCTACGTGATCGACGGCGATACCCTGGCGGTCGGGGGCGTGGCCATCAGCCTGGCCGGCATGGACGCGCCGGAACTCGATCAGACCTGCCGGACCGAGGCCGGCGAGACTTGGCACTGCGGCCTGGACGCGCGCGCCTTCCTGGCGGCGTTGGCCCATCAGCAGGTGGTGGAATGCGACGTCCACGAACGGGACGAACGGGGCGAGCGGGTCGGCCGCTGTCTCCGGCCGTTCGGGATCGCCGACGTGACGCTTGATCTGGGCGAGGAGATGGTCGGCGCCGGCTACGCCGCGGTGCCGCCGAAAGCGCCGTCCAACTATCGCGACGCGGAACGGAAGGCGCGGCAGGAAAAGCTGGGCATCTGGCTGGGCCCGTTCACAGCGCCCTGGGACTGGCGCCGGGGGCGCGAACACTGACCCTCGCCGGTCGGTCGCAGGGATCGAGCCCGACGGCCGGTCAGCGCCTGCCCCGGTCCTCTTCCATCAGCATCGCCAGGTGATTGGCCACCGTGGTCCAGGCGACGTGGCCGTCGTGGTGGCCGATACTGCCATAGTCGCGCGCCATCTGCAGTGCGTCGCGATAGGCCTGGGTGCCGCGCGTACCAAAGAGGCGGCGGGCAAAGCCGGCAAGATCTTCCCTCGGGACACTCATCGGTTCGGGCACTCCTCCTTGCGGACGACATCGCGAATCTGGAGTCGCGGACCGGAAAAGGAAAGGCGCGGGTCCGGCTCTGTGCGGGCTGGCGCCCCGGACCCTCGGGGTTGCGAAGGCGGCAACCGGTCCGGGGCGCCGCCACCGGGTGCGCTGAGCACGCGGGGTTGGCCCTTTGTTCGGCCAATGGCCAGGGCGTCGGACGGAGCATCCTGATCCGTTCGGCCACGACTGCAGGGGTGCCGGTATACGCCGCCCATGTTTCAGCCGAGCGTCAGCGGCTTGGGAATTTGGTTTCCCTTGTTTCCGCAGGCCCGGTCTTCATGTTCCCGCCTGCGCGCTTCGCGCCAGATGGGCTGCTGTGGCAGCCTAGCGCGCGATCAACCGAGCTCTGGTCGTATTCAAAAGCTCAGCGCGCGATCTCGGCGGCCTTGGCTTCGGCCTGATCGAGGAGGGCCTCGACGGATGCGGCTTGTCGGGCGTCACGGCGGAATCTGCGAAACAGAACAGTCCCGATCGCCACCGAGACCAGAAAGAGGACGATCGCGACCGCGGTCTTGAGATAGATGCCTTGGGCCAGCCCGCTTCCGATCAGTGCGAAGACCAGCGTCTGTGGCAGATGGCCAACCGCCGAGGCGGCGAAGAACGGGACGGCCGGCACGTTCGTGATCCCGGCTGTCAGATTGACAACGAGATTGTTGCTGATCGGCAGCAGACGCACGGCGAGCGTCGTGAGGAACGGATTGACTTGCAGAAACTCGTCGAGCCGCCGAATGCGCGCCGGAAATCGCGCCGAGACGACGTCGCGCCCGAGAAACCGCGCGTAACTGAACGCCGCGATGACGCCGCCAAGTCCCGCGACCAGCGCCAGTCCGGTGCCGAGGCCGACCCCGAACGCATAGCCGCCGATGAAGGCGATCACCTGTCGCGAAAGGCCGACCGCGGTGAACAGGGCGCCCGCGGCGATGAACAGCAGTCCGCCCGAGAGCCCGTGGCCGTGCACCTCGCCGTCGACCCATGCCTTTAGGTCGTCGACGCTCGTCGCCAGGCTGGATTCGCGAATGATGACGATCGCCAACGCGACCGTTGCAATCACCACGAGGCCTCTCACCAACATGCCCAGCTTCATCAAGCCCCAACCCAAGCCGTTCGGCCACGCCGCCCGATAATGCGCTTCCCGCCCTGTGTACTCAATTCCGGAGCGCTTCGGGCTTGGAAAGTCGCGACGCGCCGGCGGGGGGAGTCAGACGGATGTCATTGCGCGCACAGGACCGCCCGGCAGAGCACGGCCATCCGAAGCGATAGTGCGGTCCGCAGGATGATGCCGGAATAGAGATGGCGCGCCCGGGAAGACTCGAACTCCCAACCTCCTGATCCGTAGTCAGACGCTCTATCCAATTGAGCTACGGGCGCCGCGGGCGCGATCCAACCGTCGCGCCGAAGGAATTGCGTCCCTAACTAATCAAATCGTCTGCCCTTTACAAGGGCGGCCGTCGTTCGCGCACCGAGTGCGGCTGGCTCGCGTCCTCAGGCCGGCACGCCGGCGGTGGAATGTCATTGTCACTGCAAGCGTTTGGTGGCAGGGTCCGGGCAGATCATCCGGTGCCTTCCGATTCGTTGGATCCATGACCGCTAGAACCCGCTCCGCTGTCGCCAGGGTCGCCCTTTCCGCACTGACGCTGGGACTCGTCGTCGCCCTTGGGGCCTGCGAGGCCACGGACAAGGTGCTGTTCACCTCGTTCGCGGGCGAACAACCCGAACCGCCCGACGCCAAGAAGAAGAAGAAAAAGGACGAACCTCCGCCGGTCGAGCGAGCGCCGGCCTTGGGCGTGACCTACTTCCGCAGCCCGCCGGTGACCATGCCGCAGGCCGGCGAGACCGGCGCCAGCCGAACGGTCGCCAACCTGACAGACCTGCTGATCGAGCTCCGCCGGGACGCGGAGGATCGCAACACCGAGCTGCAGAAGATTCGCGCCGCGCTGGTCGCCAAGTCGGAAGACTATGTCGAGATTCGCGAGGTCATGCGCCAGAAGGTCAACCGCGACCGGCTCCAGCAGGCGCGCATCCAGCTCGACTTGATTTATCTCGAGATCGACCGGCTCAACGCGCTTGCCACCAAGGTGGACATCGACCGGCGCTCGCTCACCCGCCTGATCGCCTCGGCCAAGGACACCGCCGAGCTCGACAGCGCGAGCAAGGCGGACAAGGCCCAGACCGTCCAGATCTCGAAACAGGCGGCGAACACGCTGGCGGTGCTCGACAAGATGAAAGACGAGATCCGCGACGACACCGCCAGCCAGAACGATTACGCCAACCGGCAGCGGGAAAAGCTCACGCAGATCGCCAAGCGTATCAACCGCGGCGGCGAAGCCATGCAGTCGGCCAGACGTCCCGCGGCCGCCGCGGCGCCGACCAAGCCGCCGGCAGGGGCTGCTCCACCCAAGGGCCAACAGACCGCGCAGCAGCCCGCGACGCAGCAGAAGCTGGCGCGCAAGGCCAGTCCGGCCGCCGCGACCAGCCGGCCGGCGCCCCGCGCGGTGGTACCGCCGCCGCAGGCCGCCCCGGTGACGGAAGGCAGTAAGAGCGGCAAGCCGGAGACCCGCCGCCCATTGGTCACGATCCGCTTCACGCAGCCTGACGTCAACTACGCGGCACCGCTCTACGACGCGGTGCGGAGCGCGGTTGCGCGCCGGCCCGATGTGCGCTTCGATCTGCTCGCGCTCGCCCCCGCCGCAGGTGGCGACCGGGAGATCCCGCCCGACTCGAGCGAGCGGGCGCAGCGCGTGCTGGCCACGATGTTGGAGATGGGCGTGCCGCGGGAGCGGGTGCGCGTCTCGGCCTCGGCCCGGCCAGGCCTTGCCCATGACGAGGTGCGAATCTACGTGCGTTAGCCGGGTGCTCATCCCGGGTGGCGCTTCGTCCTGAGGAGCCGCCTTTTCCTTCGCGACGGCCCGTCAGGCCTGGTCTGGATGAAGGCGGCGTCTCGAAGGGCGACGCACGAGTAAGCCGACGCGGAACTATCGCTCGATCGGACCGTCCGCCTCGAGCCAGGCGTTGAAGCCGCCGGCGATGTGGCACGCCCGCTCGAATCCCATCTCCCTGAGCGTCCGGGTCGCGAGCGTCGAGCGTCCGCCGGTCGCGCAATAGAGCACCAGCCGCTTGTCCGGGTCGAGGGCCGCGTTGTGCATCGGGCTTTCCGGATCGGCCAAGAACTCGAGGAAGCCGCGGGGCGCATGCGCGGCGCCGGCGATTCGTCCCCGGCTCCATTCCTCCCCCTCGCGCACGTCGACGAAGACCACGTCCTCGCGCCCGAACATCTCCTTGGCCTCGACCACCGAGATGGTCTCGATGACCGCGTTGGCCTCGGCGAGAAACTGCTTGAACCCCTTGCTGATCATGCTCCCGACCCTCGCCTCGCTGTTGTCGCGGCGCCCGCCGCCCGCGCACCTGGCGCGACTCTAATACAGGTTCCACGGCGGTGGAATCGCGCTGGCCCGCCGCCGTTTCCACAGGGCGGCGGAATTCGCTACACTCGCCGCGCTCTGCGAAGGGAGGTGACGCGTGTCGACTTCGGAAGGCTATACCAAGAACTTCCCGGTTTCCTGGCAGGAACTGCACCGGGATTCCAAGGCGCTCGCCTGGCGGCTGGTCGAAGGGGGACCCTGGACCGGCGTGATCGGCGTCGCCCGCGGCGGGCTGGTGCCGGCCACTGTGATCGCCCGCGAGCTGGACCTGCGGATGGTCGACACGGCCTGCGTGTCCAGCTACGAGCACAAGACCCGCAGCGACGTGGAGATCCTGAAGTCGCCGCCGGGGGACGGCGACGGCTGGCTGGTGATCGACGACCTGGTGGACACCGGCGGCACCTTCCGGGCTCTGCGCGAGATCATCCCCAAGGCGCATTTCGCCACCGTCTACGCCAAGCCCGCGGGCCGGCCCATGGTCGACAGCTACGTGACCGAGGTGAGCCAGGACACCTGGATCCAGTTCCCCTGGGACACCGAGCCCCAGTTCGCCACGCCGATCGCCGGGCAGAGATAGCGGCAACCGAGTGGACGCCTCGGGCTGGCGGGATCACCGGCGCGCCGCCGGACACCAGCGGATGCCCGGGCTCAGTTCTCCTGGCCCATCTTCAGCTGCGGCATCACCGTGTCCTCGCCGACGACCACGTGGAACTCGATCTCGTCGCCGTTGGCGAGCGTGAGCGTCATTGGGAAGTGATCGCCCTTCTTGAGCGGCCGGTTGAGACCGATCAACTGTAAGCACAGTTCGTCGGGGCCGAACACCTCGCCCGCCGGGACGACCAGCTCAGCCGCCGCAGCCTCGCGCAGGAAGAGCTTCACCCGCTTGGCCACCGGCGTCGCGACCGCGCGGATGACAACGGCCGTTTCGCCGTCATTCGAAAGCGTCGGATAGGCCGCGGTCGTATCCTTGTCCGAGGGCTTGGCCCAGGGATGCGTGATCTGGAAGTCTCCCTTGCCCGCCATATGCGCTTGCAGCGGCGGGGCAAAGACGGTGAGCGTAAGGATGATGGACGCAAGGAACATAAATCGACGCATGGCAGTCCTCCCCCTTGCGCGATGGCTCAGGCCGCGCGCCGGGTTTGGGCAACCACCTCGCGGCGGATGTGACGGGCCAACTCTTCGATGGCCGGATTGGGATCGGCGCGGCGTTGATGCAGGCTGATCGAGAAGCTGGGCAGCTCCGGCAGACCTGAGTCAGAGGTCAGCACCTCCAGATCCGCCGGAATGACCGAGGCGAGCGAGGCCGTCACCGCCAGATCGGCCCTGACCGTCGTCATGGTCGCCTCGATGTTGCCGTTCTCGAAAACGGTCCGCCAGGCGGTGCCCGCCTTTCGCAGGGCCTCGAAGATCGCCGGCCGGAAGGCGCAGGTTTCGCTGACGATCGAGAGCGGCAGCGGACGCTTGCGATGGGCCTTTCCGTCCCTGCTGCCGATCCACAACAGGCGCTCGACGCAGAGGCACTCGCCCGCTGCCTCGTCGATCGGCTCTTCCACCACGGCGACATCGACTTCGCCTTTGTTCAGATCCGCAACCAAGTCCGGCGAGGCGCCACAGATCAGCGAGACGTCCACCTGCGGATGGGACTCGGCGAAGCCGCGCAGCACGGTCGGCAAGTAGACCGTGACGAGATCGTAGGGCATGCCGAGGCGGACCTCGCCACGAACCGCGGGTGCCGTCATCTCCGCCAAGATCTCGTCGTTCAGATCCAGGAACCGCCTGGCCAGCCCGAGCAGATGCTCGCCGCGCTTGGTCAGGGTCAGCCCCCGCTTGCTGCGGTCGAACAGGATGCAGTCGAGCGCCTCTTCCAGCCGCTTGATCTGCTGACTGACCGCCCCTTGGGTGAGGCCCAGCGCGTCGGCCGCGGTCGTCATGTTGCCGCAGTCGGCCACCGCCGCGAAGGCGCGCACGAGGCCAATGTCCAGGTTCCGGATCATGAAAACATATTAGCATGCCTAATACAAACAATAAAGATTATTCGATTCCATAATGAAAAGCCGCAGCCATATCATGAGCGTGGCTCAAAAGGAGCGCGCCATGTCGGAGACGCTGTATTCCCTCATCCTGTTCGCCATCGTGGCCACGGTCACGCCGGGCGGGGCGACAACGCTTGCGACCGCCTCGGGCGCGCAGTTCGGGTTCCGGCGGAGCGTACCCTTGATGGCCGGCATCGCCGCAGCCCTGGCGGCGCTCGCCGCCGCCGCCGCAACCGGCCTGGCCGCGCTGCTGCAAACCCTCCCGGTCCTGGAGCTGGGCATGAAGCTGGTCGGCACGTCCTACCTGCTGTGGCTCGCCTACCGGATCGCGCGCGCCGGGGCGCCGCAGTCGGGCGGCGGCGGTCGCACGGCACCGATCGGGTTTTCCGGCGGCTTTGCGCTGCTCATGGTCAATCCGAAGGGCTGGGCCATGGCGTTCGGCGCCGCGGCCTCCTTCGCCGCCTTGGCGGCGAGCCCGCTCGATCTCGCCCTGATCATGGGATCGACCTTCGGCCTGGCGGCAATCCTGTCGCTCGCTCTCTGGTGCGCCGGCGGCGTGGTCCTGGCCCGGACACTTCGGACCGAGTGGCAATGGCGCGTTCTGAACGGCGTGCTGGGGCTTCTGCTGGCGGCCTCCATCGTGCAACTGTGGCTGGACTGACCTTAGCCAGACCCCTCGCGCCGGTCTGACCACCACGGTTTCGCCCTGCGCCCCGCGATTGCCAAAGAGGGACCGTGCGCTCGCGGCGAATCTGGCGCAGTATCTGGCCGCGATGGAACTGGGCATCGACACGCTTCTCGAAGACAAGAAGCTGCGCCAGCGGCTCGCCGGACGCCAGGTCGCGCTCTTGGGCCATGCCGCCTCCCTGACCGGCCACGGGGCACACGCCCTCGACGCCTTGGCGGACTGCGCCGAAATCCAGCTCGCCGCCGCCTTCGGCCCGCAACACGGCATGCGCGGCGACAAGCAGGACAACATGGTCGAGTCGGAGGACTACCGGGACCCGCGGCACGGCATCCCGGTCTACAGCCTCTATGGCGAGACCCGGCGCCCGACCGATGACATGATGCAGGCCTTCGACGTGCTGTTGGTGGACCTCCAGGACATCGGCACCCGCATCTACACTTATGTAACCACCCTTTGCTACGTCCTCGACGCGTGCGCCGCCCATGGCAAGGGCGTCTGGGTGCTCGACCGTCCGAACCCGGTGGGGCGGCCGATCGAAGGCACCGTTCTCGAAGACGGCTGGACCAGCTTTGTCGGCGCCGCGCCGTTGATCATGCGGCACGGGCTCACCCTCGGTGAGCTCGCCAAATGGTACGCCGAGGAGGCGGAGCTGGACGTGGACCTGACCGTCGTGCCGATGGAGGGCTACGATCCATTGGCGGCGCCTGGCTATGGCTGGCCGCTCTTGGAGCTGTCCTGGGTCAACCCGAGCCCCAACGCCTCGTCCCTCAATATGGCGCGGTGTTTCCCCGGGACCGTGCTGTTCGAGGGGACGACGCTCTCGGAAGGCCGCGGCACCACCACGGCGCTCGAAGTGATCGGCGCGCCGGACCTCGATGTCGAGCGGATCCTCGCCCGCATGGCCGCGCTGCAGCCCGCGTGGCTCGCCGGCTGCACGCTGAGGCCGTGCTGGTTCGAGCCGACCTTCCACAAGCATGCCGGCGAATTGTGCGCGGGCCTGCAGATCCACACGGACAACGCCGCTTATCGCCACGACGCCTTCCGGCCCTACCGGCTGGCGGCGCTGTTCCTCAAGGCCCTCCGGCTGGACTATCCCGACTACGAGATCTGGCGAAAGTTCCCTTACGAGTACGAGACCGAACGGCTGGCGATCGATCTCTTGAGCGGCGGCACGTTTCTGCGGGAGTGGGTCGACGACCCGGCCACGGGACCCGCCGACTTCGACGCACGCCTGACCAAGGACGAGCAGGCCTGGGCCCAGACCCGGACGCCGCATCTCTTGTACTGACCGCGCGCTGCGGCCGATCCGACAGAAAAATCGAGAAAACCGAAGCGGATGCATCCCTGCGGCGTCCCGGACCGTAGTTGAGCGCATGAGCCGCTCCGCGTCCTGGAGCCGGCAGAGAGCATTTGAGGGAGAAACCCATGCTTCGCTATCGTCTGGTCGCGGCCGTCGCCGTGACCGCTCTGTCCGCCAACCCCGCGCTGGCCGGTCACCTCAACATCGATGCCGAGAACGCCGAGGTGAACGGTACGAAGATCACCTTTCCGGCGGTGAAGATCGACAAGCCCGGCTTCGTCGTCATCCACGCCATCAAGAATGGCCAGCCGGTGATCCCCAGCTCCATCGGCCACACCATGGTCGAGGCCGGCGACAGCACCGATGTCGTCGTGGAGGTCGACAGCACCGACACTGAGGGATACCTCGCGATGCTGCACTACGACACCGATGGCGACGGGGTCTATTCCTTCGGCGAGAGCCGGACCGATGTGGACGGGCCCGCGCTGACCGCCAAGAAGGAGCCCTACGTCAAGCCGGTCAAGACCGGCATGTAAGGCCCGGGCGGCCTCTCACCCAAGCAAAGCGGCCGGGTGGCGCTGCCGCCCGGCCGTTTTCTCTACCGCCCCGGCTTGCCCGACCCGCCGCCATAGCTCTTGAGGTCGAACTTCGGGCCCTTGGGCCCGCCCTCGGCCGGGGGCGTCGGCGCATAGTGCTTGGGCGGGGCCTCGCCGCGGGCCTTGCGGGCGCGGGCCTCGGCCGGCGTCTCCAACAGCTCCGCCGCGGCCAGCGCCGCCTTGCGGTCGACCGGCTGCGCATGGGTGTCGTTGGGTACCGGCATCATGTCCGCGTGGTAATAGGCCATCTTCTGCTTGGCCGGGTCGGTGTTGAGGCTCAAGTCGATGTCGCGCTGGTTGGTTCCGGCCACGGGCTCGACGCAGACGCCGTCGACGATCTCGAGGTCGAGCCACCATTTCTTGGCCGG